>NZ_JBEPSI010000002.1:0-565981 GCF_040548745.1 Arthrobacter sp. 2762
AAGCACGCCGCCAGCGTTCATCCTGAGCCAGGATCAAACTCTCCGTTGAAGTAAAACAAATCAAACAGACACAACCACACCCACCGGAAATAACGACGGACACGGCTGCACAAAATTCGAAACCAGCTGAAAACCAGACCACCACACACGGGGGTGCGCAGCAACCTGGCCATAATTTCAACCAATCAATAAAACAATCGGCATCAACAAACTTGGCACACTATTGAGTTCTCAAACAACAGACACTAACCGGCACCACCGGACCCTTACAGGGCCACAGGATCGCTCCGGAGCAACTTTTCAAACTTACCCGATCAACCCGATCCATGCAAATCAACGTTTCCGCGATTTTCGATCCGATCTTCGGCCCCACCCGGCACCGGCACGCCCAAAAGCGCACCATATTCCAGGCTGTTATCAAAGGGGTTGGCCCCCGCAGTTCCCAGCACCAAGCTGTCTCACTCGCGGCGACTCAGAAGACATTACACGCCCACCAACCCAGACACAAATCCACCCCCACACCCCCAAAAACCCCCGCAAACACAAGCCAAACAGGGCCACCCAAACCCAAAACCACCCCAAAACCACCAAAACAACCACCCGTGAAGCCCGTCACACCAACCAAAACCCACGCCCCGGCCGCCCAACACCAAACCCAACCACCGCCGTCGAACATTCCCAACCCCGCCACCAAGAAACAACAGACATGAGAGAACAAACCCCAAAACACCTCGGGATGTGACGGAACGATCCCCAAAACACGTCCCGACGTGAGAGAAGAATGCTCAAAAACACCGACGATGTGAGAGAACAACCCCGGGCGGCAAATCAAACGCAAAAGGGCCGGCAACCATAACGGTTACCGGCCCTTTCAAAACTGGACTACTGAGAAAAGTTAGGCTGAAACCTCAATGGTCGCCAGGTTCTTCTTGCCCCGGCGAAGGAGCAGGTACCGGCCATGCAGGAGCTCGTCCTGGGCGATGACGGCGTCGGGATCGGACACCTTCGTGTTGTTCACGTAGGCGCCGCCTTCCCCCACGGTCCGGCGGGCTGCCGACTTGCTGTCGGACAAACCGGAGGCCACGAGCAAGTCAATGATGCCTAGACCGTCGGCACTGATCTTCGCCGATGGAAGTTCCGCCGTCGCTGATTCCAGGGTGTGCTCGTCCAGGACGGTGAGGTCGCCGTTGCCAAATAGGGCCGCGGAGGCTGCGATGACCTTTTCGGTCGCATCGATCCCGTGTACCAACGAGGTGACTTCGCTCGCAAGCTTCTTCTGGCCTTCGCGGGCAAAGGGCCGCTCAGCAACAGACTGGCCAAGCTCGTCAATTTCCGCACGTGAAAGGAAGGTGAAGACCTTCAGCCGATCGACAACATCGGCATCGGCCGTGTTCAGCCAGAACTGGTAGAACGCGTACGGGCTGCACATTTCGGGGTCCAGCCAAATGGCGTTGCCCTCGCTCTTGCCGAACTTGGTGCCGTCGGAGTTGGTGATGAGCGGCGTACCCAGGGCGTGGACGCTCTTGCCCTCCACCTTGCGGATGAGTTCGGTGCCGCTGGTGAGGTTGCCCCACTGGTCCGACCCACCGGTCTGCAGTGCACAGCCGTAGTCGCGGAACAGTTGGAGGTAATCCATGCCCTGCAGGATCTGGTAGCTGAACTCGGTGTAGCTGATGCCCTCGTCGGAGCTCAACCGCGAGGCGACAGCATCCTTGCGCAGCATGGTGCCCACGCGGAAGTGCTTGCCGATTTCACGCAGGAAATCGATGGCGCTCAGCGGCGCCGTCCAGTCCAGGTTGTTGACCATGCGCGCCGCGTTGTCGCCCTCAAAACTGAGGAAACGGCGCACCTGGCCCTGGAGGTAGCCGACCCACTCCGCAACGGTGTCCTTGGTGTTCAAGGTGCGTTCCGCCGTCGGACGTGGATCGCCGATCAGGCCCGTGGACCCGCCAACCAGGCCGAGCGGCTTGTGGCCGGCCAGCTGCAATCGACGCATCAGGAGGAGCTGCACCAGGTTACCCAGGTGAAGGGACGGGGCGGTGGGGTCGAAGCCACAGTAATACGTGATCGGGTCCCCGGCGAGCAGCTTTTCCAGTTCCGTTTCATCGGTGGAAACGTGGACAAGGCCGCGCCATTTGAGCTCCTGCCAGATGTTGGCAAAGGCGGGATCGTTGTGCTGGGACTCGATGTTGTTTACGTGTGACACGAGTTCTAAGTTAGCAGGATTGTTGAGCCTGCTTTTCCTAGCGTTCAATGCCGGCAGGCAGCGGTGCCGCAGCGATGAGCCTGAGCCGTTGCGTGGGTCGGGTCATAGCGACGTAGAGGTCGCCCACCTTGCCGTGCTCGTGATTGAGCATGGCGGCTGGTTCCAGGACGATGACGCCATCAAATTCCAGGCCCTTCGCTTCCTTGGGGCTGATGACCACGATGTCCTGCTCGTAGCTTCCGGCTCCCGAGCCGATGCGCCGGCCGTAGATTTCACGCAGCGCCGCAGCCGCCTGCGGCAGCAGTGGGCCATCGGCGATCACAGCCAGCAGGCCGCCGTCGATTGCTTCCACTTCCTCGGGCAGGACCTCGACCAGCCGGGAGACAATTCCGTCCGCTTCGACGCGGTCCACAATGGGCGACCATTTGCCTTCGCGCACGGCCTTCGGAGCTGAGACCACAAGGCCTGCGCGGTTGGCCATCCTGACAGCGGCTTCCGCGATCTGGGACGGCGTGCGGTAGTTGACGGTGAGCTCTTCGAGCTGCCAGCGGTCACCGAACGACGGCGCCAGCGCGCTTTGCCACGAATTGGCGCCGGCCGCGGCACTCGTTTGGGCGATGTCCCCCACGATCGTGAAGGACTTCAACGGGCAGCGACGCACGAGGAGCCGCCACTGCATGGCCGAAAGCTCCTGTGCCTCATCAACCACGATGTGGCCGAAAGCCCAGGAACGGTCACTCGTGGCGCGCTCGGCTGCGGTGAGCCGGTTCTCGCGTTCCTGGTTCTGGTCTGCCAGTTCTTCGGCGCTCACCAGGACATCCACGCCCATGGCTTCCATGTTGGCCAGGGTCTGCTTGGCATTGGCGAGATCGCGGGCGCGGTCGGCTTCCTGCTGGGCCAGTCCCCTGCCCGCGGCAGGGTCCAGCTCACCGAGCAGCTCGGCAGCTTCGTCCAGGAGCGGCACGTCCGCCTCGGTCCAGGGAGCATCGACGGGCCTCTGCAGGAGGGATCGCTGTTCCGGTGTGAGGTGCGGCGTGCAGGCTTCCAGGATGGCAGGCTTGCTGAAGAGCTCGGAGATCAGTTTCTCCGGTGTCATCGGCATCCAGCACAGGTTCAATGCGATACGGACGTCCCGGGCAGACCGGACGTCTTCGGCGAGGTAAGCGCGATCTGCGTTATTGCCGATGTTCGATTCCTCGACGAGGTCCGTCAGTTGCTCCGTGAGCTCACGGAGCAGGATCTTGACGAACGTCAGCCGGGCTTCGTTGTGGGGTTTGCCGGTGGCCCGGGCCTTTTCCCGTGCCCGGCGGACCTGGCGGACGGTCAGCGTCAGCTTGCGGGAATCCACTTCGAGAATGCGGTCTTCTGCAGGCGTGCGCTGGCGGTTCGCTACAGCGTTGGCCACCACCGTGGCCATGTCGAGCTTGCCTTTGAGGGCCGCGACGTCGGGATCTTCCTCGGGAACAGCGTGGATTCCGGGCATGAGCCGCCCAAGACTGGCCATGACGACGCCGGTCTCGCCCAGCGACGGCAGCACACGCTCGATGTAGTGCATAAAGGACGACGACGGCCCCACCAGCAGGACGCCGGCACTCTTAAGGCGATCACGGTGCGTGTACAGGAGGTAGGCGGCGCGGTGCAGTGCCACTGCGGTCTTACCCGTTCCTGGACCACCTTGTACGACGAGCGCCCCCGAGATCGAGGAACGGATGATCCTGTCTTGCTCCGACTGGATGGTTCCCACGATGTCGGACATGCGGCCCGTGCGCTTGGAATTCAGGGCCGCAAGGAGCGCGCCCTCGCCCTGCAGGGAATCGTTGTCCGCGAGCATCCCGGCATCCAGGACATCGTCCTCGATCGCCTTCACGTCGCGGCCTTGCAGGATCAGGTGTCGACGGCGGCGCACACCTTGTCGGTCGAATGCGGTGGCCTGGTAGAAGTGGCCGGCTTCGGGCGCGCGCCAGTCAACCATGAGCCGCTGCAGATCGGCCGTAGACAACCCGATGCGGCCAATGTACTGAGCCTCACCCGAGTCCAGATCCAGGCGGCCGAAAACCAGACGGTCGTCGACGGCGTCGAGCTGGGCAAGGCGGTCCTCATACAGCGCGGCGAACGCGTCACGTTCGGACACGTTCTGCATGGTTCCCACTGCACCAGCCTTGCGCACCTGGGCCAGCTGGGCGCGCTTTTCTTCGCGCAGCTCATCGAGCCGGGCGTATAGCCCAGCAACGTATTCCTGCTCGTGGACCAAATCAGCGTCGTGCATCGAACCGTAACCCCTATCGCAAAAGACAGACCGTCCATTCTACAGCGATTTTGGTAAACGCGTGGGGTCCAGGTCATATGGCGGACCAGCGGCCAAAGTTCACGCCCGGTTGCGTGGCCGCGCCGCTTTGTACCGTGACACCGTTGGATCATCTTCGATCCAGAAACGCCAGGGATAGTCCGTACTTCCACCGGGGCCAGCCACCCCAACCCGCGGTCCGCTGGCCACGGCCGGTGCCGGCGTCTTAGGCAGCCAGAAGCTGAACGGTGAGGCGAGCGCGTCACGGCCCGTGTCCGCCGTCGTAAGTGCCAGCGCCGATGCCAGGCGTGCAGGTCCACTGGCCAAGTCCTTGTGCGTTTTGGAGGCAGGCCTTCGGACAGTGGCAAGCCCCTCCCCTTCTACAATCTCGCCGGCCCGCAAGAGCAACGCAGACGGTGAACCCTTGGGGCCGCAGACAATGTTGGCGCAGTAGTGCATGCCATAGGTGAAGTAGACGTACAGGAATCCTGGCGGTCCGAACATGGGTGCGTTACGGGCCGTGGGACCGCCGAAAGTGTGCGATCCGGGATCGGGGTGTTCGGAATCGCGTGGGCCCATGTACGCCTCCACTTCAGTAAGCCTCACCGCGACCGGGCCGGCTTCGGAGTGGTGGGTGAGCACGGCACCGAGGATCAGTGGAGCGATGGCACGTGGGTCGCCCTCAAGGAACTTACGTACTTTTTCGGGATCGCTGACTCCCTTCTCCATGGACGAGCTCATGCCCAGACCCTAGCAAAAATCGTGGAACGGCCATGTCCGATTTCCGCTAGCAGCGGACGTGGACTCCTGACAGGATGAGGGAATGGACTTCTGGCAGCGCTACAGGGCAATTGACGCCCGCGACACCCGCTTCGACGGGCAGTTCTTCACGGCCGTCAGCTCGACTGGTATCTACTGCCGGCCGTCCTGCCCCGCCCGGACGCCGAAGGCCGAGAACGTCACGTTTTACGAGACCTCGGCCGCTGCCCACGAAGCCGGGTATCGCGCTTGCAAGCGATGCCTCCCTGAAGCCGTCCCCGGAACACCGGCTTGGAACATCCGATCTGACGTTGCAGGCCGTGCAATGCGTTTGATCAACGACGGCGTGATCACCCGCGAGGGCGTCGACGGTCTGGCCCACCGTCTGGGTTATTCAGCGCGCCAGCTCAACCGGATCCTTAGCCATGAGCTGGGCGCCGGCCCGCTCTCACTGGCACGGGCCAGCAGGGCGCAGACGGCCAGGACGCTGTTGGTCTCAACAAACATGCTCCTCGCCGATGTCGCCTTCGCCTCGGGGTTCAATAGCGTGCGGCAATTCAACGACACCATCGGCGAGGTTTTTGCGATGACCCCGACGGCGTTGCGTGCCACAGGCGCAAAGTCCGGCGTTCGCCGGGGTGCTGCCGCGCCGACTGCCCTGACGCTTAACCTGCCTTACCGGGAACCATTTGATCCAGGCATCTTCGACTTCCTGGCCGTCCGTGCAGTGCCCGGAATTGAGGTGGCACGTACGGAAGCCGACGGAACCAGGAGCTATGGCTGCGGGGACCCCGGCGTCGCATCGAGTCCGTCATTGCTGCGGCCGAAGCTATGGCCACAGGGGCCCTTGAGTTTGGCTACGGCGACGACGTTGCCGCGCTGGAGCGCAAGCTGCTGCCATTGCCAGGAGTTGGGCCGTGGACTGTAGGGTACGTCGCCATGCGGGTGCTCGGAGCGCCGGACGTTTTCCTGGGCAATGACGCGGCAGTTCGAAACGGGTTGAAAGTCCTCCCGCCTGGCCCGGGCCTCAGCTCTGACTTCCGGGAAGTGAGCCCCTGGCGGTCCTACGCCACCATGCACTTGTGGCGGGCGGCAGCAAAGCCCAACGACGCATCGCCTGAAACCCGTCAGGACGTGAGAGAAGATCGCCCCAAAAGCGTCAGGATGTGAGAGAAGATCGGCCTAGCGGGGTGCGGGAAGTGCAGCGGGCCATGGGAGCAGGTCCGGCAAGTCGACGCCGTCGGCAGCCGCGGTAGCTCGCAGGCTTCCCAGGCTAGGTTCGCGGCCGGCGAGCCATGCAGCAATGTCCGTGAGCATGCCCGTAATGGCAATCGATGTGCCCCCGTGGCCAATGACCCGCTGCGGCAGTCCCGTGGGCTGCAAGACAAATTTGTACGTCTCCGGGACGCGTGCTTCGAGGAAAGTGAACAGGTGCTCGCAGAAGGGGCGGCTCCAGGTTTCCGGGCCGTAGCCCAAACCCACGTCCGAAGCGTGGATGACGAGTTCGCGCCACAGCGCCAGACCGCCGTCGAGGACTGTTCCGTCCCGGTAACTGATGCGCGCAGCCCAGTCGTCGGGTCCCAAGGCGTCGAACGCTGAGAGCGCCCGCGCCAAGGCGGTTTCCACGGACTGCTTGTGTTCCTGAAGGCTGTGCCCGGCGGCAAGTTCGATCGCTTTCGTGCGGCCTTGAACTCCACCGTCATACAGGTCGATGGTTTCGCCACGCCGGGCGAACTCCAGTTGCCTGTCCATGGCATTCGCAATTCCGGCGAGGTGGGCCAGAACATGGCCGCGGGTCCAGTCCGGGAGCTCGGACGGTTCCGGGATCGAAGAGTCGTCGAGTTTGGCAAGGATGCGGGTGACGACGTCAGCGGCTTTGTGAAGCTCTGCGGGCAGCGTCTCAGCTGTGATTGCGGTCATAGCGCCATGTTAACGCACAGCGGGACGACACCCCGTGGCAGATAGGCTGGAAGCCTGCCTGCGGGGTGCCGTCCCGTCGTGGTTCAGCTGGCGTAGCTGCGCGCTGCGTCCAGTTCTGCCTTGAGCGCCACCAATTGGCGTTCGACGGCGGCCGGTGCAGTTCCGCCCTGCGAGTTGCGGCTGTTGAGCGAACCTTCAGTGCTCAGAACGCTGCGAACCTCTGGAGTGAGGTGCTCCGAGATTGCTGCGTATTCCTCATCCGTCAGGTCCCACAGCTCCACGCCACGACCTTCGGCCTGCTTGACGGCAGCACCGGACAGCTCGTGTGCTTCACGGAAGGGAACGCCCTGGCGGACGAGCCATTCTGCAATGTCCGTGGCCAGCGCAAAGCCCTGGGGAGCCAGGGATTCCATGCGCTCGGTGTTGAACTTGAGGGTCGCGATCATGCCGGACACAGCCGGAAGCAGCAGCTCCAGGGTGTCGGCGGCGTCGAACACCGGTTCCTTGTCCTCCTGAAGATCGCGGTTGTACGCGAGCGGCAGGCCCTTGAGCGTTGCCAGCAGTCCGGTCAGGTTGCCAATGAGGCGTCCTGCCTTGCCGCGCGCGAGCTCGGCAACGTCCGGGTTCTTCTTCTGCGGCATGATCGAGGACCCCGTGGAGTACGAGTCGTGCAGGGTCACGAAGGAGAATTCCTTGGTTGCCCAGAAGATGACTTCCTCGGAGATCCGGGACAGATCCACGCCAATCATGGAGCAGACCCATGCGAACTCGGCGAAGACATCGCGGGAGGCGGTGCCGTCGATCGAGTTGTGCACAGCCGAGAAGAAGCCAAGATCAGCCGCAACGGCCTCTGGGTCCAGTCCCAACGACGAACCTGCCAGGGCACCCGAACCGTATGGCGAAACGCCAGCACGCTTGTCCCAATCCTGGAGGCGCTGCACATCGCGCAGCAATGCCCACGCGTGGGCAAGAAGGTGATGGCTCAGCAATACCGGCTGGGCGTGCTGCAGGTGCGTCCGGCCAGGCATGGCCACACCTTGGTGGGCCTGGGCCTGGTCCACCAGGGCATCAATGGTGGCAAGAACCCCACCGGCAATGATCCTTGCGTGATCGCGCAGGAACATGCGGCCGAGCGTTGCCACTTGATCGTTCCGGGAACGGCCGGCACGGAGCTTGCCGCCCAACTGTGTTCCGGCACGCTCGATCAGGCCACGTTCCAGTGAACCGTGAACGTCCTCATCACTCTCGGCCGGCAGGTAGGCGCCGCTTGCCACGTCCTCGTCCAGCTGGGTGAGGGCTGCGAGCATGCCTTCAAGCTCGGCGTCGTCCAGCAGACCGGCCTTGGCCAGCACGCGGGCGTGCGCCTTGGAGCCGGCGATGTCATAGCGGGCCAGCCGCCAGTCAAAGTGCGTGGACTTGCTCAATGCTGCCAGCGCATCCGCGGGGCCGCCGGCGAACCGGCCGCCCCACAGTGCACCTTCGTTTGTTGCCGACGTCATTACTCGCCTGCGACGCGCAGGTCGCGGCCAGAGGCAACCTTGGAGGACATGCCCCACAGCTCGATGAAGCCGCGTGCCATGGACTGGTCGAAGGTGTCGCCGGTGTCGTAGGTGGCGAGGTCGAAGTCATACAGCGAGGTCTCGGAGCGACGACCGTTGACGATTGCCTGACCTCCGTGGAGGACCATGCGGATGTCACCGGAAACGTACTTCTGGGTGTCCTCGATGAAGGCGTCCAGCGAGCGCTTCAGCGGGGAGAACCACTGGCCGTCGTACACCAGTTCGGCCCAGCGCTGGCCAACGGTGGCCTTGAAGCGGGCCTGCTCGCGCTCAATGGTGATGTCCTCGAGGTGCTTGTGCGCGGTGATCAGCGCCATGGCACCCGGTGCTTCATAGATTTCGCGGGACTTGATGCCCACCAGGCGGTCCTCGACGACGTCGATGCGGCCAACGCCCTGTGCGCCTGCACGGCGGTTCAGCTCCTGGATGGCCTGCAGCGGGGTGACCTTGACTCCGTCGATGGCTACCGGCACGCCGGCCTGGAAGGAGATGGTGACCTCATCCGGCGCCGGCGGGAACTCCGGGGTGGCGGTGTAGTCGTAGATGTCCTTGGTGGGAGCGTTCCAGATGTCCTCGAGGTAACCGGTCTCGACGGCGCGTCCCCAGACGTTCTGGTCGATCGAGTACGGGTTCTTCTTGGTGGTCTCGATCGGCAGACCCTTTTCCTCGGCGAAGGCGATGGCCTTGTCGCGGGTCAGTGCGAGGTCGCGGACCGGTGCAATGCACTTCAGGTCCGGGCCGAGGGTCTGGATGCCAACTTCGAAGCGAACCTGGTCATTGCCCTTGCCCGTGCAGCCGTGAGCGACGGTGGTGGCACCAAATTCGCGGGCAGCCTTCACGAGGTGCTTCACGATAACCGGACGCGAGATAGCCGAGACCAGCGGGTAGTGGCCCTGGTAGAGGGCGTTGGCCTTCAGCGTGGGCATGGCGTACTCATTGGCGAACTCGTCGCGGGCGTCGGCCACGTAAGCCTCGACGGCGCCGCAACCGAGGGCGCGCTGGCGGATGGTCTCCAGGGACTCGCCGCCCTGTCCGACGTCGACGGCCACAGCGATGACCTCGGCGCCGGTGGCTTCACCGATCCAGCCAATGGCTACGGACGTATCAAGGCCACCGGAGTAGGCCAGAACAATGCGCTCAGTCACGAGAGTGCTCCTTTGTTGTTGCTTGGTTCATTTGAAATCAATGCTGTGTGAATCAATGCTGTGAAAGTCATGGGCCGCGTGCACGGCGTTTAGTTTCCGGGTCCGGCTTCCTCGGCCAGCTGGAGGAAGCGAGCCGCGAGTTCCGCCCCGCCGTCGGGATCCCTGGCAACCAACAGCAGAGTGTCGTCGCCTGCGATCGTACCCAATACCGACGGCATTACGGAGTGATCGATGGCCAGTGCCAGGAAGTTCGCGGCCCCCGGAGGTGTTCGCAGGACCACAATGTTGCCCGAGGCCTCGGCAGTAACCAGCAGCTCACCGCATAGCCGGGAAAGCCGTGCGTCCAGGATCTCCTGCGTGACGCCGCTCTTGGCATTGCGGTCCCCGCCCTCCCCCGGAACGGCATAGACCAGGGCGCCTTCCTTGCCACGGACCCTCACCGCGCCAAGTTCCACAAGGTCCCGGGACAGCGTGGCTTGGGTGACCTGAACGCCGTCGTCCGCCAGCAGGGCTGCAAGCTCTGCCTGGGAACGCACGGACTCACCCGTCAGAATCGCGGTGATACGCGCCTGACGGGCAGTCTTGGTGGCCGGGCTTGCGCCCGGAACCGACGGATTCGTGGACACTAGAACGTGCTCTCCCCAGTGCCTTCGACGGGAGACAGCCCGTCCACGAACGCGAGTCCGGAACGGTGCATCAGCCATGCCATGAGTGCCTTCTGGGCGTGGAGGCGGTTCTCCGCCTCGTCCCAGACGATGGACTGCGGGCCGTCGATGACGCCGGCGGAAATTTCATAGCCACGGTAAGCGGGAAGGCAGTGAAGAACGACGGCGTCGGGTGCGGCCTGTGCCATGGCTGCCTCATCGACGGAGTAGTCGCGGAACAACTGCATCCGGGCTTCCTTCTCCGCTTCCTGTCCCATTGACACCCATGTATCCGTGGCCACGACGTCGGCGCCCTTGAGGGCCTCTGCGGCATCGCTCGTGATGAGCACAGAGCCACCGGTCTCGGCAGCACGCTCTTCTGCTGCAGCAACGATTTCGGCTGCGGGCAGGTAGCCTTCGGGTCCTGAAATGCGGACGTGCATGCCAGCGGTGACGCCAGCCAGAAGGTAGGAATTGGCCATGTTGTTGGCCGCATCACCGAGGTAGGCCATGCTCAGGCCCTTCAGTTCACCTTTGTGCTCCTTGACCGCCAGAAGGTCCGCGAGGAGCTGGCAGGGGTGGTAATCGTCGCACAGGGCGTTGATGACGGGGACCTTGGAATTTTCCGCCATGGCCACCAGGCCGGAGTGGGCCCCTGTACGCCACACGATGGTGGAGACCATGCGCTCCAGGACCTTGGCGGTGTCCTCCACGGATTCCTTGTGGCCAATCTGCGCTTCACCGGGATTGATGATGAGGGCGTTCCCGCCCATGTCCGCAATGCCGGTGGCGAAGGAAACACGGGTACGGGTGGAGGTCTTGTCGAAGATGACAGCCACGGTCTTACGGCCGTTGCCATCGGCGGCGAAGGGTTGGACGCTGTACGGCGCCGCTTTCATCCGGGCAGCGAGCTCAAGGACCTCGGCTTGCTCAGCCGGGCTCAGGTCCGTGTCCTTGAGGAAGTGACGGGTGGTGGTGGATATAGTCACTGTGCGTCCTTAGCAGTTTGGGCGGTAGCCGTGGCAATCAGCTCAGGCAGCGCCGCCAGGAATCGGTCCGCCTGTTCGATCGTGAGGATCAGCGGAGGTGCCAGCCGGATGGTCTTTGGCCCGGGGCTGTTGATGATGAATCCCGCGTCCAGTGCTGCGGTGACCATGGCGGGCGCAACGGGTGCGTCCACGTCGAACCCGATCAACAGGCCCTCACCGCGAACCTCGGTCACGGCGTCCACTCGGGCAAGGCCCTCGCGTAGGTATGCCCCAACACTCAGGACATTCTGGAGGACACCCTGGCTCTCGATCGCGTGCAGCGTGGCAAGAGCGGCCGCCGTGGCCACGGGGTTTCCACCGAAAGTGGTTCCGTGCTGTCCGGCGGTGAGCAGGGCCGACGTCGTGCTTCCGAAAGTAATCAGCGCGCCGACCGGGAACCCGCCACCAAGTCCCTTGGCAAGCGTGATCGCGTCGGGCACGATGCCGGCATCTTCGCTGGCCAGCCATTTGCCCGTCCGGCCGATGCCGGTCTGGACCTCGTCCAAAATCAACAAGGCACCTGCTGCCGTCGTGGCTTCGCGGGCTGCCTGCAGGTATTCGGCGCTCAGCGGCCGGACACCCGCTTCGCCTTGGATTGGTTCCAGGAAGACGGCTGCTGTGGATTCGTCGACGGCGGAGCGCAGGGCTTCGATGTCACCGAACGGGATGTGGACCACGCCGCCGGGCAGGGGCTCGAACGGTGCCCGGTAAGCCTCTTTGGCCGTGAGCGCGAGGGCACCCATGGTGCGGCCATGGAAAGCGCCTTCAAGGGCGATGATCCTGGTGCGTTTGGCGTCGCTGTTCCGGCGGGCCAGTTTGAACGCTGCCTCGTTGGCTTCCGTGCCGGAGTTGGCAAAGAAAACCTTGGAACCGGCGGGAGCGTTGGTGATGGCCAGAAGCTTTTCAGCCAGGGCAATCTGCGTGGGGCTCGTAAAGAAGTTGGACACGTGTCCAAGCGTGGCGAGCTGGCTGGAAATGACCGAGGTGACGAACGGGTGGGCGTGGCCCAGGGCGTTCACGGCAATACCGCCCAGGAGGTCCAGGTACTCCTTCCCATCCGCGTCCCACACGAGGCAGCCTGCACCGCGGACCAGGACCCGCTGAGGCGTGCCGAAGACACCCATGAGGGACGACGAGTAACGGGCAAGCCAGTCGGCTCCATTACTAACCCCAGTTATGACGGAAGCTTTGGCATCCGATCCGGCGATGGGGCCCCGGGTGTGGTCGGGCACCGCGATGGGCCCACTGCCGCCGGGGTCCCCGTCCGAGCTTGCGAGGATGGGGAGCGGCTGGGGACGGGCGGGGGTCCCATCGCCGGTCGGGCTGAGGCCAACAGTTTCGCTCATGCGTTTACTTCCTCGTCGGGTACTACCTGCGTGCCGATACCCGCAGTGGTAAAGGTTTCCAGCAGCATCGAGTGCGCCAGACGGCCGTCAACGATGTGTGCTTGTTCCACACCTTCGTCGATCGCCTTCAGGCACGCGGCCATCTTCGGGATCATGCCGGACTCGAGCCTGGGCAGCATCTCACGGAGTTCCGATGCGGTCAGTGATGAGATCAGCGATGATTTGTCCGGCCAGTTGGCGTACAGGCCTTCGACGTCGGTCAGGATGACCAGCTTGGTGGCGCCCAGGGCGGAGGCGACGGCGGCAGCTGCAGTGTCCGCGTTGACGTTCAGGACCTGGCCGGTAGTGGGACCGGAACCATTGCCGTCGTCGAGGATTTCCGGGGCGACCGTCGAGATCACCGGGATGCGACCGGCGTCGAGGATGTCCTTGATACCGGCGGGGTCCACGCCTACGACTTCGCCCACCAGGCCGAGGTCAACTTCCTCGCCGTCCACCACGGTGCCGGTGCGGACTGCGCGCAACAGGCCGCCATCCTCGCCGGACATGCCAACAGCGTACGGACCATGGGAATTGATCAAGCCCACCAGTTCGCGTCCCACCTGACCGGTGAGGACCATGCGCACCACGTCCATGGCTTCCGGAGTGGTGACGCGCAATCCACCCTTGAACTCGGACTCGATACCAAGCCTGCCCAGCATGGAGTTGATCTGGGGGCCGCCGCCGTGGACCACCACAGGGTGAATGCCCACGTGGTGGAGGAACACGATGTCCTCGGCGAAGGCACGGCGAAGGGAATCGTTGACCATGGCGTTGCCGCCGTACTTGATCACCATGGTGGTGCCGGCGAAACGCTGGATCCACGGCAGTGCCTCGATCAGCGTGCCCGCTTTGTCCTGGGCTGCTTCCGCCGAGACGTGGCTCGTAGAGGTGGTTTCACGGGTGTGCGCAGTCATAGTCATCCGCTCAGCTCGAGTATGCGCTGTTCTCATGCACGTAGTCGTGCGTGAGGTCATTGGTCCAGATGGTTGCCTCGGCGTCGCCGGCCTGAAGGTCGATGTCGACGAGCACTTCACGGGGTTCCAGGTCAACAAGGTTACGGTCCTCGCCGATGCTGCCGTTGCGGCAGATCTGCACACCGTTCATGGACACGTTGAGCTGATCCGCCTCGAACACAGCATCGGTGGTGCCCACGGCGGAGAGCACCCGTCCCCAGTTGGGGTCCTTGCCGAAGATGGCAGCTTTGAAGAGGTTGGAGCGTGCAACGGCGCGGCTAACGATCTCGGCGTCGCGTTCGCTTGCTGCATTGAAGGTACGTATGGCGATGTCGTGGCTTGCACCTTCGGCGTCGCCGATGAGCTTACGGGCCAACTCGGCGCAGACCTTCGTGATGGCCTCGCTCAGCTGCTCCGCTGAAGGCAAAGCTTCCGAGGCACCTGATGCCAGCAGCACCACGGTGTCGTTGGTGGACATACAGCCGTCGGAGTCGGCGCGGTCAAAGGTGACACGCGTGGCGTCGCGGAGGACGACGTCGAGCTCGTCCGCCGGTACCTCGGCGTCGGTGGTGAGGACAACCAGCATCGTTGCCAGGCCGGGGGCCAGCATGCCGGCACCCTTGGCGATGCCGCCAACGGTGAATTGATTGCCCTCCGCATCAGTCCCTGAGAACACGGCTTCCTTGGACACGCTGTCCGTAGTCATGATGGCTGTTGCGGCAGCCGAACCGCCGTCTGCGGACAGCTCGCCGAATGCGGCTTCAACGCCCGGAAGGATCTTATCCATCGGCAATTGCTCGCCGATCAGGCCAGTGGAGCAAACAACGACGTCGGAAGCTGAGACTCCCAGCACTTCCGCCACTTTCTCGGCCGTGGCGTGGGTGTTCTGGAATCCCTGCGGACCAGTGCAGGCGTTGGCTCCCCCGGAGTTCAGGATCACGGCGTCCACACGTCCATCGCTGACCACCTGGCGTGACCAGTGAACCGGAGCAGCGGCTACGCGGTTTGAGGTGAAGACTGCAGCAGCGGACTTTTGCGGACCGTCGTTGACGACAAGGGCCAGGTCCGGGTTGCCGGATGCTTTGATGCCGGCTTTGATGCCGGAAGCCCGGAATCCCTTGGGTGCGGTAATGGTCACGGTGCAACTCCCTGCAGGTTCAGGCCGGCGGTTTCGTCCAGGCCGAGGGCAATATTCATGGACTGCACGGCTCCGCCGGCAGTTCCCTTGGTGAGGTTGTCGATGGCGCACGTCACGATCACACGGCCAGCGTGCTGATCAAAAGCCACCTGCATGACGGCATGGTTGGAACCCTGCACCGACTTGGTAGTGGGCCATTGGCCTTCAGGCAGGAGGTGGACGAACGGTTCGTCGTCGTAGGAGTCCGCCCAGGCTTGGCGCAGCTCCGCGTACGTAACGCCGTGGCCAACTTTTGCAGTAGCCGTGGTGAGGATGCCGCGGCTCATCGGCGCCAGGGTAGGAGTAAAGGACACCGTCACCGGCTCGCCGGCGGCATTGGACAGTCCCTGCTCGATTTCCGGCGTGTGCCGATGGCCGCCGCCAACACCGTAGGGACTCATGGAACCCATGACTTCGGAACCGATCAGGTTGACCTTTGCGGCCTTGCCGGCACCGGAAGTACCGGACGCCGCGACAATGACGACGTCGTCCGTCAGGAGGAGATTGTTGGCGAACCCGGGCGTCAAGGCGAGCAGGGCCGACGTCGGGTAGCACCCGGGAACGGCGATGCGCTTGGCACCCTTGAGGGCGTCGCGCTGTCCCGGCAGTTCAGGGAGCCCATACGGCCAGGTGCCGGCATGGGCCGAGCCGTAAAACTTTTCCCATGCAGCCGCATCCTGCAGGCGGTGGTCCGCCCCGGCGTCGATGACTACTGTGCCCTCCGGCAATTGGGCAGCGATCTCCGCAGAAGCGCCGTGCGGGAGGGCCAGGAAGACGACATCGTGCCCGGACAGGTTCTCCACAGTGGTGTCTTCGAGAATCCGGCTGGCCAAACCGTGGAGATGCGGCTGCAACTCCCCTAGTCTGGAACCGGCGTTGCTGTGCGCAGTGATCGCACCGATAGTGACGTTCGGATGGCCTGCCAGCAGGCGCAGCACTTCTCCCCCGGCGTAGCCGCTGGCACCGGAGACGGCAACAGAAATAGTCATAGCTCCACTGTACAGCAAAACTATTCATGGTTGCCGATATTTATGCATGCCGTCTTCTGGTAAGTGCACGGCGTCACATAGGTTAGTGCCGACGGCGTATGCTTAGTGGAGGGTGATCCAGACCGTGCAGTCCGAACGTCGGCTGCAGCGTTGCCCGTTAGCGATACGGGGCACATATATGGCACCCACGTCCACCGCTGAGCGCCCCAAGACACGCGCAATTCAGCCAAACCCCGTTGTTCAAAGCTATTCGGAGCTCCTTAAGAGCGTGAAAGCTGCCGGTCTCCTCGAACGGCGCAGCGGGTTCTACATCTGGCTTTTCGTAGCCCTCATGATCCTCATGGCCGCCACCTGGACAGGCTTCGCCCTCTTGGGTGATTCCTGGTTCCAGCTCCTGATCGCCGCCGCCGTGGGTATCTTCTGTACACAGTTGAGCTTCCTGGCCCACGAGGCCGGACACAAGCAGATCTTCGCTTCGCGTCGTGCCAACGATTGGTCAGCCCGCCTCCTGGCAACAGGAATCGCAGGCATCAGCTACTCCTGGTGGGAGCAAAAGCACGGTGCCCACCACAACCATCCCAATGTCATTTCCAAGGACCCTGACATCCGGAACAACGCGCTGGTCTTCTATGAAGATGCAGCCGCCGAACGCAAGGGACGCCTTGCCTTCCTGACCAAGAAACAGGGCTGGTTCTTTTTCCCGCTCCTCACACTCCTTGGCCTGAGCCTGCAGTTCGACTCTCTTCGCTTTGTCTTCGGCAAGCAGAAGGTACGCCACCGCTGGGTGGAGACGCCTATCCTGGTTGCCCGTCTTACCGCACTTCCGGTCCTTGCCTTCACCTTCCTGCCCATCGGTATGGCGTTTGCGTTCCTCGGTGTCCAAATCATGGTCTACGGCTTTTACATGGGTGCTTCGTTTGCCCCCAACCACAAGGGCATGCCGGTCCTTCCCAAGGACAGCCGCGTCGACTTCCTCAACCGCCAGATCCTTACCTCCCGCAACATCTCAGGCGGACGGTTCATGGACTTCCTGTTGGGCGGGCTGAACCGTCAGGTGGAACACCACTTGTTCCCTGACATGGCCCGGCCCCAGCTTCACAAGGCCGCAGGGATCGTCCGCGAGTTCTGCACGAAGCACTCCATCCCATACACGGAAACCACGCTGATTCAGTCCTATGGGATAGTAGTCAGCTACCTCAACGAGGTAGGCCTGGCAGCTGGACGTGGCTTCGACTGCCCCGTGGCTTCGACGCACGGACGCTTCTAGGCCTCCACAACCAAAGGCGGCATCCTTCATAGGATGGGTTCTGGAACCGGGCACCGGAAGGACCGTCCCGGAGTAAGGAGCCGCCATGACGCACGCCATTGTTGCCAAGGAGCCCGGAGGACCTGAAGTCCTCGAATACGCCTCCGTGGAGCCACCCGTACCAGGTCCCGGGCAGCTGCTGCTCAAAGTCGCAGCTGCCGGGGTCAATTTCATCGAAACCTACCAGCGCCGCGGCACCTACAAGGTTGCCTACCCCTTCACACCCGGCGCGGAAGCCGCCGGAACGATTGAAGCAATCGGTGAGGGCGTCGAGGACTTCTCGGTAGGTGACAGGATTGCCACGGCCGAAGGCTCCAGGACCTACGCTGACTACGCACTTGTGGACGCTTCAAAGGCGCTCCCCGTGCCGGCCGGCGTCGACGATCACACTGCCGCTGCCCTGCCGCTGCAGGGAATCACCGCCCACTACCTGATGAACTCCTCCTTCCGTGTGGAACCCGGGCACACGGTGCTGCTGCACGCGGGAGCCGGTGGTGTGGGACTGCTCCTGACCCAACTGTTGAAGGCACGTGGCGCAAGGGTCATCACCACGGTTTCTTCCGACGAAAAGGCCGACCTCTCCAAGCTCGCCGGCGCCGACGAAGTCCTGCGCTATGAAGGCTTCGCGGACAAGGTCCGCGAACTCACCGACGGCGAGGGCGTCAACGTGGTGTACGACGGCGTGGGCAAGGATACGTTCGACGACTCCCTGCGAAGCCTGCGCATCAGGGGTGCCATGGTGCTTTTCGGCGCCGCTTCAGGGCCCGTCCCCCCGTTCGATCCCCAACGCCTGAACTCCGGCGGGTCCCTGTCATTGACCCGCCCCACGATGGGCCATTTCGTCCAGAACACCCACGAGCGGCGTTGGCGTTCAGCTGAGATCTTTGAGGCCGCAGCGAACGGTACGCTGGCGGTTCGAGTCGGCGCTACCTACCCCTTGGCCGAAGCGGCGCAGGCGCACAGGGACCTTGAAGGGCGCCTCACCACGGGGAAAGTCCTCCTGCTTCCCTGATCGCCCCGCTTAACGAATGAACCTCCAGTGGGCCGGGCAGCTGTAACGGCAAAGCGAACATCTGTGCAACAAACGGTGACAGGCAGGAAGCGTCCGACACCTTTTGTTCACCTTTCTGGGCAAAGCTGACTGCGTGAGCACAGAACAATCTGCCGTGGCCGGGAACATACATGCCTTGGCCAGCTACGGCCCCCAGTTTCCGGGCGCGTCTGCAGCACCGGCCCAGCGGACTCTGGTGGATATCCTCGAAGCGACCGCAGCCGCTTTTGCGGAGTCCTCGGCACTGGACGATGGCCGGAAGTCACTGAGCTACACCGAACTGCTTGGAGCAGTCCGCGCGTTCGCGCGGGTCCTGAACGCCGCTGGTCTTGGCCGAGGGGACAAGATCGGCGTCCGCATCCCTTCAGGCACCAGTGATCTCTACGTCGCCATCCTGGGAATCCTCATGGCCGGGGCAGCCTACGTCCCCGTGGATGCCGACGACCCCGAGGAGCGCGCCCGGCTGGTTTTTGGCGAAGCAAAGGTGGCCGCCGTGATTGGGGCCGGTCTGGCCGTTGAGCTGGCAGTCGAGGCACGGGAGGCTGTCACGGAGCTGCAGAAACCTGGGCTGGATGATGACTCGTGGATCATCTTCACCTCGGGTTCCACTGGCACGCCGAAAGGCGTGGCCGTCAGGCACCACTCCTCGGCCGCTTTTGTGGACGCCGAAGCCCGTCTCTTCCTGCAAGGAGATCCCATCGGCCCGCAGGACAGGGTCCTGGCTGGCCTATCGGTCGCGTTCGATGCTTCCTGTGAGGAGATGTGGCTGGCCTGGAGGCACGGGGCTTGCCTGGTGCCGGCTCCACGCGCCCTTGTTCGGACCGGCATGGATCTGGGCCCATGGCTCATCAACCATGGCATCACCATTGTTTCCACGGTGCCCACCCTTGCTGCTTTGTGGCCAGCCGAAGCCCTTGAGAATGTGCGTCTCCTCATCTTTGGTGGCGAGGCCTGCCCGCCTGAACTCGCCGAACGGCTCGCCATCGACGGCCGTGAAGTCTGGAACACCTACGGGCCCACCGAGGCCACGGTGGTCGCCTGCGCGGCTCCCCTGGGCGGACCTGGCCCGGTTCGGATCGGACTGCCGCTGGACGGCTGGGACCTCGCCGTCGTCAATTCCGCCGGCGTTCCCGTGGCCGAAGGCGAAATTGGGGAATTAATCATCGGCGGAGTCGGGCTGGCCCGGTACCTTGATCCCGGCAAGGACGCTGAGAAGTACGCAGCCATGCCGACCCTGGGCTGGGAACGCGCCTACCGGTCCGGGGACCTTGTGCGCTTCGAGGCCGAGGGGCTGGTCTTCATCGGGAGGGCCGATGAACAGGTCAAGCTGGGTGGCCGACGGATCGAACTGGGCGAAGTCGATGCCGCACTGCAGTCGCTGCCTGGGGTGGGAGGTGCGGCCGCCGCGGTGCAAACGACGGCGGCAGGTAACCAAATTCTTGTCGGTTACCTGGCGCCCACCGAGGGCTGCGTACTGGACCTGGACGAAGCACGTAGACAGTTGGGCGAGAGCCTGCCGGCAGCGTTGGTCCCCCTGCTGACGGTTGTTGCTTCGTTGCCGACAAAGACCAGCGGCAAAGTGGACCGTCATTCGCTTCCATGGCCTCTTGCTGGCGCCGGAGCAAAGGAGGCAAGCAAAGCACCGCTGAATCTGCCGGACGACGCCCGATGGATTGTGGAGCAGTGGGAGTCGGTCCTCGGCAGCCCTGTGAGCTCCCTTGACGCGGACTTCTTCGCGTACGGTGGCGGCTCATTGGCCGCTGCACAGCTTGTTTCCGCTTTGCGTGTCCGCTACCCGATCATCACGGTGGCGGACATCTACGCGACACCGCGGGTGGGCGCGCTCATAGATACTGCGCGGCAGTCTCTTCCCGACGGCGGCATGCCCGGTCCCGCTGCGGAGCGCACCGTACGGCCCACAGCCTTTAAGTCACAGCTCTTCCAGGTGCTCATGGGAATACCACTGCACATCCTGGTCGGAATGCGGTGGTTGACCTACCTCATGGCTGCCAACAGGCTTTTGGCCGATTTCGCTGGGTTCACCGCAGCCCCCGTTGTTTCCTGGTGGTGGATCGGGGCTTCGTGGCTGGTTTTTGTGAGTCCGCTGGGACGCATGGTTATCTCGGTGGTGGCTGCCCGCATCCTGTTGGGCAAGGTTGAGCCAGGAACATATCCGCGGTCCGGCAAGACGCACCTGCGGCTTTGGCTGGCAGAGCAAGTACAGGACCTCTCCGGTGCCATTGGTCTGGCCAGCGCACCCTTCGTGCCCTACTACGCACGGGCCCTCGGGGCAAAGATCGGAAGGGACGTCCATCTGCATTCATTGCCGCCGGTCACCGGCCTGCTGTCCTTGGGAACAGGGGCCAACATTGAGCCCGAGGTGGATCTCTCCGGCTGGTGGGTGGACGGCGATTCTGTCCACATCGGCCAAATCCATGTTGGAGCAGGAGCAGTGGTGGGCTCCCGAAGTACGCTCATGCCTGGTGCCACCATCGGCGCTGGCGCACACGTTGAAGCAGGGTCTGCCGTGCTGGGCAAGGTGAAGGCCGGGCACCTCGTGGCCGGCTCCCCGGCCCGACGCCGCGGAAAAGCAAAACACGACTGGCCTGAGCCCAGCAGCCGGCGTTCCCTGATGGACCGGCTCTGGTTCTCCGCCTTCGCTGCTGCGTCTGCATTGCTGGCATTGATCCCCTACGTCTCAGCTTTCGCGGGCGCGATGGTGGTCCTTGCTTTCATCCGGGGCCACGACTCCCTGGAGACTGCAGTTCCTCGGGTTGCCCTGGCGCTGCCTCTTGCAGCCCTCGTCTGGTTCTTCGGCAACCTCATCCTCATCCTGGCCGTGGCGCGGCTCCTTGGCCTGGGGTTGAAGGAAGGCTACTACCGGGTCCGAAGCCGCATTGGCTGGCAGGTTTGGGCCACCGAGCGGTTGCTGGACATGGCGAGGGACCTGCTCTTTCCCATCTACGCGAGCCTGTTCACTCCACTATGGCTACGACTGCTGGGAGCAAAAGTGGGCAAGAACGTAGAGGCATCAACCGTGCTGTTGGTGCCCAGGATGACCACCATCGGCGATGGTGCTTTCCTCGCGGACGACACCATGGTCGCATCCTATGAACTCGGCGGCGGCTGGATGAGGATTGCCCCTGCCAAGATCGGAAAACGCTCATTCCTGGGCAACTCCGGGATGACGGCAGCTGGACGGAACGTGCCCAAGAATTCGCTCGTGGCGGTGCTGTCCGCAACGCCAGCAAAAGCAAAATCAGGGACCTCCTGGCTGGGCAGCCCACCTGTCAGGCTGCGCCGCACTGCCGTCGACGCCGACCAGACCCGCACGTTCCAGCCGCCCCTGAAACTCAAAGTTGCCAGAGCACTCTGGGAGGCCTGCCGGCTTGTCCCGGTCATCCTCACAGTGGCTATCGCAGCCGGCGTCATGCTGGCTTTGGATTGGATCGCACGGGGCTGGGGTTATTGGGTGGCGGCCCTGCTCGGCGGTGTTGTGGTTTTGGCAGCCGGCGCCGTGGCCGCGTTCAGTTCCATCATTGCCAAGTGGGTCCTGGTGGGTGCCATCCGAGCCGGCGAGCACCCACTCTGGAGTTCGTTCATTTGGCGGAACGAGGTAGTGGACACCTTCATTGAGATGGTGAGTGCACCCTGGTTCGCCCGTTCGGCGGCAGGCACTCCGGCCCTGGTGTGGTGGCTTCGCGGCCTCGGGGCGAAAATCGGGCGGGGAACGTGGTGTGAAAGCTATTGGCTTCCTGAGGCTGACCTCGTGACACTTGGAGAGAACTCCACCGTCAACCGGGGCTGCGTTGTCCAAACACATCTTTTCCACGACAGGGTGATGAGCTTGGATACCGTCACGTTGGGAAATGGTGCCACGATGGGACCACACGGCGTTATCCTCCCCGCGGCCAGCATCGGGAACGGCGGAACTGTTGGGCCGGCGTCGTTGGTCATGCGCGGCGAAACCGTGCCGGCCGGAACATACTGGATGGGAAATCCGGTGAGCCCTTGGGAGGGTCCTGCGGCACTGGCCGCGCGGCTCAAGTAGATTGGGGCAGATCATGACAGAACCGATCACCAAACTTGTGACCCCTGCTGACCCCTATACCCTGGACCACGGCAGCACGAGCTACCGTGTGGATCGGTATGAATTGGATCTCGATGTCAGGCTCGGCAGTAACAAGCTGATCGGAAAAGCGATCCTCCGCTGCACTGCCCTGGAGCCGGCTTCCCAGATGATCCTGGACCTGGTGGGCCTGCGGGCGTCCAAAATCCAGATGGATGGCAGGAAGGTCCAAAGGTTCAGCCAACGGGCCGAACACCTCGTGGTCACCACTGCGTCGCCCTTGAAGGCCGGTCAGCCGTTCGTCCTCGAGATCCGCTATGAGGGCAATCCGCAACCGCGCCGTGGCTTGTGGGGCGAGGTTGGCTGGGAAGAACTGAATGACGGCGTCCTGGTGGCCGGCCAGCCCAACGGCGCTGCGTCGTGGTTTCCTTGCAACGATCATCCCCGCAGCAAATCCTCGTTCCGGATTTCAGTGACCACGGATGACAATTACCGGCCGGTGTGCAACGGCCAGTTGGTGTCCAGATCACGAAAATCAAGCCGCGAGACCTGGGTCTATGAACATTCCGAGCCCATGGCCACATATCTCGCCACGATGCAGATCGGCCGTTATGTCATGGTCCCGCTCAACCCGGCAGACACCCACCATCGGGTCCCACAGTTCGCCGCGGTCACCGCAGACATGGCTGACGACGCCCGCCAGGGGCTTCAACGCCAGCCCGACATGATGAAGACCTTCGAGGACTGCTTCGGCCCCTACCCGTTCACCGATTACACCTCGGTTGTCACCGAAGATGAGTTGGAAATTCCGTTGGAGGCACAGACCGTCTCCATTTTTGGCCGCAATCACATGCGCGGCACGTGGGAGGCCCAACGATTGATCGCCCATGAATTGTCTCACCAGTGGTTTGGCAACTCCCTGACCGTCAGCAATTGGAAGGACATCTGGCTCCACGAGGGATTCGCCTGCTACGCCGAGTGGTTGTGGTCCGAGGAGTCCGGAACCATGCCAGTTGCGGCACGTGCCTTGGCTGCTTGGAAAAAGCTCGACGCCGGGCCGCAGGACCTGCTGGTTGGCGACCCCGGTCCGGAGCTGATGTTCGATGACCGCGTGTACAAGCGCGGCGCCCTTGCTGTCCACGCCGTCCGACTGGCAGCCGGGGACGAAGCGTTCTTCGGGCTCCTGCAGCATTGGACGGAGCGGAACCGGCACGGCTCCATTTCCACAGCGTCCTTCATCGAAGCGGTTGATTCGTTCATCCCGGGGTTCGACGCCGCCGCACTGCTGCAGCCCTGGCTCTACGAAACGACCCTCCCGCCTTTGCCCCAAGCCTAGGAAATCGCTACCGCCGCCACGAGCCCATCCGGCAGTTCCTGGCCGCTTTCATGCATGCTGGTGATATCGCATAGGCCGGGCCGGTCCAGAACATCGAGCTCTGCCGGGTTGCGGCGCAGGCCCTCCCCGGTCATTTTCAACCAGGCTTCCTTGCGCGCCCACAAGCGTGCGCGCTGCACGGCCTGTTGATTTTCCAGCACAGTCATCAGGAAGTGCTTCTCCCCTGCGGTCAGGGCAACATCATCAAAGCCTTCGAACGCTGCATGATCAGTCGCTTCAAGGTCCACGCCCAGCCGGGCGCCCTCGGGTGGATGCACGACGCCGGCCAGCAACACCCAGCCCGACGCCCGTGAAGCGCTCAAAACCAGAGGCGCAGGGGCGCCGTCGAGCATGAAACCGGGCCGGCCGTGGTCTTGGCCTGGTCCGCACTGCGGGCAGCTGTATTCGGGCACGAGCCGGGCGGGATCCACGTCGAGGAGCGATGCGGCGAAGTGCAGAAGGGCGAACCGGCCGCCAATGAATTCTTCCCGATCATTGGCACTGGCGAAACGGCGCGCCCGTTCCAAGGCTGGCCGCCCCAGCTCCTGAAGGCGGGCGCCCGCAACAAGCAGTTCGTCGAGCCTGAGCAGCTCGAACACAGGGTTCTGCATCACGCCCTACCTAGACGGACGAGGTCGTCGCCTGCTGCCATGAGATCCTCATCGTGGGTGGCTACGACGACCGTTGCACCGCGCCGGGCCTCTTCTATGAGGAAGTTGATCACTAATTCACGATTCTTTCTATCCAACGACGCTGTTGGTTCGTCGGCAAGGACTACATCTGCCCCGCGGAACATCGCTCGGGCCAATCCAACGCGTTGCTTCTCACCACCACTTAGCCGGGCTGTCTGCTCCTTCCCCCGGTTCGAAAGCAGGACGTGGTCGAGGATCTGCTCCACTCGATCGAGCTCTGGCTGACGCAGCCCGAAAAGACCCCTACGCCCGACCGTCACGTTGTAGTCAACACTGGCCTCTTCAATGAGCCCGTAGTCCTGAAAGACGAAAGCGATGTGGTCCCGCCAAAACCGGCGGCGCCGGGCATCGTTCCAGTTGGTGGCGTCCTGACCGCCGACTACTACGCTGCCCGTCCCGACTCGACCCAACAGGCCAAGAACATTCAAGAGCGTCGTCTTACCGCTGCCGCTCTTCCCGGCAAGTACGAGCATGCGGCCTGGCTCCGCCTTCACGGAAGCAGAGTTCAAAACGGCCTTTCCATCGATAACAACCGAAACACGGTCGGCGCTCAATTGCATATGATTTATCCTCTTCGTGCGAGTGTCGTGCGGAACGTCGTCGTTGCCGCCCATTGATGCAGGAACCATGCGACGGCAAGGTAGACCAGCGGGGCAAATCCGGAAATCCCAATGCTTGAAGGATCTGGTGCTGCGAACGACAGGGCCATGACGGCGCCGAACAACAAAGAGGTAGTTGTTTCCCACAACAGTCTCGGCAGGAGGATTGAACCCCACGATTTCCCGGCTGTGTGTTGTACGAACCAGCGACGTCGCCGAAGAAGCGCGAAGATCCAAGCGGTTACGCTCACGCACATAACGAGCGCAAGTACAGCGAGAGCGATGGCCCCTGCGCCGAGTTGAGCGTTGCGTTGCTTCGACTGGGCGTCATAAAGACGCAAGTCGGCTATGCGGTCAATCGACAGGACTTCCGCACCCATGTCCCGCTCCTTAATCCGCATTAGTGTCACTTAGGGTGAAATCGTGATGCGCCTTTTCAAATATTTCTTAAGGTTTCACGGTTGCTACAACCAGCCAATATGGTAAGGAAGCAAAGGTTACGTGGCCTGCACAGCCCGATATCTGGAACCTGGCGGCCTTCGACCCAGACCCAGGCATAGTTGCGCCAAAGACAAACCTCTCTAAAGAAAAGATCCCCGGAACCCTCAGGTTCCGGGGATCTCGCTCACAGCGGGTGGATCAGCGCTGGACTGCTCCGAACCGTTCCGTTGCTACGGATACGGCTGCGGCGCGGGCCTCCGAAGCTTCGTCTGCGGTCAGCGTGCGGTCAGCAGCACGGAAGCGGAGGCCGAATGCCAGAGACTTCTTGCCTTCCTCGATGCCCGGGCCGACATAGACGTCGAACAACGCGACGTCTTCGAGGAGTTCGCCGGCACCTTCACGCAACGCGGCAAGCACCTGGTCAGCCGGCACGTCCTGCGGAACAACCAGGGCCACGTCCTGGGTGGCCACCGGGAATCCGGAGATGTGCTTGGCGACAATGACATCGGCGGCAGCTTCGAAGAGCGCCTCCACGTTGACCTCAACCGCCACGGAGCGTGCCGGCATGTCGTGGGCTGCAAGGAGCTTCGGGTGCAGTTCGCCGGCGTAGCCCACCACGTCGCCTGACCGCAGCGCGAGCTGTGCGGCACGTCCGGGATGGAATGCCTGGTGGCTTCCCTGGCTGACGACAAGCTCAACGCCGAGTACATCTGCGATAAGCCGGGCGACATCCAAAGCATCGGCCCAGTCCCAGGCACGCGGAGTGTGCGTCGCAGCAGCTGGAGAATCGTGGCCAGTCAAGACAGCCGCGATGTGCAGCGGCTGGTGCGGGACGCCGTCGTACAGCGCATCCAGTACCTCATCGGCAGGCTTGACGCCCAGCGGCGGGATGGAATCCGTGCCCAACTGCTCGCCCGGGAGGAAGACCGAGCCGGCCTCGTACACGGCGAGGTCGCGGAAACCGCGGGAGTGGTTGCGGCGTGCCACCTCAATCAGGCCCGGCAGGATCGAGGTACGAAGGTAACCGTGTTCCTCGCTGATGGGGTTGGCCAGCTTCAGCGCGGGACGCGCCTGGCCCTCAATGGCAACGCCGAAGGTGTCGTTGGATGCCTTGGAGACGAACGGGTAGGACAAGACCTCCGTCAATCCGGCATCAGCCAGTGCCTGCACGACGCGGCGCTTCTGCTGCTGGCTGCGGCTCAGACCACGGCCCGGAGGCGCCACGGGCAGTGTTGCCGGAATGTTGTCATAACCAACCAGGCGGGCTATTTCCTCGGAGAGGTCCTCCTTGGTTTCGAGGTCATTGCGCCAGCTGGGAGCCGTCACCAGATAGCCGGAGGCGGTCTTTTCCACCGCAGCACCAAGATCCACCAAGGACGTAGTGATCTGCTCTTCTGTGAAGTCGATACCGATACGGGCGGCAGCGAACTCTGCGGGCAGTTCAATGGTGACGGCGTCAGGAGCGGTTCCGACGTCGGTACCGGTCTCGTCAGCGGTGCCACCAGCGAGTTCAACCAAGAGGTCCACCACGCGCTGCGCGGCGATGTTCGCAACGTGCCAGTCGACCCCCCGCTCGAAGCGCTTGGATGCTTCGGACGGAAGTTTATGGCGGCGACGGGAACGGGCAATCGATACTTCGTCGAAGTGTGCGGCTTCCACCAGGATGTTCGTGGTGGAATCGGAAACCTCAGTGTGGGCACCGCCCATAACACCGGCGATACCGATGGCTCCGGAGTCGTCAGTGATCAGCAGGTCCTCGACGTCGAGCGTGCGTTCCTTGTCGTCGAGCGTGGTGATCTTCTCCCCCGCCACGGCACGGCGAACCACGATGTCGCCCGCAAGCTTGTCCAGGTCGTAGCAGTGGTTCGGTTGCCCGAGCTCAAGCATGACGTAGTTGGAGATGTCAACCGGAAGTGAAATGGAGCGCACACCAGCCAGACGGAGACGTGCGGACATCCACGGCGGCGTGGGACGCGAAGCGTCCACGCCACGGACAGTGCGGGCAACAAAGCGATCGCAGCCAGGCTTGCCGTAGATCGGGGCGTCGTCATTGAGCTTGACGCCGTACCCGCCCTGCAGACCCGCCGGCGCGTTGACCTTGGAGGCTGGATCCACGAAGGACGTCCCGGTTGCGTGGGCGTACTCACGTGCCACACCACGGATGGAGAAGGCGTAGCCGCGGTCCGGGGTGACGTTGATTTCTGCAGCCTGGTCATAGAGCCCAAGGAGTTTCATCGCGTCCGTGCCGATTTCCGGATCCAGCCCGATCCGTGAGAGGACCAGGATTCCATCATGGTCATCGCCGATGCCCAGTTCGCGGACGGAAGCGATCATGCCCGCAGACAGGTGACCGTAAGTCTTCCGCGCCGAAATCCGGAAGTTTCCGGGCAGCACAGCCCCGGGAAGCGTGACAACAACTTTGTCGCCTTCCACGAAGTTGTGGGCACCACAAATGATGCCCTGCACGCCGGAGGGATCGATTCCCTCGCCCGTCAGGGTCTGTTCCTGCCCTTCAGGGACAACACGGACCTGGCACCAGTTGATGGTCTTGCCATTGGATTGCGGTTCCTTGACCAAGCTCAGCACCTGGCCAACCACAATGGGACCCGTGAGTTCATCCGTGGGACGGTGGACTTCTTCTTCTTCAAAACCGACCTTGACCAGGTCCGCCATGACATCTTCGGCCGTAGCATCGGCCGGAACCTGCGCAAATTCACGCAGCCAGGAAAGTGGGATACGCACTGTTAGATCTCCATCCCGAAGTGCTCGCTGAAACGTACATCGCCCTCGATCATGTCGCGCATATCGCCGACCTCGTTGCGGAACATGAGCGTGCGCTCGATGCCCATGCCGAAGGCAAAACCTGAATAGACGTCCGGATCGATGCCGGCAGCCCGGAGGACGTTGGGGTTGACCATGCCGCAGCCACCCCATTCGATCCAGCGGGGACCACCCTTGGCACCGGGGTGCCAGATGTCCAGCTCAGCAGAGGGCTCGGTGAACGGGAAGTAGTTCGGGCGCAGGCGAATGGAGGCTTCGTCGCCAAACATCTGGCGGGCGAAGTGCTCCAGCGTTCCACGGAGGTCGGCCATGCTCAGGTTCTTATCGATCGCCAGACCTTCGAACTGGTGGAAGACAGGCGTGTGCGTTGCATCGAGTTCATCCGTGCGGAACACCTTGCCCGGGCACAGCACGTAGATGGGAACTTCTCGCTCCAGCATGGAACGCACCTGCACCGGAGACGTGTGCGTACGCATGAGCAGGTGTGCCTCGGGAGGCTCCACGAAGAACGTGTCCTGCATTTCACGGGCCGGGTGGTCCGGCTTGAAGTTCAGGGCGTCAAAGTTGAACCACTCGGACTCGACCTCAGGGCCTTCGGCAATTTCCCAGCCCATGCCGACGAAGATGTCCGAAACACGGTCCTGCAGCGTGGACAGCGGATGACGCGCTCCCGCCCGGCGTCGACGCGGAGCAGCCGTGACATCAACGGTTTCCTCCACGAGGATCCGGGCGTCGTTCTCGGCTTCCAGGACTTCGGTCCGGGCTGCGAGCGCTTGGTTGACCCGGCCGCGCGAGGATCCCATGAGCTTTCCGGCGGCAGCCTTGTGCTCCTTGGCGAGGCCACCGATTTCACGGTTGGCCAGGCTCAGGGGCGACTTCTCTCCGGTGTGGGCGAGGCGGACAGCCTTGAGTTCTTCGAGGGAGGAGGCAGCCGCAATCGCGGCGATCGCATCCTCAACGGCGGCGTTGATGGCGGCTTCATCCAGCGGATTCGGGATGGCAGCGCCTGGCAAAGTGTCAGTCATCTACTGTTCTTAGCTACGAGTCGGGAGCGGCCGGCATGGCTGGCCTGCAAAACGAAAGGGCAGTGCTCACCACGGACGGCAGGCACTACCCTTCAGTCTAGTTGAAGCTCACAGGCGCCATTTAACCCCGGGTTTATGTGCGCCACGGGTCTAGCATGGCTTCATGACTCCCGGGCAGCGTTTACGGCAAGTTGCCAACATCCTGAACCTGACCACACCGTTGGGGCTGTTGGTCGCGCGGAGGTCCCGATCGCGCATTTCGCGTGGGCCCCGGGGACTGCTGATAGCAGCAGGGTATGCGTGGAAGCTTCCACACGCCGGGGCGTTTACGGTGGGGAACGTCATCCTCTACCGCGCAGCCCACGGCGTGGCAGGACGCAACGAGCTGCTCCTTGCCCACGAGGAACGGCACAGCACTCAGTACGCCTACTGCCTGGGGTTGCCATTCCTTGTTTTCTACGGTGTCGCCGCCGGCTGGTCCATGCTGCGTGCTGGCAATCCGGCGTCGAGGAATTTCTTTGAACGGCAGGCTGGACTCGCAGCGGGCGGCTACATTGACCATCGAATCGAGGCCGAAGCATGAAACGCACCATTACCGTCACGGGAACGGCGAGCGCCAAGGCAGTTCCGGACCTGGTGACACTGACTTTGGGCGTCGAGACGCGAAGGGAGACTGCATCCAAGGCATATGACGACGCCGGCAAGGCAGCGGCCGCCGTCGCCGCCAGTTTGCGTGCGGCTGGCGTGCAGGATGCAGATCTGCACACCAGCGGCTTAAACCTTCGAGCAGACCTGGTGTGGGTGGAGGGGCAGGGACAGAAGGTCGCTGCCTATGTGGCGTCCACCAATGTGCGCGTCGGCATCCGCTCGCCAACGGAAGCGCCTGCCACCATTGCTGCGGCGGTGGCCGCCGGTGGGGACGACATCCGGATCAACGGGATAGAGCAAGGCTTTGCAGATGCCTCTGCGGTCACGAGCCAGGCGCAGGAGGCGGCATGGCAGGACGCGCTCCATCGGGCGGAGCAGTACGCGTCCTTGGCGTCCGTCCGGCTGGGCTCGGTGGTTTCCATTTCCCAGCAACCTCTGCCGGGCTCCCCCATTCCGATGGGTGGACTCGTCAGGGCCTCTGCTGCTGAAGGACTTCCCATCCAGGCCGGCGAGTCGTCCGTAGCGGCAAGCGTCACTGTGGAATGGGAACTCTTGAAGCCTTAGGTCCATCCACCGGCGCCTGGACTGCCGTCCGCACCACCACTGCGATGCCAGCAGCCATGGCCTCAAGCGGCATGGACGGCGTCGCGCTCCCCTCGGGTACCTGCTCTGGAAGGTAGGGAAGATGGACAAATCCTCCCCGGATGCCGTCTTTGGTTGCGAGGGCATGCATCAGCGCATAGAACACGTGGTTGCAGACATAGGTTCCTGCAGACTGTGAGATCTCACCCTTGATGCCTTCGATCTGCAGGTTCCGTAGCGCGGCTTTGATCGGCAACGTCGAGAAGTAAGCAGCCGGGCCGCCAGGAACCACTTCCTCGTCGATGGGCTGCTTGCCCTTGTTATCCGGGATGCGGGCGTCATCGCAATTGATGGCTACACGCTCCAGGGAGACCCTTTCCCGCCCTCCCGCCAATCCAGTGCACACCACGACGCCCGGCGTCAGGGTTTCGACGGCGGCCAGCAGGAGGGTCGCCGCTTCACCGAACACGCAGGGCAGCTCTAAAGCTTCCACCTTCTGCCCCTCCGAACGAAGGATGTCGCGAGCGCGCAGGACAGCCTGCCAGGAAGGGTTGACGTTCTCTTCGCCAAACGGTTCGAAGCCAGTCAGCAGAATCATGGGCCAACCTTAGCAATGTCCGGAATCGGCATTCGTAGTCCTTGACATTCGTTCGAACATACATTCGAATGGAGTGCATGAGATGGGACGCACAAGCACTTTCGCCAACGCATGGATCGGCGTCCGAAAGCCTTGACAGTATGGCACCTGGCCCTGCCCCGGCCATGGACGCCCTGCTGCCGCTGGCCGGGCTTGTGCGTTCCATCTCAACACCCGAATTCTCCGGAGTCACCTTCCATGAGGTCACCGCAAAGTCAGTGCTCAACAAGGTGCCTTCCGGTTCCAACATGCCTTTCGAATGGACCGTAAATCCCTACAGGGGCTGCAGCCATGCCTGCGTCTATTGCTTTGCCCGGAAGACGCACACCTACCTGGAGTTCGACGCCGGACGCGACTTCGACTCCCAGGTGGTAGTGAAGATCAACGCGGCGGAGGTCCTTCGGAAGGAACTGGCCAAACCATCGTGGGAACGGCACCAGGTTGCCCTCGGAACCAACACAGACCCCTACCAGCGGGCCGAAGGCCGATACGCGCTGATGCCAGGGATCATCCGGGCCCTCGCCGATTCCGGCACACCGTTTTCCATCCTGACCAAAGGCACGTTGCTTGCCCGGGACATTCCCCTGCTCAAGCACGCGGCGACCCAGGTCCCAGTGGACCTGGGCATCTCACTGGCCATGACCAACGAGGACCTTGCCGAGATTGTTGAGCCCGGCACCCCCTCGCCGAGAGCCCGCCTCAAGCTCATTGCGCGGCTACGTGAGGCAGGTCTGGGTTGCGGAGTCATGGCCATGCCCATCCTGCCTTGGCTCACGGATTCAGACGAAGCCCTTGAGTCCTTGTTCTCGGAACTCTCCAAGGCCGGCGCCACGGGCGTCACTGCAGGAGCCCTATACCTCAAGCCCGGTACACGTGAGTGGTACATGAAGTGGCTCGCCGCCCACCATCCCGAACTTGCAGGACGGTACCGTCGCCTGTACGGGCAGCGATCGTATGCGTCAAAAGAGTACCGCTCCTGGTTGTCGGCCAGGATCAATCACTTCAAAGCCAAGCATGGCTTTACCGGAACGCAAGGCTTCAGCCACCGCAATGCCCGGCCAGCCACCACTCCAGCCTCGGGCACGGAGCCTGCGGTTGGTACGCCGTTGCCAGGGCAGGAACCACTTTTCTGAGCCGCTGGGCCACTGCAGTAACGGCAGCTAGGCCCGTGCAGTCACGCGTTCCAGCAACGCCCGGACTATAGGGAAGTCAGCCGGGATCCAGGCAAGGCCAAGAGCTTCTTCGTCATCAACCAGGGATACCCAACGCAGCTCGTCGTGATCCTCAAGGGCACGAGGTGTGCCTTCAGCGAGTTCCGCCAACCAGACACGCATTGCCGCGCGCTCATTGAGGGGCCACCCCTCGGCCTCACCGGACTCCAGCTCCGGCCCGAGCCGAACATTAACTCCCAACTCCTCCGCAAGCTCCCGATGAAGGGCAGCTTCGGCCGACTCGCCCTCCTCTACTTTGCCGCCGGGAAATTCCCACATTCCGGCGAACTGCGGGGGCGCAGTCCGACGTGCTACGAGGAGTCGGGCCGGGGCATCCAGGGAGTCGACGACGGCGGCGCCCACCACGTTTATCAGTCCAGTCACTGAAACAGTCTATGGGTGTGGGAATCATGGGCATCGTCACATAGCGACGTCAAGACACTGTCACGGGACTAAGCTTGTTATCGGATTTTCTCCACCTTTTCCCGGCCCTCAAGGCACCTCACGAAGCAGGCTCATGACTATCACTGTGTCCCCACCCGCCGTCGCCAAAAAAGCAAGGCGCCACCTAGGCTTGGCTATCCTCGCGCTGGCCACGGGCGGGTTCGCCATCGGCACCACCGAGTTCGCCATGATGGGTCTTCTCAAGGAAATTGAGGAAGGATTGGGCATCAGCACTCCCGAGGCTGGCAACCTCATCTCCGCCTATGCCTTGGGCGTTGTCATCGGAGCGCCCATCTTCGCTGCATTCGGAGCTAAACTTCCCAGGAAGCACCTGGCGCTGGGTTTGATGCTGTTCCTCTCCATCGCCAACCTGACCTCTTTCATTGCGCCCGACTACGGTTTGATGCTGCTCTCCCGCTTCGCTTCCGGCCTCCCCCATGGAGCATTCTTCGGTGTGGCTGCTGTCATCGCTGCCGGCTTGGTGGCACCCACAAAACGGGGTTGGGCCATCTCCATGGTGATGGCAGGCCTCACGGTCTCCAACGTCATCGGCGTGCCTCTGGCCACCTGGGTGGGGCAGACCTTTGGCTGGCGCCTTCTGTTCATCATCGTGGGGGCCATAGGCCTGCTGACCGTGGTCATGGTCTGGAAATTCGTCCCCTTCGAAGCGGCGCACCCTGAGGCCAGTATTCGGCGCGAACTCGGTGCCCTCAAACGGCTTCAGGTATGGCTTGCTTTGCTGATCGGCATCATTGGCTTTGGTGGGTTCTTCGCCGTCTACACCTACATCGCGCACACCATGACGGGCGTGGCAGGCATACCCGAAAGCCTCATTCCGGCAGTGGTGGCGCTCTACGGGCTAGGCATGGTTGCGGGCAACATCATCGGTGGCCGCATCGCGGACAAGTCGGTCATGGGCACCATCTACTGGGTCATGCCGGGCATCGCCGCAGCACTGGTGGTTTACGCCATCGCAGCCCACTGGGCTTGGTCCGCCTTCATCATGGCCTTCGTCGTTGGTGGCATAGGCTCCATGCTCACGCCAGCGTTGCAGACTCGTCTCCTGGATGCTGCTCCAGGCGCAGCCTCGCTCGCTTCGTCCCTGAACCACTCCGCCCTCAACATTGCCAACGCACTGGGCGCCTTCCTCGGCGGTACCGTGATCGCCTGGGGCTGGGGCTACGTGGCTCCGGCCCTCGTGGGTGCCGTCCTCGCCATTCTCGGCCTGGGAGTCGCCATCATCAGCGGCCTGCTGGAACGCAAGAGGCCGTTGGCTACCTCATGAACCGCTAGAGCGTCATCCACCTGCTGGATGCCGCTGCAAAAAAGATGGGCTCTTCAGTTTGAAGAGCCCATCTTTGGTTAATGCTGACCTGACTAAGCCTGTACGCGCTCTACATCGGGTTCAAGATAGATGACCCGCGCAATCGGAACGGCCGCCCGGATCCGTTGCTCGGCGTCGTCAATCACCCGGGCAATTGCTTGACCGGTATCGGCGGCACCCATGGTGATCTTGGCGGCAACCAGCAGTTCTTCCGGCCCCAGGTGCATGGTCTTGAGATGGATGATCCGGGTGCCATCCGCCTGCAGCGCCTCGGTGATGCGTGCGACGTCGTCTTTAGTGGCCGACTCACCCAGCAGGAGCGATTTGGTCTCGACCGCAAGGATGACGGCTATGGCGACAAGCAGCAGGCCGATCATGGCTGTACCGAAGGCGTCCCAGATGCCATCGCCGGTTACGAGGGTCATGCTGACACCGAAGAGCGCGAACACCAGGCCCAGCAAGGCGCCGAAGTCTTCCAGGAGGATGACCGGCAGCTCGGGCTGCTTGGCGTTGCGGATGAACTTGGCCCACGTCTGCTTGCCCCGGATATGGTTCGATTCCACGATGGCGGTTCGGAAGGAGAATGACTCGGCAACGATGGCGCCAATCAGGACGGCCAACGGCACCCACCAGAAGTCGCCTTCGATGCCGTGCGGGTGCTGGAACTTCTCCCACGCTTCGTACAGGGCGAAGAGGCCACCCACGCTGAACAAGACGATGGAAACGATGAACGCGTAGATGTACCGTTCACGGCCGTAGCCAAAGGGGTGCTCGGGGCTTGCCGCACGCTGTGCGCGCTTGCCACCTACCAGGAGAAGGATCTGGTTGCCGGAGTCAGCTACCGAGTGAATGGCCTCAGCGAGCATGGACGATGACATCGTCAGGACGAATGCAACGAACTTCAGGACAGCGATGGTCAGGTTCGCGGCGAGGGCCGCCACGATCGCTTTGGTACCGCCACTTGCAGCCACGAAAGCTTCACCTCTTCGGTTTTGGGAAAGTTTGGAATGGGCCAGGAAGAGTCGTCATCGTGACGATCTTGCAAGAAATACCGTACCGGGCGTCAGGCTATTTCTACATTCCGGACCCGGGCGCCCTGCTGCGAACGGGCGCTTGCATAGAGGCAAACGGTGGCCGCTGTACCCAGATTCAAGCTCTCGGCTGCGCCATAGACAGGCACGGCTACGCGGTGATCCGCGAGTGCCAGTTCGGCATCGGACAGCCCTTGAGCTTCGTTCCCGAACAACCATGCTGTGGGTGCTTCAAGGGCATAGTCAGAGGCCACGTCGCCGTTTCCGAGCCTGCGGGCAGCATTCTCGTCCTGGAGTTGGTCCAGGTTTACCGTCCCGTAGCCGTCGGCAGCCAGGACCCCTATTCCCTGTTCCCGGAAGCGCGCTACGAGATCTTCAACATCAGCCCCCAGGACCACTGGCAGGTGGAACAACGAACCGGCCGTGGACCGTACCGCCTTGGGGTTGTAGATGTCCACGCTGGACCCCGTCAGGATCACAGCGTCGGCACCTGCAGCGTCGGCCGCGCGCAAAACGGTGCCTGCGTTGCCCGGGTCCCGAACCTGGCACATAACCGCAATAAGGCGAGGACCGGCGTCGAGCACTGATTCGAGGCTGACATCCACAAAACTACACACGGCAACAATGCCCTGCGGGTTGACGGTGTCCGCCATGGCGGCCAGGACGTCGTCGCTGGCCAGTCGAAGCTGTGTTCCTTCTGCAAGGTCCGCCAGTTCCGGGAGCCGCTCCAGGCAGGCCTCGCTCGCAAAGACTTCATGCACGACGGCGGAACGCCCTGCCGCAGTGCGCTCCCGGTGAAGGGTCAAAGCCTCGCGAACCGCCTGTGGACCCTCAGCCAGGAAACGGCCGCGCTTTAAACGGGCCGGGCGCCCGGCAAGCTTGGCGACGTCCCTCACCCGATCTGCTCGGGGGTTGGTCATCGGAAAGTCTTGCGGGCGCCCGGTTTGGTTCATATAAAGAACTTTAGTGGCAGTTGCGACTAGTTCTTGATCTGCTGGCGGGCTTCGCCGCCGGCCGGCTCGAAGCCAGCAGCTTTTGCAGCCTCAACCGTGGAGAACCAGTATTCAGCAGCGGTGTTCTCGTACCAGGTGGAACCCGGTACGTGGTACTTCTTGGACTCGGCGTTGCCCTTGATGGCGTGGCCTTCCGGAGCACCTTCGCCCTCAACGGCAGCGATAGCACCATCGATGGCCGGCTTCTCAGAGACAGAAGCCATGACAGCCGTTGCGGTAGCAGCAGCCGGAGCAACCTTGGCAGCCTTCGGAGCTGCAGCCTCGGCCTTGGCAGCCGGAGCAGACGTGTCGGCCGGGAGGGCAGCCTTGGCAATGTTCACCAGTGCGGCGAATGCGTTGGCGTCCGAAACAGCCAGTTCGGCCAGCATGCGGCGGTCAACCTCAACCTCAGCGGCCTTCAGGCCCTGGATCAGGCGGTTGTAGGTGAGGCCGTTGGCGCGGGATGCAGCGTTGATGCGCTGGATCCAGAGGCGACGGAAGTCGCCCTTTTTCTTGCGGCGGTCGCCGTAGCTGTACACAAACGAGTGCAGCAGCTGCTCTTTGGCCTTGCGGTACAGGCGCGAACGCTGACCGCGGTAACCCTTGGCGCGTTCGAGGATAACCCGGCGCTTCTTGTGGGCGTTTACCGCCCGCTTCACACGTGCCACGTGCGTACTCCTTCAGAAATCTTTATCCCAAGCTGCTACTGCCGGAAATCCGGCCGGCCTGAGAAGGCTTTTGGTGTAGTCGGCCGCTACCGGATGGCAGCAACCAAAGAACTTGGAACTTAGACGCCGAGCATCTTCTTGATGACCTTGGCATCGCCCTTGAAGACGATCTTGTCGCCGGCGAGGCGACGGGTCAGTGTGGAGGACTTGTGCTCCAGGTAGTGGCGGCGGTTGGCCTGCTGACGCTTCAGCTTGCCGGTGCCGGTCAGCTTGAAGCGCTTCTTAGCACCGCTGTGGGTCTTCATCTTCGGCATGGGAACCGATCTCCTTACGTGTCCACGGACAAAGTCCGCAGTTCTTTCGTGCAGCCGGCCTACAAGGGCCGGCGTGCTGGTTGCTTGCCGTTGGAGGCCAGGGCCGCCGCGGCGTTGAACTAGTTGGTCTTGCGTGATGCAGGCTTGGGCCCAGCCTTGGGGGCTGCGGGCCGAGCTGCCGGCTTGGGAGCTGCCGGCTTGGCGACGGGCTTCGGAGCCGAAGGAACTGCAGGCTTCGGGGCAGCAGCCGGAACAGCTGGCCTCGGAGCTGCCGGTGCGGGGGCTGCCTTGGGGGCCGGGGCTTTCGCCGCCGGTGGAGCCTTCACAGCCGGGGCTTCCTCAACCACGGGTGCTTCTTCGACTACCGGAGCTTCTTCAACAACCGGAGCCTCTTCGACTACGGGAGCCTCTTCGACTGCCGGAGCCTCTTCAGCTACGGGTGCTTCTTCAACAACCGGAACTTCTTCAGCTACGGGTGCTTCTTCAACAACCGGAGCCTCTTCGGCAACGGGTGCTTCAACCTCGGAAGCCTTCACACCTTCCTGCTTAGGCTCTTCTTCGGAAGCCAGCAGGCCTGCCGGAAGAAGGTCGCCCAAGGTCTGCGTCAGCGGAGCCTGGTCACCCGTGGTGTCCACGCGTCCGGATGCCTTGGCCTCATTCTGGGCCTTGGCTTCGGCACGCTGGGCTGCACGCCGGGCTTCAGCCTTGGCTTCGGCCTTGTTCTTCAGCGGACCGATCACCATGACCATGTTGCGGCCATCGATGCGCGGGCTGGACTCAACAATGCCTACCTCGGCGACGTCTTCAGCAAACTTCTGAAGCAGGCGGATGCCCATCTCCGGACGCTGCTGTTCGCGGCCACGGAACTGGATCATTGCCTTGACCTTGTCACCGGCGCCGAGGAAGCGAAGTGCGTGTCCGCGCTTGGTTTCGTAGTCGTGCTTGTCGATCTTGAGGCGGAAACGGATTTCCTTCAGAACCGTGTTGGTCTGGTTCTTGCGGGCCTCACGCGCCTTCACGGCAGCTTCGTACTTGTACTTGCCGAAGTCCATCAACTTGCAAACAGGAGGCTTAGCCTGCGGGGCAACTTCAACGAGATCGAGATCGGATTCGGCAGCAAGACGCAGGGCGTCCTCGATGCGGACGATTCCTACCTGTTCGCCGGCAGGGCCGACCAGCCGCACCTCGGGGACGCGGATACGCTCATTGATTCTTGGCTCGCTAATGTTAAAGCTCCTGTGGTTGTGGTGAGTTTCACCGGCAAATAGAGAAGGCCTCCAATTGCTGGTGCAATCGAAGGCCTCAAGGATCGGGTGTGCTCCCTTGAAGAGAAGCACGCACTCCAGAGGCTACGCCTCCGTGTGTCCGACCTGTACCCGGCAACCTCTTGTTCCGTGAAGGAATCCTGTTCCCCGAAGGGAAAACGGCTGACGCGGGTGGGAGAGAACTCCGCTTGCAAACTGAAAATCAATTCTACAGAAATAACCCGCCAAGCGCACATTGCACGCGGCGGGAGCATTTAATGCGAATAACGACTTCCAGTCGGTCTATGACAAGCTTACCAGTATGAGCACTGAAGACAGCAATTCGCGCAACTCCTACTCCGAGGACACCGCCACAGCCCCCGCCGCCGATGCCGGGGTATCCCAGCAGATCCGTGACATCGCGGAAGTTCCGGCAGTAGAAGTCATCACCACCGGCGCGGTCCACCTGATGAGCGCCGCCGCTGTGAAGGTCGGCCTTGCCGATGACCCCAACGCAGAAGACCTCAAAGACCTTGACGAGGCCCGCAAGCTCATCACTGCATTGGCCGGCCTCGTAACGGCGGCTGCCCCCGAAATCGGCTCGCAGCATGCCGGGCCCTTGCGTGATGGACTGCGCTCCCTCCAGTTGGCTTTCCGCGAAGCTTCCCTTATCCCCGACGCACCGGGCAAGGGACCCGGTGAGAAGTTCACCGGGCCGGTGAACTAGCCAGGAACTGCCCCAAGTACATACGACGGCGGCCCGACCACATGTGGTCGGGCCGCCGTCGTCGTTAATGCCGTGCGATTACTGAAGATTTACCGGCGCTGGAGCTACACCCGGGCGCGGCGCCGCCTGGACATGAGGGCGAATCCCGCGATGCACAGTACGACTCCTGCGGAACCGACGGAGGCAAACCCTCCGGACGGCCCAACAGTGTCAATAAATATCCCGGCAAGGGGCGCGCCGAAGGCAATACCGGCCGTCAGCGCGGATCCGTACCAGCCCATGGCCTCGCCGCGGCGTTCCTCATCTACGAGGTCCGCCACCTTCTCCGATGACGCCGACAACACCGGAGCGCAAAGAAGGCCAGGGAGAATCGAGAGCACCGCCAGCGTCCAGGTATCGTGTGCGAAACCCATCGGGATGGTGAGCGCGGCCATGCCCAACAACAGCAGCATGGGAGAGACCGAGCGATTCATGGCTCCGTAGATGAGTCCACCCACAACCGATGCCGCACACCAGAAGAAGAAGACGATGCCAATCTCGTTCTGGTGGCCGCCGCGCTCCAACAGGCCAACAATACTGACGTCCGAGCCGCTAAGTACCATCCCCGATCCCGCAGCTACGGCGAAAAGTGCCGCAACGGAAACCGTAAACCACGTGAAATTGCGGGCCACGCGGTTCCGAAGTCCTGCTGTGCGGGACGTGGCTGCCGGCGCCATCTCAGACGCCGCCTCCTGCACATGGCCCGGTGCGGAGGCCACCATGGCCGCCTCGGCAGCGGCAAGGTCCGCGGCGGCCCGTGCCGCGGCTTCCTCCGGAGTGCAATTGGCATCGGTGCGGGTCGGAGGGTTGAACCAGATCAAAAACAGGCCAGCCACGGAGACAGAAATTCCCACCGCGGTAAGTCCCACGGCCGAGAAGCCGCTCGTGGCGACGATCGCACCAACGGCGGGACCAATCATGAACACGAGCTCAGTAGCGATGGAATCGAGCGCAAACGCCGAGCGTCGCTGGTCGCCGTCCACCATGACACCCAGAGATTGACGGACCACGCTGAAGATCGGCAACGTGAACAAGCCCCCCACGAAGACCAAGGGAAGCAACCAGGCGTACGGGACGTGCGGAACAATGGACCAAATCACTGTTTCCGAGATGACGGATGGGATCAGGGCTTTCCGCAGGCCCACCATGTCAACGCGCCGACCACGCCAAGGCGCCCCCAAGGCAATCCCTATGGTCATGACGGCAGCAGCAGCGCCAGCGGCGGCATACCCCTCCCCCAGCGACAGGACAATGTGCAACGTCAGGAGCACGCCAGCCGCCGAATGCGGAATGCGGGCGATCATGCCCACCAGCAGGAGCCGCCGGACAGGGCGGATGGACAGCATCTCTTTGTAGAGAGCGAAGTTCACGGGCTAATTCCTCTTGTTCCCCCGGGGCAGTCCCCGGTGGACGGGTACTGCCGTTAGTGCCGCCCAGGCTCCTGCGCCGCACGTTGCAGTTTTACTTCAATGGAATCGACGCCCTCGGCAAACGATTCCACCTGCGCCCACGCCTCGTTCAGGTCAGCCACCAGCGATTGGACGGCAGCGGCGTCGAGTCCGTCCTCAAGGAAGAGCACTATTCGCAGTTCCGGGCCAGCGCCTCCGCCCGGGACCATGCGGCCGTCCGCAGTCAGGGAAGCGACGCCACCACCGGTCTGTGTTTCGAGCCGGCGCACTGCCGGAAACGCCTCGGCCTGTGAAGCGAGAGCAAACTCCAGTTGATCATCAAGGTATGACGGCGTCCAGTCCCGCTGCTGCGCCAACGCCCACATGGCTGGCCGCCGAACCACGAAGGTGAACGCTGAACCGGGGTCCAGCACCAACAATTGTGCGTCTTCGGAAACGGCCGAAAGGGCCGCCCTTGCCGCATAAACAGCTACGGGACGGGCCTGCGCATGCCACGCTTCAAGAGCGGCGGCAGTGGTGAAGACCGGCATTGCCTTCCGACCATCAGGCGCCTTGAGTGTGACTAATGCCATATCGGCCTGCTTGTCCGCGTGCAGCCCATCAACACCTTCGGCTTCCTCGGCGAGCTGGGCTACCACGGGAACGAAGACCCGGGCGGTAGCGAGTGAAGCTACAACCCCTGCCTCACTGCCCGTCCCATTCAGCAGTGCAGCAACGGCGGCGAGGTAACCGGAGTCAGCCGTGCCGTCGTCGTCTTCGAAATTGTGGATCCTGGCATCGTCACCACTAAGGCTGCGGCCTTCCCAGGGTTGCCCCGCCGAGTCTGTGGCACCACCGGCGCCAGCCAAGGCAGCGGCAATGTGGCCTGGAAGTTCGCGTCGTCCGGCATCGCGGTGCTCCGGGTGGTTTTCCGGACCGGAATCTGTGGGACGTGAAGCAGCCATCAGCGACGACCGGCTACATCCAGGGCTTCGGGCAGAGTGAAAGCACCTGCATAAAGGGCTTTGCCGACAATCGCGCCCTCAACGCCCAGGGGCACGAGTTCACGGAGCACGCGAAGATCCTCAAGGCTGGAGATACCGCCTGAAGCCACCACGGGCTTGCCCGTTTTCTGCACCATCTGGCGCAGCAAGTCAACGTTCGGGCCCTGCAGCGTTCCGTCTTTGGTGACGTCGGTGACCACGTAGCGTGCGCAGCCGGCGTCCTCCAGGCGGGCAAGAACTTCCCAGAGGTCGCCGCCTTCTTTGGTCCAGCCGCGACCCGCCAGGGTGGTACCACGGACATCGAGGCCGACGGCGATCTTGTCACCGAAGCGGTCAATGGCGCGCCGTGTCCATTCAGGGTTCTCCAATGCTGCTGTACCGAGGTTCACCCGCTCCACGCCCAATTCCAGGGCGCGTTCCAGCGACTCGTCATCCCGCAGACCGCCGGACAACTCAACTTTGACGTTGAGCTGGGAGACGACCTCGCTGATGAGGTCCGCGTTGTTCCCACGGCCAAAAGCGGCGTCGAGGTCCACCATGTGCACCCACTCAGCACCGGCGTTCTGCCAGTTCAGGGCGGCTTCCAGAGGCGTTCCGTAACTGGTTTCCGAGCCTGCCTCGCCTTGCAGCAGGCGGACTGCCTGGCCATCAACGATGTCGACAGCGGGGAGAAGTTCCAGAACGGACTGGGCAGAGGTGGTCATGTGTGTCCTAGGAGTTGATGGGGACGCGAGGCGTTCAGTTGCCCGGCAGCGTCAGGAGATAGGCGGCAAGCAGGGACATCCCCGCCAGCACATAGAAGGAAACGGAAACCCACAGTGGCTTCTTCTGCTGGTGGAAAGAGATACCTCCACCCACCAGCACGCCGGCAAGGCCCATAAGCACTACCGACCACACTTAGGCTGCACCACGATCATCCGCTGCCGGAGCCTGTGCCACCGTGGATCCAGGTTTGCGAAGCCCGTCCACCCAGTTGCGCAGGAGGCGCGCCCCGGCGTCTCCGGATTTCTCGGGGTGGAACTGGGTTGCGCACAGGGGGCCATTTTCAACAGCAGCGATAAAGCGGGCACCGTGCTCGGACCACGTCACCAAAGGTGGAGCCATCCGGGGCTGAACGACGTCGAAGTTCCACTCCTGCACGCCGTATGAGTGCACGAAGTAGAAGCGTTCCTGCTCGACGCCTGCGAAAAGCTTGGATCCTTCAGGCACGTCCACCGTGTTCCAACCCATGTGGGGAACCACGGGGGCGGGAAGGAGTTCGACCTTGCCGGGCCATTCGGCCATGCCCTCGGACTCGGTGCCGTGCTCGACTCCGGCTTCGAAGAGCACCTGCAGCCCAACGCAGATTGCCAGGACAGGCCGTCCACCTGCGACGCGGCGGCCAATCATGCGTATGGCATCGACGGCCTTGAGTTCCCTCATCACCGTTTCAAAGGCACCCACGCCGGGGACCAACAGCCCATCGGCATTCAGCACGTCCTCAGGCTTGGAGCTGAGAACCACCTCGGCGCCTGCACGCTCAAGGGCGCGAACGGCCGAACGGACGTTGCCCGAACCGTAGTCCAGCACCGTAACCGTGGGCTTACCTTCAGGCGACTCCGGCTTGACGATAGCCGAAGGGTCCGTAACCGCACCGTCCTTCAGGATTTGCCCACTCATAGCGCCCCCTTGGTGGATGGAATGCCGTCGACGCGGGGATCAGACTCCACTGCCGAGCGAAGAGCCCGCGCAAAGGCTTTGAACTGGGCCTCGACGATGTGGTGAGGATCGCGGCCCGCAAGAACGTTCATGTGCAGGCAGATACCGGCGTGCAACGTGATGGCCTCAAAGACGTGGCGGGTCAGCGAACCCGTGAAGTGGCCACCAATCAGGTGGTACTCCTGCCCTGCAGGTTCTCCTCCGTGCACCAGATACGGGCGCCCCGAAACATCCACGACGGCGTGCGCCAAGGCTTCGTCCAAAGGAACCGTTGCTTCGCCGAAGCGGCGGATTCCGGCTTTGTTGCCCAAGGCAGTACGCAAGACCTCACCAAAGGTAATGGCCACATCCTCCACGGTGTGGTGGGCATCAATGTGCGTGTCACCCGTGGCTTTGACGGTCATGTCAATCAGGGAGTGCTTGCACAACGCCGTCAGCATGTGGTCATAGAAGGGAACCGTGGTGCTGATGTCCGAGACACCGGTGCCATCCAGGTTGATCTCCACCAGGACGGAGGATTCGCTGGTGGTGCGCTCCATGCGCGCAGTGCGGTCAGCGGACGGCTTGGCGCCGGTTTCGCTCATTGGGACGTCCTTATACACGAAGAATGGGGTGGGTCTATTGACAAGTTTAGTTGGGCTGGGACGCAGGGCTGTCCAGAAGGGCTTCCAAGGCCTCAAGGAAGGTCGTTGTTTCCTTTTCTGTTCCCGCAGTCACCCGCAGGTGCCCTGGAATGCCGACGTCGCGGATCAGGACGCCCGCATCCAGCAAGCCCTGCCAGATCGCGTGCGGGTTCGAAAGCCCACCGAAGAACACGTAGTTAGAGTCCGAGGCTGCCGGCTTGAGTCCCATTCGGAGGAGCTCGGTCACAATCCGGTCCCGTTGGACCTTGATGTCCTCGACATCGGCCATGAGCGCTTCACGGTGGTTGAGAGCGGCGAGGGCCGTGGCTTGTGTGACGGCTGAGAGGTGGTAGGGCAGCCGAACGAGCCTGATGGCATCGGTAACCTCAGGTGCGGCAGCCATGTAGCCCAGGCGCGCACCTGCCAGGGCAAAGGCCTTGCTCATGGTGCGAGAGACGATCAAACGCTCCCGCCCGGGAAGCAGCGTCAGCGCGCTGGGCGTGTTGTCGTGCGCGAACTCGTGGTAGGCCTCGTCCACGATGACGATGGCTTGGCTGGCCTCGCCGGCTTCGTACACGGCTTCGACCACGTCCAGGCCCAGTCCCGTTCCGGTGGGGTTGTTCGGAGAGCACAGGAACACGATATTTGCGCCAGTCTCCTTCACCTGGGCAGCAGCAGAAGCCGCATCCAAGCCATAGTCATCAGCCCGCACTCCACGGAGATACTCAGTGTCCGTGCCACTGGCAAGCAGCGGGTACATGGAATACGTGGGAGGGAAGCCCAGTGCCTTGCGCCCCGGCCCTCCAAAGGCCTGCAGAATCTGCTGCAGGACCTCGTTGGAGCCGTTGGCCGCCCAGATATTCTCCGCGGAAAGCCCGTGTCCGAGGTAATCGGCAAGGGATTCGCGGAGTTCCGTGAATTCGCGGTCAGGGTACCGGTTCAGGCCCGTGGCCGCGGCCGCCACGGCCTCGGTAATGGCCGCTTGGACATCTGCCGGCACGCCATGGGTGTTTTCGTTGACGTTGAGCAAAATGGGGACGTCAAGCTGCGGTGCGCCATAGGGGCTCAGTCCACGCAGGTTGGTCCGGAGGGGAAGTCGGTCAAGTCGCTCAAGCTGGTCACTCACCAAGACAGTTTAAGGTGCCGGTGCGACTGCAGAGTAACTGTGACGCCGGGGACGCCGACCCATAACCCCTTGGCCGCTCAATTGGCGGGAACGAACAGCTGCTGGCCCGGCTGGATGCGTCCCCCGCGGAGATCGTTCAACTGGATGATTTCTGCGATGACATCACGGGGGTCCCGCTCCGGCGCGGCCGCACCGGCGATGCCCCACAGGGACTGCCCGGGTTGGACAGTCACCGTAACGGCCACCGGCGGCTGCAGCTGGCCTTGGGAATCAGAAGCTTTGGCCGGGGAGTTAATGAAGCCGGCAAGGCTCAGCAGCGCGGCAAGGAGCAGCATGGTGGGGATTCCGAAGAAGACGATCCTGCCGCGTTGGGTAAGCCGGAGACGCGCAGGAGCCGGGGTGTTGCGGAATTCATGGAACGTTGAGATTGCGGACATGAGCTGAGCCCTTCTGAGCGATTGCCTGCATCGGATGCCCGTTGCCGGCTGCCAATTCCTTGTGTTCGTTGGACCCGGCCCGAATGTTCGAACACTTTCTTCGAACATCCGAGCTCGGTTCAACTTTTATAGAACACATATTCGAACCTTGCTATGACATTTTTAGCACTTATCAACGAACGGTGTCGAGACTCGCTAGAACGAATGTTTGATAAACGCCTGGGCCTGGCCTAGGTTTGAGTGAAGAAACAGGCACTGTTTCAGTGGAACAGGAGGGTCTGACATTTTTTCAGATCCAACATCCCCGGGCGCACTTCAGACCGTGACCGGGCGGAACGGAAGGGCATTGGCGAACATGGCAGCGAAAGCCACCGGCGGCGGGGCACCCCTGCGGAGCCAGCAGCCTCAAAAGAGTCCCAAAAGCCTGACTGTCCGGCAGAAGAAAATCCTGGAAACCATCCAGCGCTCTGTCAATGACAACGGGTATCCGCCCAGCATGCGCGAGATCGGCGACACCGTTGGTCTCGCGAGCCTCTCCAGCGTCACGCACCAGCTCTCCCAGTTGGAGAAGCTCGGCTACTTGCGCAGAGATCCCAAGCGCCCCCGCGCCATGGAAGTACTCATGCCTTTGACCCTTGACGGCGGCACAATTCCCGGAGTGGAAGCAGCTACTACACTGCGCAGCGCAGGTGGACTTGCCGTGACGGAATTGGCCAGCGCCAGCGACACCGCGATGGTGCCCTTGGTGGGACGCATCGCAGCCGGTGGGCCCATCCTGGCTGACCAGACTATTGAGGACGTCTTGCCCCTGCCCCGGCAACTGGTGGGCCACGGCGAACTGTTCATGCTGAAGGTCGCTGGGGACTCAATGATCGATGCCGCAATTTGTGACGGTGACTGGGTGGTTGTCCGCCGCCAGAATGACGCCATCAACGGTGACATCGTGGCAGCACTCCTGGATGACGAAGCCACAGTAAAAACCTTCCGCCAGCGGGACGGCCACACCTGGCTGCTCCCCCAGAACACGCAGTACGAGCCGATACTTGGAGACCAAGCCACCATTATGGGCAAGGTCGTCTCGGTCCTGCGCTCCCTCTAGGGCGTTCGCCTACGTTTTCTTTGCGCCCAAGCGTTCCAGGACGCCGCGCACCACGTTGCGGTCCGTCGTTGCCCAAAATGGCGGCAAAGCGGCACGCAGGAACCCGCCGTACCGTTCGGTCGAAAGCCGTGAGTCCAGGACGGCGACCACGCCTTTGTCGCCGGTGGAGCGAATGAGCCGTCCTGCGCCCTGCGCCAGACGAATTGCCGCGTGCGTAGCTGACACCGCCATGAACCCGTTGCCCCCGGACTGTGCAACGGCTCGCGAGCGTGCGGTCATCAGCGGGTCATCGGGCCTCGGGAACGGAATGCGGTCAATCACCACAAGGCGGCATGAACCGCCAGGGACGTCCACGCCCTGCCACAGGGACATGGTGCCGAAGAGGCAGGTGTCAGGTTCATCGGCAAACTGCTTCACCAGTGCTGCCATAGTGGATTCCCCCTGGCAGAGGATGTCCACATCCAGCCGTGGGCGCATCGCGTCTGCGGCTTCCTCGGCCGCCCGACGTGAGGAGAACAGGCACAGGGCTCCCCCACCGGATGCACGGATGAGGTCTTCAAGCTCATCCAGTGCCTCGGGAGAAGTGCCCCTGCCGGGCTTGGGCAGGTGCTTGGCCACATAAAGGACACCCTGCTTCGGATAATCAAAAGGCGATCCGACGTCCAACCCGGTCCAGCTGGGCGCCCCATCTCCAATGAGGCCCAGGCCACCTGCTGCGGGCTCAAAGGCGGATCCAATAGCCAGCGTGGCAGAAGTAAGCACCACTGTGTGCCCCGCGAAAAGGCCTTCCCGCAGCCGGCCGGCAACGCTAAGCGGGGCGATGTTGATCAGTGCGGGCGCGGTCTCGTCCGGGTGAGAGTACCCCTGCTGGGGATCGAAGGTGCTGTTCCTGGAAAACCACACCACTTCACTGTTCTCCTTGGCTGCGAGCATCCGCTCGCACAGTTCCAGAATGAGCATGAGCCGTGAGCGCGCAAGCTGCCTGCCGCCGTCGACCGCGTTTGACGAGTCAGTCTTCGAGTCAGACAATGCGGCGCGTGTGGCATCGCGCAATTGGTCCAGGCAATCCAGTTGTTCGTCGTTGAGCCCATTGGGCAGCAGACCGTTGGGGACTCCGGCAATGGCCATGTCCAGTCGATCAGCTGCCGCGTTCAGGGCGTCTACGGTAATAGCGGTGTGTTTGCGCGCGCTCGAAGCGGCAGCATGCACCATTGCCACGGACAGCTGACCTGCAACGGCCCCCGTGACCCGGTCCTGCAGCTCATGCGCTTCGTCAACCACCACGACGTCGTACTCGGGCAGGACAGCAAGTCCTTCGAAGGCACTAACGGCCAGCATGGCATGGTTGGTCACCACGACGTCAGCCTCAGCCGCCCTGGCCCGTGCCAGCTCGCTAAAGCACTCCTCGGCAAGTGGGCATTTTTGCGCTCCCAGACACTCCATGGACGTCACGGAGACCTGCCTCCAGGCGCGGTCGGTAACGCCCGGCATCAGTTCATCGCGGTCGCCCGTGGCCGTCTTTTCGGCCCATTCACGGAGCCGGACCACTTCCTTACCCAATTGCGACGACGGGCCGCCAACCGCCGCTGCGAAATGCGGCACGCTGGTGTCCTCACCCAGGGAAAAAAGTTGGCCCTCGGACGGCTCTTCGCTGGGGAAGCCGCCCTCCAGCTTTTGCAGGCAAACATAATTTGCCCGGCCCTTGACGAGTGCCACGTTCACAGGACGTTCAAGGGCCGGGCTTATGGTCTCCAACAGCCGGGGCAGGTCCCTGCCCACAATCTGTGTTTGCAGGGCCAAGGTAGCGGTGGACACAAGCGTCGGTTTGTCGCTGTCCATGGAATGGGCGATCAGCGGAATCAGGTAAGCCAGGGACTTACCCGTTCCCGTTCCCGCCTGGACCAGCAAATGCTCACCGGACTCGATGGCCCTGGTGACTTGCCTTGCCATCTCGTGCTGGCCTGAACGGCTTTGACCGCCCATCCCGGCAACAGCTTTGTCCAACAGCTCGAGGGTGAACTTCTCCCCCACTGACTCGACGACGTCCGCCGCCACCTTCTCAACCATTGCTGACGAATGACTCCAGCTCGGCGGCCAATCCTTCACGAACCATGGCCACCACGCGGGTTCCGTTTTCCTCGTGCTCGAGGCTCAGGATTTCCGAATCGGAGTTGTGCAGCTTGTTGACCATGTCACCGCGGTCATACGGGATGAGGACCTCGAGGCGGACTCCCGGCCGGGGAATGGATCGGCTGATCTCTTCCAGGAGTTCAGGAATACCCTGGCCGGTCCGGGTGGAAACGACGGCGTGCCGCGGCTCCTTCTGCTTCAGGCGCTCCACGACGAAAGGATCCGCTACGTCCACCTTGTTCAGGACGATGATTTCCGGAACCTTGCGGGCGTCGACCTCGGTGAAGACAGCACGCACTGCCGCGATTTGCCCTTCCGGGTCCGGGTGGGAGGCGTCCACGACATGCAGGATCAGGTCTGCATCCGCTACTTCCTCCAGCGTGGAGCGGAAGGCTTCCACCAGCTGCGTAGGCAGCGAGCGGACGAATCCAACGGTGTCAGCCAGCGTGTAACCAATGCCATCCGGCGTCTGCGCCTTCCTGACAGTCGGGTCCAGGGTGGCGAAAAGGGCGTTCTCCACCAGCACACCAGCATCGGTCAGCCGGTTCAGGAGCGAGGACTTTCCAGCGTTGGTGTAGCCGGCGATGGCAACCGAAGGTACGGCATTACGACGGCGGTTGGCCCGCTTGGTCTCGCGCGCCGGCTTCATGGCGGCAATCTCCCGGCGGAGCTTGGCCATGCGTGTCCGGATCCTGCGGCGATCGAGCTCGATCTTTGTTTCACCGGGACCACGGGAACCCATACCGGCACCGGCTCCACCCACCTGGCCACCGGCCTGGCGGGACATGGAGTCACCCCAACCACGAAGCCTGGGGAGCAGGTACTCGAGCTGTGCGAGCTCAACCTGTGCCTTACCTTCACGGCTCTTTGCATGCTGCGCGAAGATATCCAGGATCAGCGTGGTCCTGTCCACCACCTTGACCTTGACAATGTCCTCAAGTCCGCGTCGCTGCGAGGGGGAAAGCTCGGTGTCGACCACCACGGTATCGGCTCCCGTGGCGGCCACGATGTCCTTGAGCTCCTGGGCCTTGCCCGACCCAAGGAACGTTCCGGGATCCGGCTTCGTGCGGCGCTGAACCAGGCCGTCAAGGACCTCGGATCCGGCAGTTTCTGCCAGTGCTGCGAGTTCGCGGAGCGAATTCTCGGCGTCAGCCAAAGTGCCTTCTGTCCACAGGCCAGCCAGGACAACGCGCTCCAGGCGCAGCTGCCGGTATTCAACCTCGGTGACGTCTTCGAGTTCGGTGGAAAGGCCCGCGGTACGGCGGAGGGCACGGCGCTCGGCCAGGTCTTCCTGGTCGCCGTCATAAATGCTGTGTTCATGGTCAAGCGTGGAGATCGCTTGTGCCCTGCCGAAAACGCCTTTGGCATCATTGTCATCGGATGCCTGTGCGGGTACATCCTTGGAAAGAATCCGGTCGATGACGGCCTGGATTTGTTCAGGACTCATGTCCTGGGCGTCGGAATCGGATCCGGAGTGCTTCTGGGTGGTCATGGTCTCCTTAGACTGTTCGGCATATCCAGAATAGTGCTGTTTGGTGTCCAATGGGACGGTATTCGCGGTGGGCTGACGAGCTTCGGCCATATAGGGCCTCCTGTGGTGCATGAATCGAGCGGGTTGGTCCGCGGGAGGTCCTGTCCTACAGGAGAATTCATCGCCAAACCATAAGCCAGGAGCTAACAGCAGATGGCTGGGCCACTGCTTTCGCGACAGCTGGGGTGGGACATGTTCTGCTGAGCAACCGCGATCCACCAACAATGGGCGGTGCGGAGTCTGCCGGACGGAACCTGCGGGCGGAATGGCCATGCGCCGGGCTAGTACGCCAAGCGGGCCTGCATCGCGGGCAGGTGCCTTGCCGATGTGTTTGGTCGGCTCGGGCTGATTACTCAAAGATCAAGAACATGCCTTCAACATTAGCAGCAGTGTCAAACCGTCCCTGCCCGAGGGCAGTTTCCCAAGCCGCCGATAGCCAACTAATCTGGCAAATTATGGAGTCTGCACACTATTTCAGCGCCCAACCGGCCGGTCCCTTCACCCGCAAGCCCCTCACCGTGGAACTCGCTGGAGCTACCCGCCATGTGCAGACCTCGTCGGGCATCTTCAGCCCCGACGGTGTGGACAAGGGCACCAAGGTACTTTTGGCCGAGGTTCCACCGCCTTCACCCCGGGGCAACCTGCTGGATATCGGGTGTGGTTGGGGCCCTGTTGCCCTCACCATGGGGCTCATGGCGCCCCTGGCACAGGTCTACGCCGTGGACGTCAACGAGCGCTGCATCGCCCTGACCAATGAGAACGCGGTTGCCCTGGGCTTGAACAACGTGAAGGCCAGCCTCCCGCAAGAGGTAGACCCCGGCGTCGAATTCGATACGATCTGGTCCAACCCGCCGATCCGCATCGGCAAGGACGAACTACACTCGCTGCTCCTGACGTGGCTGCCCCGGCTGGCACCGGGCGGCAACGCGTGGATGGTGGTTCAGAAGAACCTGGGCTCAGACTCCCTCCAACGCTGGCTGGCCAACGAACTGGACAAGTCCTTCACAGTCTCCCGCGAGAGCACTTCGAAGTCCTTCAGGATCCTTCGGGTCAGGAAAGCGTCCCACTAGCCACAATGACTGCAGGGCCGCTGAGCTCAACGTGTTCGCGGCCATCCTCCCCCGGGAAGAACGTGACATCCACCACGCCACCGGGAACGTTGACGTGCCAAGAGTTGGGGGCGCTGCTGCCAGCCCAATGACGGATCGCGACGGCGGCGGCACAAGCCCCGGTGCCACACGATTGGGTTTCGCCGACTCCGCGCTCGTGGACGCGCATGGTGATGGTTCCCACGCCGTCGTGAACCAGCGGCTCTGAGGGCACTACAAACTCGACATTGGTGCCATTGGCAGGCTTGGGATCCACTGCCGGCGCGGTGAACAACTTCGTGGCGGAGAGCTCGCTAAGCTCGGCAAGCGCTACCACCGTGTGCGGATTCCCCATGCTGACTGAGAGTCCGGGCCGGGCCACCTCCAGACCGTCTGCGCTGACCAAGGCATCCATGGCTTTGCTTTGTGCTTCTGCAGGGAAAATGAATTCCCAAGGGCCCATATCCACGGCATAGCCGTCCGCCGTGCGCACAATCTTCTTAATGCCGCCACGTGTTCCGATGGTCAAGGACTGACCCAGTCCGAGCTCAACCAGCCCTTGGGCTATCAGGAAATGCACGAACACGCGGACGCCGTTGCCGCACATCTCGGACAGAGACCCGTCGCCGTTACGGTAGTCCATGAACCATTCCGCAGAGTCGTCCTGTTCAAGCAGGACGCGGCCTTCGGGCAAATACCGGGATGGGACAGCCCGGATAAGGCCGTCGCCACCTATCCCCCGATGCCTGTCGCACAGCTGTGCTACTTGCTCGGGAGAGATCTCGTGGACATCACCGGGATCAGCAATCAGGACGAAATCATTGCCCGTTCCATGGCCCTTGGAAAACGCCAAACCGGAAAGGCTGGCAGTGGGCACGGGGGCGCCGGCAGCGGCGGACTGCTGGGCGGGAACTGCGGCGGTTTGATCCATGGGACTAGGCTACCCGCCGGGCGGGTTCGGCCAGAAATTGCTGTATGGAGTGCCAGCCCGGCTAGGCCAGCGCCACTGCTTTGGACACGAGCTCCGCATCCTGCCAATCGAGCCAGGCGATGCGGGGATCGGCCCGAAACCAGGTCAATTGTCGCCGGGCGAACTGCCTGGTGGCCACAATGGTTTCCTCGGCTGCCTCCGGGACGCTGGCTTCGGCGTCGAGCACTCTAAGGAACTGCGCATATCCCAGGGCACGCGAGGCTGTCTTGCCGCGCCGCAGCCCAGCCGCATCAAGCCGTTCCACTTCCTGCAGCAACCCCGCATCCACCATCCGGTGTACGCGGATCGCCAGCCGCTCCCTCAGAACCTCGCGGTCCACAGACAGGCCAATCTGTATGGCTGCCTGGAAGTACTCGCGTTGCGGCATGAACGAGCTGAACGGGCGTCCCGTCATGCCATAGACCTCCAGGGCCCTGATCACCCGCCGGGCATCCCCCAGACGGCCTGCCGAGATGGGATCCACCTTTTCAAGCCGGGCCCGCAACGGCGCCAGACCGAAAGTTTCCCATTCATCCTCAAGCCGTTTCCGCAAGTCAGGATCCGTGCCGGGGAACTCCAGTACATCCAGGGCAGCCCGCACATAGAGGCCAGAGCCTCCCACCATGATGGCGCGCTTGCCCCGGGCGTGGACGTCATCAATGACGGCGCGGCATTCCGCCTGGAAGTCCGCCACGCTGGCTTCCTCCGTGACGTCTTTTGTGTCCAGCAGATGGTGTGGCACACCCTTGCGCTCGTCCACAGTGATCTTGGCCGTACCGATGTCCATGCCCCGATAGAACTGCAGGGCGTCAGCGTTGATGACCTCGCCATTGAGCGCAAGGGCCAGCTCGACGCCCAGGTCCGATTTACCCGAACCGGTTGGGCCGACGACTGCAATTACCGGCGGCGCGGCATGGGAAAGAGCCATTCGATCTCGAATAATCGGCGTCAGGCGCTGCGGACAGGCAGCGACGGCATGCCCAAAGACACACCCTTCTTGCCTGGGGCCGCACCCGCACTGGGAACACCGCAGGAATCTGCCTGCGAACGATCCCAGGCGTCACCCGCCCTCGACCGGCGCAACATGTAATCGTCCAGGCCGGCAGGATCGGCAACCAGGTGGAATGCAGCGGCTTCGGTAATGGTCACGGTGACAAAGTCACCGGGACGGGGGGTTTCCGCACCCTCAGGCACTGAGAAATGAACGAGTCGCTGGTCCTTGGACCGGCCAGACAACCTGTGGGTTTCCTCTGCTTTGCGGCCGGACTGCGCTGTCACCAGAATTTCCACACGGCGACCCAGTTGCTTGGCGTTCTCCTCCGCCGCGATACGGTCCTGAAGGGCGGTCAGCCGTTCAAAACGCTCCTGGACCACTGCCTTGGGAAGTTGCTCCGGGAGCTCGGCAGCAGGCGTACCAGGCCGTTTGGAGTACTGGAAGGTGAAGGCTGAGGCAAACCGCGATTTCTCCACGACGTCAAGCGTCGCTTGGAAATCCTCCTCGGTTTCTCCGGGGAAGCCAACAATGATGTCCGTAGTGATGGCCGCGTTCGGGATCCGCTCACGCACCATGTCCAGGATGCCAAGGAACTTGCTGGAGCGGTACGAGCGCCGCATATCCTTGAGGACCTTGTCCGAGCCCGATTGAAGGGGCATGTGCAACTGGGGCATCACATTGGGTGTCTCGGCCATCGCATCGATGACGTCGTCGGTAAATGCGGCAGGGTGCGGGCTGGTGAAGCGTACGCGCTCAAGGCCTTCGATGTCCCCACAGGCACGGAGAAGCTTTGAGAAGGCCAAGCGGTCACCGAACTCAACGCCGTAGGAGTTCACGTTCTGGCCCAGCAAAGTTACTTCCACGGCGCCGTCGTCCACCAAGGCCTGAATTTCAGCCAGGATTTCTCCGGGACGCCGGTCCTTCTCCTTGCCACGGAGCGATGGCACGATGCAGAACGTGCAGGTGTTGTTGCAACCTACTGAAATCGAAACCCAGCCGGAATAGACGGAGTCGCGCTTGGTGGGAAGGGTGGAGGGGAAGACGTCCAGCGATTCCAGGATTTCGAGCTGGGCCTCGTTGTTGTGCCGCGCCCGCTTCAGCAATGCCGGAAGTGCTCCTACGTTGTGGGTGCCAAACACAGCGTCAACCCAAGGAGCCTTCTTGACGATGGTTTCCCGGTCCTTCTGGGCGAGGCAGCCACCAACGGCGATCTGCATGCCAGGGTTGGCTGCTTTGACCTGCCGAAGCTGGCCAAGGTTCCCATAGAGCTTGTTGTCGGCATTTTCCCGAACGGCACATGTGTTGAACACCACAATGTCCGCGACCTCACCCTCCGCGGGCACGTATCCGGCGTCCTCAAGGAGGCCGGCCATACGTTCGGAATCGTGGACGTTCATCTGGCAGCCGAAAGTCCGGACCTGATACGTCCTCGGTTCAAACGGGGCCGGTTCAAACGGGGCAGAGGCATCCGTCACTTGGGCATCAGCATTGGTTGCCAATGCTACGGCCGAAGGCGTGGTTTCTGCTGAGGGGGAAGGAATGGTCAAACTCACTACTCAAGGGTACCGGCTTGGGCAAGTACCTCACCGACGATCCGGAAGGCCATTGAAGGGGCATAGCCCTTCCGTGCCAGCATGGATGCCAGCCTGCGGGTGTACTTGTCACGTTCTGCACGATCGGAAAGATCCACGCCTGGCCTCAGTTTGCGCTCAACAAGCTCACGGGCGGCGATTTCCTCATCTTCATCGCTGAGCTGTGAGAGTGCTTCCTCGGCATCCTCGAGCTCGATACCTTTCTCCGTCAGTTCACGGCGAATGGCACCTTTGGCCAGTTTTCTGCTTTGGGAGCGGCTGCGTACCCACATTCTGGCAAACTCAGCGTCATCAATGAGCTGGACTTCCTCGAAGCGGTCCAGCACAGCCTCAGCAACGTCCAGGGGGACATTCCGCTCGGCCAGCTTGCGGGACAGCTGCAGCCGGCTCCGTGGCGCCATCGTCAATTGCCGCAGGACGATGGCGCGGGCCACGGATTCGGGATCAGGCTCAGGATCGCCGGATACGGAGGAGTCCGGGTCCGGCCCGGTTCTAGCCGTCAACGGCCTTCAGCTTCGGGGAATCAGCCTCCGGCTTGACACCCACGCCAAGCTTTTCCTTGATGAGGCGCTCAAGTTCCTGAGCCAACTCGGGGTTATCACGCAGGAAGCGCCGTGAATTCTCCATGCCTTGGCCCAGCTGATCGCCGTCGTACGTGAACCACGAGCCGGACTTCTTGATGATGCCGTGCTCGACGCCCATGTCAATGATGCCTCCCTCGCGGGAGATGCCCTGGCCGTAGATGATGTCGAATTCAGCAATCTTGAAGGGCGGGGCCATCTTGTTCTTGACGATCTTGGCCTTGGTCCGGTTACCGACGGAGTCAGCACCTTCCTTCAGTGTCTGAATGCGACGGACATCGATGCGCACTGAGGCGTAGAACTTCAGAGCCTTACCACCGGTGGTGGTTTCGGGCGATCCAAAGAAGACGCCGATCTTCTCACGCAACTGGTTGATGAAGATGGCGGTGGTCTTGGTCTGGCTCAAGCGGCCGGTGATCTTTCGCAGGGCCTGGCTCATGAGCCTCGCCTGAAGGCCGACGTGGGAGTCGCCCATTTCGCCCTCGATTTCAGCACGGGGGACCAAGGCAGCCACGGAGTCAATGACGATAACGTCCAGGGAGCCGGAGCCCACCAGCATGTCCATGATTTCCAGGGCCTGCTCACCAGTGTCCGGCTGCGACACGAGCAGGGCGTCCGTGTCCACCCCAAGCTTGGCGGCGTAGTCGGGGTCAAGGGCGTGCTCAGCGTCGATGAAGGCCGCGATGCCACCGTTACGTTGCGCATTGGCTACAGCATGCAGGGCCACTGTGGTCTTACCGGAGGATTCCGGGCCGTAGATCTCCACGACGCGGCCACGGGGCAGGCCGCCAATGCCAAGGGCAACATCCAATGCAATGGATCCAGTTGGAATGACTTCGATCGGGGCGCGGGTGTCATCACCCAAGCGCATGATGGAGCCTTTGCCGAACTGCTTGTCGATCTGGGCAAGCGCTGCTTCGAGCGCCTTCTCACGATCCGGGGTTGCCGCCATGGTTCACACCTCTGATGCTTTCTCGCTGTGGAGTGGCCTGAATGGCCGCTTTCCTGTCATGTCAGACGCTATTACGGCTGCCTGACATTTTGTGGAGCCGACGTGGGCTATGTGGATAACCACGCCCTCCGATTGCCCGTGGAATGCGTCCTTCAGGAACAATTTTCCTCTCACAGGAGCATATCCCCATCCGAACAGATATTCGAACAATGCGTGCGGGCGTGTCACCATCACAGAGCTGGAAGTCCTGAGCAAACATGGCCGGACTTCAGTTGGCCGCAGGCTTGATATCCCTGCCGAGCCTGCGCTCCATGGGGACATCCTGGACTTCGCATATCGCTAGCCAGACTTCCCGTGGCTGGTAGCCGGCAGCCAGCGCCTCTACGGCGGTCCGCCCTCCCACCCCGGCCAGCACCAGGGAATTGGCCAGGACGCGGGAATAGCCTGCCCCAAATTCATCGTCCATTAAACGCCAGAAGTCACTTGCCCTCACGGATAGAGTCTCTCACGACGCCGGACTCTAGAATGGTTGCCATGAGCAATCCTCTCCAGAGCACGCCCCCCGAGGCCGTGCCAGGTGACACCATAGACGACGCCCTTCAGCAGGTGGAACACCAGCTGAGTCTGCTCTGGCGCCGTGCCCGTTCCATCTCGCATCAGTTGTCCCGCCAGGTCCATCCCGACATGGAGCCTGCCGCGTACGGCCTGCTGACGATCATTCGCCGCGAAGGCCCCATCCGCCTGACGGACCTTGCCTCGTGCATCGGGGTGGGCAAGCCCTCAGTGAGCCGCCAGATCGCATTTCTGGAAAGTATTGGCCTGGTCTACAAGGAGGCAGATCCGCAGGACGGACGGGCTCAGTCCATCCGCCTGACGGAAAAAGGCGAGGAGAAGATGCATCAAGTCCAGGACGCCCGCCGCCAGGTCTTCCGTGAGCGACTCGGTGAGTGGCCGCTGGAAGACGTCCAAACCTTGGCCGACTACATGGGCCGGCTCAACGCCGTCTACGGCGAAAGCATCATCAAGGACGCCACTCTGAAGGAGACCGAGTCCGCGGAGACTGCCAATCCCACCGAGGACTGACGCGCCTCCCAACCCGGCTTCAGACCGAGCAGCAGCACATCCCAAAAGTCAGCACCATGCGAAACGTCACCAGAAGCGAAATGTCATCGGACGCAAAAGGTCCCCAGCCGTAGGCTGGGGACCTTTCGTGATAATTACTGGTGTGGGTGCGACCGTTTACCGGGCTCCGGAGAGCATGCCCTGCGGGAAGTCGTCGGTAAGGTCAAGATCGCGACCGTAGCGCTGGGAGAATTCCTGCGGAACGGTGTCCGGAACAGCTACGCCCTCCGCAACGGCCACGCGGTCACTGACTTCGCGCAGCATGCTGGACAACGGAACGTCCAGGGCGGTGCAGATAGAGGACAGGAGCTCGGAAGAAGCCTCCTTTTGGCCGCGTTCAACCTCACTCAGATATCCGAGTGAGACACGGGCGCTGTGCGAGACCTCGCGGAGGGTACGGCCCTGACGCTGGCGGACATCGCGCAGTACATCACCGATTTCGTGGCGTAGTACAACCATTTTGCGCTCCTTCTGTTCGCTCTGTGCCTGCTTAGCCAAGCCCACATCCTTCCAGCGGACAACGCCGTTTACGGATACGGGCTGCTTTACCATCTGTATCGCCTTGCTCCCTCGTTCATCCGGTTCGCTGGCTGGCGGACCGGTGTGGTTTTCTACATCCTAGGCGCCCCGGCTGTTCCGAAGCGACACAATGACACAACTATTGGCAATGAGTTTTTGTTCCCGGCTACTTTACGAACGGTAACCAACCCCTTCCAGTGCATCAATCAGGCGCGCCAGCGCAGCTTCACAGGCTTGTTGCCTGATACTCTGCCTGTCCCCCGAAAAGCTGAATTCAAACGAACCCGTGCCCGTACTCGTAGCGACGCCGACGAAGACGGTTCCCACGGTTTTGCCGTCATGGGGCTCCGGACCAGCCACCCCTGTAGTGGATACTCCGACGTCGGCCATGCAGGCGCGCCTGGCGCCCTCGGCCATCGCCTCAGCTACTGCGCCATCCACTGAACCAACTGCAGCAATCAGCTCCGTCGAAACACCGAGGACGGAGGCCTTCACGGAGTTCTGGTAAGCAACCACGCCGCCCTGCAACATTCCGGACGCACCAGGCGTGTTGGCCAGGCCGGCCGCCACCATTCCCGCGGTCAGCGACTCCGCCGTGGCCACGGTCAGGCTCTTTCCCAGCGCCAGCGCCACTGCCGTTGCCGCCAGCTCTGCCGCTTTGGCAGCGTCTGCGGGATGGCTCATGCGCGGCGGCCGGCGGCACGAAGGCGGAGCGCCTGGACGACGTATTCCGCTCCGGTCCATAGCGTGATGGCAAGGGCCGCCATCATGACCCAGAAGGCCACAATGACCAGCCACGGTGCGATCGCCTCGAGCGGAAGGATGTACAGGAAGATGGCCACTGTCTGGATGACGGTCTTCAGCTTTCCGCCGCGGGAAGCCGGCATAACGCCGTATCGGATCACAAAGAACCTCAGTGCCGTGATGCCCCACTCGCGGACCAGGATGAGGATCGTCACCCACCAGGGCAACTCCCCGAGGATGGACAAAAGCACCAGTGCGGAACCGATGAGCAGTTTGTCCGCTATAGGGTCCGCGATCTTGCCGAAGTTGGTGATGAGGCCACGCGCACGGGCGATGTCGCCGTCGAGCTTGTCCGTGTAGATCGCTACGGCGAAGGCCACAACAGCCGCCCACCGCCAAATACCTTGGTGGTTGTCATCCGCCACCAGGAACCAGACGAAAAACGGAACCAGGACGATGCGGAGCATCGTAAGAATATTGGGAAGGTTCCAGACATCGGAGCTGGTGGAAGAGGCGTTGTCACCCTCGGCTGTAGTCACCCCTCTAGGCTACCGTCCGGTGAGCGACCAGGCGTCCTCGCCGCCGTCGTCCTCGTCATCTGGAGCGTCGGCGCCATCGAAATACTCAACAGCTTGGGTCCGGTTTTCCAGATCCGCTGCCACCAGGTCCTCGGCATAGCCGCCGACGGCGATGTTGGAGTTCGCGTTATCGCTCAGGGCGGCGGTGTGGGCGTCAGGCGCAGCCGGGGATTCCTGCCCCTTCATGGCAGCAAGGACGGCCGCGAGGTCATCCGGCTTGACCAGGACATCCCGGGCCTTGGACCCTTCGGAGGGACCCACGACGCCGCGGGACTCCAGGAGGTCCATAAGGCGCCCGGCCTTGGCGAAGCCGACACGAAGCTTGCGCTGCAACATGGAGGTGGAACCGAACTGGGTGGTGACCACCAATTCGGTGGCCTGCAGCAGCACCTCGAGGTCGTCTCCGATGTCGTCGTCGATCTGTTTCTTGGGAGCCTCAGCAGCGACGTCGTCCCGGTACACGGCCTGCAACTGGCCCTTGACGTGTTCCACAACCTTATGGATTTCGGATTCCGTCACCCACGCACCCTGCACACGCATGGCCTTGGAAGCACCCATCGGCAGGAAGAGGGCGTCACCCTGGCCAATAAGTTTTTCAGCGCCCGGCTGGTCCAGTACCACGCGGGAGTCCGTAACGGACGAGGTGGCGAACGCCATGCGGGAGGGCACGTTGGCTTTGATAAGGCCCGTGACGACATCCACGGAAGGTCGCTGGGTAGCCAACACCAGATGGATGCCCGCGGCACGTGCCAGCTGGGTGATGCGGACGATCGAATCTTCGACGTCGCGTGGCGCCACCATCATGAGGTCCGCGAGCTCGTCCACGATGACCAACAGGTACGGGTAGGGCTTGATGACACGCTTGGAGTCAACCGGCGGCGTGACCTTACCTGCCCTGACCGCCTTGTTGAAATCGTCGATGTGCTTGTAACCGTAGTTGGCGAGATCGTCATACCGGGCGTCCATCTCGCGAACCACCCACTGCAGGGCTTCGGCGGCCTTCTTGGGATTGGTGATGATGGGCGTGATCAGGTGCGGAACGCCTTCATACGCAGTCAGTTCCACGCGCTTTGGGTCCACCATGACCATGCGGACTTCGTCAGGCGTAGCGCGCATGAGGATCGAGGTGATCATGGAGTTCACGAAGCTGGATTTACCAGCACCTGTAGCGCCGGCCACCAGGAGGTGGGGCATCTTGGCAAGGTTGGCAACGACGTAACCACCCTCGACGTCCTTGCCGACACCCATGACCATGGGGTGGTCGGTCCGGCGTGCGTTCTGGCTCCGAAGCACATCGCCCAGGGAGACCGTTTCGCGGTCCGTGTTGGGAATCTCGATGCCGATTGCGGACTTGCCGGGAATCGGGCTCAGAATACGTACGTCGCTGGATGCCACCGCGTAGGAGATGTTCTTGGACAACGCCGTTACGCGCTCCACCTTGGTGCCGGGAGACAGTTCGATTTCATAGCGTGTCACTGTGGGGCCGCGACTGAAGCCGGTTACGGCGGCATCGACGTTGAACTGCGTCAGCGTGTCCGTCAGGGCGGCCACGACGGCGTCATTCGCTTCGGTGCGCTCCTTCGGAATGGAACCTGGTGTGAGGAAGTCAGAGGCAGGCAAGGTATACGTGACGTCCCCTGCCAGGGACAGTTGCTCTGTGCGCTGCGGAATTGGCGTGGGGGGCGGAGGTGGCGTTGCCGGCCTGGCCGGAACCTGCGCCACTGTGGGTGCGGTCATCTCCGGGGTGAGGACGGGAATGGCCTCTGTGGGGTTGTCGATGCCGGGAGCAGCGCCCAAGCCCTGGGCAGCCTTGATCTTACCCACCGCTATCTCGGCCTGGGTGGGGCGGCGTACGCCCGGTGGAACGCGGGGCGCAGACGCTGGAGGTGTTTCGTCGTCGTCGTCGACTATTGCGTGCTCAAAGGCCTCGTCACCGACGTAGCCTTCCAAACCGGCGTCGGTATCCTCGTCCTTGCCGAAGAAACGCATCCGCTTCTTCTTGGGCTTTGCGACAGCCCCGTTTTCATAGAGGTAGCTGCGATCATGGGCATCCCTGCCGGACCCGGCATCCATGAGGTCCACGCCCATGAGGTGTTCGTAGGCGGAGCGGATCCTGGAGGGGATCGCACCGAACGGCGTGGCCGTCACGATCAGCACTGACACGAACGCCAACAGGCTGTAGACGATCACCGGAACAGCGGCATGAATTGCAGCAAGTGGAGACGCTGCAAGGAAGCCCAGCATTCCGCCCGCCCTGCGCAGTCCATCGAAGCCATCAGCCACAGTTGGCTGGCCGCCGATGACGTGGGCCAAGCCGGAGCCGGCAAAAGTCATGATCATGAAGCCGATGCCAACGCGGTTGTTGCCGCGGCCGTCCTGGGGTTTGCGGAAGAGGCGGAAAGCGCAGATGAAAAGCATGAAAGGCAAAACGAGCGACATCCAGCCGAAAGTGCCATTGACCACGCTGTAGACCGCGTCAGGCAGCCATCCGGTCAGGCCCCACCAGGCGAACGTTGCAATACCAATGCCCAGCACGAGGTTGAACAGGGCTGCGCCGTCGCGGCGATCGGCGGGATCGAGATCGCTGACGTCGTACCCGATCCGGCGGACTCCTGCGCCAACGACGTGGCCGATACCCTGCCAGGCGCCTGCGAGCATGCGCAATGGGAGCGGCGCATGGGGCTCGACGGCGGCGGGCTGCTTGCTGCGGGCACTGGCGCCCCGACCGTTCCTGGGTGTGGCTGCACTGCTTTTGGATGCAGCTGCGCCCCGGCCTGTGCCGCCGGATTTACTACTGGAGCTGCCTCGTGGCGTGGAGGAAGTACGGGTCGCCATGGTTGCCACGCTACCCCAAGGGGGGCCGAAATCCGCGGATTTCAGGCCCCCTGGGATGCATGTTGCCGGTGGACTACGCTTCCAGGACCACCGGAATGATCATGGGACGGCGACGAAGCTTCCGGTTCACCCACGTTCCGATGATCCTGCGCACAACCTGCTGCAGCTGGTGGTTGGTGTGGTCTGCGTGGTTGAGCACAGCTTCTTCCAACGCGGCGTTGATCTTGGGGATGATTTCGTCGAAGACGGCGTCGTCCTCCGCCACACCGCGTGCATGGATTTCCGGTCCGGAGACGATCTTGCCTGTGGTCCGGTTAATGACCGTGATGATGGAGATGAAGCCTTCGTCGCCTAGGATACGGCGGTCCTTCAGATCCGCATCGGTGATTTCACCCACGCTGGAACCGTCCACATAAACGAAGCCGACCTCCACCTGGCCAACGATGTTGGCCTTGTGGTCCTTCAGGTCAATGACAGTGCCGTTATCGCTGAGGATGATGCCGTCGGAGGGCACCCCGGATTCTTCGGCGATATTTCCATTGGCAATCAAGTGACGCGTTTCACCGTGAACAGGCATCGCATTGAGGGGCTCAAGGATGTTGTAGCAGTAGAGCAATTCGCCGGCAGCGGCGTGCCCGGAGACGTGAACCTTGGCCGTCCCCTTGTGGATAACATCGGCACCGAGCTTCAACAATCCGTTGATGATGCGGAACACGGCATTCTCGTTGCCTGGAATAAGGCTGGAGGCCAGGATCACGGTGTCGCCTTGGCCAACAACCACGCGGTGGTCGCCGTTGGCCATGCGTGACAGTGCTGCCATGGGCTCGCCCTGAGAGCCGGTGGACATGAGGACCACGCGGTCATCGGGGAGGTTGTCAATGTTCTTGATGTCCACCAGGATCCCGTTGGGCACGTCAAGGTAGCCCAGCTTGGCCGCGATGGCCATGTTCCGAACCATGGAACGGCCGACGAACGCAACGTTGCGGCCGTGCTTGGCTGCGGCGTCGAGAACCTGCTGTACGCGGTGAACGTGGGAAGAGAAGGAAGCCACGATAATGCGCTTCTTCGCCTGCCCGAACAATCGATCAAGGGTGGGGCCGATTTCCTTCTCGGCGGTGGTGAACCCGGGAACGTCGGCGTTGGTGGAGTCGGCCATGAAAAGGTCCACTCCTTCTTCACCCAAACGGGCGAAGTGCCGGAGGTCGGTAATGCGGCCGTCCAAGGGCAGTTGGTCCATCTTGAAGTCGCCCGTATGCAGGACAGTGCCGCCCGCGGTGCGAATGAAGACAGCCAAGGCGTCCGGGATCGAGTGGTTCACTGCGATGAATTCGCATTCAAACGGGCCGAACTGCTCCACCTGGCCCTCGGTAACGGTCAGCGTGTACGGCTTGATCCGATGCTCCTGAAGCTTCGCCTCCACCAAGGCCAGCGTCAGCTGGGAGCCGATCAGCGGAATGTCTGCTTTGAGGCGCAGCAGATAGGGAACAGCACCGATGTGGTCTTCGTGGCCGTGCGTGAGCACCACACCAACAACATCCTGCAGCCGGTCCTCGATGTAAGAGAAGTCGGGAAGGATCAAATCAACGCCGGGCTGCGTTTCCTCGGGAAAAAGTACGCCGCAGTCAACGATCAGCAACTTGCCGTCGATTTCGAAGACCGCCATGTTGCGGCCTATCTCCCCCAGTCCACCCAGCGGAACAATCCGCAGTGTGCCTTGGGGCAGTTTCGGCGGAGTAACCAGTCCAGGAAGGGCTGTTTGGGTCATATTGTGCTTCTTTCCGGCGGAACCGTCCTAGACGTTGAAGTCCATTCCGGCTTCCGCCAAATCCCCGCGGATGGTTTGGATCTCGGCCTCGTCCGGCTCCACGAGGGGCAAACGGACAACCGAGTTGGGCAGGACTCCCTGCCACTTGAGAATCTGCTTGGCGGCTACGGCGCCTTGGACCCGCGTCATGGTTGCACGCACCACGGGTTCCAGTTCAAAGTTGATGGCCCGCGCCTTGGCAAGGTCATTGGCATTGACAGCGTCAATGAGTTCGCGGAATTGGCGCGTGGCCACGTGCGTGGTCACGCCCACGAGGCCTGCTGCGCCCAGCGCCATCCACTGCAGGGTGAGGCCGTCGTCGCCGGAGTAAAAGACCAGATCGGTCTCGGCCATGACGCGGGTGGCTGCTGCGAAGTCCGCCTTGGCGTCCTTGACGGCCACGATGTTCGGGTGCTTCGCAAGCCCGATCATGGTCTCGGGCGCGATGGCAATGGACGAGCGGCCGGGGATGTCGTAGAGCATGACCGGCAGGTCCGTAGAGGACGCAATCGTCTCAAAGTGGGCCCGAACGCCGGCCTGGCTGGGCTTGTTGTAGTAAGGAGTGACGATCAGAAGGCCGTCGATGCCAATCTGGGCCGCGCGCTGGGACAGATGCACCGAGTGCGCGGTGTCGTTGGTGCCGGTTCCGGCAATGATGGCAGCTTTGCCCCCCACGGCTTCCTTGACCGCACGGAACATGCCGAGGTTTTCTTCGTCAGTAAGGGTTGAGGTCTCTCCAGTGGTACCGGTGACCACGAGTCCGTCGCAACCGTCCTGGACCAGCTTCTCCGCCAACGCCGCAGCTTGGTCGTAGTCGACCTTGCCATCCTCGGTGAACGGGGTGACCATGGCGGTCAGCAGGGTACCAAGTGCGGGAATGTGGGCGCGGGAGTCAGACATAAGAAAAACGTTACCCTGTCACGGCCATGTTCCGGGAATGGGTTCCGCGTGATGGTCGTCATCGGCGCTGCTGACTATGCGGGCTTGGGCGTCCTCGCCGTGCCCTCCGAGCAATATTGCGCCACCGCTTTTTCCTTCAACTGTTCCGCCCAAGCGACCAAACGCTGGGAAGCGCGGACGTAGTCGAAGAGTTCCCTTGGCGTGAGGGCCTCAAGGTCTGTTTCAGCCAGGCGACGTGCAAGTTCAGCACCTGGCGCCTGCTCGGCAAGGACCGTTCCCTCGCGGCGCCACTGGACATCTTCTGGCGGTTCGCCTGCCACGAGTTGCCTGAAAAGGAAGTCGACAACACCTGGACTCATCGCCCTCATGGGTCCCTGGAGGCCTTGCCGAGGATTTGGAGGCAGAGGCTTTGGAGCATCGTTCATGAAGCCATGTTATTCGAACATATATTCGAAGACAAGACCTGTGAGCCAGCACCGCGCGTCCTACATACTGGTTCCATGCGGGTGACAACTGTGTTGGTCGAGGGCGAAAGTGACCGGCTTGCGGTGGAGACACTGGCCGTTCACCTTGGCCATGACCTGATGGCTGAGCGCGTCTCTGTGGTGCCGATGGGAGGCGCGACCAACATCGTCCGCTTCCTTGACCGCTACGGCCCAAAAGGCACGGACCACCGGATACTCGGACTTTGCGATGCAGGCGAAGCACATGGCATCGCCCGCGCACTCACCCGGGCAGGCCTCGGTTCCGGCTCCTTGTCCGAGAACGGCTTCCACGTCTGCCAGGCGGATCTGGAGGACGAACTCATCCGCTGCCTTGGCGTCGATGCCGTGCTCAACGTCATTGCGGCCCAAGGAGAGCTTGCCTCGTTCCGGCTCCTCCAACGCCAGCCGTCACAGCGCGGCAAGCCGGCATCGGCGCAGCTGCGCCGGTTCTTCGGGGGACGCAGCGGCAACAAAATCCGATACGCCTCCCTGCTCGTCGACGCACTGCCGGCAGGACAGGCACCCCCGCCGCTCGCCCGCCTCGTGGGATCATTTCCGCAATGAGCCATCTGCCGCCAAGATGCTTCCGGCCCGCTTAACAGCAGGGCCACAGTCCCTTGTGAGACGATCGCAGCATGACTTCGCAAGAGACGGCGCCAGCCCGGAAGGTGCCCAGGGGACGCAAAGTCTCCACCCGCCTTACGGGCATAGATGCCGCCCGCGGCCTGGCCTTGCTCGGAATGATGGCCACCCATCTGATGCCAACGTTCGGCCCCTCCCCCCAGTGGGAACCCACGTGGGTGGGACTGGTTTTCTCGGGCAGGTCCGCTGCGCTGTTCGCAGTCCTCGCCGGAATCGGGTTGGCACTCACCACCGGAAAGCAGGAGCCGCGCCAGGGCCTGGACCTCTGGGCGGCGAGAAGCGGTGTCGCTATGCGCGCCTTGGTGATTGCCGTCGTCGGGCTGACTCTTGGGGGTCTGGACGTCAACGTCGCGATCATCCTGGTGCACTATGCCGTCCTGTTCCTGTGCATCCTGCCGTTTCTGGGATTGCGGCTGAAAGCGCTCTTCTTGTGGGCGCTCGGCTGGGTACTGGTGTCACCCCTGATCGCCTACGTCGTCCGACCCTGGCTGCTCGACGCCAACCCTCCCTTGCAGTTGGGGCACAACCCAAACAGCGAGGATCTTGAGACACCGGGACGCTTGGTCGCCGACTTGTTCTTCACGGGCTACTACCCTGTGTTCCAATGGATCGCTTATTTGCTGATCGGACTGGCGATCGGCCGTTTGGCACTCACGACGGCGAACGTCCAGTTGCTGCTCGTCACCTGCGGATTCGCCGTGGCCGCTTTGTCGAAGGTCGCAGGAACCCTGGCCATGGAGGTGTGGGGCGGCCGCGCCGCACTGGAAGCACTGCCTGGAACACGGGGATACCCGCTGGAGAGCATGCTCCAAGTGAACCTGACCGGATTGCAGCAGGTGGATTCGTGGTGGTGGCTGGCAAGCGCGGCACCACATGCCGGCACCACCCTGGACCTGCTTCATACCGGCGGGGTGGCTGCCGCCGTCGTCGGGTTCTTCCTGATGCTCGGCACCCTTGCCGAACGCATCAAGGTCAACTTCCTCATACTCCTCAGCGGTCCGGGCGCCATGACCCTCACGCTGTACTCACTCCATGTGTGGGTGGTATCCGGTTTCCACAACAAGCCACTGCCAGCGGGGTGGACTGACGAAGGAATGTATTGGACACAGGCCTTGGCCGCGGTAGGCATCGGCGTGTGCCTTGCCCTCTTCCGACGCCGGGGACCACTGGAGTGGCTGGCCCACCAGGCGTCGCGCCTGGGCAGTTACCGTCCGGCCGCCGTGGGCTGAGAGCGGAACAGCTTCACGGCGTCGCGCATTGAAGCACGGGCACGTTTGCGATCGCCGGAGGCGTCGTAGGCGCAGCTCAACCGGAACCAGGAACGCCAATCCCCGGGTGCCGCCTCAGCCTCCGCACGGTACTTTTCGAACTCGGCGTCAGCAGCAGCGCGGACAATCCGGCCACCGGGCGTGCGCGGCAGGGTGTCCACAGGCAGGCCGCCCTCGGCCTCCAAGACCTTGGCCATCTGTTCGGTCCGCGCCCCAAACAACAGCTCACGAATGAGCGCCCAAGCGCCAATCACAGGCAAAACGAGGTAGGCAGCGCCGATACCCTTAGCCACCAGATTGGGATCACCAAGCAACAGGATGGACCGCTGAAGGGACACCACGAGATACAACACCAACAGCAAGGTGATGGCACCAACCCAGATTTTGGTGCGGTTTTTCTTCACAGACTCCCAGAGAGTTCCCATGATCCTAAAGCCCCAGGTCCAAGTAGCCATCCAGGCCCACGGTCAGGCCTGGGTGGTCCGCAACTTTGCGCAGCCCGAGCAGGACACCGGGCATGAACGAGGCACGGTCGAAGGAATCATGGCGCAACGTCAGCTGTTCACCAGGCCCGCCGAAGAGCACCTCCTGGTGCGCCACCAGCCCGCGGAGCCGCACGCTGTGGACACGCACACCCTCCACGTCGCAGCCCCGGGCGCCGTCCAAGGCCGTTTCCGTGGCGTCAGGACTTGCCGGCACACCCGCTTCCTGCCTGGCCTGGGCAATCAGCTGTGCCGTACGCACGGCCGTACCTGAAGGAGCGTCTACCTTGTTCGGGTGATGCAGTTCAATGATCTCCACAGACTCGAAGTACTGCGAAGCCTTCGCCGCAAACGCCGAAGCCAGCACAGAACCCAAAGCAAAATTCGGGGCGATCAGAACGCCTGTTTCCGGCTTCTGTTCCAAGAGCTTCCGCAACGATCCAAGGCGCTGCCCATCCCAACCCGTGGTCCCAACCACTGCATGAATGCCATGTTCAACCGCGAAGCGCACATTGGCCTCGGTAGTATCCGGAACAGTCAGATCCACAACATACTCGGCTCCTGCGTCGAGCAGTGTCTGCAGGGAATCGCCTCGACCGAGAGCCGCTACCAGCTTCATATCGTCGGCTGCTTCAACAGCCTTCACGGCTTCAATTCCCATGCGCCCGTAGGCGCCCAGCACTGCAACGGCAAGTTGTTCGGTCATGCCTTTAACCCTACCGCCGGGCCGGGGTACGGCAGGAACCGTGACTCCGCGCTTACTCCCCGGCCCCGACCCATTCCACGGTGCCGTCGCTGAAGAACTGTTCCTTCCAAATAGGCACCTGTTCTTTGACCCGGTCCACAAGTTCCGAACAAACGGCAAAAGCCTGGCCCCGATGGGCGGCCGCCACGGCACACACCAGCGCGGGATCCCCGATCTCCAGCATCCCGATCCTGTGTGCGGCCCAAATCCTGACGGGTTGCTCTGCTTCGCCGGAGTGCTCCGCAACCAGCTGCGCGACTACGTCGGACATGATCCGGTGCGCCGTGGGATGCGCGCTGTAACTCAGGCGGTCCACGGGCTTACCGGAATCGTGGTTGCGCACCACGCCGCTGAAACTGACTACTGCCCCGGCGGTGTCAGACTCCACCGCGGCAATTGCCTGGTCAACGGAGATAGGCTCGGCGCTCAGGACCGCGCTAACAACTTCAAAGTCTGTTTCAGTGCCCATGGCTTCCTTCCAATTGATCGCAAAGGTGCCCGATCACCGGATCCAGGACAGTCAAGCCGTCCATGACACCCTTCGGGGAACCGGGCAAGTTAATGATGAATGTCTTTCCTGCTGTTCCTGCGTGCCCACGGCTCAGCATTGCCATGGGCGTCTTTGCAGTGCCCGCCCGCCGAATACCTTCCATGATGCCCGGGATCTCACGATCCAGCAGCGGCAACGTTACTTCCGGCGTCTGGTCGTCCGGGCTCAGGCCCGTTCCACCACTGGTAATGACGACGGCGGGCTGCTGGGTCAGGAGCGCCCTCAAAGCCGCGCCAACAGGCTCGCCATCCGGCACCACCATGGTGGGGAAAGCATCAAAGCCATGCTCCTTGAGCCAGTCCAGGATGACGGGGCCGGTTTCATCGGCGTAGATTCCCGCTGCCGCACGCGTGGACGCTATAACGACGCCGGCCTTCCGCGGCCCGTGGGCGTTTGGTTCACACGCACTCATGCTTGGGCTCCTTCCGGGGCGGATTCCGGGGCAGATTCCGGGGCAGAGCTGCCCCGGTTCCAGTCACCGTGTTTCCAATCCCCACTTTTGCCCCCGCTTTTTGCCAGCACGTGGATGTCTGTCAGGACTGCGTGCTTATCCACGGCCTTGATCATGTCGTAGACGCTCAGGGCCGCTACAGAGGCAGCCGTAAGAGCTTCCATTTCGACGCCGGTGACACCGCGCGTCTTCACGGTAGCCAGTACTTCGATCGAGTCGGCTCCCAACTCAAAATCGACGGTGACTTTGGAAATCGGCAACGGGTGGCACAGCGGGATCAATTCGGGTGTCTTCTTAGCGGCCATAATCCCGGCCACGCGTGCCACTGCGAGCGCGTCGCCCTTGGGAAGTTCGCCGGCGCCGAGAAGGGCCAGGACTTCGGCAGTGCTGCGCACCGTGGCCGTGGCGGTTGCCTCACGCGTGGTAACTGCTTTCTCTGAGACATCCACCATCTGGGCAGTACCGTCTTGCCGGAGATGGGTCAGGCCGCCGGTGTTGCTGGACGTGTTCGTGGGAGTTTCATTCACAGCATCCATACTTCCACTTCGCTTCCCTCCGCGAGTTCCGTGACGTCGCTGGGGATCTGCACCAGGGCGTTCGAGCGCGCCAAGGCGTGCACCAGATGGCTTCCCGCGCCACCCTCCATTCGGACGGAGCCGTCAGGCAGCACCGTTCCGCGGCGGACTTGATGCTTGCCCTCTGGTGAATGCAGTGGTTCCACCAAGCGCGCCCGCTGTACCGGCCGGGGTGCCGGTGCGCCGTGGATCAGCGAAAGGGCAGGGCGCAGGAACATTTCGTAGGAAACGAGGCAGCTGACAGGGTTGCCCGGAAAGCCGAGGAACGGAACCCCTTCAAAGCGGCCGATTCCTTGTGGGCCTCCTGGCTGCATGGCCACTGGCAGGAAATCCACGTGCTGGGCGGCCATGGCTTGGCGGACAACCTCGTATGCCCCCTTGCTGACGCCACCCGTGGTCACGATCAGGTCTACCGGGTGCTTGCCGTCAACGTTTCCAAGGTGGCTGTGAAGTAGTTCGAGCAATTGTGCGGGATCATCATCGGAGATTCGGCTTCGTACAACGTCAAGGCCCGCCTGGCGCATGGATGCTTCCAGGAGGGTTCCGTTGGAGTCGTAGATCTTGCCTGGTGTGAGATTCCGGCCCGGTTCCAGGACCTCATCGCCCGTGGTGACCAGCAGGACGTGCCAGGGCTTGCGGACTTCGACGGCGGTCAACCCCAGCGCGGCCAACAGGCCAAGCTGCGCCGGTCCTAAACAGGTCCCCGCGGGAAGGGCCAGGTCCCCTTCGTTGATATCGCTGCCCGCGTTTCGAACATAGGTGCCCGGAGCAGTGGTGGGGAGTTCAACCTGAACGTCCCTGGCCTCAGGATTCGGGAACGTGCCGGGGCGTGCCCGCTCAATGGGAACCACGGCGTCCGCACCCTCGGGAATCATGGCGCCGGTCATGATGGGCGCGGCAAAGCCCGGCTTCAACGCCTCCGGAGCGGCCCCCGCCGGAACAGGTGACGCCACCCGTAGCTTCGCGCCGCCGTCGGGAATGTCGGCAGAGTTGACGGCAAAGCCGTCCATTTGGGAGTTGGCGAACGGCGGCAGGGAAAGTGGCGCGTGGAGGTCCACGGCCAGCACCTTGCCCAGAGCTTCAAGCAGTGGCAGCTGTTCAGTGGCCATGGTGGCGGCCGGACCGCTCAGTAGTTCCACCACGGCGTCGCGGTGGGCAGCAACGGATCTGGGCAAGGACATCCTCCTGTGTGGTCACGCTGGATCACGCTCGTGTCCGGAGATTATTCGGACGTACCCAGAGTAGGGCCTTAAGTGACCTTGACGTTGATGGTGTGATAGCCGGTGGCGCCGTCGGGAGCTACCGGGGTCCGGTCTTCGGTTTGTGGTTTGCCCGTGGAGTCTGTGGCACGCACTTGGACTTCATAGTCGCCGGGCGTGAGGTCAAGTCCCAGCTGCCATTGGTACCAGGTATCCGTGGATATCCCTGGTGCAAGCATCGCCTGTCGCCAAGGACCACGGTTGACGCGGAGCTCCACGTGGTCCACTCCACGATGCTGGGCCCAGGCAACGCCACCAAACTGGACTTTGCCTGCTTTGACCGTGCGGCCACTGCGCGGGACATCGATGCGGGACTGCGTCTTGATGGGGCCGTGATCGCTCCAGCCGCGGGGAGTCCAGTAAGCAGTATCGTCCGCAAAACGGGTGACCTTGAGTTCGGTGAGCCATTTAGTTGCTGAGACGAAGCCGTAGAGTCCCGGCACGATCATCCGCACTGGGAATCCATGTTCCAGGGGCAGCGGCTCGGCGTTCATGCCGACGGCAAGAAGGGCGTCGCGGTCGTCTGTGAGCGCTTCCAGGGGCGTACTTGCTGTCCAGCCATCGTTGCTGGTGGAAAGCACCATGTCCGCCCCTGGTTTGGGACCCGCCATGGCCAGGAGTTCCCGAACAGGCCAGCCAAGCCACAGGGCATTACCGATGAGATCGCCGCCCACATCATTGGACACGCACGCGATAGTGATGTGCCGCTCCGTCATGGGCTTGGTGAGGAGCGTGGCGAAGTCGAGTTCAATCTCTCGATCCACCATTCCGGTCACTTTCAATTTCCACTGTGGAGGGTCGATGGCCGGAACCGTCAATGCGGTGTCGATACGGTAGAAGTCAGGGTTCGGTGTCACCAAGGGACTGATCCCTTCCAGTGGCAGCGATGCCCCTGCAGGGATAGCCTGCTGCGTCGTCGCTGGAGCTGGCAGCGTCAAAGAGCCCCTGAAACCGGAAGCCACGGTCGTGGCCCGCGTAAGGATACTGGTGACCGCTCCGCCCACCGCTGCCGCAAGCGATGTGGCCGCCAGGGCGTTCAGGAAGCTCCGCCGTGCCAGAGGTGCAGGTTCCGGCGAGGGTGAGGCACTGGCTGGAGCTGATGCCACCACACCGGAAGACGATTCACGTGGCGGCGCCCAGGTGCCCAGCCGGCGAATCAGCATGCGGAGGAGCAGCATGGTGACGACGGCGGCCACGATGGGCGCGATGGCCGCCTGCGGTGTTGTTTGGGCCCGGGTCAGGACGGCGCTTAGGCCCGCCGCACCTGCCAAGGCCGCCAGAACAAGTCCGAGTCCGGTTCGACGGCGCTCCAGAATCCCGGCCAGGGCAGCCAGAACCACGGCCACGATCAGGATGGAAGCGACCAGCACGATCTTGTCCGCCGTGCCGAAGAGCTGCACGGCGAGGTCCTTCACTCCGGGAGGAACGGAATCGATGACGGCACCGCCCAGTGCCGTCACTGGCGAGACGAGGGGGCTGAGGAAGCCGGCGCTCAGTTCGCCTGCTGCGATACCTGCTGCCCCGGCAGCCACCCCGGCAACCGCTGCCCAGAATCCAGGTTTTCTCATGCTGCGCCTCCTTGGCGATCCACGACGGATCCTGCCGGAAGGGAGCCAGCCGGAAGCGACAGCGCAAACCGACAACCGCCGTCGACGTTTTCCACGTTCACAGCTCCCCCATGCGCCTTTACGATGCCGGCCACCATGCTCAGTCCGATTCCTGCTCCGCTGTAGCTTCCCTGTGATCCCGCCGGGCTCCCCCGTGAAGGGTCCTTCTGCCAGCCGGTTTCGAACAGGTGGGGAAGGTCCTCCTCCGGGATGCCCCCGCAGTGGTCCTGGACTGCGACCACGGCGTTTCCGTTCTCGCGCCCAACGCTGGTGTGTACGTCCGTGTCCGGCCTGCTGTAAATGATCGCGTTGAGCAGCACGTTCCGGATTGCCCTGGCCATGCTGGGTCCGTCGGCTACGGCCATGCACTCGCGGTCTCCCCCGCCGGTGAGCGTAATGCCGCGTTGGGCGGCCAGCGGCGCCAGATCGGACAGAGCATCACTGACAAGGTCATAGAGGTCCAGTGACTCGGCGCGCAAGCGAAGGCTCCCCGCCTGGATTTTGGACAACTCCAGGAGATCGTTGACCATGGCAGTCATTTGTTCGGTCTGCCCGATGATCTTCCGGTAGTACTCCGGGATATCGGCGACCATGCCGTCTTCGAGGGCTTCGGTCATGGCGCGCATGCTGGCAAGTGGAGTGCGGAGGTCATGTGAAATCCACGAGACGAGTTCGCGCCGTGCGGTTTCAACGGCGGCTTCCCTGGCCCGCGACTCCGCAAGGTTGCGGCTGCTGGCCTCCAGTTCCTGGGCCAGTTCAGCGAGTTCCGAGGTCATGGCAGGTTCGGCCCGCTTTCCGTTTTTACTGCTGTGGTCCAGGGTTTCGCCCCGGCCGAGTCTCCTGGCCGCCGCCACAAGGCGCGCCGCGTTCCGGGATACCCCGGCTCCCAGCACGAGGGATAAGGCCACTGCTACTGCCGAAGCCATGGCCAGGATGTACCACATGACCTCAAGGTCCCTGGCAGAAATGAACATGGCGTTGAAAGCACTGACCATGCCTGCCACGAGGACTGCCACGGTAGCCACCACAACCAGGCAGATCTGCGCCAACACGGATGCCCTGCGCAGGATACGCAGCAGCAGCAGCGTGATTGCACCGATGACCATTGCCCACAGGAGCACCCAGGCAAGGATGGTGGCAAGCTCAGTGCCCTCCATGGCCATCCCCCTTGGCGTCGAACCTGTAGCCAACGCCCCAAACGGTCTTAAGGAGCTCAGGTTTGGTGGGGTTGACTTCGATCTTCTCGCGGAGGCGCCGGACATGGACGGTCACGGTGGAAAGATCGCCAAAGTCCCAGCCCCAGACTGCCTTGATGAGTTCTTCCCGGCTGAAGACCTGGTTGGGCCTGCGCAGCATGAAGGCCAGAAGATCGAATTCACGCACTGTCAACGTCAGCGGCGCTCCACGGTGAGTGACGGTCCGGGATGCGGGATCCAGTTCAAAGCCTGCCAGTTCAACAGGTGGTTCAGGGGAGAATTCCTTGACGCTGCGGCGAAGAACGGACTTGACGCGAAGGACTAGCTCCCGCGGCGAGAACGGCTTGGTGACGTAATCGTCCGCGCCCATCTCCAAACCAAGGATGCGGTCATCTTCGGTTCCCAGGGCCGTAACCATGATGACCGGCACGCTCATGCTCTGGCGGAGCCGACGACACACTTCCACACCGTCCAGTCCTGGCAACATGCGGTCCAGGATCACCAGATCCGGCTGTCGGGTTGCAGCGAGGCTCAGCGCCGAGAACCCATCCCCGGCTACGTCAACCTGGAATCCGGCCTGCAGGAGATAGTCGCGCACAACATCAGCAATGGTCTGCTCGTCTTCGACGAGGAGGATGCGGCGATTACCAGGCTCTGCCGCTGATGATGCCGATTGCATGGTCACGCTTTCAGCATAGGTACGCCGGAGCTGCCCGGCACGGGATACGGGTCACTTCCAGGCGAATGTCCGCATTCCGTAAGAACTGACGACGGCACGGAACATTACTGCGACCTTCCCAGGAGCATCCGAACGAATGTCCGATGAGTGAAACGAAATGTAGCCGGTATCACTGTTCAGGCCAGGGTGGCGTAGCCTGAATTCATGAGTGTTCAGCTAGGCATGCCTGTGCCTCCTTCGGGCAGCGCTGTAGGCGGCTCGGTCCCGCCGCCGCGTCCGGCTGGCACGCCCACCGGTTTGTGGGACCGCTACGGACGCCGGGCGACTGATATGCGCCTGTCCCTGACAGACAAGTGCAACCTCCGCTGTACGTACTGCATGCCTGCGGAAGGGTTGGAATGGCTCTCCAAGCAAGCGGTGATGACCAAAGACGAAATCATTCGGATTGTGCGTGTAGGCGTTAACGCCCTGGGTGTCCGGGAACTGCGCCTCACTGGAGGTGAGCCGCTGGTCCGGGCTGATCTGGTTGACGTCATAGCAGGCCTCCGGAACGAGCACCCTGAACTTCCCATTTCGATGACCACCAATGGCGTGGGCCTGGACAAGAAAGCGGCCGCCCTCAAGGCCGCAGGACTCACCCGGATCAACGTTTCCCTGGATTCGCTCCACGAGGAAACCTTCACCAAGCTCACGCGCCGGCCTTTCCTGGACCGTGTCCTCGCCGGCGTGGACGCCGCGTGGGCCGCCGGTCTGGGTCCGGTCAAGTTAAATGCCGTGCTGATGAGGGGCATCAACGATGCCGAATCTCCGGACCTCCTCGCTTGGGCCTTGGGCCGCGGCTACGAACTTCGCTTCATCGAGCAGATGCCGCTCGACGCAGACCACGGTTGGACCCGGCGCAACATGATCACCGCGGCTGAAATCCGGGAATTGCTGTCAAAGGACTTTGTCCTCAGTCCGGACCAACGGGAACGCGACGGCGCCCCTGCCGAACGTTTTGAAGTACGACGCCGGGACCAGGCAACCGGTGAAGCCACCGGGGCCGTCCTCGGTACGGTCGGGATCATTGCATCGGTCACCGAACCGTTCTGTTCAGACTGCCGCCGCACCCGCATTACTGCTGAAGGCAAGATCATGAGCTGCCTGTTCTCCCGTGAGGAGTTCGATCTCCTCGGACTGCTTCGGGAGGGCGCAACGGATGACGAGCTTGCCCAACGTTGGCAGGACGCCATGTGGGTCAAACCCAAAGCCCACGGCATGGACCATACCGGCCTCGGCGCACCGGACTTCGTGCAGCCGGACCGCAGCATGAGCGCAATCGGAGGCTGAACCCCTTGCTTGTACGTTACTTCGCTGCCGCACGCGCCGCTGCAGGTGTCGAAGAGGAGATCCACCCGCTCCCGGAAGGATCCAGCCTCGAGGCGTTGCTGGAAGCTGCCCTCGCCGTCGAACGTCCTGTGCCTCCGGAAGGGACACCAACGCTTGCCCGCATCGTGGCCCGTAGCAGCTTCCTCAGGAACGAAGTAGCGGTTCGAGACCCTTCGGCTCCTCTGGGCGCCGAGGATGTTATCGATGTCCTTCCTCCGTTCGCGGGCGGCTAAACGGCAGAGCCAACAAACCCGGATTGACCTGCTCCGGCGTTTCCAAGAGCCAACGCCAAGACGCCGGCACGGCTGTGCATTCCGGTTTTCGCGAAGATGCTCTTGAAATGATCCTGTGCCGTGAGGGGCGAAATTCCCATCCGTCCGGCGAGGACCTCGTTCTCCATTCCTGCCGCCAACAAAGCCAAAGCCTGCCTTTCGCGTGCCGTTAATCCGTAGGCCCGAACAAACACACCAAGCCGGGCTGCGGGCAGGCACTCCTGGATGGTGACGGCGATGGCCGGACTATTTGGCGTGTGAGCGGGACCGTGCATCCGTGCAGCCCGCAAGGAGGCCCACTGTCCTCCTCCGATATGGATTCTCGCTGCAGAGGCGCGATGGTCAATATGCGCTTCCTTGGCCAACAGCTGCGCCACGACGTTGTACACCTCTGCCGGGATTCCGGCATGTGGCCGGGGCGCCCGTTGCAGAAGGGACAACCAGTTGCTGGCGCTGCTTGTCTGCCCGAGGACCTGCATGTCTTCGTCCATGACCAGAACCGCTTGGGCGGGCATGGTTCCTTGTGACCCAACCGGAGATGCGGCGAATTGCCGGGCCCGGCTGCGGCGCAGCCCGCGGGTCATCGCCGGTGCGAGTGAAATAAGGAATTCGAGCTCCTCCTCGTTGAATGCCGGGTCTGTGTCCTGCCTCCAGAGATCAAGCCATGACCAGATACCGTGCTGGTCCGCCAATGCCAGTGACGCAATATCACCCACTCCATAGCCGCGCAGGATGGAGTCCCAGAGCGGGTGCCGGGCGGGATCTCCACCTGTGGCCGCAAAGAGCGAGGCGGCTGGCCGTTCGGCTTCAGAGAGGACTGTCCAACGGTTTATTCGGCTGGCATATCTGGCCTTGATGACCAGCGGCACTTCGCTGGGGCACGGCACCGCCGCCATGGGCGCAACACCGGTGGCCGACTCGGGATCAGTCAGGGGCCAGACGAAAGCGCTGAAACCCACCACGTGCCCGAGCTCCGCCAAAGCAGCCTCGCGAAGGGCATGGTCATCCCCGGCGGAGAGAAACAGGTCCTCAATCCGTTCCCGTGTCCGGTGGGTTGCCCATGAACTGGCCATGGAGCAAGTATGCGCCGCCGCCGGCGGTTCCTGACCCCCATGAATCAGGGATATCGGCGGCCGTCCCTCGCCTCCTAGGCTGGCACCACCAACGCGGACTCCACAGGAGGGATTGCCATGTACACCCTGTACATCGAACACGGAATCAAGGACTTCACCCAGTGGAAAGCCGCCTTTGACCGAGATCCACTGGACCGAGCCGCTTCAGGAGTGAAACAGTTCCGGGTGGGGACGCCCCTGGAAGATGCCCGCTATGTGCTGGTTGAAATGGATTTCGAGCGTGCAGAACAGGCATCGGACATGGTGGAGCGACTACACGCGACGGTCTGGAGTTCCCCAGCCAACGCACCCGCCCTTCAAGGTGCGCCAAAGACGCGGATTGCCGAAACGGTGTATACGGGAACATATTGACGGAGTACCTGCCTGGCCGCAGCGCTGGGCGGTTTCCCTCATGCCGCCGTCAGGTTTTCCGGAACACACTCTTGAGCAAGGGACTGAACTCGGCCGTGCCCTCGAGTCGCAGTTCCGCGGTGTGCACCAGGACGCCGTCTTCAACACGGAAGGTATGCCGGGCTACACCCTCCGGGGTTCGCCGTTCCACCGTCAGGGTCCCGGAATGCCATGTACCGCGCACCGGGGCAGTTGGCGGCCGGCCCATGCTGTCCACGTAATACCAGAGCGTGTCCCCATGGGCCGGATCCACCGTGAACATCCCGTGCCCTTCGAAGTGCGTTCCATCCGGCTCACGGTGACGGTAGCTCTGCACAACGGCGTATCCCCCCGCGGCTTGCGTGAAAACGGCTTCCGCCTCCGCAGTCCGCGCTGCACCCCAAGGAGACTGGGCTATTTCCGTGATGCCCCGCCAATGTCCGATGAAGTCTTTCAGCAGTTCTGCGGCATGTCCTTTTGGGGGCAGATCCATCACGACTCCAATGTGAGCAGGGCAGCATCATCGTGTGATCATGCTGCCCTGTTTACAGTGCGGGAGTCCAGAGATGGTAGACCAGCTGAACGCGCTGTGTCCTAAAGACCGAAGGTCTCACTTTCCTCAAACGGCCCGACGACGGTGATGGTACGGGGAGCTGCGGCAAGTTCCCGCGCGAGTTCCTGGACTTCTTCCACAGTGACTGCCTTGATCCGGGCCAATGTCTCGTCAATATCCTGGAACTCCCCGGATACGAGTTCCGCCCGGCCGAGTCGGGACATACGCGAGCCCGTGTCCTCGAGGGCGAGGACGATGCCGCCGCTGAGTTGTCCCACGGCCTTCCGGAGTTCCTCCTCTGTGATGCCTTCCTTGGCGAGCTTGTCCAACTCAACACCAAGAAGATCGAGCACTTGGCGCACTTTTGACGGCGTGCAGCCCGCATACATGCCGAAATAGCCGGCATCGGCGTAGGCGGCGGTGAAAGAATACGTGGAGTAGACAAGGCCACGCTTCTCGCGGATTTCCTGGAAAAGCCTGGAGGACATTCCGCCGCCGAGCACGGCGTTAAGCACGCTCATGACAAATCGGCGATCATCCGTTGCCACGATGGTGGGGCAACCCATGATGATGTTTGCCTGTTCCACGGGACGCTTGACCACGTGAAGGCCGGATGTGCCGGTGATCACGGCGCGGTTGGTAGCCCTGCGATCTACCGGAGCTGCTTCCGGATCCAACTGCCAGCCTGCCGCTTCCAACGCCTTCTGCACGAGATCGCAGACGACGTCATGGTCCAACCCGCCGGCCGCGGTGATGACCAGTTCTTCCGGACGGTAGTAGCGCTGGTAGTGCTCCCAGACCGAGTCCCTGGCGACCGCCTTGATAGCGTCCGGAGTTCCGCCAATAGGACGCGCGAGCGGGTGGCTGCCGAGTACTGCTGCAACGAATTTTTCGTGGGCGACGTCTGTTGGGTCATCGCTGTCCATGGCGATTTCTTCAAGAATGACGTCCCGTTCCTGTTCCAGCTCCGCCGGATCCAGGACAGCACCGGTGATCATGTCCGCTATGACGTCGATGGCCATCGGCAGATCCGAATCCAGGACCCGGGCAAAGTAACAGGTACTCTCCTTGGCAGTCGCAGCGTTGGACTCACCACCCACCTCATCAAAGGCTGAGGCGATTTCCAGGGCGGTGCGACGCTTGGTGCCCTTGAACAAAAGGTGTTCCAGGAAGTGAGTTGAACCATGCTGGCCATCGGCCTCATCGCGGGAACCGACTGCCACCCAGAATCCGATGGTGGCCGAACGCTGCCCGGGCATTGCCTCGGTGAGGACGCGAACGCCGCCGGGCAGGACCGAACGCCGTACGACGGAACCGCCCTCGGCACCATGGATCAGGTCGCCGCCGGGAAGTGTCTGCTCCAACGGCAAGGGTACGACAGTCATTAAGACCTTTCGGGTTCAGGGGCGCTGCGGGCAGTCAAATCTGCCCTGCAATCGTATCAGCGGGAGGATTAACCGAGGGCCCAGACAGCGGGACCCAAACACAGCCAAGGTTGTTAAAAGCCGGAGGGGCCTGTGGACCTTTCAGCCCACCGGCCCCTCCGGGTACTGCTTACAGACTACTCTGCGGAAACTTCAGCTTCTTCCGGAGCTTCCTCGGAGGCAGCGCCTTCTTCCTCGGCAACAACCGGGGAGAGGGAAAGCTTTCCGCGGTCATCGATCTTGGTGATCTCGACCTGGACCTTCTGGCCCACCGAGACGACGTCATCAACGTTGTCCACGCGCTTGCCGTTGGCCAGCTTGCGGAGCTCGGAGATGTGCAGCAGGCCGTCCTTGCCCGGGGTAAGGGAAACGAAAGCGCCGAAGGTGGTGGTCTTGACGACCGTGCCCAAGTAGCGCTCACCGATTTCCGGTACCTGCGGGTTGGCGATGGCGTTGATGGCGGAACGTGCTGCATCAGCAGACGGACCGTTGGTGGCGCCAATGTAGACCGTGCCGTCATCTTCGATGGAGATGTCCGCGCCCGTGTCTTCCTGGATCTGGTTGATCATCTTGCCCTTGGGGCCGATGACCTCGCCGATCTTGTCTACGGGGATCTTGACGGCGATGACGCGGGGGGCGAACTCGGAGAGCTCGTCCGGGGTGTCGATCGCTGCGTTGATGACCTCGAGGATGTGGAGGCGTGCTTCGCGGGCCTGCTTCAGCGCTGCTGCCAGCACGGAAGCGGGGATGCCGTCGAGCTTGGTGTCCAGCTGGATGGCCGTGACGAACTCGGACGTACCGGCAACCTTGAAGTCCATGTCGCCGAATGCGTCTTCGGCGCCGAGGATGTCGGTCAGGGCTGCGTAGCGGGTCTGACCGTCAACCTGGTCGGAAACCAGGCCCATGGCGATACCGGCAACAGCTGCCTTCAGCGGGACACCTGCGTTGAGCATGGACAGGGTCGAAGCACACACCGAGCCCATGGACGTCGAACCGTTGGAACCGAGGGCTTCGGATACCTGGCGGATGGCGTACGGGAATTCCTCGCGGGAAGGCAGAACCGGCACGAGGGCGCGCTCTGCCAGGGCGCCGTGACCGATTTCGCGGCGCTTCGGGGAACCGACGCGGCCAGTTTCACCGGTGGAGTACGGCGGAAAGTTGTAGTTGTGCATGTAGCGCTTGCGCGTCACCGGCGACAACGAGTCGATCTGCTGTTCCATCTTGAGCATGTTCAGCGTGGTGACACCCATGATCTGGGTCTCGCCGCGCTCGAAGATCGCAGAACCGTGAACGCGGGGCAGAACCTCTACCTCGGCGGTCAGCTGGCGGATGTCCGTCAGGCCACGGCCATCGATGCGGACCTGGTCCTTGAGGATGCGCTGGCGGACAACGTGCTTGGTGACCGAGCGGAAAGCTGCGGACAGCTCCTTCTCACGGCCTTCGAAGTTTCCGGCGAGTGCGCCCAGGACTTCGTCCTTGAGCTCGTCGGAAGCGTTGTCGCGCTCCTGCTTGTCAGCGATCTGGAAGACCGCAGCCAGCTTGTCGGCAGCAGCGGCTTCCACAGCTGCGTAGACGTCATCCTGGTAGTCCAGGAAGACCGGGAACTCGACGGTCGGCTTCGCTGCACGGGCAGCAAGATCGGCCTGGGCTTCGCAGAGAGCCTTGATGAACGGCTTTGCGGCTTCGAGGCCCTCGGAAACAACTTCTTCGGTGGGAGCAGTTGCGCCCTGTTCCTTGATGAGGTTCCAGGAGTTGTCGGTTGCTTCGGCTTCAACCATCATGATGGCGACGTCGTCACCGGCAATGCGGCCGGCAACAACCATGTTGAACACGGCGTTCTCAAGCTGCGAGTGCTTGGGGAAGGCAACCCACTGCGAACCCTGTTCGTCGGCGATGAGGGCAACGCGGACGCCGCCGATCGGGCCGGAGAACGGGAGGCCGGAGAGCTGGGTGGACATGGAAGACGCGTTGATGGCTACGACGTCGTAGAGCTCGTCCGGGTTGATTGCGAGGACGGTTACGACGATCTGAACCTCGTTGCGCAGGCCCTTGACGAAGGCCGGGCGCAGCGGGCGGTCCATCAGGCGGCAAGCCAGGATCGCTTCCGTGGACGGGCGGCCTTCACGGCGGAAGAACGAACCCGGGATACGTCCGGCAGCGTACATGCGCTCTTCGACGTCTACCGTCAACGGGAAGAAGTCGAAGCCTTCGCGCGGCTGCTTTCCTGCGGTGGTTGCCGAGAGGAGTGCGGTGTCTTCGTCGATGTAGACCATCGAAGCGCCGGCAGCCTGCTTGGCAAGGCGGCCGGTTTCAAAGCGGATGACACGCTTGCCAAAACGGCCGTTGTCAATAATCGCTTCGGAGAACTGGATTTCGGGACCCTCCATGAGAGTCACCTCCGTTTCTGATTTAGCGGAAGTCCGCCGCATCAACCCAGGCCTCTTCTTTATTCCTGGCCTGTACGACACCCGGTCATCGATCGAGATCCACGGGCTTCATCGTCGCCGATGACCCTCCCGGGAATCACTACCGAGGACCGCGAATGCGCGATGCGGTTGATTTCCTGTTTTTAGTTGTTTTTGAAGAAGGCGGCCCGTTCCGCGAGGGATCGGGCCGCCCCTAAAGGCAGACTAGCGGCGCAGGCCGAGGCGCTCGATGAGCGAACGGTAGCGGGCGATGTCAGTGTTCTTCAGGTAGGAAAGCATGCGCTTGCGACGACCAACCATGGCCAGCAGACCGCGCTGGGTGTGGAAGTCGTGCTTGTGCTCCTTCATGTGCTCAGTCAGATCCTTGATCCGCTGGGTCAGGACTGCAACCTGGACCTCGGGCGAACCGGTGTCGCCTTCAGAGGTTGCGTATTCCTTGATGATGGACTGCTTTACAGCGGCGTCAAGTGCCACGTGAACTCCTAGAGTTGTGCCGTGCCTCCCGGTGCAGCGCCTCGCTGACGGGTTGCTTCCGGTGCGTCTCCGCACACAAAAACAGGTCCAGCCGCCACGGACTGCAGCCGGATCCAGTAACAGTTTACCGGCAGGTCAGCATTGTTGTCGAAATACCGCTAGCGCTGGGTCAGCAGCTCGTGTGCTTGGGCTACATCCAGGCACATCTGCTCCACCAGGGCCTCGGGCCCGCGATATGCCACCATGCCGCGGAGGCGCTGGGTAAATTCGACCGCAACAGTCTGGCCGTAGAGGTCAAAGTCCTCCACATTCTCCTCGGGACGGTCAATGACGTGGGCCTCCACTTGACGGCTCACACCGTCAAATGTGGGGTTGGAGCCGACGGAAATTGCAGCGGGCCACCGGGTTCCGGACTGGTCTATCAACCAGCCTGCATAGATTCCGTCCGCCGGGACGTAACCCGTGGAATCGTGGGAAAGGTTCGCGGTGGGGAAACCGAGGTTCCTCCCGCGCGCAGCTCCATGAACCACCTCGCCGCGCATGCGGTGGGGGCGTCCCAGAACGGCGGCAGCAGTGACGACGTCGCCTTCGGACAAGGCTTCCCGCACCCAGGTGGAGGAGCAACGGCGGTCGGCATCGCCGTCGTCGTGGACCGGGAAGCCTCCTGCGCCATACTCATTGACCACCTGGACGCCAAAGCCGAGCTGCTCGCCGAGTTCCTGCATGGTCACGACATCGCCGACGTTCCCTGCGCCGAAGCGGAGGTCGTGGCCGACCACGACGTGCTCGGCATGAAGGGCCTCGAGGAGGATTTGGCGGACAAACTCTATGGGTGTCATGGAGGCGAGGTCCAGCGTGTACTTCATGACCAGGACGGCATCCACGCCTGTTTCGCCAAGGGCGTCCAGTTTGTCCTGAAGGCCCATGATCAGCTCCGGCGCCGACTCCGGGCGGTGGACCTGGGCGGGGTGCGGATCAAAGGTCACGGCCACTGAAGGGATGTGGTGCCGTTTGGCGGTGTTTGTCAGTTGCGCGAGAACATGCTGGTGGCCACGATGGACGCCGTCAAAGTTCCCGATGGTAACGACTGTTGGTCCGAAGTCCCCGGGGACTTCGGTGGGATCGTTCCAGATGTGGACCATCAACCTCGCCTTTTACTGCAGATATTCGTTCCGCCCGGCAACCTCCCGGCGCCGGAACATTCTAAGGTTACCCGCTGTGGCTGTTCGCCTTGGACGGCCGCCTCTTGTTCAACCACAGGAGTCCAAGGATGGGCAGCACGAGCGGGACGAAACCATAACCGCGTCCAAACAGCGACCACACAGTGTCATGCGGGAAGGCCACCGGATCGAACAGGCTTATGGCGCCAACTACCAGCACGCCGAGGAGTTCCACGAGTACCGCGGCCAACGACACTTTGAACCATGTGCGGCCCGGTTTTGCCAGCGAGATGGTCGCTGCGACATAGACGACGGCGGCGAACGCCGAGAGGATATGCGCCAGCGGAGCTTCGGTAAACTTGGTGGCAATCTGGTAGCCGGCACGGGCAGTGGCCGAGAGTGCGAAGACGGCATAGACCGCGATCAGCAAGCGCCCAGGGCCGGTGTTCCGTGTGTCTTTTTGGGGTATCCGGCCGGCATTTGCCTCAGTCTCGGTTCCAGTCATTTTGCGTTTTTCCTTCAAGGTCAGTACCAGATCTGGTTCATGCGGGCGGCCATGACGAGCGCGGTGACGCCTACCGCCGCCAGGACGAAGTTGCTCCAGCGGGTCCGTTCAAGGATGGCCCAATACACGGCCCCCAGCGGGATCATCAACGCCGTGATCAGGTATCCCCAGAACTCCCAGGCTTCGCCCGCCATCTGTTCACCGATGGCAACGCGGACAATCGAGCCAACCAAGTAGACCAGCAGGGCCAGCTCCACTGCCAACACGGAAAAGATTGTGACGTCGTTGGGGGCTTTCTTCATCAAACCTGCCACGACGCACGCGATCGTTGATACCAAACCAACGATGAGGATGGAGTAGAAATAACCGTCCATGCCTACTTTTCCCCGCCGATTCTAGCGGTTCCGGTTCCGGTTCCGGGGGCAAAGACCAACACAGGCTTCGCGAAGCTTCCAGTATCGGCCAGCAGGGCCACCAACTCTCCCGAAGGCGCGAACGCTGCGGCAGGATTCTCAGCGGTGGCAGCATCTGGCGTTCCGGCTCCAGGGCCTGCGGCAATGCGCCTGCCAAAGGAGATCTCGGTAGTTTCCTCGTCACTCAATTCGCGATTGGGCATCAGGGAGCGCGCGGCAAGGGACATGTCCAGGACTTCGAGTTCCCCGGCGAGTTCTTCCAACGTCCGCGCTTGCTCGATCGTGTAAGGGCCCACCTGGGTCCGCCGTAAGGCAGTGAGATGTCCACCGACGCCCAAAGCGATGCCGAGGTCACGGGCCAAAGCCCGGATGTAGGTGCCGGAAGAACATTCCACGGTGACATCGACGTCAACTACGCGGCCGCCGTCGATCCTGGTAATTGAGTGGATGTCGAAGCGGTGGATGGTCACGGGCCGGGCCGCAAGCTTGACTTCTTCGCCGGAGCGGACACGGGCATAGGAGCGTTCACCGTTGACCTTGATCGCGCTGACGCTGCTTGGTACCTGCTGAATGGGGCCGGTGAGGGCGGCGACGCCTTGTCCAATGGCCTCGTCGCTGACCTCCACTGCGCTGCGCGCCTGAGTGACTTCGCCTTCGGCGTCATCGGTGATGGTGGTTTCGCCGAGCCTGACAGTGGCCGTATACGTCTTGGACGTTCCCACTATGTACGTCAGGAGCCGGGTGGCCTTGTTGATCCCAAGGACCAGCACGCCGGTAGCCATGGGATCGAGCGTGCCCGCATGCCCCACTTTCCGGGTGCCAGCCAGCCGCCGCATCCGGCCAACCACATCATGGCTGGTCCATCCCTGCGGTTTGTCAACGATTACCAGTCCAGAAAGCACGCTTACCAGTATATGGGTGGCTAGGATAGCTCCCATGCCTGAGCTTGCCACACACGTCCGCGACGTCCCCGTGAACCAGATCCGAGAAATCACCGAGGCCGCCTGGACCACCCCAGGGGCGATCGTGCTCAGCATCGGCGAGCCGGGCTTTGCACTCCCACGGCACGTCCTCGACGCCGGAATAGCATGCCTTGAACGGGACGAAACCAACTACACCCCGAACGCAGGAATCCCAGCGCTCCGCGAAGCCTTCGCCAAGAGGTTCCGTGAGCATCATCACGTGGATATCGGAGCCGAACGCGTCTACGTGGTGGACGGAGCCCAACAAGGCCTGCACTTCGCGATGAGCCTGCTTCTCTCCCCCGGCGATGAAATCCTCCTGCCCAACCCCGGCTACCCCACCTTCGCCATGACCAGCCGGCTCCTCCACGCGGTCCCCGTTCCGTACCCCCTCTACCCGCATAACGACTTCCAGCCGGACATCGAGGACATTGAAGCCCTCATCACTCCGCAGACCCGGGTCCTCATGCTGAACTCGCCCTCCAACCCCCTGGGCGCCGTCATCAGCGAGGCCGCAACCCGGCAGCTTGTGGAACTCGCCGTGCGGCACGATCTCTGGATCATCTCTGATGAGTGCTATGAAGCCTTCACCTTTGACGTCCCGCATGTCAGCCCTGCCCGGTTCGATAGCGACATACCCGGTGAGGCACGCGTCTTCACATCACTGACGCTGTCAAAGACCTACGGGCTCACGGGCCTCCGGATCGGAGCCTTGATCTGTCCGCCGGGCATGGAAAAGAAGATGAACAATGTCATGGAAGCGATCGTTTCCTGCGTTGCCTCGCCATCGCAGTATGCGGCCTTGGCCGCGTTGACCGGCCCCCAGGAGTACGTGACGGACGCGCGCAACCACTACAGGAGCAACCGTGATGCCGCCTCCGCCATCCTGGAAGGCAAGGGCATTCCGTTCCTTGGCGCACAGGGAGCTTTCTACCTGTGGGCAAATGTCTCCCACGTCAGTGGCGGCGATGTCCGGGCCTGGGTCCACGCGTTTCTGGCCGATTCGGGTGTTGCCTTCGCGCCGGGCACCGCTTTTGGGTCGATCGGCGAGGATTGGATCCGGATTGCGCTGTGCGGCGATCAGCAGGAACTGCTCGACGGCGTCAGCCGGCTTCCTGCCCGGCCCTAGGAGCCGCTAGTAGTCGGTGCGTTCGGTGTTGTTACGCCAGGCCTCAAAGGGTGCCTCGGAGGCTGCTACCGGCGCATGTTCCACGGGAAGCAGCTCAGGCCGGGTACCGGCGAAGTACTCATAGAACACTGCATCATCGAAACCGGCCCTGGCGGCTCCGTGCCGGTCCGCAGCGAAATACACGCGGCCAATCCTGGCCCAGAGTGTGGCGGAGAGGCACAAAGGGCATGGCTCGCAACTGGCATAGAGTACCGAGCCGCTGAGATCGAAGTTGCCCATGTCCGCTGCGGCACGGCGAATGGCCACCACTTCGGCATGCGCCGTGGGATCGTTGTCGCGCGTTACCCGATTCACGCCCTCATGGACGCTGCCATCCGGGGTAACGACAACAGCGCCGAACGGCCCACCGCCGTCGGAAACGTTCTGGACAGCAAGCCGTATGGCCCGGTTCAGGAATTCATCGCGGTTCAGGAATTCATCATGCTGCTGTGCATTGTGCGCGGACATGCTTTCGATACTAACGACTTTGAGTACACGTAATGCCCCTGGGAACGCGTCCCAAGGGCATTAGGTGTACACAAACTCAAAAAGACTTTTAGCGGTTGGCGTCTTCGTCGAGTTCGTCATCGTCCGCGAGGTCGATGTCTTCTTCGTCGAAGTCGTCTTCGTCGATTTCTTCGGAGGCCTCGCCCTTGTAGGGGTCAGCCTCGCCTGCGTGCTTGGCGCCGGCAGCCAAAGCGGCTACCTCGGCGTCGCGACGCTTTGCTTCACGGAGCAGCTCCTCAAGGTTCGATGCGTTGACCGGGATCTGGTCAGCAACGAACTCGAGGGTGGGAGTGAGCCGGACGGTGATATTGCGGCCGACTTCCTGTCGCAGCACACCCTTGGCCTTCTCCAATGCCCTGGCGGCATCGGCGTGGGCTATCTCGTCACCAAAGACGGTGTAGTAGATGGTGGCGTGCTGAAGGTCGTTGGTGACGCGGGCGTCGGTGATCGTGATGGACTCGACGCGCGGGTCCTTGACCCGGCGGCCGAGGGCCTCGGCGACGACGACCTTTATCCGCTGCGCCAACTTGGCAGCGCGTGCCGGATCGGCCATGACTTCCTCCTGGAAAGTAGAAACGGGTACGGAACGGGTCCGCCGGGGCTACCCGACGGACCCGCTCCAAGCGGAACCTAGACGCGCGGCTTTTCGCGCATCTCGAAGGTCTCGATGATGTCGCCTTCGGTGATGTCGTTGAACGAGCCAAGACCGATACCACACTCGAAGTCAGTACGGACTTCGGTTGCGTCATCCTTGAAGCGCTTGAGCGTCTCAACGGTGAGGTTGTCACCGATGACCTTGCCGTCGCGGCTAACACGTGCCTTGGTGTTACGGCGGATGATGCCCGTGCGGACGATCGAACCGGCGATGTTTCCGAACTTGGAGGAACGGAAGACTTCGCGGACTTCGGCAGTACCGAGCTGGACTTCTTCGTACTCCGGCTTGAGCATGCCCTTGAGGGCCATCTCGATGTCATCGATTGCTGCGTAGATGACGGAGTAGAAGCGCATGTCCACGCCTTCGCGGTCAGCCAGTTCAGCGACGCGCTCAGCCGGCTTGACGTTGAAGCCGATGATGATGGCGTTGTCCACCGTTGCCAGGTTGACGTCGTTCTGCGTGATGGCACCCACACCGCGGTGGATGACACGGAGCTGAACGTCGTCGTCTCCGACATCGATCTTGAGCAAGGCGTCTTCGAGGGCTTCCACGGCACCGGAGACGTCACCCTTGAGGATGAGGTTGAGGGTGTCGATCTTGCCTTCAGCAACGGCCTGGTCAAAGTCTTCCAGGCTGATGCGCTTGCGACGCTTGGCCAGTGCGGCGTTGCGGTCGGCAGCTTCACGCTTCTCGGCGATCTGGCGGGCCGTACGCTCGTCCGGCGTCACCAGGAAGGTGTCACCTGCACGCGGCACGTTGGACAGGCCGAGGACCTGGACCGGACGCGACGGCAGTGCGACATCGAGGGCCTCGCCGTTTTCGTCGAACATTGCACGGACGCGGCCGTGGGCCGTACCTGCCACGATCGTGTCACCCACGGCCAAGGTACCGGACTGCACCAGGACGGTGGCCACGGAACCGCGGCCCTTGTCCAGGTTCGCTTCGATGGCAATGCCTCGAGCGTCCTTGTCCGGGTTGGCGCGCAGATCCAGTGCGGCGTCAGCCGTCAGCAGGACGGCGTCGATCAGTTCGTCGATGTTGAGGTTCTGGCGGGCAGAAACCTCAACGAACATGGTGTCGCCACCGTATTCTTCGGGAACCAGGCCGTACTCGGTGAGCTGACCCTTGACCTTGTCAGGGTTGGCGCCTTCCTTGTCGATCTTGTTCACTGCCACGACGATCGGCACGTTGGCTGCCTGGGCGTGGTTGAGTGCTTCCACCGTCTGCGGCATAACGCCGTCGTCGGCTGCAACAACCAGGATCGCGATGTCGGTGACCTTGGCACCACGTGCACGCATGGCCGTGAAGGCCTCGTGACCGGGGGTGTCAATGAAGGTGATGTCGCGGGCCGTGCCCTCGTGGATGTGGCTGATCTGGTAAGCACCGATGTGCTGGGTGATTCCACCGTGCTCGCCGGCCACAACGTTGGAGTTGCGGATGGCGTCAAGCAGGCGGGTCTTACCGTGGTCAACGTGACCCATGACGGTGACAACCGGCGGGCGGGCCTCAAGGACGTCGTCACCCTCGGCGTCAAGCTCGTCCTGGATGTTGATGTCGAACTGGTCCAGCAGCTCGCGCTCTTCGTCTTCCGGCGAAACAACCTGGAGCTTGTAGCCAAGTTCGGCACCAAGCAGTCCAAAGGTGTCTTCGTCGAGGGACTGCGTAGCCGTTGCCATCTCACCGAGGTGGAACAGAACGGTCACGAGCGACGCGGGGTTCGCATCGATCTTCTCTGCAAAGTCCGTGATGGAGGAACCACGGCGCAAACGGATGATGGTCTCGCCATCGCCGCGGGGTACGGACACGCCGCCCAGCGACGGAGCACTCATCTGCTCCAGTTCCTGGCGCTTTGCACGCTTCGACTTGCGCTGCTTGCCACGACCGGCGCCGCCCTTGCCGAAGGCACCCTGGGTACCACCGCGACCGCGGCCACCCTTGCCAAAGCCACCGCCGGCGGGAGCGCCGCCACCGGTACCTGCACCTGGTGCGCCACCGGGACGACCCGGTCCGCCACCCGGACGGCCTGCGCCACCGGGACGACCTGCGCCACCGGGCGCAGGACGCTCAGTGCGGTTGGGCATCATGCCCGGAGTAGGCCGGTTTCCACCGGGGCCACCAGCCGGACGCGGAGCACCACCGGGACGGGGTGCACCGGGACGCGGAGCACCCGGACGGGGACCACCGCTGCCCGCTGCGGGACGGGGACCACCGGCACCTGCTGCGGGACGGGGACCACCGGGGCGTTCGCCATCGTTGCGGCCACCTGCACGGGGCATGCCCTGCGAGGTTGCAAACGGGTTGTTACCCGGGCGCGGCGGACGTTCGCCATCGCCACCACGGCCGCGGGGCATGCCCTGGGACGTGGCGAAGGGGTTGTTGCCCGGACGGGGACCGCCTGGACGCGGGGCCTGGCCGCCCTGGCGGGACGGAGCCGGAGTCTCTGCCTTGGGAGCAGGACGGGCACCGGGCTTGGCCGAGAACGGCGTCGTGGATGCGGCGGGAGCCGAGGGCGCTGCCGGGGCAGGCGCCGCAGGAGCAGGTGCAGCGGGGGCAGCAGGTGCCGCCGCGGCGGGTGCTGCCGGAGCCGGAGCCTTGGGTGCAGCGGGACCCGGAGCCGGAGCGGCCGGACGGGATGTTGCGGGAGCAGCCGGAGCCTTGGGGGCGGCTGCAGGTGCGGGGGCAGCTGCCTTTGCAGCGCCTGCACCGGGGTAGGCGTCGCGAAGCTTCTTCACGACGGGGGCCTCAATGGTGGAAGAGGCGGAGCGAACGAATTCGCCCAATTCCTGCAGTTTTGTTACTGCATCTTTGGAAGTAATACCGAGCTCTTTGGCGAGCTCATGTACGCGGACCTTGGCCACATTTCTCCTGTCTCGGTCCGCACCGAGCCAGGCACGAACCGTCTACTTCTTACTGCGGGCCCCTGCCGCTAGCGCGACTGAAAGGCCCATTGCAGAGCGCAACAAAGTTGTCATCGTTACGCACTCATCGCTGGGAACTCATCGGGTTTCCATCAGTTTTCTGACCCGCTTTCAGGTTTGGACGGTTTTCCTGTGGCAGCCGGGGCCTCCACAAGTGGCGCGCCTGACATGAAGTAGCTTTCGACGGCGCCCGTTTCAGCAGCGCCCGCAAGGGCCCTTCCGAAAGCACGCCGCTTGATTGCCAATGCCAAGCACTTTTCGCTGGGATGCAGCCACGCACCCCTGCCGGCCATCCGGCGTCGAACATCGACAAGGACAGTGGACGAACCACGACCTTGGGCGACCAGCCGGACAAGCTCGGACCGGGAGCCTTGCTTCCGGCATCCGATGCACGTACGAACAGGGCCATGGCCGCGTTCAAGCAGTTCAGCCACGACGTGTCCTTACCTGCCTCTGCAAACTTGCGCTGACGGCCGATACTGCACATGCAGATAAGGCACGTCAAAGCGCGCGGATACCGGACGTAAGCCCGATTCCATCTATTCTAGCCCCCCGGCCCCGGACAGCCGAAACCGGCCGCACCGCCAGCGCGGCGCGGCTCCCGACGGCGAGGCCGCCGGAACGATCGCTAGTCGGTCTTGGCCGGGGCGGCGTCGGACACGATATCGATCCGCCATCCGGTCAGCTTCGCAGCAAGGCGTGCGTTCTGGCCTTCCTTGCCAATCGCCAAGGAGAGCTGGTAGTCCGGCACAACTACCCGGGCCGAGCGCGTTGCCTCGTCCGTGATAGTGACCGAATTCACCCGGGACGGCGACAAGGAGTTGGCGATGAAGGTCGCAGGATCCTCGCTGAAGTCCACGATGTCGATCTTTTCGTCATTGAGCTCAGTCATGACTGCACGGACGCGGGAGCCCATTTCGCCGATGCAAGCGCCCTTGGCGTTGACACCGGGGGTGTTCGCTTTGACGGCGATCTTGGTGCGGTGGCCGGCTTCCCGGGCAAGTGCCACGATCTCGACGGAACGGTCCGCGATTTCCGGAACTTCCATTTCGAACAACTTACGGACCAGGCCCGGGTGCGAACGCGACAACGTAATGGACGGACCCTTCGCCCCGCGGTGGACATCCACCACGAAGGCACGAAGCCTGCTGCCGTGAATGTACTTCTCGCCGGGAACCTGCTCCGGTGGCGGCAACAGGGCCTCCACCGATCCGAGGTTTACCTGGATCATGTGCGGGTTGTTGCCCTGCTGGATCATGCCGGCGACGAGTTCGCCTTCGCGACCCTTGAATTCGCCCAATACGTTATCGTCCTCAACGTCACGAAGACGCTGCAGGATGATCTGGCGCGCCGTGCTTGCAGCGATGCGGCCGAAACCGGCCGGGGTGTCCTCGAACTCCCCGATGGCCTCGCCGTCGTCGTCGATTTCCGTTGCCCAGATGGTCACGTGGCCGCTCTTGCGGTCCAGCTCGGCGCGGGCCTTCTCGAAGGCACCGGGCGTCTTGTGATAGGCCACCAGGAGCGCTTGCTCGATGGTGGGAATCAGGAGGTCCAGCGGGATTTCACGCTCACGCTCCAGGAGTCTCAGTGCGCTCATGTCAATATCCATTAGGCCTCCTCGGAAGGTCCATTGTGTTCGTCTGCCAGCCCGGCCTCGTGGAGGTGGCTGAATTCAATCTCGACTTTTCCGTGGCGGATCCTGTCGAAAGGAATAGTGATGGGGTCGCCCTGTTTGGGCTTCATGCCCTTTTTGACCTCGTGCTCCGGAATGAGGGTCACACCGGCGTCATCTACTGACGCAATCCGGCCAAGGACGTTCTCACCCTGGATGACGTTGACCCTGACCATGCGGCCGCGGGCCCTGTGCCAGTGGCGTGGTTCCGTCAGCGGACGGCCTACTCCTGGCGAAGAAACTTCGAGGTCGTAGGGACGGCCGTCGTCGTGGGGATCGTTGTCCAGAATATCGGACAACCCACGCGAGACATCTGCGATGGCGTCCAGGCTGACGCCTCCGGTCTCCTCCTGCGGAAGATCCACGACGACGTGGACCGTGCGGTGTGAACCGGCGACGTGGATGGAAACATCCTCGAGGTAGAGCCTGTTGGCAAGGACTGCCGGTTCGAGCAGCGCCTTTAGCCTGCGCTCTTCCGGGTTGTGGATGGTGGCCGTTGAATTCGACTCAGTACGGTCTGTTGAAGTCGTGGCTTCCGAGTCACTCACGTTGCCCGCCGCCTCCCGATAGATGTTGTTGTGACTACTAGCCTAACGATTTTCGGCAGCACATGGTGCACGGAGTTTCCCGTCCACATGACACCATGGTGTGTTGTGGACGAGCAGACAAGTGAAAAACGACGATCACCAGCTTGGGGTCGGCTCCTTCTCATTTCCGTGGTTGGGCTGCTCGTTGCGGGCACGGGAATCGTACTTCTACCGCGGGATTCCGGGACTCCCCCTGAGGTTTCGTTCTCCGAGTCTGCCCTCGCCGACGCTTTCGCCGATACCCACAGGTTGCGGGAATCGACTGCTGGATTGATGGCAGCTGCAGGATCCGGTTCCCAAACGGCCGCACTGGACGATGCTGTGACATTGCTGACAACACAGTCACGGGCCCTCCTTCCACCTTCTGCCGCAGCCAGCGCCATGGCCGGCACTGCTGATACTTCTGCCTCCTCCGCAGCCTCGACGGCAGACGATAAAGATGACCCGGCTGAAGATGATGCGGCCCCGGAAACGACGCCTGTTTCGGTCGTGGCTGGCCTGACCGCCAGCGGCCGGCAACGACTGCAGGACGCCCGCGAGGCCGACGGCGGGATCGCCCGGTTGCTCGCCGCCGTCGGATCCGCCCAACTTCTCCAGGGCGAAAAACTGGCTGCGATGTGGCAGCTGCCGGTACCGTCGCCGACGTCGAGCGGTAACCCGCCTGCCACAACACCAGCTGTGCACCAGTGCCCTTCAGTCAGCCCCACCCCGGATGCAACCGCTGCCACTACCGATGCGGCTCTTGCGGCCACTGTCCGCTCCGAACAGGAAGCCGTCTACATCTATCAGGTGGCGCTGAAGCGATTGGACGCTGGCGCAACGGCCCAAGCCGCCAAGGACCTTGCGGTGCACGAGCGTCTCCTTCAACAAGCAGAAGCCCTGACCCGCCGTAACTGTGGCGACGTCCCTACCCGGGAGGCCGGATACAGGCTGCCTGCACAGTTCGCTGAAGACCCGGCCGCGGGCTTGGGAGCCCTGGAATCGGACTCCCTGCAGGGATTTGGCGACCTCATCGCGCTTTCGACAGGAGAGACCCGGGACTGGGCTGCCAGCAGCCTGCTGGCCGCCGTCCGCAGGAGCCTGGATTGGGGCGCCACGCTTGCCGCCTTGCCGGGGTTGGAGTTCGACGGCGATGACTTGCCTCCCCTGCCGACGCCCACCCCCGGGTGAGTCCAAGCGGCGGATGGGATAGGCGAGCCTAGCCATGCTGGTCAAGGCGGCCCGCCGGTGCTTGGCTTGAAACATGGCTTCCGCAGAAACTGCCACCACGCACGAGAACGAACCGCATCGCGATGACCTTGCCCACAGGCTGAACTGGCTGCGCGCCGGAGTTTTGGGTGCGAACGACGGCATCGTCTCCGTCGCCGCAATCGTCGTCGGCGTGGCCGGCGCCACGACCAACACCGGCAGCATCCTTGCCGCCGGCACGGCTGGCCTGGTCGGTGGAGCAATTTCCATGGCGTTGGGCGAATATGTATCCGTCAGCAGCCAGAGCGACACGCAGAAGTCGCTCATCGAGAAGGAACGCCGGGAACTCGCCGAACAGCCGGAGGAGGAACTCGAAGAGCTCGCCGCGATCTACCAGGCGAAGGGGCTCACCGCGCGTACCGCCCGGACAGTGGCGGAAGAACTGACGAAGCATGATGCTCTTGCCGCCCATCTGTCCGCCGAGCTCAATATCCACGAAGACGACATCGTGAGTCCGTGGAACGCCGCCCTTGCATCGGCAGTGGCGTTTACCCTGGGCGCCGTGCTTCCCATGCTTGCCATCCTGCTCCCTCCCCCCGCAATGCGGGTTCCGCTGACGTTCGTTGCCGTTCTGCTGGCTCTCGCGATCACGGGAGCCGTGGGGGCTTGGATTGGTGGGGCACCGAGGTTCCGCGCTGCAGCCCGGGTGGTGTTGGGCGGAGCCTTGGCGCTTGCAGCCACGTTCTCGATCGGAAGCCTCTTGGGCGCCAGCGGCGTTTTCTGAGGGTACTACCGCCGGGCAGAGCTAGGCTGATGGCGTGACCCTTCACGCCATGATTCCGATTCCGGGCGACCTGCACGCCCGCTACAACCGCAATTCTGCGGGGCGGGACTGGCTCGCGAGCCTTCCGGGGCTTATCCGTGAGGCTTTGGACCGTTGGCAGTTGTCCGTGGACCTCGCACCCGGTGAAGAGCCGTGGAACGGACACGGAGCCTTGGTTGTGCCCGTTCTCCAGCACGGCAGGCAGGCTGCGCTGAAGATCGCCTATCCGCATGAGGAAGCACTTGTAGAGCGCCATGCCTTGGCCCTGTGGGATGGCCACGGAGCTGTCCGGCTCCTGGCCGCCGACGCCGCCAGTTGCTCCATGCTGCTGGAACGCCTTGACGCGTTCCGGTGGCTGCAGGATGCCCCCATGGATGAAGCCCGGCAGGTCTGGGGTGACATCATGCGCGAGCTTTCAATTGCCCCGGATGATCGTCCCGAGTGGCGGGGATTCGATCACATCGCTGCCACGGCCGAGCGCTGGAGCGACGAAATGCCTTCGGAGTGGGAGCTGCAGGACCGGCCCTTCCCGCGATGGTTATTGGAAGCCGCGCTGGAAGTGTGCCAGACCCGCGGTGCTGTTGGCCGCCGATCCGGCAGGGACGTCCTGGTACACACCGATCTCCACTTCATGAACATCCTCGCCATCTTGGGCACCGGCCGCCGCGAATACTTGGCCATCGATCCCCAGCCGCAGATCGGTGAGGCCGAATTTGCGGTGGCACCTGTTCTGTGGAACCGGATCAAGGATCTGTCACATCGCGACCCTGCAGCTGCCCTGCGGGAGCGATGCAGGGATTTCAGCCTCGCCGCTGGGCTTGATCCGGAGGTCGCGCGACAGTGGAGCGTTGCCCGCGAAGTGGACAACGCCCTGTGGTACGCGGGAAAACGAGGACACGAAGGCGATCTGGCCCGTTCCCTGTGGGTGGCGAGCACACTGGCGGGCAGGACGCTCGAAGGACTTCCAGCAGCACATGATTTGCCCGAGCCCGGGGACGCAGTCAGCTGACGTTGTCGTTCCAGACGTCCACGCCGAGCTTGATGATCAGTGCCGCCACGACGATCAGGAAGACGATCCGTACAAAGCTGCTCCCCCTGGCTACAGCGGTCCGGGCACCAAGGTATCCGCCCGCCATGTTCGCCAGCCCCAGCACCAGGCCCACTCCCCACAACAAGGAACCGTGAGGGAGGAAGAAGATGAGCGCACCGGCATTGGTGGCCATGTTGACGATCTTGGCCTTGGCGCTGGCTTCAAGGAAGGCGTAGCCCATGGCCGAGACCAAGGCGATCACCAGGAATGATCCCGTACCGGGACCGATCAGGCCATCGTAAAAACCGATCACGGCACCGATCACGCAGGCCACCACATAGTGCTTGTGCCCATCGTGCCGCAGAGCAGTCAGCTCGCCCGCGCTGGGGCGGAGTGCCGTGAAAATCGCGACGGCGATCAGCGCCACGACAATGATGGGCTTAAAGACGCTGGCCGGCAGCGAAGCAGCGAGGATGGCACCGCCAAAGCTCCCCGCCAGCGCAATCACCGCCATGGGTATTGCCGTTTTGAGGTCCGGTCCCACTCGCCGGTAATACGTTGTGGCACTGGTGGTGGTGCCGAAGATGGAACCCATCTTGTTCGTGGCCAGGGCCTGGACGGGGGTGATGCCAGGAACCAGCAGCAGTGCGGGGAGCTGGATCAGCCCCCCGCCTCCTACTACCGCGTCAACCCAGCCGGCTGCGAATCCAGCCACCACAATCAGGATGATGGTGGTGAGCTGGATGGTCTCGAAGCCGGAAATCACCGGTTACGGACAGCGTTGACCACGTAATCCACGGCTTTTTCCACCGAGATGTTCTCGGCTTCACCGCTGCGACGGTCCTTGATCTCCACAACGCCGTCCACCAGTCCACGGCCGACGGCCAAGATAGTGGGCACGCCGACGAGCTCGGCATCGCCAAACTTGACGCCGGGAGAAACCTTGGGCCGGTCATCAAAGATGACGTCGAGGCCTGCGGCCTCGAGTTCCGCCGACAGCTTCTCTGCAGCTTCGAAAATTTCGTCACCGCGGCCCACAGCCACAACGTGTACGTCGGCCGGGGCCACCGAGCGTGGCCACACGAGGCCGCGGTCGTCATGGTTGGCTTCTGCAAGGGCTGCGACAGCACGGGTGACACCAACACCATAGGAGCCCATGGTGACAACTACCTGCTTGCCGTTCTGGTCCAGTACCTTCAGATCCAGCGCCTCGGCGTACTTGCGTCCGAGTTGGAAGATGTGGCCCATTTCGATGCCACGGGCAGTTTCAAGCGGTCCGGAGCCGTCGGGCGCCGGATCCCCTGCGCGGACGTCGGTGCATTCGATGACGCCGTCCCAGGTGAAGTCGCGGCCCGCTACCAGTCCGAAGACGTGCTTGCCATCGATGTTGGCGCCCGTCACCCAGGTTGTGCCTGAGACGACGCGGGGATCCACGAGGTACAGCAGCTTGGAAGAGCCTTCCAGGCCCAGCACTGCTTCATCCAGGGACAAACCAGGCCCGATGTAGCCCTTCACCAACCACGGCAGCTTCTTGAGGTCTTCCTCGTTGGCTGCCTCCAGGCCGATCTCGCCGGCAATGGGAAGGAACGATCCTATGTTCGCTTCCACCCGTTTGAGATCCACGGCACGGTCACCCGGAACGCCGAGGACAACGATCTGGCGTTCACCGGTGGGGAGAGTCACGGCGAGGACGACGTTCTTCAGCGTGTCAGCGGCAGTCCAGGCGCCGTCATCGACCTCGCCGCGGGGTGCGAGCTGGTTGGCTGCGTCAACCAGCGTCTCGATGGTGGGGGTGTTCGGGGTGTCCAGAACCTGGGCAGCCGGCGCGTCCGTGAAATCAATATCCTCAGGGACAACCGTGGTGACGGCCTCGACGTTGGCGTAATAGCCGCCGGCCGAGCGCACAAAGGTGTCCTCGCCGATCTCCGTGGGGAAGAGGAATTCTTCGCTCTTGGAGCCGCCCATGGCGCCTGCCGTGGCAGCAACCGGAATGACTTCCAGGCCCAGGCGTTCGAAGATCTTCAGGTATGCGGCGCGGTGGGCGGCGTAGCTTGCGTCCAGGCCGGCGTCGTCAACGTCGAACGAGTAGGAGTCCTTCATGATGAACTCGCGCCCACGGAGGAGACCTGCACGGGGGCGCGCTTCATCGCGGTACTTGTTCTGGATCTGGTACAGGCTCAACGGCAGGTCCTTGTACGAGGAGTACAGGTCCTTGACCAGGAGGGTGAACATTTCCTCGTGCGTCGGAGCCAGAAGGTAGTCGGCACCCTTGCGGTCCTGAAGCCTGAACAGGCCCTCTCCGTACTCGGTCCAGCGGTTGGTGGCCTCGTAGGGTTCGCGCGGCAGCAGTGCCGGGAAGTGGACTTCCTGCGCGCCGATGGCGGACATTTCCTGCCGGATGATTTCCTCCACCTTGCGCAGGACGCTGAGTCCCAGCGGCAGCCATGTGTAAATGCCAGGTGCGGCACGGCGGATGTAACCGGCCCGGACCAGGAGCTTGTGGCTGGCGACCTCGGCGTCGACGGGATCTTCACGCAGGGTGCGCAGGAACAACTGGGAAAGGCGAAGGACCACGGGTACGTATCCGTTTCTATGGCAGATGTGGCAAAAACAACTGTCTACTAATCTACCGGCTGCCAGCGGGCGGCTTCGCACAGAACGGCTTAGCACAGAGAAGAGCCACGCCGTCGCGTCTGGAAGCCCCTGGCCAAAGATCGGCTGGTCATCCTGCGATGGCGTGGCTCAGCGGCCGGCCGGCCGCAGACTCTGTCCGGGGACTAGTCCCCCGTTCCCTCCAGCGGAACGGGTTCGCCTGCGACTGGGACGCATTGGTGACTGCCGAACTCACGGATGGTGCGGCTGCCAAAGGCATCCTTCAAGGTCTTTGCCATGATTCCCCCTGTAACCACCCGTGCCCCATCGACACGGCTTGGGAAAAACCTATGTGATAGCGGACACGTTTTCAAGGATTTTGATGGCAAAGGCCTATTGACCGCCCCGCTGGCCGGACTTAGCGTTAATTCATCACATGGTGAATTACTGGACGGTGCCGGAGGCCGCCATGTCACAAGCAGCAATAGAGGCCACGGGCCTGCACATCTCCCGGGGCCGGACAAGAATTTTGCGGGGCCTGGATTTCGCCGTGGCCAGCGGGCGCATCACGGGGCTTCTAGGCCCGTCAGGAAGCGGCAAGACAACACTCATGCGCGGCATCGTGGGGGTCCAGCGGATCACCCGTGGATCCATCAGCGTCCTGGGCCGCCCAGCCGGCAGCGCACCGTTGAGGCACGACGTCGGGTACGTCACCCAAGGTGCCAGCGTCTACGCGGACCTCAGCGTCGAAGCCAACGTCAAGTACTTCGGCGCCATGCACAAGGCAACGGCGACGGACGTCGCGGAGTCGATTGCCGCCGTCGGGCTCGAATCGTTTGCCAGGCAGAAAGCCGGGAACCTCTCGGGCGGGGAGTTCAGCCGCGTGTCCCTGGCGTGCGCGCTGGTGGCGCACCCCAAGCTCCTGGTCCTGGACGAACCGACGGTGGGCCTGGATCCGGTGCTGCGTGCAGAGTTGTGGGAGCGGTTCGTTGATATGGCCGCCGGCGGAACAACGCTCCTGGTTTCCAGTCATGTGATGGAAGAAGCGTCGCATTGTTCCTCGTTGCTGCTTCTGCGGGACGGCCTGCTGCTGGCGCAGCTCACACCCGCCGAGCTCGCAAGCCGGGGACGCAGCAACGACCTTGAGCGCGCGTTCCTGAACATGATCAAAGACGCCGAACGTGGCCCGGACAGCGGTCAGCCGGCAAAGGAAAGCCAGGTGGCATCATGAATCTTCGGATGACCTTTGCCACCACTGCCCGGGTCCTTGGTCAATTGCGGCACGATCACCGCAGTGTGGCGCTCATTATGGTGGTTCCGGCGCTGCTGCTCACCGCCGTCTATTATCTTTTCGAGAACGAAACACTGCCCCCGGGCTTTCCGCGCACCTTCGACCGCGTTGGCCTCATGATGCTGGCGATCTTCCCGTTCGTCGTCATGTTCCTGGTCACGTCCATCACCATGCTGCGGGAACGAACCTCCGGCACTTTGGAGCGGCTCCTCACTACACCCATCCATAAAGCGGACCTCTTGTTCGGCTACGCCATTGCCTTCTCCATCATGGCGGCTTTGCAGTCGCTGGTGGCCACGGCTGTTGCATACTGGATCTTCGATCTGGACATCAAGGGCAGTCCCGGGTTCGTCGTGCTGATCGCGGTCATCAACGCTGTCCTTGGAGTGGCCCTGGGGCTGCTGTGTTCGGCCTTTGCACGCACCGAGTTCCAGGCTGTGCAGTTCATGCCGGTAGTGGTGGTGCCACAGATCCTGCTCTGCGGACTCTTCGTGGCCCGGGAGCAGATGAACGACGTCCTCGAGGCCATCTCCGGAGTTCTTCCCCTGACGTTTTCTGTTGATGCCCTTCAGGAGATCGCAGGGAACATCGATGCCACTGAAACCATGTGGCAGGACACCATGGTGATGGGCGGAATCGTGGTGGGGGTCCTTGTCCTTGCCTCATTGACGCTGAGGAGGCAGACCTCATGAGCCTGGAACCCCTGCGTCGCGGCCGTCGAAGCGGGAGCGACCATTCGCGCGAAGCCATTCTGGTGGCGGCCCGGAAGTTGTTCGCAGAGCAAGGGTTCGACGGCACGAGTCTTCGGCAAGTGGCGAGGGAAGCTTCAGTGGATCCGGCCATGGTGCATCACTTCTTCAAAGGCAAAGACGAATTGTTCGCCTCCAGCGTGGAGTTGCCTGCTGATCCTGAAGAGGTCCTGGCCGGCGTTGAAACCCTGGAACCCTGGGCGAGGGCTGAAGCACTTGTCCGTGCGGTAGTCCGGTTGTGGGAGGGCCCGGCGCAACCCGGCCTGGTGGCATTCGTTCGGGGAACCATCGGATCGAAGGCCAAAACAGCACTGCTGCGGGAGACCGTAAGCCGGACCATCCTGTCCCGGGTCATGGTGGGCGTGCAAGGTCCTGCTGAGGAAGTCCGCCTGCGTGGCAATCTGGTGGCGACACAAGTGGTGGGACTGATGCTGCTCCGCTACGTGATTCGGCTCGAACCTCTGGCGAGTGCCGATCAGGAGGAAGTAGTGAGCATGGTGGCACCCACCATCCAGCGGTATCTCACCGGGAACCTGAACTCCCCCGGCTAGAACAAGACCGTGGCGAACGTACCCACTTGCTCGAAGCCGACTCTTTCGTAGGTGGCCCGCGCTTTAGCGTTGTAGTCATTGACGTACAGGCTCGTTACGGGCGCAAAGGTACGTGAAAGATTTACGACGGCGGCCATGTAACCGGCGCTTTGGTGGTGTCCACGCATCTCCGGATTCATCCATACGCCCTGGACCTGCGTGACGTCCTGGGTCACTGCACCCAACTCTGCCTTGAAAACCACGGTTCCGGCAGCGTCGATGTGGACCAGGGAATGCCCTTGGCGGATAAGCCCGGCAACGCGCCTGCTGTAGAAGTCCTGGCCGCCCAGGAACGGCGAGTAGCCAACTTCTTCTTCGAACATGGCGGCGCAGGCGGGCAGGATGCGTTCGAAGTCCGCCATAGTGCCGAAGGTCAGCAGCGGATTGGCTTCGATGGCCGGCCCGCCGGAAATGGTCAAAAGGGGCTGCCTGGAGCGGACTTCGTGCGCGAAGTGGCCCAACTGCTCAAAGCGGGAGTAGAGCGCCAGGACTGTTTCCGCCGGCCCGAAGATGGAGGCGTACCGCCTGCCGGATTGGTGGGCCGCCGTAGCTACATATCCGGTAAGCCCTGGGTCGAGTTGCACCGGGACCAGATTGGCCCCGGCCCAACAGGCTCCAAGGAGGGTGTCGTCGTCGAACACGCCAAAGACGCTGGCGCCGCCGCTGGTGGGCGCTGCCGTTCCTACGCTGTCCAGATGCGCAAGGATGAAGACGTTGGCAACGGGATCTTCGCTGGCAAGCGCGCGAAGGGCCAAGGTGTCGGCACTGCCGAGCACCCTGACCCCCAGGCCTGTCTCGTTACGAGACGCTAACCACGGGGCTACCCTTGACAGCATCTTCGCCATCGGCCTCCCCCATCTCTTCAGCGATACGCATGGCCTCTTCGATCAGTGTCTCAACAATTTCGCTTTCAGGCACTGTCTTGATGACTTCGCCCTTCACGAAAATCTGGCCCTTGCCGTTTCCGGAAGCCACACCGAGGTCTGCTTCGCGGGCCTCGCCCGGGCCGTTGACTACACAACCCATGACGGCCACGCGGAGGGGGATTTCCATCCCCTCAAGGCCGGCGGTTACCTGCTCAGCCAACGTGTACACGTCCACCTGGGCGCGGCCACAGGACGGGCAGGACACAATCTCAAGCTTGCGCGGGCGCAGGTTCAACGACTGCAGGATCTGGTTGCCAACCTTGATTTCCTCCACGGGCGGCGCCGAGAGGGAAACGCGGATGGTGTCACCGATGCCGCGGGACAGCAGGGCCCCGAAAGCAGTGGCGGACTTAATGGTTCCCTGGAAGGCCGGACCGGCTTCGGTCACGCCAAGGTGCAGGGGCCAGTCGCCCTTTTCGGCGAGCATCTCGTAGGCAGCAACCATGATCACGGGGTCGTTGTGCTTCACGGAGATCTTGAAGTCGTGGAAACCGTGCTCTTCGAAGAGCGAGGCCTCCCAGACAGCGGACTCCACCAGTGCTTCAGGGGTGGCCTTGCCGTACTTCTTCATGATGCCCGGCTCCAGGGAACCAGCGTTGACGCCAATCCGGATGGATGTGCCGTGGTCCTTCGCGGCTGCCGCGATTTCCTTGACCTGGTCATCGAACTTCCGGATATTGCCGGGGTTCACACGGACCGCTGCGCATCCCGCTTCAATGGCCGCGAAAACGTACTTCGGCTGGAAGTGGATATCGGCGATCACGGGGATCTGGGATTTGCGGGCAATGATCGGCAACGCCTCGGCGTCGTCGGCTGACGGACAGGCAACGCGGACGATGTCGCAGCCGGAGGCCGTCAGTTCAGCGATCTGTTGAAGCGTGGCGTTGATATCCGTGGTGGGCGTCGTAGTCATGGACTGCACGCTGATGGGCGAATCGGAGCCAACGCCAACAGACCCAACCTTGATCTGCCGCGTCTTACGGCGCGGGGCAAGGACGGGGGGTGGGGCGGCTGGCATTCCCAGGCTGACCGAGGTCACGTGGACTCCTTGGGTTTGGGGTGGATCGTTGTGGTGAGGACGCCGGAGCTAGGACGCGTGGGCAGCCAGGACGCCGATGATGGGGTCCCATTCCGTGGTGCGGATGCCGGCTATCACTCCGGCTTCAGCGAACGGATCCTGCTTCAGGAGGTCATTGAGTTCGGCTTCATCTGCTGACTTGAAGATGAGCAGTGCGCCGGCACCATCACCGTAGGGTCCGCTCGCAAGCAGCGTGCCATCCGCTGCGAGATCGCCCAGCCAGGCACGGTGCGCCGCGCGGGCTTCGTCGCGGAGGGCGCCGGATTCGGCGACGTATACATACTCAACAGCGAAAACAGTCATGAAACTAGCCTATCCCGCCGCGTGGCGATGATCCGCCATCCATTCCAGTTCACTCTGCAGGCCCCCGGTCCCGGTCAGCGGTCTCAGCCAAAGATATTCACCGGCTTGACGATGTCCGCGTAAATCAGGAGCGCGCCCATGGCCATCAGCAGCGCTGCCACCACATACGTGGCGGGAAGCAGCTTTGCGATATCGAAAGCACCTGGATCCGGCTTTCCCCTCAGCCTGGCCACTTGGCGCCGGGCCCCCTCATACAGTGCACCTGCCACGTGGCCGCCGTCGAGAGGCAGCAGGGGTACAAGGTTGAAGATGGCCAGCGCGAAGTTCAGGCCGGCAAGCAGCCCTACCAAGGTTCCGATGCGTGCTTGGAGCGGTACCTCTTCCATCGCAGCAACTTCGCCGGCCACCCGACCGACGCCCACCACACTGATGGGCCCGTTCGGATCGCGGGGTTCCTCGCTGAAGGCGGCCTTCGCCACACCAACCACACGGGCAGGCAGGTTAAGGATTACTCCGGAAATCTGCTTGATGTTCTCCCCCGCCATGGGAAGAACCGACGACGCCGGCTGGGGAACCAAGGCGCTCTGCGCGCCGATTCCCAGGAAGCCAACCTCCTGGTACTTCAGCACGCCGTTGGCGTCCTGCTCCTGGCGGCCATCGGCACCCACAACCGGCCGCGAGGACAAGACTGGAGTAACGGTGGTGGAAACTTCCGAGCCGTTGCGTTCTACGGTGATGGGTACTTCCCTGCCGGCCGAGGCCCGGATCCAGCCGGTGAGTTCATCCCAGCTGGTGACGGCTTTGCCGTCGAAAGTCTTGACGGTGTCGTTCGGCTGCAGGCCGGCAGCCGCCGCGGGGGTTGGCTTGCAGTCCGCCGAATCAGGATCCACCGTTTTCCCCGCAGCCACCTGGCACTTTGAGACGTCCGCGATGGTTGTGGTGGCCGTGGCAACGCCAAAACCCATGAGCAGGATGGCAAGGAGAACCAAACCGATCAGCATGTTCATGGCCGGGCCGCCGAGCATGATGATGATCTTCTTCCAGACCGGCAGCTTGTAAAAGACCCTGCCTTCATCCCCGGGGCCTACTTCTTCGTGCGCGACGGAACGGGCCTCGCTGGCAAGCGTCTGGAACATGCCCGTGCTGGAGGGACGTACCCCGCCATCTTCTTTGTTGGGCGGGTACATGCCGATCATGGCAACGTAGCCACCCAACGGAAGGGCCTTGAAGCCGTACTCCGTTTCGCCCTTCTTCCTGGACCACAAGGTGGGCCCGAAGCCAATCATGTACTTGGTCACGCGCACCTTAAAGAGCTTCGCGGGGACCAGGTGGCCAACCTCATGCAAGGCGATGGACACTGCGACGCCAAGGGCGACGAAGACGACTCCGAGGATGAAAAGAAGGACGGGACTCATGCCGACGGGACTGCTTCCATGGGTTTTTATACTGGGTTTCTACTGGGCACTTCTGAGCTGAACCGCGCTGTTGGCTAAACGATCATGGGTGCGCGTGCGTGCCCAACTCTCAGCATCCAGCACGGACTCCACCGTAAGCTCCGAAGAACCTGAATGTTCGCTGAGGACGGACTCCACCGTGTCCACAATGTCCGTGAAGCGGATGCGACCGGCGTGGAAAGCCTCCACGGCTTCCTCGTTGGCCGCGTTGAAGACGGCAGGGTAGGTGCTGCCCTGCTTCGCGGCCTCCTTGGCGAGTTCCACTGCCGGAAACGCAACCGAGTCCAGTGGTTCGAATGTCCAACTTGTGGCTTGGGTCCAGTCACATGGCTGGGCAGCCCTTGGAACCCTCCCGGGCCAGCCCAGCCCCAAGGCGATGGGAAGCCGCATGTCAGGCGGCGACGCCTGGGCAATGATGGACCCATCCACAAACTGGACCATCGAGTGGACCACCGACTGTGGATGGACCACGACGTCGATCCTGTCCAGGGGTACGTCGAACAGCAGATGGGCCTCGATCACTTCAAGGCCCTTGTTAACGAGGCTCGCCGAGTTGGTGGTGACCATGAGGCCCATATCCCAGGTGGGATGCGCCAGAGCCTCGGCGGGTGTGACATCGTGAAGCTGCTCACGGCTGCGGCCCCGGAAAGGTCCGCCGGACGCCGTGAGAATCAACTTCTCCACCTCCTGCTCAGTACCCGAGCGCAGGCACTGGGCGATGGCCGAATGTTCGGAATCGACAGGCACAATCTGGCCGGGGCGGGCAGCTGCTTTCACCAGGGCACCACCGACAATCAGCGACTCTTTGTTGGCGAGCGCCAAGGTGGCGCCGGATGCCAGCGCGGCCAGGGTTGGCGCCAGGCCAATGGAGCCGGTGATGCCGTTGAGAACGACGTCGCATTCCACTTCGGCGATGCGGGTGGACGCGTCCGGTCCAACGAAAATTTCCGGGGCGAAGTTGCGCAAGCCTTCTCGGGCCGCCGCGGCGTCAATCAGGTTCTGCAATGCTTCCGGATCGCCGTGGGCAATGCCAACGGCCTGCGCCCGCGTATGCACAGCTTGGTGGGCGAGCAATTCCAGGTTCCCGCCGCCGGCGCTCAGTGCCACCACTTCGAAAAGGTGCGGGGCGCCGTCGACGACGTCTATCGCCTGTGTGCCGATGGAACCGGTGGACCCGAGGATGACGATCTTGCGCGGCTGCATTGCTTAAGTATCCCAGCAGCCGCAGAAGGGTGCGAACGTAGCACCCGGGTAAGTGGAAAACCCCGCTTGACCACTTCTTTCCCGCGCGTAACGTGGAATTGTGGAGTGGCTGGCCTGGTTTGACGCGCAGGACTGGTTTAACGCGCGGGACTACGAATTCGCGCGGCAGGTATTGCAACGCGGTACTGCCGCCCTTTATCTGGTTGCGTTCCTCTCCACCATGAACCAGTTTCCTGCACTCCTTGGCGAGCACGGCCTGCTTCCCGTCCCGTCATTCCTTGACATGGCGCGCCGTCCCGCCCGGCCTACTCTCTTCCAGTGGCGGTACTCCGATGCCCTGCTGCGGGCAGTCTGTTGGGCGGGAATTGCGGTGTCCGCCTTGCTGGTGCTGGGCTTGCCGCAGCTGGGACCACCGTGGCTGCCGATGCTGGCGTTCCTCACCCTCTGGTTCCTGTACATGTCGATCGTGAATGTGGGCCAGACGTTCTACGGCTTTGGCTGGGAGATCCTGCTGCTGGAGGCCGGTTTCACCGTAGCTTTCCTTGGCTCGGACCAGGTTCCGCCACCCACCACCATCCTGATCCTGATTGCGTGGCTGGTGTTCCGGCTTGAGTTCGGCGCGGGAATGATCAAAATCAGGGGAGGCCGTGAGTGGCGCGACCTTACGGCGATGTTCTATCACCACGAGACACAGCCGATGCCCGGACCGCTGAGCCGGCAGGCCCATCTCCTCCCCCGCCCGTTGCACAAAGTGGAAGTGGTGGGAAACCACTTCGCGCAGTTGGTGGTTCCGTTCTTCCTGTTCGCGCCCCAACCGCTGGCGAGTATCGCGGCAGGAGTCATCATCGTGACGCAGCTTTGGTTGGTGGGCAGCGGCAATTTTGCCTGGCTGAACTGGATGGCAATCGTTCTCGCCTTCGCTGCCGTGAGTGATCCGGTGGCGCATGCGGTTCTTCCCGTCATCCCGCTCGAGTGGCACACAGGTGCCGAAACTCCGGTGTGGTGGCTCGTCGTCGTTCTTGCCGTGACGCTCCTGTTGCTGGTCCTCAGTTACCGACCGCTCCTGAACCTCTTCTCGCGCCAGCAACTCATGAATGCGAGCTTCAATCGCTGGCGCCTGGTCAATGCTTATGGTGCGTTCGGTACGGTGACGAAGCAGCGGATCGAGATCGTCGTTGAAGGCACCATGGCTGAAGAGCCGGATGCAGCTGACGAGCACTGGCTGGGGTACGGCTTCAAAGGCAAACCCGGGGACGTGCGCCGCCTGCCGCGGCAATGGGCCCCGTATCACCTCAGGCTTGATTGGCTCATGTGGTTCCTGCCGCTGCGGACCGTCCACGAGGGGTGGTTCTACGCCTTCCTTGAGAAGCTGTTGGAGGCGGACAAGCCAACTCTTGGGCTGCTTCGCCATGACCCGTTCGACGGCGAACGCCCGCGTTGGGTGCGTGCACGCAGCTATCTTTACCGTTTCGCCAGCCGTGCGGAGTTCCGTGAGACGGGTGAGCGTTGGGTGCGGGTGTTACTGTATGACGCCATTCCGCCGGTCGCCCTTACGCCTCGACGGCGGCGGCAGCTTTAGCGTTGTCTGATTTGGCCTCGGACGCGGGTTTGGCCTTCGATGCGGGCGGTGGCGCTGTGGACTCACGAACCACCAGATGCGTAGCCAGCTCCACCCGGCGGGAGTCGATGTCCTCGCCACGGACCTGGCGCAGGATGAACCGCAGGGCCGAACGGCCCATCTCCTGCAGTGGCTGTGACACGGACGTCAGGGGTGGAACGGATTCTTCCGCTTGGTGTGTGCCGTCGAAACCGACGAGGCTCATGTCCTCCGGAATCCGGATGTTCTGCCTTCGCGCTTCTGCCAGGACACCGAGCGCGATGCTGTCGCTTCCAGCGAATATTGCCGTGGGCGGATCCTCAAGTGCCAGCAGGGCCTTCATGCCTCTTACACCGTTCTCGGGCCGGAACGCGCCGGAGGACACATAGTCGTCGTCCACGGTGATGCCCTCTGCCATGAGTGCCGCCATATAGCCGTGGAGCCGTGCCTGGCTGCATTCTGCCGTGGCCGGTCCGCCTATATAGGCGATCCTTCGATGTCCCAACTCGAGCAGGTGCGTCGCCGCGGCCTTGCCCCCGGCCCAGTTGCTTGCACCCACGCTGAAGACGTCTGCCGGCGGCGGATTGAGGGGGTCAACCACCACGATGGGGATCCGGCGGCGTTGGAAGGCTTCCAACTGTGCGGACCCAAAGGCGGAAGTGACCACGATCATTCCGCTGCGGCCTTCGTCGATGATGCGCTGGGCCCGCTCTTCGGGGCCCAACGGCGACGCTGTTTGCCTGCTGGTCACCGAGAGAATGACCTCCATGTCCGAGACCGCCGCGTGCTCCATGACACCGTTGAGGACTTCCACGGAGTAGGCCGAGTTCAGGGAGTCGAAAACCACCTCAACTGACTGCTGGGGCGGAGGACTCTTGCGTTGCAGGGGCGACTTGTATCCGGTTCGCTGCAAGGCCGCCAGCACGCGCGCCCGGGTTTCCTCAGCGACGTCCTCCCTGCCATTCACCACTTTGGAAACCGTGGGCGCTGAAACACCCACTTCTTTCGCTACCGCAGCCAGTGTGAGCTTGAGCGGACGTTGCTCGCGTTCCATGAATCCCCCTGCTTTCGAAATATTTCGGCTTGCTTCGAGTATGCGGGAAGCCGATGGAAAGCTCAAGAGAGCTGCAACATCGAGCCAATCAGAGCCAAAGTAAGCCTTGACGTGTGATGAATTGCACTTTAGTTTAGACCGTGACCTAAACAGCATTCGCGAAATATTTCGATATTTTTCGGGCAATGGTCACTCCTTTTGGGAGATGGGCACCGCAACGTGCCCAACGAGGCGACTACACATGGAGAAGCAATGAAGCAGTTCCAATCATCACGGCGTTCTTTTCTGGCTTTAGCGGCAGTTACGCCATTCGCAGTCATGGCAACCAGTGCCTGCGGTACGTCCGGACCGGGCAGCGCGAGCGGAGGAGGCGCCAGCATGTGGTTCCTCTCCGGTGAGCCGAACCAGACCACCATCCAGAAAGCCGTCGATGCTTTTGGCTCATCGAATCCCGATAACAAGATCGCTGTGACGTACTTCCAGAACGATGCTTACAAGACGAAGATCAAAACCGCGATCGGCGCGGGCCAGGCCCCCACCATTGTTTATGGATGGGGTGGCGGGACTCTGAAGACCTACGCCGAGGCCAACCAGGTGGAAGACCTCACCAGCTGGTTCGAGGCCAACCCGGACCTGAAAAACAAGTTCTTCCCCGCTTCCTTCGGTGCAGCCACCGTCAACGGCAAGATCTACGCCCTCCCCAACCAGTACGTGGCCCCTGTTGTCCTGTTCTACAACAAAGAGCTCTTTGAAAAGGCCGGGGTGCAGCCACCCAAGACCTGGGACGACGTCATGTCGCTGGTAAAGACCTTCAACGACATGGGAGTAGCCCCGTTCTCCTTGGGCGGTCAATCCCGCTGGACCTCCATGATGTGGCTGGAATACCTGCTGGACCGCATCGGAGGGGCCGAGGTGTTCACTTCGATTTTCGAAGGCAAGCCCAATGCCTGGATGGATCCGGCCGTGATCGAAACGGGTACCAAGATCCAGGAACTGGTGTCCGCCGATGGCTTCATCAAGGGCTTCTCCTCCATTACGGCAGATTCGAAAGCGGATCAGGCGCTGCTGTTCACGGGCAAAGCAGCAATGTTGCTTCAAGGCTCCTGGACGTACGGACCCATGAAGAAGGAAGGCCAGAACTTCGTCCAGGACGGAAAACTGGGCTTCGTCACCTTCCCGACGATCCCGGGAGGCAAGGGAGATCCGAAGAATGGCGTAGGCAACCCCGCCCAGTACATGTCGATTTCGGCCAAGGCCACCGACAAGGAAAAGGAAACGGCCAAGAAGTTCTTCAAGGACGGCATCATGACGGATACGGTCATCGACGCCTACATCAACTCCGGTTCGGTCCCGATCGTCAACGGAATTGAAGACAAGCTCGCAACGTCCCCGGACAAGGACTTCCTGAACTTCGTCTACGATCTGGCCAAAAATGCCCCGAACTTCCAGCAGTCATGGGATCAAGCCCTGAGCCCGACTGCGGCCGAGGCCCTGCTTAACAACATCGACCAGCTCTTCCTCAAGTCGATCACGCCACAGCAGTTCGCCGAGAACATGAATGCCACCCTGGGCAAATGAGCTCAACAACCACTCAAAGGGCTGCCACTGCATCGCGGAAAATCGAGCAGAGCGGGAAGCAAAAATCTGCACTTGCGTGGCTGACGGTGCCGGCTTTGATCTTCTTCGTGGTGTTCGCACTTGCGCCACTGGTAGGTGTCCTGGTTCTGAGCTTCGCCAACTGGGACGGCATCGGCGCCATCGGAGCAGCCGGCCTGGAGAACTGGTCCTCAGTTCTCAGCGACCCCGGACTGTACAACGCACTGGGCCTGACTTTCCTGATCATGATCCTCTCCTGGCTGGTTCAGACTCCCATCAGCCTTCTCCTGGGAGTCTTCACCGCCGGCACACAGCGTTACAGGGCTGCCTTGGCGGTGTTGTACTTCTTGCCGCTTCTCCTCTCCTCCGCGGCAGTTGCTATTGCGTACAAAGCATTGTTGGACCCTAACTTTGGGCTGGCCATGGGGCTGGGTTTGCCCTTCCTTGCCCAAGACTGGCTGGGCGTCCCACAGTTGGCATTGGGCCTGGTCATCTTTGTGATCGCCTGGCAGTTCGTGCCCTTCCATACGCTCATCTACCAAGGTGGTGTCCGGCAAATCCCCAAGTCCCTGTATGAGGCAGCACAGATCGATGGTGCGGGCATCATTAAGCAGTTCTTCCACATCACGCTTCCGCAGCTGAAATACACCATCATCACTTCGTCCACCCTGATGGTGGTCGGATCGCTGACGTACTTCGACCTCATCTTTGTCCTGACCGGTGGCGGGCCGGGTAATTCCACCCGCATCCTGGCGCTTGACATGTACTTGCGCGGCTTCCGGGCCAACCTGATGGGCCCGGCAAGTGTCATCGCGGTCATCCTCGTCGTCATCGGCCTTGTCCTTGCCTTGTTCCTCCAGCGCCTTGGAGGCAAGGACAAGCAGGGCAGCCAATTGGAAGGTTTGTAAGGTGAGCACTGTCCTTCACAGCGATTCGAAAACCGCTCCAGCCACTCCCCCGGGCCATTCCATCAAGGCCAAGCAGAGCCTTGGTTCACGGGTCAGGCGGCTGAACATTCCCGGAGGCCTTGGCGGTTGGATATGGCTGGCCATCATCATTGTGCCGATCTACTACATCGTCATCACCAGCTTGAAGACGTCCGAAGGGTACTTTGGGCAGAATCCGTTGGCCCTCCCGACGGCTCCTACGGTGGAGAACTACCAACTGGTTCTCGAGGCCAACTTCACCACGTACTTCATGAACAGCGTGATCGTCACACTTGGCTCCGTGATCCCCACGGTATTGATCTCCTTCATGGCTGCCTTCGCGATCGTTCGTGGTCGCGGCCGATACCTGAAGTTTGTTAACGGCATGTTCCTCATGGGCTTGGCGATTCCGCTCCAGGCAACCATCATTCCGATCTACCTGATGATCATCCGGCTGAACCTGTATGACAGCCTCCTTGCCATCATGCTTCCCTCCATAGCGTTCGCCATTCCGTTGACGGTTCTGATCCTGTCCAACTTCATCCGCGATGTGCCGAACGAATTGTTCGAGTCAATGCGCCTGGATGGCTGCAGTGATTGGCAAACGATGTGGAGGTTGGCGCTGCCCTTGACCCGTCCGGCGATTGTAACCGTGGCAATTTACAACGGCTTGCATGTCTGGAACGGATTCCTGCTGCCCCTGGTACTCACCCAAAGCCCCGGACTCCGCGTCCTCCCGTTGGGACTGTGGACTTTCCAGGGCGAGTTCAGCGTCAACATCCCCGCAGTGCTGGCCTCCGTTGTCCTGAGCACCCTGCCAATCCTGGTGATTTACGTCCTCGGACGCCGTCAGCTGGTCAGTGGCCTTACGGCAGGCTTCAGCAAGTAGCCGGCCGCCAGCCAGGCGCCAGCTCAGACAAGAAAGGACTTTCACATGTCAGAACCCAAACGCCTCCGCGTGGGCATGGTGGGCTATGCCTTCATGGGCGCTGCCCACTCGCATGCCTGGCGGACAGCCCCGCGATTCTTCGACCTCCCCTTGATACCTGAACTGACTGCCGTCGCCGGCCGCAACCCGGACGGCGTGCGTGCAGCTGCCACCAAGTACGGTTGGGATTCTGTGGAAACCGACTGGCGCCGCCTGATCGAGCGCGATGACATTGACCTCATCGATATCTGCACCCCCGGAAACACGCACGCCGAGATCGCCATCGCCGCCTTGGAAGCGGGCAAGCACGTGCTCTGCGAAAAGCCACTGGCCAATTCAGTGGAAGAGGCGGAGAAAATGACAGCGGTTGCCCAGGCGGCAGCCGAGCGCGGCGTACTGTCCATGTGCGGCTTCAGTTACCGACGCACTCCGGCTTTGGCTTTGGCAAAGCGGATGGTGGAGGAAGGGCGCCTGGGCGACATCCGCCACGTCCGGGCGCAATACCTCCAGGACTGGCTCAGTGACGCGGATGCGCCGCTCACGTGGCGCCTGGACAAGTCCAAGTCCGGCTCCGGTTCACTGGGCGATATCGGCGCCCACAGCATCGACGCCGCGCAGTGGATCACGGGCTCCCCAATCACCGGAGTCTCGGCGCTGCTGGAAACCTTCGTGAAGGAACGGCCTGTGGGTGGAGACTACGTGGGCCTCGGCGGCCGCGGCGGTTCGGACGCCGCCAAGGGCCCGGTCACCGTGGACGACGCCGCGCTGTTCACCGCCCGGTTTGGCGGAAAGCACGACGCCGATGCTGCCGCCACCACCGCCAAGGAAGGCACCGCCGTCGGGACTTCTTCCGGCACTGATTCCGGCGCTGTGGCAGGGGCAATCGGCATCTTCGAAGCGACACGTTTTGCCCTGGGCCGCAAGAACGCCATGCGCCTGGAGCTCAACGGGACCAAGGGCTCGCTGGCTTTCGACTTCGAGGACATGAACTCGCTCCAGTTCTACGATTCGGCACTGGAACCTGACGCCGGATTCCGCAAGATCATTGTCACCGAACCGTCCCATCCGTACACGGGCAATTGGTGGCCCACCGGGCACGGCCTTGGTTACGAGCATGGATTCACGCACCAAGTGGTGGACCTGGTGAATGCCATCGGCGCCGGGGAGCAGCCCTCGCCGTCGTTTGCTGATGCGCTGCAGGTCCAAAAGGTGCTGGCCGCCGTTGAGGCGAGCGCGGGCAACGCGAGCCGTTGGCAGAACGTCTGAGAGGAATGATGATGACCCGACCCATCACCCTTTTTACCGGCCAGTGGGCCGACCTGCCGTTTGAGGAAGTAGCGCGCCTGGCTGGCGAGTGGGGCTTCGACGGCCTGGAGATTGCCTGCTGGGGCGATCATCTGGACCCTCTGCGCATCGTCCAAGACGACTCGTATCTTCAAGGCAAGCTGGACATTCTGGAGAAGCACCATCTCTCCGTCCATGCGATCGCCAACCACCTCACCGGACAGGCAGTGTGCGATGACCCCATCGATGAACGTCACCGGGACATCCTGACACCCGACGTGTGGGGCGACGGCGATCCTGAGGGCGTCCGTCAGCGTGCTGCCGAAGCGATGAAGACCACGGCGCGTGCGGCGGCAAGGCTTGGCGTCAAGACCGTCACGGGGTTCACGGGCTCGTCCATCTGGAAGTGCGTGGCGATGTTCCCGCCGGCTTCAGAAGGCATGATCGAGCGCGGCTACCAGGACTTCGCAGACCGTTGGAACCCCATTCTGGATGTCTTTGACGAGGTAGGAGTACGTTTTGCCTTGGAAGTCCATCCTTCTGAGATCGCCTACGACTACTGGACTGCCAAACGCACACTGGAAGCGATCGGGCACAGGGACAGTTTTGGCCTTAACTTTGACCCCTCCCACTTCATCTGGCAGGACCTGGACCCGGTGATGTTCCTCCAGGACTTCGCGGACAAGATCTTCCATGTTCACGTGAAGGAATCCGTGCGCCAACTCAATGGACGCAACGGGCGCCTTGGATCCCACTTGCCGTGGGCTGATCCCCGCCGTGGCTGGGACTTCGTCACTGCCGGCCATGGCGACGTGAACTGGGAACCCATTTTCCGGACGCTCAACTCGATCGGGTATACCGGACCCACCAGCATCGAATGGGAAGACGCGGGCATGGATCGGCTGATCGGCGCTCCGGAAGCGCTGGACATGGTCCGCCGTCTGGCAGCCATTCGGCCCCCGGCTGCAGCTTTCGATGCCGCCTTTGCCGCCCGCTGAACTGATTTTGAACAGCCAACAGACTCACCCGGACGTTTACGAATACGAAGGAAAACATGACAAGCAAGAACAAGACCGCACTTGTGGTTCGAGGCGGCTGGGACGGACATCAGCCGGTGGAAGCCACCGAACTGTTCCTCCCCTTCCTCAAAGCGAACGGCTATGAGGTCAGGGTGGAGGAATCCCCCAAAATCTACGCGGACACTGAATACATGGCCGGAGTGGACCTGATCGTGCAGTGCATGACGATGTCCACCATCGAAAAGGACGAGTTCGCGGGGCTCCGCGCCGCCGTCGAAAATGGCAGTGGACTTGCCGGATGGCACGGCGGGATCGCCGATTCCTACCGCAACACTTCGGACTACCTGCACTTGATCGGGGGCCAGTTCGCCTGCCACCCCGGCAAGCATGAGGACGAACGGATCGGCGAACAGTCAGATAACTATGTTCCCTACTCGGTGAACATGCTCCCTGCCGCAGCAGAGCATCCCATTACCCAGGGAATCGCCGACTTTGACCTCGTCACCGAGCAGTATTGGGTTCTGGCCGATGACTACATCGACGTCCTGGCGACCACCACGCAAAAGGTCCGCGAATGGGACCCGTGGAACCGCGAGGTCACTTCCCCCGCCATTTGGACCAGGCAATGGGGCAAGGGAAGAATCTTCGTCTCCACTCCCGGCCACCGCGTGGAAATCCTCCAGGACAGCAACGTCCGCACCATCATCGAAAGGGGCATGCTGTGGGCATCCCGCTGAATGTAGGAATCATTGGCTGCGGCGCCATTATCGCCCAGTACCTGACAAACTTCCGCCGGTTGGATTCCATCAACCTCGTAGCCGTTGCGGACCTCGATCCCGCCCGCGCCCAGGCAGTTGCCGACTCCTACGACGGCGTCCGTGCATTGTCCGTGGATGGGCTGCTTGAGGCGGACGACGTCGAACTTGTCCTCAACCTGACCATCCCGGCAGCGCATGCTGACATCGCGCTCAAGGCAATCGCGGCGGGCAAGTCCGTTTATGGCGAGAAGCCGTTGGCGGCAACCACAGCTGAGGCCCGGCAGGTACTCGAGGCGGCCAACGCGGCGGGAGTGATTGTGGGGTGCGCTCCGGATACAGTCCTCGGCACCGGTATCCAAACTGCCCGAAAAGCGATCGACGACGGCCTGATTGGCGCTCCGGTTTCGGCAACGGCCACCATGGCTACGCCAGGGCATGAGCGCTGGCATCCGAATCCCGACTTCTATTACCAACCCGGCGGCGGCCCGCTGCTGGATATGGGCCCTTACTATGTGTCCGCTCTGGTCACGCTGCTTGGCCCCATAGTGTCGGTAGTGGGGGCGGCCAGCCACACCCGCAACGAACGCACCATCGGTTCCGGTCCTCGGCAAGGGCAAAAAGTGCCCGTGGACATCGACTCCCACGTCACGGGTGTCCTTGTCCATGCTTCCGGCGCGCTGTCTACGCTGTTCATGAGCTTCGACGCCGTCAAGACCAAGAGCCCCAACATCGAAATCCACGGAGAGAAAGGTTCGCTCGTTGTTCCGGATCCCAACCACTTCGACGGCGATGTGCAGCTGTTCGAGTTGGGAGCCGAGGAGTGGAAAACACTCCCTGTATCTGCGGGTTACGTTGACGCCGGCCGCGGCTTTGGCATCGCCGATTTGTCAGCCACTCCCGCCGGACAAGAGCCGCGCGCCGGTGGCCAACTCGCTTTCCATGCCCTTGAGGTCATGGAGTCCGTGCTGGAATCCGCCAAGACAGGACAGGCGGTAGCCATCCAGAGCACTGTTAGCCGCCCGGACATGGTGGAACTGGCAGAACTTTCGACGCCGGTACGCGCCTAGACAACATGAATTGAGGAGTGCCGCAGGGCACGCCGAAGTGACAGTTGAACCCCATGTTCCGGCAGCAAAACATGGGGTTCAACTGTCATCTCGTGTGCCGGGCCCGGCGCAGTGTTGCCTCGGCGTGCTTAAGGATAGGGCCGTCGATCATCTTGCCTTTGAACTGGAAGACGCCCGTTCCGGCCGCAGATGCTGCGTCGAGAAGCTCGGCGGCCTCGGTCACGGCTTCAGGTGTTGGTGCATAGGCTTCCCGCACTGTTGCAACCTGGCTGGGGTGGATGCAGGCTTTGGCACCGAAACCGCTGGCCACGGCGTCAAGGGATTCCACAGACAGGCCCTCGAGATCGGGGATGTCCACATACACGGAGTCGATTGCTTCCTTGCCAGCGGCTTTAGCGGCAAGCAGCACCGCGGACCGTGAGTGCAGGGCCACGGCCCGGTAGCCGCCGTCGCCGTTCCTGCTGGAGAGACCGCCCAGGGAAGCGAGCAGGTCCTCGGCGCCCCACATCAAGGCAACAACGTTGGGTTCCGCGGCGATGGCTGAAGCATTAACGATGCCGGCGGCCGTTTCACAGAGTGCGATCACGCGGTAGCCCTCAAGTGCCCTGAGCTGCCCGGCGCTCTCCGCCTTGGCGAGCATGACTGTGCGATAGGGAGTGTGCGCCAGGCTGTGCAGGTCCTTCTCGAATTCCGCGGAGCCCACAGGGTTGACGCGGACAATCGTCCGGCTCGGGTCCAGCTCAGCAGTGTCTCCTTCGGATCCGAGCTGGGCGAGGATCGCGCCCCGGGCCCGCTGCTTGTCCCCCGGAGCCACGGCATCTTCGAGGTCCAGGATCACTGCGTCCGAGCGCTCCGCAGCCTTGCCGAAACGCTCCGGCCGGTCAGCGGGGCAAAAGAGGAGTGCCGGCCCCATGGTGAATGGCGTAACCGTAACGTGCAGGGAGGAGTCGGGAGAAGGCATGAGGGTTCCTTGCTGCTGGAATGCTGACAAATGCGGAAAACAGCCTAGGACTGCGCGGCGTGTGCTTCCTGGGTCCACATCAGGCAGGTACGCGTGGCAAGTGCCACCACCACTCCGTCCTGGTTCCTGCCAGTATGTTGCATGGTCACCACACCTTGGCCAGGACGCGAGGACGACAACCGCTTGGCGGTGATCACCGTTTCCGTGTACAGGGTATCCCCGTGATAGAGCGGGTGGGGAAAGGTGACATCCGTCAGCCCCAGCTGGGCGATGATGGTGCCCTGCGTCAGCTGGGTCACCGACTGCCCCACCATTGTGGACAAGGTGAACATCGAATTCATCAGCCGCTGCCCGAACGGCTGCGCGGAGCTCCAAGCTGCGTCCAGGTGCAGCGCCTGGGTGTTCATGGTCAAGGTAGTGAACAGGACGTTGTCTGCTTCCGTCACGGTTCGTCCGGGCTTGTGGGCGTAGATCACGTCCTCTTCAAGCTCATCGAAGTACAGTCCACGCTGCTCAACAACCCGGGTCATACGGTGAGTTCCTGGTCCTCTTCGAAGAGTTCAGCCCCGGTGGCAGCCACGACGTCGTCCAAAGTGACGTTGGGGGCCAGTTCGCGAAGGACCAGCCGCGGCTCCCCCTCGTCCTTGACGACATCGATCACAGCGAGGTCGGTGATGATCCGGTCCACGCAGCCCTTGCCCGTCAGGGGCAGGGTGCACTCCTTGACGATTTTGGGCCGGCCGTTGCGGTCCACGTGTTCCATCATGACGATTACCTTCTTGGCGCCGAACACGAGGTCCATGGCACCGCCCATGCCCTTGACCATCTTTCCGGGGATCATCCAGTTGGCAAGATCGCCGTTGGCCGCCACTTCCATGGCACCCAGGACCGCCACATCCACATGGCCGCCCCGGATCATGCCAAAGGACGAGGCCGAATCGAAGAACGCAGCGCCCGGTTTGATGGTGACAGTTTCCTTGCCGGCGTTGATGAGGTCCGGATCAACCTGGTCCTCGGCCGGATAAGGCCCGACGCCCAGGATGCCGTTCTCGGAATGGAGGATCACTTCCACACCCGCAGGAATGTAGTTGGGAATCAGGGTGGGCATCCCAATCCCCAGGTTCACGTACTGGCCGTTGGTGAGTTCCTGGGCTACCCGCGCAGCAAGTTCGTTGCGGCTCCAGCCTTTGGCTTCGTGATGGTCGATGTCGGCACGTCGATACTCGTGCCGCACGGCTTCGGGGCGGGGCGGGATGTCATGGTACGAGTTGTCGGTCACTGTGCTGCTCCTGCCTGCCCGGTTGCTTGGCTGGTGGTCAGAGCCACCGTCCGTTTTTCAATCCGTTTCTCCGTGGCAGGCGCCACCACCACTCTTTGCACGAAAATGCCGGGCGTATGGATGTGTTCCGGGTCCAGCTCGCCGGTTTCCACGAGCTCTTCGACTTCGGCAATGGTTGTCTTGGCGGCCATGGCACACAGGGGGTTGAAGTTCATGGCTGTTGCATGGAAGACGAGGTTGCCGTGGCGGTCGCCCTTCCACGCATGGACCAGCCCAAAGTCCGGCGTCAGCGATTCTTCCAGCACGTAGTCGGCGTTCTGGAAAGTGCGCACCTCCTTGGGGGCGGAGGCGATCGCAACGTTCCCTTCGGCGTCGTACTTTTGCGGCAAGCCGCCCTCGGACACCTGGGTTCCCACGCCGGCCTTCGTGTAAAACGCGGGAATTCCGGCACCCCCTGCGCGCAGTTTCTCGGCCAGGGTGCCCTGCGGGGTGAGGACCACCTCCAGTTCGCCGGCGAGGTACTGCCTGGCAAACTCCTTGTTCTCCCCCACGTACGAGCTGATGGTGCGGCGGATTCGTCCATCCTTCAGGAGGATTCCGAGGCCCCAATCGTCCACGCCACAGTTGTTGCTCACGGTCTCCAGGTCCGTGGTGCCTTGGCTGTGGAGCGCGTCGATCAGCGACACGGGGATTCCGCATAGGCCAAAACCGCCGACAGCGAGCGAGGCGCCGTCCGGGATGTCCTTCACCGCTTCCGCGGCGCTGGCAACAACCTTGTCAATCATCCTTGATCCTTCCCCTACGGTTACAGACCCAGCTCGCGGGCGATGAGCATCAACTGGACTTCAGTGGTGCCTTCCCCGACTTCAAGAATCTTGGAGTCGCGGTAATGGCGCGCCACTGTGAATTCGTTGATGAAGCCATAGCCACCGAACACCTGGGTGGCGTCCCGTGCGTTGTCCATGGCTGCCTCGCCTGCGACCATCTTAGCGATGGCCGCTTCAGTCTTGAACGGCTTGCCGGCCAGCATCCTCGCTGCTGCATCGTAATAGGCCAAACGAGCCGTATGGGCCCTGGCCTGCATCCTGGCGATCTTGAATTGGATGGCCTGGTACTTGCCGATGTTCTGGCCAAAGGCGCTGCGTTCCTTGGCATACTTCACCGAAAGGTCCACACAACCCTGTGCCGCGCCTGTGCCCAAGGCGGCAATGGCAATGCGGCCCTCGTCGAGGATGGACAGGAAGTTGGCATAGCCCCTGCCCCGCTGGCCCAGGAGGTTCGCTTCAGGAACCCGGACGTTGTCCAGGGTCAGTGGATGCGTGTCCGACGCGTTCCAGCCCACCTTGTTATAAGCCTTCTCTGCCTTGAAGCCCGCGGTTTCGGTGGGCACAAGAATGGTGGATATTTCTTTCTTGGCGCTGCCATCGGGGTTTTCCGTCTTACCGGTGACGGCAGTGACGGTCACCAACGTGGTGATGTCCGTGCCGGAGTTCGTGATGAACTCCTTATTGCCATTAATGACCCATTCGCCGTTCTCCACATGGGCGTGGGTCTTGGTACCACCTGCATCGGAACCGGCCTCACGCTCGGTCAACCCGAATCCCGCCAAGGATCGTCCGGATGCCAACTCCGGAAGCCAGCGCTCCTTCTGTTCCTGCGTGCCGAAACGGTACACCGGCATGGCGCCCAGGGACACACCGGCCTCAAGCGTGATTGCCACGGACTGGTCCACCCGGCCCAACTGTTCCAAGGCCAGCGCCAAGGCAAAGTAGTCCCCACCCATGCCACCAAACTCCTCCGGGAACGGCAGGCCGAACAGCCCCATCTCCCCCATCTGCTTGACCACTTCATAGGGGAAGCTGTGTTCTTCATCGTGCTTGGCAGATACGGGTGCCACCACTTCGTCGGCGAATTCGCGGACGGAATCACTGAGGTCCTGGTATTCCTCGTTCAGGTCAAAACTGCTCATGGCTGGACTTCCTTGTCTGTCTCTGCGGGCTTGTCTATCTCTACAGGCCCTTCAAAAGGGTCTGCTGCGTGAATAGTGGCGAGCACTTGGTCGGCTTTGACCAAGTCGCCCGGTTTGCTGGTGAGGTGCACGGTTCCGGAAACCGATGCCACCAGTTGGTGCTCCATTTTCATGGCTTCCACTGCCAGGAGCGGCTGCCCCTCTTGGACCATGTCTCCGTTGGCCACTGCCACCGAAACCACCGTTCCCGGCATCGGCGAGCGCACCTCCGGGTCTGCAGCACCTTCTTCGCGCTGGATGCCTGCCAGCATCCTCTGAAGACGTTCGGCGCGGTCCAGGACTTCCAGGCGGCAGGACCAGCCGTTGTTGCCAAGGTAGATCGCCCGGATTCCGTGCGCCTCGGCTGGTGGCAGCCCCACCGCATAGGTGACCCGACCGCCGTCGAACTCCAGGACGATGCCGTCCCCGGCCCGTTCCACGGCGTTGACTTTGGCCGAACGGCCCGCGTCAGGGCCGCCGTCGATGGCTGCCGAGAAGGTGCCGGAGTCCTCAGTCAAAGCAACGGTGGAGGTGCCGCCACCCGGCAGTCCGAACGTGGCACTCCAGGCGCCGCGGGCGCCAAGGCGCCAGGAATCAAGCGAGCTCCAGGCGTTGCCGGCATGGGCAGAAGCCCCAGAGTTTGCCTTCTTTTCGAGCCACAGCGTCAGGGCGGCGGCGATCAACTCGTTGGCGCCTGCGTGCCTGAATTCCATGGACGGCAGTTTGCGTTCGATCAGCCCCGTATCCAGGTGGCCGGCGCGGACGTCAGGATCATTGATCAGCAGCCGGAGATATTCCACATTCGTGTCCAAGCCCAGCAGGGTGTACCTGCCCAAGGCAGCGTCCAAGGTGTCCAGCGCAGCGGCGCGGTTTTCGCCCCAGGCGATGACCTTGGCCAGCATGGGATCGTAGTCGCCGGTGATCTCAAGGTCCTCGCGCATCGCGGAGTCGATCCGGACGTTCGCGTGGGAACGTTGCTCGCCGAGCACCTTGGGATCCGTCCCGCCATCCTCGGCCAGCGCCACGAGGCGCCCCATCGAGGGCATGAAGTTCCGCTCCGGCACTTCGGCATAGACGCGCGCCTCTACGGCGTGGCCTTCAAGAACGACGTCGGACTGCGCAACGGTGAGTACCTCACCGGCGGCGATCCGCACCTGCCATTCAACGAGGTCCATCCCGGTGACCATTTCGGTGACGGGGTGTTCCACCTGCAAGCGCGTGTTCATCTCCATGAAGAAGAACTCATCGGGATGTTCGTCGGACACCAGGAATTCCACCGTGCCGGCGCCGCTGTATTTGACCGAACGTGCTGCGTTGCAGGCTGCCTCTCCAATGCGGGCCCGTTCGGCAGGGCCGTCCGCCAGCGACTCAAAGAGTGCTGAAGGAGCTTCCTCAATAACTTTCTGATGGCGGCGTTGGAGGGAACATTCGCGCTCGCCCAGGTGGATGACGTTGCCATGGTTGTCCGCGAGGACCTGGACCTCGATGTGGCGGGGTGCCTTGATGAGCCGTTCCAGGAACAGCGTGTCATCCCCAAACGCCGAAGCTGCCACGCGCCGTGCGGTCTGCAGTGTGGCAGCCATGTCTTCGGGCCGCTCCACGATGTGCATCCCCTTGCCGCCGCCGCCTGCCGAGGGCTTGATGAGCAAAGGAAAGCCCACCGACGGCGCAGCGTCGATCAGTTCCTGATCAGTGAGGCCGGGTACCGCAATTCCGGGTACGCACGGGACGTCGTAGGCCATGACGTGATTCTTGGAACGAATCTTGTCTCCCATGACCTCGATTGCGTCAACGCCCGGTCCGATGAACGTGATCCCCGCCGCGTCAAGGGCTTTGGCGAACTCCACATTCTCGGACAGGAAGCCGTAGCCAGGATGGACTGCCACCGCACCGCTGCGGCGGCAGGCATCGATGATGGCGTCGATTTTCAAGTAGCTCTCCGAGGGCGCCGTCCCCCCGATTGCCACTGCGGTATCGGCAAGCGCCACGTGCTTGGCGTGCTTGTCCGCGTCCGAAAAGACGGCAATGGAGCGGATGCCCATGTCCCGGAGGGTTCGGATCACGCGGCAAGCGATCTCACCACGGTTGGCAACGAGGACGGCGCTGAAGGGACGGGACGCCACGGTGGCGGCTGATGCTGTGGTGGTTGGCAGAGTCATGGTCACATCCTGAAGAGGCCGAAGGAGGTCTCGGGCAGTTGCTGGCGGGAGATGACGTCCAAAGCCATGCCCAGGACCTGTCGGGTGTCTGCGGGATCGATGATGCCGTCATCCCAAAGCCGGGCGGTGGAGTAATAGGGGCTGCCTTGTTCCTCGTACTGCTCCTTAATGGGAGCTTTGAAGGCCTCCTCTTCCTCGGCGGACCATTCCTGGCCAGCGGCCTCGTACTGGTCCCGTTTGACCGTTGCAAGGACACTGGATGCCTGGTTTCCACCCATCACCGAAATACGGGCAGCGGGCCACATCCACAGGAAACGCGGCGAGTAGGCCCGCCCGCACATAGAGTAGTTTCCAGCGCCGAAGGAGCCGCCGATGACAACTGTCAGCTTGGGGACCCTCGCCGTTGCGACGGCGGTGACCATCTTTGCGCCGTTCTTGGCAATGCCGCCTTGCTCGTAGTCTTTGCCCACCATGAAACCGGAGAGGTTCTGCAGGAAGATCAGCGGGATCCCGCGCTGATCGCAGAGTTCGATGAAGTGGGCGCCCTTGAGCGAGGACTCACTGAACAGGACCCCGTTGTTGGCCACGATGCCAACGGGGTGTCCATGGAGATGAGCGAATCCAGTCACCAGCGTGGTGCCGTAGTTCTTCTTGAACTCATGGAATTGGGATCCGTCCACGAGCCGGGCGATTACTTCGCGGACATCGTACTGGGCGTTGACGTCTGTGGGGACCACGCCATAAATCCCGGAAGGGTCGACGACGGGCGGCAGGACGACGTCGAGCACGTCCCACGCCGGCGCGGCCGGCTTGGGCAACGTGCCGACGATGTCCCGGACGATCTCCAGCGCATGCTGGTCGTTCTCGGCCAGGTGGTCCGTAACTCCGGAAATCCTGGAGTGCACCTCGCCGCCACCCAGTTCTTCAGCGGTGACAATCTCGCCAATCGCTGCCTTCACCAATGGCGGACCCCCGAGGAAGATGGTGCCCTGGTTGCGGACGATCACTGTTTCGTCACTCATGGCCGGCACATATGCTCCGCCGGCTGTGCACGAACCCATCACCGAGGCGATTTGCGGAATTTTCGCCGCCGACATGCGCGCTTGGTTGTAGAAGATCCGGCCAAAGTGCTCTTTGTCGGGGAAAACCTCATCCTGCTTGGGCAGGAACGCTCCCCCGGAATCCACAAGGTAGATACACGGAAGCCTGTTTTCCAAGGCGATTTCCTGGGCCCTGAGGTGCTTCTTGACCGTCATGGGGTAATACGTGCCGCCTTTGACCGTGGCATCGTTGGAAATCACCAGGACGTGCCGGCCATGGACCAACCCAATACCGGCAATCACTCCTGCGCCCGGCGAATCATCGTTGTACATGCCATGTGCGGCCAGGGGCGCTATCTCCAGGAAGGGGCTGCCCTCGTCCAGGAGGTAGTCAATTCGCTCCCGGGGTAATAGTTTGCCTCGGGCAACATGACGCTCCCTGGACTTCGCTGGTCCCCCGAGGGCTGCAGCGGCAAGACGTTCCTTCAGTTCCCCTACGAGGGCCAGCTGTGCTTCCTGATTGGCTTCAAAGGTGCCGCTGTTGGGTCCTGCCAAGCCGGCAATTGTCTCCATTGACCACTGTTCCATTCCCGACCACCAGGCCATTTCGGTTAGTGCCACGTAACTGAAATTTAGGTTAGTCTTTATTAACTGTGATGTCCAGCACAGTGGGACCCGCGCAAACCCACATCTCTGGCAGTGGCACCAAGGAGGAGAACGTGACCGGAGGCCCGGAAACAGGCACAGTCCGCAGCCCAGCCGCAGCAACACAGCGAGGCCAAGCCAAGGAACTCCGCAGGCTGGCATTGCTTTCAGCGGCCGCGGGACTCTTTGCAGAAAATGGCTTCACCCGGGTTTCGCTTGAAGATCTTGGTGCTGCCGCAGGCGTCAGCGGGCCTGCCGTTTACCGGCACTTCCCCGGCAAGCAGGCTGTCCTCGGCGAGCTTCTCCTCAGCGTCAGCCGCGACCTGCTCGACGGCGGCCTCCGCGTGGTCGCGGAAGCGGAGAACCCCATGGACGCGCTGAAGGGCTTGATCCAGTTCCAGGTGGACTTTGCGCTGAGCAACCCGGACGTCATACGCGTTCAGGACCGCGACTTCGGCAGCCTCAGCAGCACGGACCAAGCCGAAGTCCGGTCCTTGCAACGCGCCTACGTTGAAACCTGGGTGGACGTCCTGGCACGCATCCACTCCAACGCGGATGTCGCCGGCCTCCGCGTCCGGGCACATGCAGCCTTTGGCCTGATCAATTCCACGCCTCACTCCGTCCGCCATCACGGACGGAAGATCGCCGTGAAGTCGGCCAGGCCGATCCTGGAACAGATGGCTTTGGCCGCTCTGACGTCAGCCTGACTGTGGCAACAACGGCGGGCCCGGCACCGCACCCGACGGCAGCACCGGCACCAGCACCAGCACCAGCACCAGCACCAGCCGAGACGATGGCACCGGAACAGCACTCCACCCCAGACCCGAACACAGGTCAGGCGGACCGGATCTGGACCGTCGCACGCGGGCCCAGAAACTCCTCAACGGCCTCGTCGGAGTCTGTGCCGTCGCGATGACCACCGGGAAACTGCCCTCCAACGGCGGACTCCGACCCCAACTCACCTTCACCATCGACGAACGCGACCTCTTCGAACGACTCACCGACGACCAACGACTCAGCACCGGCGCAGCCACCACCCGGACCACTGGACCTGACGCGCACCACCCCCGGCTCAGCTCCGGTACCGCCACCTTCGTCGGGCCGATGCACCCCAACACCATCCGCAAAATCGCCTGCGACGCGGACATCCTCCCCGTCCTGCTCGGCAGCGACTCCCGCGTCCTGGACATCGGCCGAACCACCCGGATCTTCCCACCCCACATCCGCAAAGCCATCACCACCCGCGACGGCGGCTGCGCCTTCCCCGACTGCACCATGCCCGCCCCCTGGTGCGAAGCCCACCACATCACCTACTGCTCACACGGCGGCACCACCTCCACCGACAACGGCACCCTGCTCTGCAGCCACCACCACCACCTCATCCACAAAGAACAATGGCGGATCGACATGACCACCGGCGTGCCCTGGTTCACCCCACCACCACACATCGACCCCCACCAAACACCACGACGCAACCACCACCACACACCCCTCCGAACATAAGAGTGCCCGACAACGATGCCGGGTACGGCCCGCGGCCAGGGCGGTGCCCCGGGTATGCGGAAGGGTGCCGGATGCTCATGGATGCCGGATGCGTGCGCTCGTATGTTCTTGGGCCGTTCCAGTATTCCTAGGACTCACAGTGCCAGTTTCAGGGGCTGCGCGGGGCGGAAGTGGAGCCTAGGCTGAAGCTCGAACCCATACTGAATCCATAAAGCAACAGGGTTGGTACCAGCCACTATCGAGGAGCGCACCATGAGGATTGCCGTAACCGGCGGAAGCGGAAAACTGGGCAGGAGCGTGGTCCGCCGGCTGACGCAGGATGGCCATCACGTGCTCAACATTGACCGCGCAGGCAAGAAGGCCCGCGGCTACGTAAACGTGGACCTCCGCAATTATGGACAGGTCCTGGATGTCATCCTCGGCTTGGACGACCAACACAGCGGCTTGGACGCGATCGTCCATTTGGCCGCCATCCCCGCACCGGGGTTGGCTCCGGACGCCGCCATTTTTGAAAACAATATGCTCTCCACCTACAACGTCTTCCAGGCAGCACGGAGAGCAGGCATCAAGAAGGTGGTCTATGCCTCCAGCGAGACGGTCTTGGGACTCCCCTTCGATATCGACCCTCCCTACATTCCCGTGGATGAGGAGTATGCGGCGAGGCCGGAAAGCACCTACTCCCTGGTGAAGCACCTGGAGGAGCAGATGGCCATCCAGCTCACGCGCTGGGACCCAGCTCTAAGCATCACCGCGCTCAGGTTCTCCAACGTGATGGACCCCGAAGACTACGACGCATTCCCGTCCTTTGACTCGGACGCCACCCTGCGCAAGTGGAATCTTTGGGGCTATATCGATGCCCGCGACGGCGCCCAAGCCGTTGTCCGCACCTTGGAGAAAGGAGCCCCCGGTTTCGAGACCTTCATCATCGCCGCTTCTGACACCGTGATGAGCCGAAGCAGCGCCGGGCTTGCCGCGGAAGTCTTTCCCGGCGTCGAGGTTGTCAAGGAACTGGGCCAGCACGAAACGATGCTGTCCATCGACAAAGCCCGCAGGCTCCTGGGCTTCGAGCCGGAACACAGCTGGCGCGATGTCCACTCCAATCGGACCACGCCCACAGAAGACTGAACGCGCGACGACCCACCCCTTAGCCGCAGTTTCCTGCAAGCACTCGTAAAGGGGTGGGCCGGCGCAGCTTCCTACGTTCGTGAAGCTAGACCATAGTCAACACCATGGCGGGATCGGACAGGATAGCGCCGAGGTCCGCCAGGAAGCGTGAACCCTGTTCCCCATCCACCAAGCGGTGGTCGAAGGACAAGCTCAGGGACATCACTTGCCGCACGGCGATCTCATCATCGACCACCCACGGCGCCTTCCGCACAGCACCCAAGGCCACGATGGCAGCCTCGCCCGGATTGAGGATGGGCGTTCCGGCGTCGATCCCAAATACTCCGATGTTGGTGATGGAGATGGTGCCGCCTGAAAGATCTGACGGAGACGTCTTGCCGGCACGTGCAGTGTCTGTGAGTTCCGACAACGCTGTGGCAAGTTCCCGCAGGGTCAGGCGGTCGGCATCCTTAATGTTGGGTACCGTCAGGCCCCGGGGCGTAGCAGCCGCGATGCCAAGGTTGACGTAGTTGAACTGGATGATCTCCTGGCGTGCCTCGTCCCACCGCGAGTTCAACGTTGGGTTGTTCCGTAGCGCTATCAGGACCGCCTTGGCCGCAATGGTGAGCGGAGTGAGCTTATAGCCCTCAAACGCTTTGCTGGCCCGAAGCCGCGCCAGCAATTCCATGGTCGCAGTGACATCGATCGTCAGGAATTCCGTCACATGCGGCGCGGTGAATGCGCTCTGCACCATCGCGGCCGCAGTGAATTTACGGACACCCTTGATAGGTGTACGCGTTTCACGCTCGCCGGTCGCTGCCGGTCCTGTTGGTACTGCGCTTGTGGCTTCCGCCCCACCCGTGAAGTTCTGGACGTCTTCCCGCGTGATGAGTCCCCCTGGACCGGTGCCGGGAACCAGCTGCAGGTCAACCCCAAGATCGCGCGCCAGCTTACGGACCGGCGGTGTGGAACGTGGACGCTCAGCCGTGGCTGCGTCAGGGTGAGGGGTTGACTCCTGCGGCACTTCCATGGGGCGAGCCTGCGGCGTTTCGGCTTGGGCAGTTTCGGCTTGGGCGGTTCGGACGTTGGCACGGACCCGGCGCGTCGGCCGTCCGGTGTGCTCGACGACGGCGCCATACCCCACCAGGTTCGGCTCACGTTTGGCGGGACTTGAGGATGCCCCACTCGCCTCGACTGGCTGCGGCCCGCCGTTCGATCCAGACCCGCCGTTTGGTCCAGATCCCCCGTTTGATGCAGTTTCGCCAGTGGACTCCGGTTCGCCGGCAGCCTGATGTCCAGCGGCAGGTCCGTTGCCCCCGTTGGAGGCTCCGGCGTCGTCCACTTCGAAGGAGACGATCGGTTTGCCGACCTCCACCACGGAACCGGGCTGCTCATGCAGGGCCGCTACGACGCCGGCGAAAGGCGACGGCAGCTCGACGACGGCCTTGGCCGTCTCAACCTCGGCGATGACCTGATTGAGGGTGACAGTGTCCCCCACTGCGACCTTCCAGCTCAGGATTTCCGACTCGGTCAGGCCTTCGCCAAGGTCCGGCAGCCTGAATTCCTTGATCATGGTGGCGGTCATCCTTCCAGTCCACTCAGGGAGTTGGGGCGGCCCAACGTGCGGTCCACGCCATCCAGAATCCTGTCCAGGTCCGGCAAATGGTGCATTTCAAGCTTCGAGTAGGGATACGGAACATCGAAGCCGGTAATCCGCACAGGTGCGGACTCCAGGTAGTTGAAGCAGCGTTCAGTAATGCTGGCCGCAATCTCCGCTCCGAGGCCACCGGATTGTCCGGCCTCGTGCGTGATGACCAGCCGGCCCGTCTTGCGCACGGATGCTTCCACCACCGGGTAGTCAACGGGAGCCAACGAGCGCAGGTCGATGACTTCCACGGAGACTCCTTCATCAGCGGCAGCCTGTGCCGCATCCTTGGCGGTCTTTACCAGAGGGCCGTAAGCCACCAGGGTGACGTCCGAACCGGCGTTGACCACAGCTGCCTTGTCCAATGGCATCGCTTTGGAGAGGTCGATGGACTCATCGACGTCACCTTTGTCGTGGTAGCGGCGCTTGGGTTCGAAATAGAGAACAGGATCATCCGAGGCAATGGCCTGCTGGATCATGGTGTAGGCGTCCTGCGGGTTGGACACCGCCACCACACGAAGCCCTGAAGTGTGAGTGAAATAAGCTTCCGGCGATTCCGAGTGGTGCTCCGGCGAGCCAATGCCGCCACCGAAAGGAACGCGGATGGTGATGGGCATCTTGACCCGCCCCTGCGTCCGATAGTGCATCTTGGCCACCTGGCTGACGATCTGATCGAAAGCAGGATAAATGAAGCCGTCGAACTGGATCTCGCACACTGGCCGGTAGCCCCGGTAGGCCAGGCCCACGGCGGTTCCGATGATGCCGGACTCGGCCAGGGGCGTGTCAATCACACGGTGCTTTCCAAAGTCCTTCTGGAGTCCGTCGGTGACTCGGAAGACACCACCGAGGGAACCAATATCCTCGCCCATGAGGATGACTTTGGGATCGTTTTCCAGGGACTTGCGGAGGCCGGCGTTGATAGCCCGGGCAAATGTGAGCTTGGACATCAGAGTGCACCTTCCTCGACGGGCTGGCTGAAACTGTTCAGGTAGCGCGAATAGTGATCCTTCTGGCGTTCAATCCAGGAATTGGGTGTGCTGTAGACGTGGTTAAAGACGTCCAACGGTTGCGGATCGGGCATGTTGACGCAACTGGTACGGAGCTCGGCTGCGACGGCGTCGGCCTTGGCTTTGACTCTGCCTTCCAGTTCTTCGGTGAGCAGGCCTTTGGCGTCAAGCAGCCTCCGCAGACGGAGAATAGGATCCTTGGCAGCCCAGTCCTCCAGCTCATTCGGGTCCCGGTATCGCGTGGGATCATCGGCAGTAGTATGCGGGCCCATGCGGTAGGTGACTGCTTCGATAAAGGTTGGGCCGCCGCCGCTGCGGGCACGGTCCAAAGCCCAGCGGGTAGCGGCCATGACGGCGAGGACATCATTTCCGTCAACGCGCAGGCTGGGGATGCCGAACCCTGTTGGCCTGTCGGCCAATTGAACGTGGGACTGCACGCGCACAGGTTCGGAAATGGCCCAATGGTTGTTCTGGCAGAAAAAGACCACGGGAGCCTGGAAACTGGCCGCAAACACCATGGCCTCGCTCACGTCGCCTTCGCTCGTGGCGCCATCCCCGAAGTAAGCAAGGACCGCCGTGCTGGCGCCGTCCAGTTGGACGCCCATGGCGTAACCCGTGGCGTGGAGGCTCTGGGAACCAATGATGATTTGGGGTGTCGCCATGTTGATCCGCTTTGGATCCCACGAGTAGAGGGCATTTCCGCGCCAAACCTGGGCGATCTCCGAGACATGGGCTCCACGGATGTACGCGACGCCGCTTTCACGGTAGCTGGGGAAAACAAAGTCGTCGTCGCGCAAGGAACGGCTTGAACCGATTTGGGCTGCTTCCTGTCCCAGCAGCGGCGGCCAGAGGGCCAGTTCGCCCTGCCGCTGGAGGGCTGTGGCTTCCGTATCGATGCGGCGGATGACTGTCATGTCCTCAAACAAGGAGCCCAACTGCTCATCGCCGATGTCCTTGATCCAGAGATCAAATTCCGGGTGGCTGATCCGTTCGCCTTCCGGCGACACCAGCTGGAGGAGGTTGCCCCCCGTCCGCAAAGGATTTTGTGCACTTTGTCCGGGGCGCGGAGCGTCATTTTGCACTCCCTTGCCCGCCTTATCCGTCAACACAGGTGATCGCAACCTTCCGGCTAGGTTTTGCCGGCCCTGCTGGACTTGTGATCCAAGCGCAGACCGACCCCCTGGCTCCTTCGCCAGCGTTAATTGTGACCCTACTCACAAGACGCATCGGGTACAACTACCGTTGAAAAACTTGAGCATTCTGCCATGTTGGGAGAGGCCAGGCCGTGCTAATCTTGCGCATTATGCAACCTTTGGATGGCACTGACACCCGGCTCCTTTCAGCGATGGCAAAGGATCCCAGAGGGACCGTTGTGGCCCTTGCCCAGAGACTTGGCTTGTCACGCAATACTGTCCAGGCACGCATGGCCCAGCTCGAGAAGAAGCATGCTTTTCTCTCCTTTGAGCGGCGTATCAATCCAGTTGCCCTCGGCTACCCCCTCACGGCGTTCATCACCGTGCATGTCCAGCAACAGAAACTCGCCTCGCTCGCGAAGGACCTTGCGGACATCCCGGAAATCCTTGAAGGTTTCGGGCTGACCGGATCAGCCGACTTGCTCTTGCGGGTGGTGGCGCTGGACGCCGAAGACCTCTACCGAATCAACGGCAAGATCCTCGCCTGCGACGGCGTTGACCGCACCGACACTGCCCTGGCCATGCGGGAAATGATTCCGTACCGGGTGCAACCCCTGCTGGGTCGGCGCTCTGAAGGCTGAACCCCCACTTTCACCTGCCGTTATTACCCTTGTGGCCCTTGCCTGTGGAACTGTGAATGCGATTTGATTCAGATGGACGCATCGGGGGCCGGCCAGCGGTTTCCGGCTACGTGGTGGCGCTGCCGCAGGCTGCCGAAAGGGGCACTACAGTGAGCAACCCGCAAGAACCGAATGGTCGCGACGGAACCCAACACAGCGGAAGCGAATACGGCCAGAACCCACCACCCGTCCCACCCGGCCCCGGGTACCCCCAACCGAACGGGACTCCACCCCAGTGGCAACAGCCGTCGTCGTCCCCGGGATCCCAAGGCCAGTACGCCCCGGGACAGTACCCACCGGACCAAGGCCAGTACGCCCCGGGACAGTACCCACCGGACCAAAACCCGTACCCGCAAGACCAGTACCCTCAGGGTCAGTACGCGCAAGGACAGTATGCGCCCGGCCAGTACCCGGGACAGTACGGCCAGCAATTTCCGCCGCCGGCCAAGAATAAGAAGGTGCTCTGGATTGTCCTGAGCATTGTGGCAGGAGTGATCGTCCTGGCCGTAGTGGGCGTCCTGGTGCTGGTGAACGTCGTGGGCGGCGCGACGTCAAAGGCGAGGTCCTTGGCTGACGAATTCACCAACCTGGTGGTTTCAGGGCAAACAGAGCAGGCCTACGACAACTACCTGCACCAGGCCTTGAAGGACGAACTGGATAAGCAGTCCTTCATCGACGGCATTGCCAGCTTGGAACTTGATGACTCATGCAAACCCAATTACAGCTCGGTGAGCGTGAACTCGAACAACGGCAATAATAAAGCGGACATCGCGGGAACCTTGCAGTGCAGTGGCAAGACCATCGATCTCAAGTACGTTTTCGAAGGGACCGACGACCTCAAAATGAGCAGCATCCGCCTCCGTCCATAACGGCGGAAAAAAATATCCCGGATTCCACCCATCCGCGTCAACGCATGGTCCGAATCACTGTTTGAGAGCCCCGTCCGGGGTTCCACAGGACGGCTGGGAAAGCCCCGGCCATCACCGGAAGGTTCGGACCAATGCGCACTTCGCCCAATCGCTTGATCGCCACCATCTTCGGAGCCGTGTACCTTTTGGTAGGCGTGCTCGGATTCTTCGTCACCGCGGGAACCGGGTTCTTCGCCACGGAAGGTGCCAACCTGATCATCTTCGCGGTGAACCCCCTGCACAACGTCATTCACTTGGCCATCGGTGCAGCCCTTCTTTATGCGGGCATGAACAGTGTCACGCTTTCCAAATCCGTCAACACGGCTGTGGGCGGCGTCTACCTGCTGGTGGGTATCCTCGGGCTGTTCCTCGTGGGAACTTCGCTGAACATCATCGCCCTGAACGGGGCAGATAACGTGCTGCACCTGGCCAGCGCTGTGGTGCTTCTGGGTGTGGCCCTGTCCCAGGACAAGGCCGTCGTCGTCTCAGCCCGCGCCTGACCACGGAAGCCCTGACCGCGAAACCATCGAGACCGAGGACAGTGCCATGGCAGTCAAACATCACCCCACGCTGAACGCCGCCGCGTTGTTGTTCGTCTACTTCGCTGCCATGGCCGGCGGAATGGTGGAGCTGTCCATTGCGTCCGGCTACCTCACAGAAGCTGGCGCGGCTGGCTTGGTGGTTCTCGGAGTGGTGGCTCTCGGAGCCGGCCTGGCCTTCCTGGCGTGGTCTTTGTGGGGGCTCCACCGGAACCTCCTTCTCTTCCGTCGGCTTGCCTTTCCCGCTCTGGCGGTTGCCGCCGCTGCCCACATCGCCGTCCTCGCAGGGGCTTTGGCGGCCAGTGAACGCTCGCTCGAAGTGAGCCATCTTGCCGCCCTGGGGCTAACGCTGATGGCACTTGGCGGAGGCGGTTGGCTGGGCCGTCAGCAAAAGACCAACGACGGCGGCGCCCACGGCCTGCCAAGGACCGGGCGGCTTCTGGCAGCCGCGTTCGGGGCCGCCGTCGTTGTTGCATCAGTGGCAACGCCGGGATTGGCCGCATCCATGGCCGGTCAACACGCCGTGCCCCACGGGGAACACGGCCAGGGCCACCTTGTAAGAACGCCTCCAGCACTGGTTCCAGGCGGCCATCACCAGAAGTAACAGTCCGGACCGGCGCACCATCAGCATTGCCCACTGTTGATGGTGCGCCCGGTTCGTGGATCATGGAGCCATGGATCCCGTTGAGGCGCTCGAAGAAATCTCCTTTTGGTTGGAACGTGGCCAAGCCCCCACCTTCAAGGTCCAGGCCTTCAGGAAAGCGGCCGACGCCGTTCGGCAGCTTCCGCCCGACGAGTTGGCCAGGCTCGTCCGGAACGGAAGAGTCACCAGCCTGAAAGGTGTTGGGGACCGAAGCGCGGAAGTCATCACCCAGGCTATGGAAGACAAGGTCCCCGATTATCTGGCCGACCTTCGCGAGCGTGGCGCGGAATCCTTGGCGTCCGGTGGCGACACCCTCAAGGCTGCGTTACGCGGTGACCTGCACAGCCACAGCAATTGGTCCGACGGCGGCTCACCGATTGAAACCATGGTAGCTGCCGCCAAAACCCTGGGCCGTGAATACCTTGCCCTCACTGACCACTCCCCCAACCTGACCATCGCCAACGGCCTCAGCGTTGAACGGCTTGAAAAACAGCTCGGCGTGGTGGAAGGGATCAACGCCGATCAGGACGGCTTCCGGTTGCTCAAAGGCATCGAAGTGGACATCCTGGAGGACGGGACACTGGACCAATCGCCGGAAATGCTGGATCGGCTGGACGTGGTGGTGGCCAGTGTCCACTCGAAGCTGCGCTCGGACAAGAAGACCATGACCAAGCGGATGCTTGGCGGGATCAGTGATCCACACACGAACGTCCTGGGGCATTGCACTGGCCGTCTGGTCCAAGGATCGCGCGGCACCCGGCCTGAGTCCGAATTCGATGCCATGAAGGTCTTTACAGAATGTGCCGAGTGGGGTGTCGCCGTCGAAATCAATTCACGGCCGGAGCGGCAGGACCCTCCGGACGCGCTGATCAAGATGGCGTTAGATGTCGGCTGCCTCTTCAGCATTGACAGTGATGCCCATGCCCCCGGTCAACTCGATTTCCTTCAGTACGGCGCCGAACGTGCCGAGGCACTTGGGGTGCCAAAGGAACGGATCGTCACCACATGGCCTTTGGAACAGTTGAAGGAATGGCTCAGCCTCAAGAAGTGATTTAGTGGTGCAGGCCTGAGGTGCAGGCCTTATGCCCGAGGGCTCCCCCCGCCGTTTGGCAGAAGGAGCCCCCGTGTTTGGCCCTGATTCTTGTTGAACTTTAGTGATCCACCGCTTTCTCTGCACCGATACCTGTCAGCGAGCGGACTTCCATCTCCGCTTGCTTGGCCGGATCCTCACGGCGCTTATCCACGACGGTCCCCAGCCAGCCCAGCAGGAAGGCGAGGGGGATCGATACGATGCCCGGGTTGCTCAGCGGGAAGAACGCGAAGTTGGCTCCCTGGATCATGGACGTCTTTGCACCGGAAACCACGGGGGAGAACGTGATGAGCAGGATGGCCGAGGCCAGGCCGCCATACATGCTCCATACGGCGCCCTGGGTGGTGAACTTCCGCCAGAACAACGAGTAGACGATGGTTGGCAGGTTGGCCGAAGCTGCCACTGCGAAGGCAAGAGCCACCAGGAAGGCGACGTTCTGGCCGTTGGCGAAGATACCACCCAGGATGGCCAGAATACCGATCACTACAACTGTGCGCCGGGCTACCTTCACCTCTGTGGTGGCGTCGGCTTTGCCCTTTGAGATGACATTGGCGTAGATGTCATGGGCAAAGGACGCTGCCGCGGTGATGGTCAGTCCGGCCACCACGGCCAGGATAGTTGCAAAAGCGACGGCGGATATGAAGCCGAGCAGCAGCGGCCCACCGAGGTGGAAGGCCAGCAGGGGTGCGGCAGAGTTGACGCCGCCCGGGGCCGACTTGATGGTGTCTGCTCCAACCAAAGCCGCTGCACCGTAACCCAGTACCAGCGTGAACAGGTAGAACAGCCCGATCAGCCAGATCGACCAGACCACCGATTTGCGTGCTTCCTTGGCGGTGGGAACCGTGTAGAAACGCATCAAAACATGTGGGAGGGCGGCCGTGCCAAGGACCAACGCCAAGCCCAGGGACATGAAATCAAGCTTGGACGTCTCCGTCTTGCCATACTGCAGGCCTGGGTTGAGAACGGCAGGGTTGTTGGCGGCCTCGGCCGCGGAACCGAGCAGGTTGGAGAGATTGAAGCCGTAGATCGCGAGCACCCAGGCAGTCATGACTGCAGCTCCTGCGATCAGCAGGATGGCTTTGATGATCTGCACCCACGTGGTGCCCTTCATGCCTCCGATGAGGACGTACATGATCATCAAGGCGCCGACGACGATGATCACCAAAGCTTGTCCGCCCCAGTCGCTGATGCCCAAGAGGAGCGAAATCAAGCTACCGGCTCCTGCCATTTGCGCGAGGAGGTAAAAGAAGCAAACCGCAAGGGTGGAGAGGGCAGCCGCGATGCGGACCGGCCGCTGGCGCAGCCTGAACGACAAGACATCGGCCATGGTGAACTTGCCGGTGTTGCGCAAGAGCTCGGCCACGAGGAGCAATGCCACCAACCAGGCGACGAGGAAGCCGATGGAGTAAAGGAACCCGTCATATCCGTTGATGGCAATGGCGCCAGTGATACCGAGGAACGAGGCGGCCGAAAGGTAGTCGCCGGCGATCGCTGTGCCGTTCTGTGAACCGGTGAACGAACGGCCTGCCGCATAGTAGTCCGCCGCGGTCTTGTTATTCCTGCTGGCCCGGAAGACGATCACCATGGTGACCGCCACGAAAAGGGCGAAAATGCCCATATTGAGCAGCGTCGTATCCTTCAATGCGGCGACGTTGACCGCGGGGACAACGGTGCTGATGTAGTTCGTGTTCATTTGGCTGCCCCGCGGATCACATTGCCGTCCTTATCGAACTGGTGGCCCTCGATCTCGTTGCGGATCTCGGCCGCGATGGGGTCCAGCTTCCTGTTGGAGTAGCTCACGTACCAAGCGGTGATGCCGAAAGTGGTGACAAATTGGAGCAGCCCGAGGATCAGGCCGACGTTGATGTTGCCCCAAACTTTGATGGACATGAAGCCGACGGCGTAGTCGGCCAAGAGAACGTACGCGAAATACCAAAGCAGGAACGCCACTGCCATCGGGAAGACAAAACTGCGGTGCCGCTTGCGCAGCGTCTTGAACCGTTCCGTCTGCTGGACTTCCTGGAAGTCCACGGACGCCGTTGCGTCTTGGGGTTGGGCCTCATTACCCATGGTTCCTCCTGATTGTGATGTGTCCACATCAGCTCCACACGCTTTGCCAATGTGACTGCAATCACTATCGAACGCGCCGTGCCAGCGGTTCCAGAGAACCAGCTGCCACCGTCGCCCAACGGTCAGGATGCTGCGCCGAACGGTGGGATGTGAGAGAACGTTGGGGAAAACCCGTGGGGATGTGAGAGAACGTTGGGGAAAACGGCGCAGGATGTGAGCGGGCATCCCGCTACGCTGGCTCTATGCCTGACTCCCCGCTCTTCACCGCAGCCGCGATCGCCGTGATCGTGCTGGCCGTCGCCGTCGTCGTGGGTGTTGGGCTGAAGGTGATCCGCTCCTTCCGGGACCTGGGCACGGATGCTGAACGGGCCACCTACAACACACTTCATGCTGCCTCGCGTGCGGGGCAGCATCTGCGTGGCGGACTTGAGGCCTCCGGTGCGGCCAAGGCGAGCAAGCAACTGCGAATGCTCCTCGGCTGCGATGCGTTGGCCATCACGGACACCGGTTCGGTCCTTGCCTGGGACGGGGTTGCGGAGGAGCTGCGGCCATCCCTCATGCGTCTCGCCGCGGAAGTGCTGGCGACGGGCCGGACTGCCGTGGTGCCCCACGCCGGGCATTCGGGGTCCGCAAAATCCGAGCACGGCCACCACGATTTCAGTGCCGTCATTGCCCCCATCCGTGCCGGCTCCAAAGTAGTCGGATCAGTGGCAGCACTGGCGCCTGCAGCTGGAGCCGGGCTGGTACGGGCCACCAGCGAAGTGGCTGACTGGATCGCTGCCCAGCTTGAGCTGGCTGAGTTGGAGGCTTCGCGGACCCTGCTGATGGAGGCCGAAGTCCGGGCTCTTCGTGCCCAGATCAGCCCGCACTTCATTTACAACTCCTTGAACGCGATCGCTTCCTTCATCAATACGGATCCTGCCCGGGCACGGGAGCTCGTGGTGGAGTTCGCCGACTTCACGAGGTACTCCTTCCGAAGGCACGGCGACTTCACCACCGTGGCCGAGGAACTGCGCTGCATCGACCGCTACCTCCTTCTGGAACGGGCCCGGTTCGGCGAGCGCGTGCAGGTCAGCCTTCGGATCGCACCCGAAGTGCTGAGCACGGTCATACCGTTCCTTAGCCTGCAACCGCTGGTGGAAAACGCGGTGAGGCACGGCCTTGAGGCGAAGGAAGGCCCCGGACACATCAGCATTTGTGCCAACGATTCGGGCGCGTTCGCCGAGGTCACTATCGAGGACGACGGCGTGGGGATGGACCCGGAGCACCTGCGGTCCGTGCTTGCCGGACATACAGACGGTGAGCACGTGGGTCTGCGTAACGTTGATGCCCGCTTGCGGCAGGTCTATGGGGACGAGCACGGCCTCGTCATTGAAACGGCCCCCGGCGAGGGGACGCTGATCACCATGCGGGTCCCCAAATCCCAGCCAGGACATGACGCCTGACACACGGGGCTAATCTTTAATCATGATCAACGTGCTCGTCGCTGACGACGAACTGCCCGCCGTGGAGGAGCTCGCTTTCCTGCTGGGGCGGGATGCGCGCATCGGCACTATCCATCGGGCCTCGTCCGGGGCCGAGGCTTTGCGGATGTTGGAACGGGAGTCAGTTGACGCCGTGTTCCTTGACATCCATATGCCGGCCCTTTCCGGTTTGGACATCGCCCGCGCCATCGCGCGCAGCAGCAACCCGCCCGCCGTCGTGTTTGTCACCGCTGACGAAGACTGCGCCTTGGAGGCCTTCGACCTCGCGGCCATTGACTATCTCCTCAAGCCGCTCCGTGCCGAACGGCTGGCACGTTCCGTGGACCGGATCAGCGAGCTGATCAAGGACGGCGCTCCTGCTCCCGAAATGATCACGGTGGACCTGGGAAGCACCACCCGCATGATCCGTCGGGATGATGTCAGCTATGTGCAGGCGCAGGGCGATTACGCCAGGTTGCACACGGCTGAAGCCAGTTACCTGATCCGCGTCCCGCTCAGCGATCTGGAACAAAAGTGGGCCGAGGCCGGGTTCATCCGGATCCACCGCAGCTACCTGATTGCCTTGGACCATGTAGGGCATTTGAAGCTCTCTGCCACTGCCCCCAGCGTAAGAGTGGCCGGCGCGGAACTGCCCATTAGCCGGCGCCACCTGCCATCGGTGCGTGACAAGCTGCAATCCACCCGCATCCGGCCTCAAGGATGACGCGCGTTCGCGTCACAGCACCACGCCGAACAGCGATACCGGCCCCCACCCGGTTCCCTTACGGTGGCGAAGTCGCCGAGGATTCGGATGTGGGACGTGTTTTCGTCCGTTCCCTTATCCGCTCGCAGCTGCGGCTCGCCCTGGTGGTGGCTTGCGGCTTCCTGCTGATCCTTGCTTCGTTCGCCGTGTTGCTGGTCTTCGGACCGGGCGTGGCTGAGACAAGGATCCTGGGCATTCCGCTCGACTGGCTGTTGCTGGGGCTGGGGATCTACCCTGTGATCGGCCTCAGTGCCTGGCTCTACAACCGCGCGGCCGCACGCAATGAAGCCCGATACCGGGACCTTGTGGAGGACAAGTGAATCCTGCTGTTGGCTTGGTCGCCTTTCTGGCAGTTTCGATCACGACGGCGGTCATCGGCTTCTATGGCCTGCGTATCTCCCGCACAACGGGAGACTTCTATGTTGCCTCACGCACAGTCCCGCCTTGGTGGAATGCCTCAGCGATTGGCGGCGAGTACCTGTCCGCCGCGAGTTTCCTGGGAGTCGCGGGACTGATCCTGCTGTCCGGCACCGATGCCTTGTGGTTTCCCGTTGGCTACACCGCGGGTTACCTCATGCTGTTGCTTTTCGTTGCCGCTCCCCTGCGGCGCTCCGGCGCCTACACCATCCCTGACTTCACCGAGGCGCGCCTGGATTCCAGGATGGTTCGACGCGTCACAAGCCTGGTGGTGGTGGCCGTCGGCTGGCTGTACATCGTGCCCCAGCTTCATGGCGCTGCGCTCACCATCCGCATCACCACGGGACTGCCGTCGTGGGTAGGTTCGACGGCGGTGGTGCTGGTGGTGTGCCTGACGGTGGTGGCTGGTGGGATGCGGTCCATTACGTTCGTTCAGGCTTTCCAATATTGGCTCAAGCTGACTGCGTTGGCCGTTCCTGTGATATTCGTGCTCCTGGTGCTGGCTGGAAACGACACCCCGCACCAAGCCCAACTCCCGGTCAATCCCACTGGCCAGCCAGCCGCCAGCGCATATCAGAACATTTCACTCATGGTGGCACTGCTATTCGGGACACTGGGCCTGCCGCACGTCCTGGTGCGCTTCTACACAAATCCCGATGGACAATCCGCACGCCGCACCACACTGATCGTCCTGGGGCTGCTTTCCGTCTTTTACCTCTTCCCCACTCTTTCCGGTGCTCTGGGAAGAATCTTCGCCCCGGAACTTGCACAGTCCGGACAGGCCGATGCCTTGGTCCTGCTGTTGCCCGGCAAACTCGTGGGAGGAACAGCCGGTGAACTCCTCTCAGCACTCGTCGTCGCCGGTGCTTTCGCAGCGTTCCTGTCCACCACGTCCGGGCTGGTAGTTTCGCTCTCAGGCGTCATCAGCCAGGACCTCTTTGGAGGAAGCGTCCGGGGATTCCGCCTCGCAGCGTTGCTGGCCGCCGTCGTGCCTTTGGGTTTTGCTTTCATGACCGACACCCTTGCCTTGGCCGGGAGTGTTGGACTCGTCTTTGCCTTTACGGCCTCCACCATTTGTCCCGTATTGCTGCTGGGAATCTGGTGGCGTGGGCTGACCGATGCCGGGGCAATTGCAGGGATGGTGACCGGTGCCCTGCTGTGCGGCGGGGCCATGGTGATTGGCACTGTCATGGGCCAAGGCAACGCTCCTGCGTGGCTGGCCCAACCGGCCGCATGGACGGTCCCGGCTGCTTTCGCAGTGACAGTGGCGGTTTCTGTCTGGACCAAGAACCGCGTGCCGGCTTCCGTGAACCGCGTGATGTCACGCCTGCACGTTCCGGAACGGCCAGTGGCTACCGAACGCTGACCACTGGCGAAGACGACCACTGGCACTGAAACCGGCCACCTGTTGTCCGCGCATAGGGCAAGGTGGACAATGACGCCATGTCCGAAGAACCGGAACCGGCAGCGTCCCTGAGCATCCGGGCCCAGTTGCTGGCCACCGAACACTGGAGCCTTCTTGCTTCAAGGAGCACCACGCAAGGTGAGGTGCTCACGCGTATCAGCATGTTCCTGACGTTCACATCGGCCAGCCTGCTGAGTGTGGCCCTGGTGGGTCAGGCTACGCAATTTTCCGAAGCCTTCAGGGCATTCGCGCTGACCATCCTCACCGTCGACCTCATGGTGGGCCTCCTCACCCACATACGCGTCTTAAGCGTCGGGATGGAGGATCTGATGTACGTCATCGCCATGAACCGGTTGCGGGCCGCGTACGTGGAGCTGGACCCAGACATGGCCAGGTACCTGATGGCCGGGTTCCACGACGACAGGGAAGGTTCGAAACGAACGTACTACTTCTTCGGCGGCAGGAAGGACTTCAGCCAGGTGGCTGGCAGCAGCATGGTATTCATGGCAACCGTAAACGCAGCCCTGATCGCCTTGTTGGTTGGCTCGGCGCTGTTGGTTGCCGGACTGCCGGCCGCTGTCGCGGTGAGCGTTGCCATAGTGGCAGCCTTGGCTTTTTTCGCTACAGCGCTGGCCAGCGGGAGACGACGCTACCTGGAAGTGTGGAAGAACAACCCACCCATCTCGCCAACGCCACGGTAGTTTTGGGCTTCTTAGTCGATGGCCGCCATCAGTTCAACCACACGGTCAAGGAATGCATCCACCTGGGCTTCTTCATAGCCTTCGTCCCCCTTGGCGGCGCGGAAGACTGCACGCCGAACGGTGTCCACGCTGAGGGGCTGATCGTGCTCCAGGTAACCGATGAGTTCGGCACAGAGTGCATCCACGTCCTGGACGTTGTAGCTTCGGACTTTCTTCTTGGCCGGGCGGCGGAACCGTTCGCCGTCGGGCCGGTGCAGCCGTCCACGAAGGATGCCGGAGAGCTTACCGATCTGCCGCAACCAGGCTTCCTCACCCTGCTGGCTGATGAGGTCGTCGCGTTCCCGGCGCGCGAAGGCGTCCTCAAGCCGGTCCAACGCGGCGTCGACGCTGTTGGCGTCGTAACCACCCTTGACCGGGTCAAAAGCTACATCGCGTACATCCGTGCTGGCCACTTGATCGGCGGCACCCACAGGGTTCTCGAAAGAAGTCCTGGCACGGCTAAGGAACGCATCCACTTGCTTGGCGTTGTAGCCGTACTTGCTGCGCTCAACGCGATCGAACGTTGCGGGAATCTGGCGACGAATATCCAAGGCCACTAATTTTCCTTCATCGGGGTTGTCAGACGCCGCTCAGCAGCGCGAACAGAACATAGGCTACAGGGGCCGCGAAGACGATCGAGTCCAAACGGTCCATGACGCCACCGTGGCCGGGGAGGATGCTGCTCATGTCCTTCACGCCAAGTTCGCGCTTGACCATGGACTCGGCGAGGTCTCCCGCCGTCGAAGCAGCAACCATGCCGGTGGCCAGCACCAAGCCAACCCACCACGGTTTGTCCAAAATGAGGACACACGCGAGAACGCCAATGATCATGGCACCCGCGACAGAACCAGCAAATCCCTCCCAGGACTTTTTGGGACTGATTTTCGGTGCCATGGGGTGCTTCCCGAAGGAGGCGCCCACGATGTAACCGAAGGTGTCATTCGATACGACCAGGAGCAGCATCGTGGCAATCTGCCAGGCCCCCCCTGGAATGCCGTCGGGCCATAAGCCGACTGGAGTCGCGCCACCGCTTGCATGCAGCGGGAGCGCGGCGAAACTGATCAGGAACGGTATCCAGGCGAGAGTGAAGACACCCGCGAAAACGCTGCGGGGAGCGCCTGCAGCACTCTCGATGGAGCGCCACAGCAGCACTGCGACGCAGCTTGCTGTCATGGTGAACAACAAGCCTTCCAAACCGCCAAAGTAGGCGGAAACCGGCATCACCAGAGTTCCGATCATCACAGGGATGATCGGCATCCTGGTTCCCTGGGCCTCAAGGGCCCTGAAAACTTCCCAAACACCCAGCACCGCAAACGATGTGGTGAGCAGGACGAATCCAAGCGGAAGGAACAGCAGTCCCCCAAGAACGGCGAAAAGCATGGCAAGCCCGACGCCGATGGCAGCCGGAAGATTCCGGCCTGCCTTCGGCGTCGGGTTCACTCGCAAACGCCTGACGCGTTTGCTCGTATCGCGTGTCGGGACCCTCCCAGCGGGTGCCGGCTCTGCCTGGTTCATTAGACCTCGAGCAGCTCGGCTTCCTTGCGCTTGAGCAGTTCGTCGATGCTGTCGACGTGCTGCTTGGTGATGGCGTCGAGTTCCTTCTCACCGCGCGAACCTTCGTCCTCGCCGGCGTCGCCGTCCTTGACGAACTTATCGATAGCGTCCTTGGCCTTGCGGCGGATGCTGCGGATGGAGACCTTGGCGTCTTCACCCTTGCCCTTGACGATCTTGACGTATTCCTTGCGGCGCTCCTTGGTGAGCTCCGGAATGGTGACACGGATGATGTTGCCGTCGTTGGAGGGGTTGGCGCCAACTTCGGAGTCGCTCAAGGCTTTCTCGATGTCACGCAGTGCCGTTTTGTCGTACGGCGTGATGAGGATGGTCCGTGCGTCCGGAACTGCGAAGGATGCCAGCTGCTGCAGCGGGGTGGGAGTGCCGTAGTACTCCACGATCACCTTGTTGTAGAGCCCTGGGTTTGCCCGGCCCGTACGGATCGAGGCGAAATCTTCCTTGGCTACCTCAACCGCCTTGTCCATCTTCTCGCCGGCTTCGAGCAAGGTCTCTTCGATCACGGGTTTCTCCTCAGAAAATAGTCGCTGCCCAACTGCGGGCGGCAATGCACGTTACAGGAATGCACAGTAAAGATCCGCCACGAAGGGCGGACGGTCCTAGAAATATCCTAGCCGCTGCTAGGGAGTAACCAGGGTTCCCAGCGTTTCACCCAGGATGGCGCGGGTAACGTTGCCCTCGCCCTCCATGCCAAAGACCACCATGGACAGGTTGTTGTCCTTGCACATGGTCATGGCTGTCTGGTCCATGACACGGATGTCCCGGCGCAGGGCGTCGTCATAGCTGAGGACATCAAGCTTTTCGGCGGAGGAATCCTTCTTGGGATCTGCGGTGTAGACGCCATCCACACCGCTCTTGGCCATCAGTACGACGTCGGCGTGGACTTCGAGCGCACGCTGGGCAGCTACCGTGTCCGTAGAGAAGTACGGCAGACCGGCTCCTGCACCGAAGATGACCACGCGGCCCTTTTCCATGTGGCGGATGGCCCGGCGCGGAATGTACGCCTCTGCCACCTGGCCCATGGTGATGGCGCTTTGGACGCGGGTTTCGACGCCCGCTTGCTCCAGGAAGTCCTGCAGCGCAAGGCAGTTCATGACCGTGCCAAGCATGCCCATGTAGTCCGCACGGGACCGGTCCATGCCGCTCTGGGACAGTTCGGCTCCGCGGAAGAAGTTTCCACCGCCAACCACAATGGCTACTTCAACGTCAGCGACCGCAGCAGCGATCTGCTTGGCAATAGCGCGGACGGTTTCAGGATCGACGCCGAGCTTGCCTCCGCCGATGACCTCGCCGGACAGTTTCAGAAGTACACGGCGGCGGGTCTTCTCGGGCTGGATTGCAGTATTGACGGTTTCCATGGTGCCTTCCCGTTGGTGGACTCTGGCTAGATTATCGTGCTGTGGGTCCGCGCAGATACTACCCGGACGGGTGCATGAAAAAGGGGCGGCCACCGAAGTGACCACCCCTTTTCATGAATTACTAGTTTCCGACGCGGAAACGGGATACTGCGGTTGCCTTGACGCCGGCTTCTTCGAGGACCTGTGCAACGGTCTTCTTGGAATCCTTGGCGAATGCCTGGTCAACCAGGACCTCGCCCTTGTAGAAGCCCGTCACGCGGCCTTCAACAATCTTGGCGAGTGCAGCTTCCGGCTTGCCTTCAGCCTTGGCAGTCTCTTCAGCGATGCGGCGCTCGGACTCGACCAGTTCGGCCGGGACGTCTTCGCGGGTCAGGTAGTTCGGAGCCATGGCTGCCACGTGGACGGCGATGTCGTGTGCTGCGGTGGCAGCGGTTTCGCCTTCACCGTCAACAGCGAACAGGACGCCGACCTGTGCAGGAAGGTCCTTGGAGGTCTTGTGCAGGTAAGCGTCAACCGTGGTGCCCTCAACGCGGGAAATACGGCGGACAACAACCTTTTCGCCGAGGACAGCACCCTCTTCGATGACGATCTCGGACAGCGGCTTGCCGTCGACCTCGGTGGCGAGCAGGGTTTCGAGGTCGGCAGCGCCGGACTCGACTGCAACGTTGAGGACCTTGTCAGCGAGCTGGATGAACTTGTCAGCCTTGGCGACGAAGTCGGTCTCGCAGTTGACCTCGATCATTACGCCCACGCCGCCGGTAACCTTGGCAGCAACCAGGCCCTCAGCGGTGGAGCGGCCTTCGCGCTTGGTAGCGCCCTTCAGGCCCTTGATGCGGATGATCTCGATGGCCTTCTCGGCGTCACCGTTGGCCTCGTCAAGAGCCTTCTTGACGTCCATCATGCCGGCGCCGGTGCGCTCGCGCAGGGCCTTGATGTCAGCAGCAGTGTAGTTCGCCATGTGAACCCCTCTGTCTAGAAAGTTGTGTGTTTACGGACTGACAGGACGGCAGCCCACCATGTGAGCCGCCATCCTGTCAGATGCCCCCGTTGCCGTTTCCGGCCTCAGGGAAGGTCCAGATTTACTTGGCTTCTTCGGCTTCGCCGGATGCAGCTTCGGCAGCGGGAGCTTCAGCAGCCTCGGCGGCCGGAGCTTCTTCAGCCTTGCTGCCTTCGAGGAGCTCGCGCTCCCACTCGGCCAGCGGCTCTTCCGGAGCCTCGGTGGTGCCGGTGGCGCGCTGGTTGCGGGCGATGAGGCCCTCAGCAACGGCGTCGGCAACAACGCGGGTGAGCAGGTTGACGGAGCGGATGGCGTCGTCGTTGCCCGGGATCGGGAAGTCAACTTCGTCGGGATCGCAGTTGGTGTCCAGGATGGCAACAACCGGGATGTTCAGCTTCTTGGCTTCGTCGACAGCAAGGTGTTCCTTCTTGGTGTCAACAACCCACAGAACAGACGGGGCCTTGGTCAGGTTGCGGATACCACCGAGGTTGGACTCAAGCTTGGTGAGTTCGCGCTTGAGGAGCAGGAGCTCCTTCTTGGTGTAACCGGAGCCGGCGACGTCCTCGAAGTTGATCTCTTCGAGTTCCTTCATGCGCTGGATACGCTTGGCGACAGTCTGGAAGTTGGTGAGCATACCGCCCAACCAACGCTGGTTCACGTACGGCTGGCCAACGCGGGTAGCCTGCTCGGCAATTGCTTCCTGAGCCTGCTTCTTGGTGCCGACGAACAGGACGGTGCCGCCGTGGGCGACAGTAGCCTTGACGAACTCGTAGGCGCGGTCGATGTAGGACAGCGACTGCTGGAGGTCAATGATGTAGATGCCGTTGCGCTCCGTGAAGATGAAGCGCTTCATCTTCGGGTTCCAACGACGGGTCTGGTGTCCAAAGTGGACGCCGCTGTCAAGCAGCTGGCGCATAGTTACGACGGGCATGCCGACGCTCCTTCCGGCAGGTCATTCATGAGAGAGCCCATAGGGCTGCTCTTACCCTGCCAATAGTTGACGGTTGTTTAGCCTTTGCCCGGATGGGCGCGGCTCCTGGCATCCATTGCGCTTCTCATCCGGAGGGGCCGCAAGGCTTAACCGGACCGCAAGAGGCACAATCCTCCGCAGCCTAAAGCCAAGAGGCTTCGCTGGTGGAGGGCTGGATACGCGTAGTCAGCTCTGGACCCTCACATATCTGAATGAGACATGTTCCCGAATTAGCTTGAGGGCACAGCAAACTGCTCCACCAAGTGTACTACAGCGGCACCACTCGTTTGACCGCCCGAACGCGGATGTTGTCCACATAGGACAGTCCGGGGATGGTACGGCAGGGCGGGAGCGGAAAGCCTTGGTACATGGCCATTTTGAAACTCTCCATGTCCACTCTTGTCCTCTCCGTGACCCTGGCCGGAATCCCCGGCACCACATCGCCGGCAGAGGCGCGGTGGAGCTGGCCCCTCTCCCCTGAACCCGCCGCCCTTCGGACGTTCGATCCACCGGACAAGCCGTGGCTAAGCGGACACCGCGGCGTGGACCTGGGGCCAGCGCTCGACGGCGCTACGGTCACCGCGCCGTCCGATGGCGTGGTGACCTTTGCCGGCGTCGTGGTTGACCGTCCGGTCCTGACGATCGATCACGGCGAGGGCCTACGCAGCAGCTTTGAGCCGGTCACCAGCGACCTAAAACCCGGAGATACGGTGCGCAAGGGCCAGGCGATTGGCTCCCTGGCCTCCGGACACTGCAGCGCCACAGCTTGCCTGCACTGGGGCGTCCGCCGCGGCGAGGATTACGTCAACCCTTTGGGATTCGTGGAGGACCTGAGGCCATCCATCCTGCTGCCGCTGGAATAGACGGCATTGGAACGGGAGCCTGGTATCTAGACGATGGCCGAGACTCCCGTGATAGCCCGCCCGGTCACCAGGGTGTTGATCTCGTGCGTGCCTTCGTAGGAGTAGATGGCCTCCGCATCGGAGAAGATCTTGGCCATTTCGTAGTCCGTGACAATGCCATTGCCGCCCAGGATCCCGCGGCCAAGGGCAACACTTTCCCGCATGCGTGCGGTAGTGAACGCCTTCCCCAAGGCTGACTGCTCGTCCTTTGCAACCCCCGCGTCCTCAAGCTGGGCCAGACGCACCATCATGCCCATTGATGCCACCGCGTTGCCCAGGATCTGAACCAACTGGTTCTGCACCAGCTGGAAGGCCGCCAAGGGCCTGCCAAATTGCTGGCGCTCAACCGCGTAGGATCGGGCAACATCGAAGGCAGCGAGCTGAAGACCCACGGCTTGCCAGGCGACGGCGAGCCGGGTCACCTTGAGGACTTTGTTGGTATCGCGGAAGCTGTTGGCGTTGGCCAGCTTGAAGAAGTCCGGCACCACCACGTTGTCCAGGATGATGTCCGCGTTCTGAACGGTACGCAGGGAGATCTTGTTCTCGATCTTGCTTGCCCAGTATCCGGGCAGCGAGGTGTCCACGAGGAATGCCTTGACCTGGTTGTCTTCCACATCCCTGGCGTAGATGACCACCCAATCGGAGAACGTGGCGTTGCCGATCCATCGCTTGGCACCGTTGAGGATCCAGTGGTCCCCATCGCGCCGTGCGGTGGTCCGGGTACCACCGGCCACATCGGAACCACCCAGAGGTTCGGTCAAACCGAACGCGCCGATCTTCTTCAGGGAGTAGATGTCCGGAAGCCAGGCATCCTTCTGCTCCTGGGAAGCCAGGGCTTCGATGGAGCCGGTGAAGAGGCCATCATGCACGCCCATGAACGTTGCAATGGAAGCATCGGCGCGGGTCACTTCCGCATGAAGAATGCCCGCAAAAAGGTTCGAATAGCCTTGCCGGCGCACAGGGCTGACAAGATCGATCTCCGCCAACTTGGGGATGAGCTCCATGGGAAACTCAGCGCGGTTCCAGCAATCCACCGCGATGGGCTTGACCTCGCGGGCCAGGAATTCGCGAACCTCGGCCAGGCGGTCCTGCTCCTTGCCCGTCAGCATCTGCTCAAAGGCGTAGAAGTCACCATCGGCATAAGGGAGGTTCTTGGCATCAAATGCAGCGTTGGACATGTGCGCTCCTTCAAGGGTGGTCACCTGCGACCACGTCACGGCCGCGGAAGTTACCGGCGAGTAGTAAGTTACTGATGAGTAACATACCGCAGTTGCCCGGTTCGCCGCAACGAGACGAATGGAGCAATTCAGGCTTCAGGGATTTTCACTGCGGGATCCCTTACCCGGCGATAGCGCACAGTGGGAACACAAAGGAGCCGTGGCTGACGTATGAAACGCCAACCACGGCTCCCGTGTAAAGGTAGGGCTACTCGGACTTGAACCGAGGACCTTAGGATTATGAGTCCCGCGCTCTAACCAGCTGAGCTATAGCCCCGTGACGCCCCTCCAGCCGCTAAGAAGCAGCAGTCGGGGCAAATGCACTCTAGCAATACTAATAGCTACTCGAGAGTGCTGTTGTCACACCACCATGTCCTCGTAGGAAGCCCCGCGGTACAGGTCCTCGAACGTCTGAAGGGTGCCGTTGATACTGTGCGGCTCCACCATTTCGCGGCTCACCTTGCCCATGGCTTTCAGCTGGTCCTCGGGAAGCTCCACCAGCTTGGTGATCTTCGCGGCTAGCTCCGTGCTGTCGTTGGGTGTGAAGAGGTATCCGTTTTCGCCGTCACGGACCAGATGCGGGAGTGCCATGGCATTGGCCAACAGCACCGGAGTGGAGGCAGACATGGCTTCGAGCGTCACCAACGATTGAAGTTCTGCAGTGCCGGGCATGCAGAAAATATCGGCCTTGATGTAGGCCTCGCGCAGCTCTTCATCGCTTGCCAGTCCAAGGAATTTCACCCGATCCCCCAAGCCAAGCCTGGCAACCTGTGCTTCCAGGGCCGGGCGGACTTCCCCGCCGCCCACGATCTCGAGGTGGACGTTGAGTTCCCGCGGGGTCTTGGCAATGGCGTCGATGAGCACATTGACGTGCTTCTCTTCCGCAAGGCGTCCCGCGAAAAGAACCGTGGGATTGGCATGGGGTTCGATTGTCTCGCCGGGCTGAAGTTCATAGGCTGCGGAGTCGATGCCGTTGGACAGGGGCAGGACCTTGCGGAGGAAAGCGTGCTGGTGCATGGCCTTGGCCGCCAGAGGGGTAGGTGTGGTGACGACGTCCGCCTGGCCCATCACCTTGCCCATATCCTTCCAGGAGATGCGCCCCACGATGTCCTTGAACCACTGCGGGAAAGGCAGGAACGGGTTCAGGTTTTCAGGCATGAAGTGGTTGGTGGCAACAACCCTGATGCCACGCTTTACGGCCTCGTACAGTACGTGTTCGCCAATCATGTAATGGCTTTGAATGTGCACCACGTCCGGTTGGACCTTGTCGAACAGGAGCGTGATTTCCTTCTTGATTTCCCAAGGAAAGCAGATGCGGAAGTATTCGTGGGTGAACACTCCATGCGAGCGGAGGCGGTGCACTGTGGCCTCGTCACGGAACTCCGTGTAGCTCTTGCCCGTGTCCGGACGGCAGGCCAACACGTGCACGTTGTGTCCGCGCGCGGTCATTCCCTTGGCCAGGCGGTAGCCGAACTGCGCAGCACCGTTCAAGTGCGGCGGGTAGGTATCCGCCGCGATCAGGATGGTAAGGGGTTTGTTGGTGTCGGGAATGGTCACGTGGAGAACTCCTGATGGTCACGGTGCGGAACAGCCTTGAACGGGTCAATGCTGTGGTGTCGCCGGGTTGCCGGACCGCTGGGATGCGGTGGCGCAAGTTAAAGCTTTGCCTAGGCCTTCCGGCTTGCAGCCGCCTTCGCGTCCTTCTTACGCTTGGTGACTTCCGGGTGGTGCCGGCTCAAGGCAATAACCCCCACGATAGCAAGGGAAGCTGCGGCGGCCATGCCGATTGCCATCACAGGCTGGACATCGGGACGAAGCTCACCAAGGATGACGATGCCGATGGCGATACCCACCATGGGGTCCACCACGGTGAGTCCGGCAATAACCAGATCCGGGGGTCCGCCTGAATACGCGCTCTGGACGAACCAGGAACCAAGGCCGCCGGCGGCCGCGATGGCAATGAGCGTGTACCACTGCACATTGAGCAGGAACAGGCCGTTGGGATCCAGGAGGTGCTTGCCGATGATCCGGGTCAGGACGGCCACGAAGCCAAACAGTACGCCCGCTCCCACGATGTATATGAAGGCGCTCATGCGGTGTTTGAACAGCACTGCAAGGGTGCCGAAAAGCCCGACGGCCAGGGCCAGGAGCAGCACGATTGTCAGTTCGTCTTCAGCGTTAACATGGTGGTTTTCCTGCGTGACGTTAACTGCCAGCAGTACGAACAAAGCTGATCCGGTGACGCAGGCGGTAATGGCAACCACGGTGGCGCGGTTGATGCTCAGGCCCTGGTCCTTGGCATTGACCACGGTGGTAATGACCAGGGCGATCGCACCAATGGGCTGCACCACCGTCAGGGGTGCCGATACAAGGGCGATCGCATTCATCACCATGCCAAGGCACAACAGCAAGAGCCCGAGCATCCATCGTGGGTTGCGCAGAAGCCGAAGGAACCCGTTGGAGCTCAGGGCCAGGCCGCCGGTATCGGCCTTGACCGCGCTTCCTTGGCGTTGGGCACCAATGGCAAGGAAAAAGGCGCCAAGTACGGCAAGGAAAACCGCCAGCCACACCATCAGCCGTGTCCGCCGTCGTTGGCCCGCAGTTCTTTGCCTTTACGCAGGATGGCCCAGTAGTAGTTGTAGGCCGCAATCCAGTGGCCCAACAGTCCGAGGCCGAGGAAGACCCAAGCGGCGGCGAAGTAAGCGTCGGTGTAGGGAATCGGCAATTTGGAAAGTACCAGCAACGGCGTGCCCACCAGCAGGAGCCCGGTGCGGATCTTGCCGATGATGCTGACAGGAAGGTCTGGATGGCTGCGGAAGTAAATCAGCGAGGCAATGGCAAGAATGGCGTCAGGCACCACCAGCGCGGCCAGATACCACCACTGCACGACGCCGGCGATCGCCAAAGTGATGGCAACGGCTATGAGCGCGGCCCGGTCCGCCAGGGGGTCCAGGATCCTGCCCAACTTGGAAGTTTGGTCGTAGCGGCGGGCGACATAACCATCCACCCAGTCCGTGCTGCCCATGATGACCAGGACGAGCACAGCGAAGCCATATTCCTTCTGCCACAGGACCAACCACACAAAGAGCGGAACGCCCATGAAGCGCAGAACTGTGAGCACATTGGGAACAGTAAAGACGAGGTCGTGGTCCACCTGGGGACGGTCCGGATGCGAACCAGCACCGATGAACCTCATGGTGTCCCCCTTTCCTCTCCTCCAGTGTGTGCTGTACCGCGGCAGGCTGCTACTTCTTCAGCAGCTTCCGCAGGGCAACCACGAAGACTGCAGCCGCGGCGGCGAAAGCCACGAGGTCCTTCCATCGGGAAGCAAGGCGTCCGGTGAGGTCCTCGGGGACGGCCTCCCCAAGGTCAGCGAACTTCGCCGAAGCAAAGTCCTTTCCCTCCTGGAGTTTCATTGTGGCTGTGCCCAGCAAAGCCTGGCCCTGCTTTTTGACGTCCAACTGCTCGCCAAGTTCATCGCGCACGCCGGTGAGGTGTTCCCGCCGCTTGTTCAGGCGCAGGCGGAGTTCTGCCTCCGTGGGCGCCTTGGCTGCGTCCGCTTCCTTGGCAGCTTCCTTTGCAGCCTTTTCTGCCTTCGCCTTTTCGGCGGCAGCTTCCTTGGCGGCTTTCTCCGCCTTGGCAGCGGGCGAATTGGGATCCAGGATCGATTCGTCGAAGGCCGAGCCCTCCTTCGCAATTCCGAGATCGTGCTTGAGTCCACGGATGGTGTCTTCCGGGATCAAGGGCATGGCCTTCTTGAACTTGGCGACGCCGATCAAGGCTCCGAGCGCGACGATCACGAGAAAGACTGCTGCGACGATCAACGCTGCAAGCCAGCCCGGCATGATGGTAGCCAAACCGAGAATCGCGGCCACCACCAGCGCGATCACCAGGAGGGACATGAAAACAAGGGCTACGCCAAAGAACGCTCCGGCCACCCCAACCTGGGTGGCCTTGCGCTTGAGTTCGACCTTGGCAAGGGCGATTTCATCGTTGAGTTGCCTGGGAGCCAAACGGGCAACGAGCTTGAGGGTCTTCGGCAAAGTACGGATGGCTGGTCGCGTGCTGGTCCGGCCGGTGTGACGTCCACTCATTGGGTTCCGCCTAACTGCTTCCTCTGGGCATCGTGTCGGGCGAACGCGGCCGGAAAAAGATCGCCGCGGGCACCTGTCCTCAAAACTATCATTCAGGTTCCGGCTCAACTTTCGCCGATGACACCGCGGCGCGCCTGACGTAGCTGCATAAATATGATGTGACGGCCATAGGATAGATGATCGTGACCAATCCAATTGCTCCGGGCGATTCCCTGAGCCGACGCGAAAAGCTTGTCTACATTGTCCTTCTCGGTGCCCTGACCGCTCTGGGGCCCTTCACGGTGGATCTCTACCTTCCTGCGTTTCCTGCGCTGGAGGAGAGTTTTGGCGTATCAGCCACGGCGATCCAGCTGACACTGACCGGCACCACCGTTGGGTTTGGCCTTGGACAGTTGGTGGTTGGTCCCTTCAGCGACAAGTTTGGCCGTCGCCTGCCCTTGATCCTGGCCACTGCACTGCATATTGGATCTTCGTTGGGCGCTGCATTGGCTACGGACATTGGGTTCCTGTCCCTCTTCCGTGTGCTCATGGGTATCGGCGCCGCGGGTGGCGGCGTTGTCGCAATGGCCATGGTCCGGGACTTGTTCCACGGCTATTCGATGGTCCGCATGTTCTCCCGAATGTCCTTGGTCAACGGGCTTGCCCCGATCCTGGCCCCAATCATCGGTTCCCAGTTGCTGCTGGTGTTCCCGTGGCCCGGCATCTTCTACTTCCTGGCTTGCTACGGCACGTTGGTGATACTGGCCGCGATCTTCTTCATTCGCGAAACCCTCCCGGCGGAACGGCGCGGGAAATCCACAGTCACGGTGCGGCAGCGGTACAAGACGGTGCTGACGGACCGGATCTTCGTGGGCATGTTGATGGTAGGCAGCCTCAACTTCGGTGGTTTGTTCGCCTACCTCTCCGCCTCCACCTTCCTGTTCCAGAACATTTACGAATTCTCTCCCCAGGAATACGGCCTACTCTTCGGCGTCAATTCGCTGGGTATCGTGGCGGGCGTCCAGATCAGCTCAAGGTTGATCCGGCGCGTGGCTCCACAGTGGATTGTGGCCGGAGCCACGGTATTCATGCTGCTGATGGCGGCCCTGATTATCGTGCTCGATCTCCTGCACGTGGGTCTCTGGGGCATCCTGATTCCGCTGTGGTTCTACATTTGCGCCACAGGCTTCCTTTTCCCCTGCGTCCAGGTCCTCTCCCTGGCGAACCATGGAGCCCAAGCGGGGACGGCGGCATCGCTCCTGGGCGCAGCGCAATTCATGATGGCGGGCATTGTCCCCCCTGTGGTCGGCTGGCTTGGTGTCGATTCAGCGGTGCCCATGGGCGCGGTCCAGGCTGTCTGCATCACCGGAGCCATCGCCGCACTGTGGCTGGTGGTCCGGCCTCGGACTGTCCCTTCAATCCACTAGTCCCGTCAATCCATTAGTACGGCATTCCCCGGAACCGGACCATAGGCTGTGACCATGACCAAGAAACCGCACCGCAACGGCAGGGGCCTTTTCCTCGGGGCCGTGCTTGGCGCCGTCGTCGGGGCACTGTTGGGCCGCCTCGCTGGGAGTGCACTGTTCGGGGCGATACTTGGCGCCGTCATTGGAGCGGCCCTGCTGTACCGGGTGAACCCGGGCCCCTGGAATCGGGACTAACCGTAACCGGGTCCATCCGGCCCCGGGTCTATCGGCCCGCGTAAGCCCTCCCCTTACGGCGCCTGGCAGGGCAGAATGGTGGCCAGCCGGGGGTTTCCCCCGCTTCGCCGGTGAAGGGGACATCACATGAGTGCGGCTGTGGGATATCGGGGCACTGTTTATGGCCTGGCGAGCGTACGGCGGCTGCCGGTGACCTTGGGACTCGTGCTGTTCCTGTGGGTTGTCGGGGCAGTTACGGGGAGCCTGATCGCCGGCGCCAACGAGGCACTCCTGGAACAAGTCGGGCTGGGTTTGGCGCTTGATCCGGGGCCGGGTTGGTCCATCTTCACATCATCCTTCTTCGCCTCATCCTTGCTTGACTATCTGGCGTGCACCGTCATGATCCTGGTGGGCGTGGGTATCGCCGAGCGCACCATGGGTCCATGGCTGGCCCTGGCGGCATTTATCTTTGGCTCTGCCCTGAGCGCCTTGGTGGTGATGGGGCTGGTTGCTTTTGGAACGGACAACAGCGACCAATGGCTTAGTTTCCTGGGTGGCGAGTACGTTGTGGGCGCTTACGGTGGTGCCGCCGCCGCGTTGGGATGTTCGACGGCGGCACTGGAGGCACTGTGGCGTCGTCGCCTCCGGACGTGGTTGCTGGCCGCCACGCTGATGTTCGCGTTGTTTGTAGGCGTCGCACAAACACTCCAGGCCCTTGCCGGCGCTGTCATCGGCATTCTGGCCGGTTGGGCCGTTCAGGCCCTGGTGCTGCGGCGACGTGCGGGCTCGCTTCACTCCTCGAGCCTTCGTGAGACCCGGTTCCTTGTGGGCACCGTGGTGGGTGTCTTCGCCCTGGGCCCGTTGCTCACCCAGTTGACGGGCACATTGGAGGTGGGGCCGCTTTCTGTGGTTTCCGAGGTGATGCTGCAGGCAAGCCCCAGCGTGGACGAAGTGAAGGAAGCCTGCGACAACGACAAGAGCTGCGTCACGCTGCAGAGCGTTGTGGGTGTGCAGAGTTTCGGCGCCACCATCCTGTCAGTGATCCCGGTGCTGTTGCTGCTTGTCTGTGCTGAGGGGCTGCGCCGTGGTCGCCGCCTCGCCTACAGACTGACCCTGGTCATCCAGCTCTACCTGGCGTTCGTGACGAGCGTGGCAATCCTGCAGTACGTGACGGATCCGGAAGTGACACTGGGCAATGACGACATCGGTTACCTCCTGCTCTATGCCGTTCCCGCTATTCTGGCGCCGCTGATCATCGCGGTCCTGCTGGTGATCAACCGCCACAAATTCCGGGTGGAATCCAGCGACGCCGGATATCGCGTCCTGGGCAGGACAACCCTCATCATGGCTGCTGTGGCGGCGGCCCTGTACGTGGTCTTCTGGTTCGTGGAAGGGAACCCGGGCCGCTCATCCCTGTGGGACCTCGCAGGCCAATTGACCCATATCCTGGTCCCCTTCCCCGTTCCCTTCGTCGTTGAACTGCCGCAGGGACTGCTGAGCACAGTTCTTTACGGACTGGGCGGGGACGTTATCTGGCTCTGCATCCTTTTGATGGTCCTGAACAATTTCCAGCGGTTCCGGACGCTGGCAAAGGACCCTGCTGCGGATCTGGGACACACCCGTGAATTGCTTCACGACGGCGGGGGCACCTTGTCCTGGATGGCCCTGTGGGACAACAACCAATACTGGTTCACTCCGGACAGGAGGGCCGGCCTCGCCTACCAAGTGCACAACGGAGTGGCACTGACGGTGGCGGGTCCGTTCGGGGCCCGCCAGCACCACACCGAGGCTGCGACAGGCTTCCTGGCGCATTGCGCGGCACTGGGCCTCACATCGTGCTTCTATTCGGCCACGGCGGAGCTTGACGAGGCCCTCCTTCCCCGTGGCTTCCGCAAACTGGAGGTGGCGGAAGAAACCCTGCTGAATATCCAGGCCATGACGTTCAAAGGCAAGGAATGGCAGAACGTCCGGACCGCGCTGAACAGGGCTGAGAAGCTGTCCATCAAGGACCACTGGTACCACTACGCGGAAATGCCACCGGGGATCCGGGCACAACTGGCCGAAATCTCGGAAGAGTGGGTGGCGGACAAGGCGCTCCCCGAGATGGGGTTCACGTTGGGCGGACTCGATGAACTGAAGGATCCCGAAGTCGTGTGTTGCGTGGCGGTGGACGATGATGGCTTGGTCCACGGGGTCACGAGCTGGCTGCCGGTCTTTACCGACGGCGTGGTGTCGGGTTGGACCTTGGACTTCATGCGCCGCCGAACCACTGGTTTCAAGGGGGTCATGGAATTCCTGATCGCCTCTGCCGTTACGCACTTCAAGGACGACGTTCCCCGGATCTCGCTGTCAGGCTCCCCACTGGCCAATACAGGGGGCGGGACGGACGACGGTGACCGCAGTGCCTTGGACCGGGTCCTGGCAATGCTGGGCAATGCACTGGAACCCATGTACGGCTTCAAGTCCCTGGCAGCTTTCAAATCGCGGTTCCAGCCCGAGCACCGCACTCTGTACATGTATTACCGGGACCCGCTGGCCCTGCCTTCCATAGGTCTTGCCGTTGGCTCGGCGTACTTGCCGGGGTTGTCCCGCGCACAGAGCGCCGGTTTGCTGCGGCAAATGGTTGCCCGGGAACCAGCCGCATGACCGCCGCCGGACAGACGCGGCCGTCATGAAGGGCCTCCTGGAAATCGAGATCAGCGGGCCGGTGGTCATGACGATAGCCGTGGTCATCGGCGTCGGGCTTTTCCTGTTGCTGTTCCTCAGGCCGTCTTCGCGCTGGGTCATCACCGCGGTGCTTGGCATTGTGGTGACAGCAGCGCTGGGTTGGTTCACGGTCTGGATCGTGGAGGATGTCCTGGACGTCTTCCACGTGGGCCTGACACCTCGCGTGTGGTTCTGGGTGATCACCGGCTTCGCTGCCCTTGGGCTGGCCGTGGTTAGTTTCCGCCACAGTCCCAGGTGGCGGAAGGTGGTGGCGGCGATATCGATTCCTGTGTTCCTCCTGGTTACTGCGCTGGGCGTCAACATGGAGTTCGGGCTCAACAGGACCCTGGGCTCAGCGCTGGGGATCTCCACTGAGGAAGCCATCCAACTGAGCAAACCGGACCCGGACGCTCCCCTCCCTTCCGGCCCCCTCTGGCAGAGCTGGAAACCGCCCGCCAACATGCCAACAAAGGGCGAGGTGGGAACACAGGTCATTCCAGCCACAGCCTCGGGTTTCAATGCCCGCCCTGCCGGGATCTACCTGCCGCCTGCTGCCCTGACGGAGAATCCTCCCCGTTTGCCTTTGTTCGTCCTCATGATGGGCCAGCCGGGCCTCCCTGATCCCCAGTACGTTTCGGCCGCGTTGGACGAATTTGCTGCGAAAAACAACGGCTTGGCGCCCATCGCGATCGTGGCCGACCAGATCGGACCGGATCAAGACGACACTCTGTGCCTGGACACAGCAAAGTACGGAAACGTGGAGAAGTACATCAACGTTGACGTGGTGAACTGGGCCAAGGCGAACCTGAACATCCTCCCGGACCGCGACCATTGGACCATCGCCGGATACTCCAACGGCGGGCAGTGCGCCATCTCCTTTGTCCTCAAATACCCGAAGCTGTGGGGCAATGTGGTGGACATCTCCGGCGAGGAGTTTCCCGGGGCGGAAGACCCTGCAGGCAACCTTGCAGAGATCTTTGGCGGCAACCAGGCAGCCTATGACGCACAGAAACCCATCAACATCATGAAGGGTAAGCAATTTCCAGACACCACTGCCGTTTTCACCGTGGGCTCGGATGATGTGACTTATGTTGCAGCTGCGAAGGCTGTCTCCGCGGCTGCGAAAGCTTCCGGAATGACGGTGACCTATTACGAGGTGCCAAACGGCGGGCATGTAGGCATCGCATTGAACGCCGGCCTGACAAAAGGGTTCGAGGTGCTGTATCCCAGGCTTGGTTTGTCCGGCTAGGCAGGGCCTGTTGCCGGCCCGCCCCCGGCGATAAAGTTGAGATGTGCCACATTGGCAAGAGCTGCAGCCGCTTCCGGCACCTTGGCAGCGTCGGGATGAACGCATCCTGCCGCTGTGGTGGGAGCGTTTGTGCTCCGTGACCAGTCCCCAGTCTGCGGCACTGTATGCCGCCGGCCTTTTCACTGATGATCGCCGCCGGCCCATCGCCCAGTGGTACAACCCAGAAGCCGACGCCGCGTTGCTGGTTGCCCCGGAGACCTCACCTGAGTGGCCGGTCCAGCGGTTTGGAATCTTCTATGCGCCCCCGGGCGGAGGTTTCACGCGCGTTTACTCCGCACCCCATGAATGGCATCCGCGCGAACCGCGAACACCGCCGACCGAACAGGAAGCCTTCCTGGCGGCCGTGGCCGAAGCGGCACGGTTCCTCCAGGTGGAGATGGATTTCGTGTAAAAAAGTGGACCCCGCACCAGTACGAAACCGGCGCGGGGTCCTTGCGCTCCTCCGACTGGACTTGAACCAGTAACCCTTCGATTAACAGTCGAATGCTCTGCCAATTGAGCTACGGAGGAATGAAGCGGTTATGACTTTAGCAAAGGTTTTATGCGAATGCGAATCGGCCGGAGATACCCCCTGGGGGTATAAAAATACCCCCGTTCCGAGACTCCGGAACGGGGGTATTGTGCGCTCCTCCGACTGGACTTGAACCAGTAACCCTTCGATTAACAGTCGAATGCTCTGCCAATTGAGCTACGGAGGAATGAAGCGGTTACTAGCTTAACAGGGCCCCGCCGGAAAACGAAATCGAGCATCCCGGCCGCTTCCGACAGCCCTCGGCAGAGACCGTCAGGAGTCTGAACGCAGGGCTCGACGCTGCATTTCCAGCACCATCAGTTCCCGGTTCAGCCGCTGGAATTCCTCTGGAAATGCAGTTGCGTCAAGGCGCTGCAGCTGACCCATCTTGTCCGCTTTAATGCGGGTGATCTGCAGTTCGAAAAGCCTCGCCAAAATGTCCCGGCAATACCGCTGCATGGCCTCCGGGGTACTGGCTGGCAAAGGCGTTACTGCCAACTCAGAAACCAAGGGCCGCAGAGGCTCCGGGACTTCCTGCCGGATGTGCTCCACCCATCCCACGGGATCAGCCGTGCGGGCCAATCCTGTGGCACGCACGGCTGCGTGGACCGCCGCGTAGGCAGGGGTAGCAAAATGGGACGCCTCAAAGCGCTCCCATGCCCCGTCTCCCAGGACTGAGGGCTCCTGGAGGACCACTTCCAGTGCTTGGCGCTCCATCCCTGCCACGGGGTCCCGCGGGTCGGGACGGTTGAAGACCTGACCGCTCGACGCCTGACCGTTCGACGATGCCGCCGTCGTCGTGGGTTGTTCCGCAGCGCCGGACGGAGCAGCGCCGGATGCCGCACGCTTGGCTGCGGCTCCAACGTAGCGGCTGACTTCCTCAATCGGCATGCCCAACCAGCCAGCGAGTTCGCGTATGTAGGCCGGGCGGATGCCGGAGTCGCGGATTTGTGCCACAACGGGCGCCGCTTCCCGCAGCGCCGCGACGCGACCTTCTACCGTGTCCAGGTTGTGCCTGCGGAGCGAGGCCCGGATGGCGAACTCGAAGAGCGGCTTCCTGCTGTCGATGAGTTCGCGAACTGCGGCATCGCCCTTGAGTTGACGAAGATCACAGGGATCAGCGCCAGTGGGCTCTACTGCGACGTACGTTTGCGCGACGAATCGTTGGTCTTCCTCGAAGGCGCGGAGGGCGGCCTTCTGGCCGGCGGCGTCTCCGTCGAAGGTGAAGACCACTTCTCCCCCGGTGCCGTCGTCCGAAAGCAGGCGCCGGGCGATCTTGATGTGTTCGGTGCCGAACGCCGTGCCGCAGGTGGCGACCGCCGTCGTGACTCCTGCGAGGTGACAGGCCATGACGTCGGTGTACCCCTCAACCACCACCAGCTGCCGGTCCTTGGCGATGTTGCGCTTTGCGATGTCGATCCCGTAGAGGACCTGGGACTTTTTGTAGAGAGTGGTTTCAGGCGTGTTCAGGTACTTTGGACCCTGATCGTCCTCGTAGAGCTTCCGGGCGCCGAAGCCGATGGTGTCGCCGGCGATGTCCCGGATGGGCCAAACAAGCCTGCCACGGAAGCGATCGTAAATGCCCCGGTTTCCTTCAGAAAACATGCCCGTAAGTTTGAGCTCAGCGTCGGTAAACCCACGGCCACGCAGGTGCTTAAGGAGCGAGTCCCAGCCCTGCGGCGCATAGCCCACGCCGAAGTGTTCGGCCGCCGCGCGGTCAAAGCCCCTGCCATCGAGGAAGTTGCGGCCCTCGGCGGCTCCGGGCGTCAGCAACTGGGCGCGGAAGAACTCGTCGGCGATCTTATGGGCATCCAGGAGGCGCTGGCGCTTGCCCACTTCTTCGCGGCTCGGACCGGTGCCGCCGTCCTCGTAACGCAGCTCATAGCCGATCCTGGCGGCCAGCTTTTCCACTGCCTCGTGGAAGGAGCTGTGGTCCATTTTCTGCACGAAGGAGATGGCATCCCCGTCTTCGCCGCAGCCGAAGCAGTGATATCTGCCCACTTGGGGGCGCACAGTGAAGGATGGTGAGCGTTCGTCGTGGAAGGGACACAGGCCCTTGAAGCTACCCAAGCCGGCACTCTTCAGGGTGACGTAACCGTCAACGACTTCCTTGATATCCGTGCGCTGGCGTACTTCGTCGATATCTTCACGTTTGATCAAGCCAGCCACGTGACCATCCTAGCCGCTTGCCCCAAGAGTCCCCGCCGTTAACGGAATGCCGGAAGGGTTACCAGAGCGATGGAAGGCTGCCCACGAGCCGCTCATACATGGCCAGCGCAGACACGTCCGTCAGCGACGCCACCTGGTCGATCACCACACGCAAACGCGCACCGTCGTCTACGGCGTCACGCCAGTCCGCAGCGAACATCGGCTCAAGGTGACGGTCGCCCGTGGCGTTCAGGACACCCACCAGTGCATGCAGCACTTCGCGTTGGCGCTCGTACACCGGCTGGCGGTGGTCGGTGGAGATCACGAAGGTGGTGGCCAAGCCCTTGAGGACCGCAATTTCGGTGACGGTGTCCTCGGGGACCATGAGTTCCGCGTCGTAGCGGGTCAGATTGGCTGGTCCGAAGTGGGCACGCGTTGTTTCCATGGCGCTCTGGCAGAAACGGCCGATCAGTTGGCTGGTCATGTCCTTCAAGGCAGCCATGGATTTCCGGCTGCCATCAGCTTCGCGGACCCAGACCTTGGTTGCCTCCAGCCGTGCAAGGGCGGCATCAATTTCAGCGGGGTCGTTGTGCGGCAGGTACCACTGCTTGGTGTAGCCCACCACGCGCGCACGATGGTCCGGGTTTTCCATCCATTTGAGCTGGAAATGACCGGCAACGATCGCATCCTCGACGTCGTGCACGGAGTACGAGATGTCGTCGGCAAGGTCCATCACCTGGGCCTCGATGCACGAGCGGTTACCTGGAGCGCCTTCCCGGAGCCATTCGAACACCGGAAGATCGTCTTCGTACGCGCCGAACTTACTGGTGCGGTGGCCATGGATCACGGGGGCGTCGACGGCCGACCACGGGTATTTGGACGCAGCATCCAGGCTGGCACGCGTCAGGTTAAGCCCTGCCGGCCTGCCGTCCTCGGCGAGTACTTTTGGTTCGAGCCGCGTTAGCAGCCGCAGTGTCTGGGCGTTGCCTTCGAAACCACCAATGGTGTGCGCTACTTCGTTCAGCGCGGACTCACCGTTGTGACCGAAGGGCGGATGCCCAAGGTCGTGGCTCAGGCACGCAGTGTCCACCACGTCAGGATCGCACCCCAGGGAGCGGCCAAGTTCGCGGCCCACCTGGGCTACTTCGAGGCTGTGTGTAAGCCGGGTGCGGACAAAGTCGTCCGTGTCCGGGGCAACTACCTGCGTTTTGGCACCGAGCCTGCGCAACGCCGAGGAGTGCAGGACCCTGGCGCGGTCCCGTTCAAAATCCGAGCGATAGTTGCTCTTGCGCGGCTCTTCGACCCACCGCGCGGAATCTGCCTCGGCGTAACCGGGGATCGCCAGCACAAAATCGTGAGCCGTCCCGTCTTGGCCAAGTATCGCTTCGGTTCCCATGGGTATCTGCCTCCTTCAAGCGCCGGGGTGTTGGAGCTTCTTGAGTCAGTCTTACACGCGTGAGGCTAGCCGCCCGAAACGTCCAGCTCAGCGGCCGAGATATCCGCGCTCTGTTCAGCGTTCAGCTGACGGCTCACCAGCCAGTCCTTGGGCAAGGCAGGCTTCTTGGGCGAGCCCGCACGGCCGCGGGGGCCCTCGGAATCGACTCCCGGGTAAGGCGAGTCCATATCCAGTTCATCAAGGTATTCGCGCAGCACCTCAAGGGTGGGCACGGTGGCCAGCTTGGCACGGAGCTCGCCGCCCACTACGTAGCCCTTGAAGTACCAGGCCATGTGCTTGCGGATCTCGCGGAGCGCCTTGTATTCATCGTTCCCGAACGTTTCCACCATGAGCTCGGCGTGACGATAAACGCCTTCAGCAACTTCGCGGAGGCCCGGGCGATGCCGCTGGTCGCTGCCTTCGAAGGCTGCTTGCAGGTCACCGAACAGCCATGGCCTGCCCTGGCAGCCGCGGCCCACAACCACGCCGTCGACGCCGGTCTCCCGCACCATGCGGACTGCGTCCTCAGCAGACCAAATGTCGCCGTTGCCCAGCACAGGGATGTCAGGGAGCGCCTCACGGAGCCGGGCAATAGCGGACCAGTCGGCCTGGCCGGAATAGAACTGAGCGGCAGTGCGGCCGTGAAGGGCGACGGCGGCCACGCCGGCGTCGCGCGCGATCCGACCGGCGTCGAGATACGTCAGGTGGTCCTCGTCGATGCCTTTGCGCATCTTGATGGTCAGCGGGATGCCGCCCTTGGAGGCTTCCTTGACCGCTGTCTGAACGATGGAGGTAAAGAGATCGATCTTCCACGGAAGCGCCGAACCACCACCACGCCGGGTGACCTTGGGCACGGGGCAGCCGAAGTTGAGGTCGATGTGATCGGCCCGGTCCTCCTCGACGAGCATGCGGACTGCCGCACCGACCGTCACGGGGTCAACACCGTAGAGCTGCACTGAACGCACTTTCTCGTCCTCGTCGTGCGAGATGATGCGCAACGATTCCGGAGTCCGTTCCACCAGCGCACGCGAGGTCACCATTTCGGCCACGTACAGGCCGCCACCGTATTCACGGCAGAGCCTGCGGAAGGCTGAGTTGGTGATGCCCGCCATGGGGGCAAGGATCACGGGAGTGTCCACGGTGATCCCGCCGAGCTGCAAAGGCGGAAGCTCAAGCTTTGGGGCAGGGGGCGTTGCTACTACAGTCACCCATCCATTGTTGCAAATCAGGGCAAATCGACTATTGAGAGACTATTTCAGCAGGGGACGTTCCGGCTGGCTGTTCCAGAAACTGACTACAAGAGCCAGCCGTTATCGGCTGCGATTCGTACGGCCTCGGCTCGTGTCCTTCCGCCGGTCTTGGCCATCGCCGCGGAGAGGTGGTTACGCACCAGTGCTGGATCATCCGCGATCACCAATCGTGGAGGCTGTCACCGGTCCAAGATGACAAATGTCATTGCCCTGCCGTCACATGGAGCCGCGCGCACCGTCATCGTCGCCGCGGCGCTCCGCCTCACGCTGGGCACGGCGACTCCCCGGCCGGGCAGGCTTGCCGACCGCGCGGGAAGACCGGCCGCCGTCGAGCGTTTCGACCCGGCCAGAACCCACGACGGCGGCCGCGGCTGCGAGCGTACCGGTATCGTCAACGTCGTCCGGATTCACGGACAGAGCCGGCGCCGGGACCGCCCCCTTCACGCCCGTGGCCTTGACCACCAGGACGGCAATCAGCGTCGTAACCGGGATGGCGAGCACCAGCCCGATGGAGCCGACCAGCGTCCGGATGACTTCTTCGGACAGTTCCGCACTGGTCAGGGCCTCGGCAAGTGGGCGGTCGTAAAGCATCACGATGATGAGGATCGGAAGGGCGGCACCAGCGTAAGCGAATGCAATGGTGTAAACGGTGGAGGCGATGTGGTCCCGGCCAATCCGCATCGCCGAGGAGAACAGCTTCCGGGCACTGGTGTTCGGGGCCAGTTCGTAAAGTTCCCACACAGCAGAGGATTGGGTAATCGTGACGTCGTTGAGGACGCCGAGGCCTGAGATGATCAGGCCGCACAGGATGATGCCGGAGATTGAAATCTTGTCCGACATATTTATCAGCGTGGCAGCGTCATGGTCACCGACGCCTGCAAGGTTGGCAGCATCCGTGGCCCACGCCGCCAACAGCGCTGTAATGCCCAACCCGAAGATGGTTCCCAGCAGGGCCGTGGACGTCCGCGCCGAGAAGCCGTGGGCGAAGTACAGGACCCCGATCATGATCACCGTGGAACCCACCAAAGCCAGCATGAGTGGCGGCTTCCCCTCCACAAGCCCCGGCAGGATGAAGCTGACCAGCACGGCATAAGCGCCAACCAGGCCCAGGAGGGCCCGGAAGCCACGCCAGCGCGCCACAGCGATCACTACCACCGCATAGAGCACGGCCAGCAGGGCAATTGGCAGGCTCCGCACGAAATCCACAAAAACGTACGACGGCGAGCCGTTGCCTTGCGATGCGCCCTGGACACCGGAAAGGTTCAGATAGCGGATCGAGTCCCCCACATCCACCCCATGGGATTTGGCGACGTCGGGGTTGATCACTACTTTGACGGCTTCCCCGCCCTTATCGGGCTGGGTGAATGCGAAAGTGCAGTCGGATCCGCCGGACTGGCCCGTTTGACCGGTGTCAGTCTGGCCAGTATCCGTTTGTCCTTGCGTGGATTGTCCGGTTTGTGTGCAACTTTCCTGCACCACGCTCTGGATCTTTCCGGTATCGAACGTCACCCCCGGGGCAGCCTGGTAGGGACTCGCGAAGGAGATTCCGTCCCGACTGCCCGAGGGCCACATGACCATCATGGCGATGACAGTGAGCACTCCAAGGGGAACCAGCACCGCAGCCAGGAGCCAGTTGGCGCGTTTCCGGGACGCAATGGCCTGCGGGGTTGGCTCGGAACTTTCAGAATGACCGTGACCGTGGGAGTGTCCGTGACCCATCAGCTGCAAAACCTCATGGCTTCAAGCCTAGCCGGGTCACATGCAAAGCCTTCCCTCAGGCGGGCTTGATGTTCTGGTTCACATGGAAAAGGTTGCCAGGATCGTACTTGCTCTTGACCTGCACCAGACGATCCCAGTTGGGGCCGTAATTGTCAGTGACGCGGTTCTGGTCTTCGGTGTCCATGAAGTTGATGTACCCGCCCAGCGCCGAGTGCGGTGCAAGAGCCGCCGCATACCCTCGCGCCCAGGCGATGTTGGCTTCGTTGTCCGTGGGCTCCATCCATTGCGCGGCAATGACCGGCGCGAACTTCATGTCCCGATGCGCAAAGGCTGTGTCGTGGACGCCAACGCGTGAGACGGCGCCGTCGATCGGGTAAATATGCACGGCCGTATTGACGCTGGTGACCGTCGCGCCATGCTCAGCGTGGGCTTGGATGGCGCCGTCACTGAGTTCGGGGAGGAAGTTCGCTTTCCAGTAGCCCTGCATTCCTTTCTGGTTTAGCGCGTCGAAGGCAACGTTCAGGGCTGGGTAAGGCATAGGAGCTACCAGTGAGCCGGCAACAGGAGCGGCGTCCAGGAAGGGCTGCCACCGTGCTTCGCCTTCTCCCATGTCCCCTGTCCACATCCCTACCACCACACAGACAGGCTTGCCATGCCACTCTTCGGGAAGGAACGGAACGGGCGGACCTTGGTGGAATCCCAGGAAGGCGCCAAACGCTTCCGGGGCGTTCGCGATGTAATCGCGGTAGAACCGGGCAACGGTGTCCGTATGTTCTGCGCCATAGAGAATGACTCCGGCATGGACCATATCAACGGGATGGAGTTTGAACTCGAACGAGGTCACCACGCCAAAGTTGCCGCCACCGCCCCGGAGCGCCCAGAACAGGTCCTCGTTTTGGTCTTCGCTGGCCACCAGGAACTTTCCATCCGCCGTGACCACATCGGCTGAAACGAGGTTGTCGCAAGAGAGACCGTACTTGCGGGCCAGATAACCTATCCCGCCGCCCAGGGTTAGTCCGGCCACTCCCGTGGAACCGACGATCCCGCCAGTGGTGGCCAGTCCGAAGGCGTGGGTTGCGTGGTTGAAGTCAGCCCATGTGGTTCCGCCTTCCGCCCGCGCAGTGGCGGTCTCCGGGTCCACCCTGACCCCTGTTCGGTTGACGAAGTCCAGCACCAGTGCGTCATCCTCTGTTCCAAATCCAGGGGCGCTGTGTCCGCCGCCCCGAATGGCCAGGGCCATGGAATTCTCTCGTGCGAAGTTCACCCCCGCGATCACATCCGCCACCTGGGCCACCCTGACGATGCCCGCCGGACGTTTGTCCACCATGGCGTTGAAGACTGCCCGTGCCGAATCATATTCAGGGTCTTCGGGAGTGATGAGCTGCCCACGCAGCTGATCCCGCAGCCCGTCCAAGGCCGTTCCGTTCATTGTTGTTACCGCCGATTCAAAGGAGACCGGAGCTGTTCCACAGACGCCGCTTCCCTCCGAGTGTGCCGGCGCGTGGCTTACGTCGCCTTCCTACTCCTGCGCCATGGGCACGTCAAGACTTTCCCACCGTGAATACGAACTGAGCTTAAAGCCAGGATCCCGCCCTTCCCATCGGCGATGGGCAAAGCGGGATCCGGACATGCAGATAAGTGGTCAGTCGCTCACGATCAGTGTGTCAGCGCCACGAACGTGGGCCTTGCCCGAATCCAGCAAGGGTGCCAGGACGCTGCGCAGTGCCGTCATGGATTCGTCCACTTCCAACAACACAGGGTGCTGGTAGGCAATGAGCGCCAGGAGGTCCCGTACGGCAGCCTCTGCGTCGTCGGCGGACAGCTTCGGATCGTGACCCAGGAAGACATCCGAAGGCTCCTCGGAGTTGCCCTGGGCGTAGCTGATGGCGAACGCTTGGATCTTGCCTTTTCGGCTGGCCGGCACTCCCCCACCAAAGGCGCTTGCCTTCGGTGCACGAAGCACAATGGCCCCGTGCGCCCCGGTGAGATCGTGCAGGAAGAGCCGCTGCACCGTAGGAATGCTGAGCTCACCTGGGCTGTCCCAGTGATGGACGGCTGAGTAGTAGCTGCCCACCACTTCGCTGAGTTCCACGGATCCGGTGGCGAGGTCCTCGACGCGCTCCGACGCAGCTTCCTCGGAACCGTCGCCGAACCGCGGGAGCTTCAGCGGCTCAGGCTTCACCACTACCAACTGGGAACGCTGGATGGGTCCAAGACCTGCAGCCTCGGCGAAAGCGGCCCCCGGCGTTCCCGGCTCCACTTTGCTGCGAAGCTTGGAAACGCCCGACGGCGAGTTCCCGGCTTCGCGGCGCAGCATGGTCAGCAGTGTGGCCCCAACGCCGTTCCGGCGATGGTCCTTGGCAACCTCGATGTAAGCCCAGAGGCGTTCCGGGTGCAGGGACGCTTCATGGACCACGCCGGCGGCAACGGGGATGCGAACGCCGTCAACGACGTCCTCGGCAACGATGCAGCGGCGCCAAGGCTGGTTGCTCGAAGGCGCCAAAGCAGCACGGAACTGTTCTGCAGGCAGGGTCTCCGGGCCGCCCCAGATTTCCAGGAGGGCGAGGTCGTCGCCTTCCTTCCACTCGCGGTATTCCAAAGCCACGGTTAGGCGCCGATCAGTCGTGCTGCCAGGTAAGCCTCAACCTTGTCCAGGGACACGCGTTCCTGGCTCATGGTGTCGCGCTCACGGATGGTCACGGCCTGGTCTTCGAGGGTATCGAAGTCCACGGTGATGCAGAACGGGGTACCGATCTCGTCCTGGCGACGGTAACGGCGGCCGATGGCGCCGGCGTCGTCGAAGTCGATGTTCCAGTTCTTGCGCAGCTGAGTGCCCAGCGCCTTTGCCTTCGGGGACAGGTCCTCGTTGCGGCTCAGGGGCAGGACGGCTGCCTTGACCGGGGCAAGCCGCGGATCCAGCTTCAGGACCGTCCGGACGTCGACGCCGCCCTTGGCGTTGGGTGCCTCGTCTTCGGTGTAGGCGTCAATCAGGAAGGCCATGAAGGAGCGTGTCAGGCCGGCCGCGGGCTCGATCACGTACGGGGTGTAGCGCTCGTTGGTGGCCTGGTTGAAGTAGCTCAGGTCCGTACCGGAAGCCTTGGCGTGCGTGGAGAGGTCGAAGTCCGTGCGGTTCGCGATGCCCTCGAGCTCGCCCCACTCGGAGCCTTGGAACCCGAAGCGGTACTCGATGTCCGTGGTGCCCTTGGAGTAGTGGCTCAGCTTCTCAAGCGGGTGCTCGAAGAAGCGGAGGTTTTCTTCACGGATGCCCAAGCTGGTGTACCAGGACATGCGCTCCTTCATCCAGTACTGGTGCCATTCCTCATCCGTGCCGGGCTCGACGAAGAATTCCATCTCCATCTGTTCGAACTCGCGGGTACGGAAGATGAAGTTGCCCGGCGTGATCTCGTTGCGGAAGGACTTGCCGATCTGGCCGATGCCGAACGGCGGCTTCTTCCGGGACGTGGTGAGGACGTTGTTGAAGTTCACGAAGATGCCCTGGGCCGTTTCCGGGCGCAGGTAGTGCATGCCTTCGTCGTTGGCCACCGGGCCAAGGAAGGTCTTCAGGAGGCCGGAGAACTCCTGTGGCTCGGTCCACTGGCCACGGGTGCCACAGTTGGCGCAGGCAATGTCCTTCAGGCCGTTCTCGGCGGGACGGCCCTTCTTTTCCTCGTACTCTTCCTCAAGGTGGTCAGCACGGTAGCGCTTGTGGCAGGAGAGGCATTCCACCAGGGGGTCCGAGAACACCTCTACGTGGCCGGAGGCTTCCCAGACCTGGCGGGGAAGGATGACTGAGGAGTCCAGGCCTACGACGTCTTCGCGGCCGCGGACCATGCTCTGCCACCACTGGCGCTTGATGTTTTCCTTCAGTTCCGCACCAAGGGGTCCGTAGTCCCACGCCGAACGGGAGCCACCATAGATTTCACCGGCCTGGAAGACAAAGCCCCTCCGCTTGGAGAGGGAAATGACCTGGTCAAGGACGGATTTTGCTGCCATGGGTACTCCATTTGTTCTACAGGGCCGCTGGGTGCGGTCCGCGGTGGTTGCCCCGGATTCCGAACGAGGTTGTCCGGCGGGGTGGGCTGGGAATTGGTGCGGATAATAACTGTGCAGAAAGCTGCGTGTCCTAGCCTACCGGCCTTTGCCCGGGACCTTTCGTACGAATGCTCCCCTGGGCCAGGGCAACGTGGCCACGATGATCGCGGCGAGCGTCAGCACCGTACCCAACACCGTGGGCAAGGCGACCACCGCACCGGGACTGGGGATCACGACGTCGAGCACTAAGGAACCCACCAACTGGCCGGCGATCATACCCAGACCGGTGACCAGCACACCAAGGCTTCGGACCAAGAGGGCCGCAAGCCCAATGAAAAGGCAGCCCATGGGGCCGCCCAGGTAGAACCACCATTCTCCCGGAAGCGGGTTGCCCGCGCCTGCCACGGAAAGCTTGATCAGCCAGGCAATCCAGAGGATGGCGGCACCGGCAATGAAGTTGACCAGCGTGGCGGCCACAGGCGTTCCGTAGTGAACAGTGGCGGTTCCGTTCATGGCTTGCTGGAAACTCATGAGAAACCCTGCCGCCAGAGGCAACAGGACGGGCAACACCAGGGAGGCGATGTCGGTATTGCCCCCGAACCGAGGGGAAACAGCCCAGGCAACGGCGGCCACCGTCAGCACACTGCCCAGGATCCGCACTCCCGTAATGGACCGTTTGCCGCCGGGACCTATGCCCATGCGGTCCACCAGGAGGCCGCTCAGTGTCTGCCCTGTGACCGCTGCAACGGTGAACAAGGCCACACCCAGCAGGCCAATGGTGAAGGACTGGGCAAAGACGAAGAGAGCGCCGATTCCGCCGGCCATGACGTAGAAGCGGGGAAAGCTACGGTTCCGGACAGCCGGGACGATGCGGCAAAGGCCCGCCCTGCCTTTGGGCGTGGCAAGGGAAATGGCCGCAATGAGCACCAGGCCTGTGGTGAAGCTCACCACGGCGGCGGCGATGCCATCGTTCAACCGGGCGCCGAGCGCCCCGTTAATCCTTCCTTGAAGTGGAATGACCAGGCCAGTTGCTACCGCAACAGGGAGGCCAACGGCGAGCGGAAGGGTTGAACGGAGCGAAGACTGCGGCACCGACCCCACACTACTTCAGGCATCATTGCTCTATGAGCAACCCGGAAATCGAAGAGATCCCCATCCGCGACGACATGATCCGCCTCGGCCAGCTGCTGAAGCTTGCCAACCTCGTGGAGGACGGCGTTGAAGCAACGGAGCTCATCAAGAACGGCTTGGTCAAGGTCAACGACGAAATCGAAGACCGTCGCGGCCGCCAGCTGCACGCCGGAGATACCGTTACCGTCAACGGCCAGACCGTCCGGATCACCACCGCCTGAAGCAACGCGGGATCACTTATGGCCCATGGTGAGGCTGCCGAGGGGCGATAAGTGACCCCGCGTTGCTTTTCTACGTGGTGGACAGCACCTTGTGGGTCAGGAATTCCCCCACGTGGCCGATTTCCTGCTGGTTGATACCGTGCCACATGCCTGTGTAGAGCACCTTGGTGAGGTCCACGTGCTTGCGCACCCATCCCATGGTGTATTCGATCTTGTCCGGGGTAATGACGGGGTCCTGCTGATCGCGGCCCCAGAACATCGGCAAGGTGCCGTCCAGTTCGGCATCGCGGAAGGCGGGGTCGTCACCTGCGTCCACCACAAAACCCGAAAGCCCGACGACGGCAGCGAAGTCCGCGGGACGGTAGCGGAGCATGGTGGTCGCCATGGCCATGCCCATGGAGAAGCCCAGCAGCGTCACTGAAGAATGATTGGCTTTGACAGTGTCCAACCATTCAAGGGCATACTCAGCGGCAAGCTTTACTGCTTCCAGGGAATACTCGATTGACGCCGTGAGCGGGAACCAGGTGAAGCCGGGGCCCATGGGCATTGGCGCGCGCAAGGAAGCCACTGCAAATCCCTCGGGAAGCAGGCCGGCGAGGCTGAAGAGATCGTCCTCATTGGAGCCGTAGCCGTGCAGCAGCACCAGGAGCGGTTTGCCCTCCCGTTCGGCTTCGTCATGGGACCACAGGACAACGGGCGCGGGGAATGCAACGGCTTCAGTCATGGGTCTATTCTTGCAGTTACTGATGGGTAACAACCTACGGTGGCGTAGGTTTGCAGGTTCAAGGCAGGATGGAAAGCGTGAGTGACGTCAATTCATTGGTGAAGCCGGGCGACCCGGTTCAAACACACCCTTGGAGCCGTTACGTGGCACTGGGGGATTCCTTCACGGAGGGCATCGGTGATCCCGAGCCGCAAAACCCCGGCGGCTTCCGAGGATGGGCTGACCGTGTAGCGGAAGAACTAGGCCGCGGTCATGAGGATTTCGCTTACGCCAACCTTGCTATCCGTGGGCGCTTGCTGCAGCAGATCGTGGATGAACAAGTTGGTCCTTGCTTGGAACTCCAGCCGGACCTTGTCTCGATTTCCGCTGGCGGCAACGACCTCATCCGGCCCGGTGGCGACCCGGACCTGTTGGCGGAGAAGCTGGACGCTGCAGTTCAGGAACTGGGCTCCGGTGGTGCCACTGTGGTGTTGTTCAACGGACCGGACACTGCGTCCTCGGTGTTGGGCCGCATCCGTGGCAAGGTGGCCATTTACAACGAGAACCTCAGGACGGTGGCTGCACGGCACGACGCGATCGTCGCCGATATGTGGTCCCTGAGGCAGTTGGCCGATCCCCGGATGTGGGACGAAGACCGCCTGCACTTCTCACCGCTGGGACACCACACCATCGCGATGATGGTCCTGGAAGCGCTGAACGTCCAGCACACCCTCGAACCCCTGGTGCCGAAGCCCCTGCCGGTTCGCACCTGGCGTGAAGCCCGTTCCTCGGATCTGGTGTGGGCCCGTGAGTACTTTGTTCCCTGGGTTATCCGCAGGTTGCGGCATCGATCCTCCGGAGACGGCATTACCCCTAAACGCCCGACGGCGGGACCGGTCTTCGGTCCCAACGGCACCATGCTGCCGCGCGGCTAACGTGAGGGTCGTTTGCAGGACTGACGCCCGGAAAGAGCTCCGCGATGCACGCTGACATTTCACTGGCGCCGGACGAGGTTGTGCAATCCAGGCTTCGGCGTCAGCAGTTGCGGGCTCCGTACGGCGAAGGCGTTGATGACGTGCTGCGCAACCTCCTCGCGGTGCAGTCGCAGGAATTTCCCTATGCGAGGTGGAGCCTTGCCCAGCGAACGCCCGGTACCACTGCCGATGAGGTGGAGCAGGCGGTGGCTGACGGCAGGATCCTCCGGACGCATATCCTGCGGCCGACGTGGCATTTTGTGCATCGTGAGGACCTCGGCTGGTTGATGGGGTTGTCTGCGGATCGCCTTCATCAAGGCAACAAAGGCATGTACAGGCAGACGGGAGTTGATGAGCACGCCGCCGCCCGCAGCGGGCACATCCTCGCTGAAGCTGTGGCCGGTGGAGCCCACAAAACACGCGAAGAATTAGCCGGGGTACTGGAACAGGCAGGGTTCCCCGGCAAAGGCCTTGGCTTCGTTTACCACCTCATGCACGCGGAGATCAGCAAGATCCTGGTGAGCGGTGCACCCGTCCGTTCTGCAGGGGGTGCACTCAAACAGACATACGCCTTGTTCCAGGAACGTGTACCCGCCACTGGCAACGCGCCCTTGATCGGCGATGACCGTGAGTGGGCCTTGGGCCAGCTGGCCCTGCGATACTTCACCAGCCGCGGACCTGCAACCATCAAGGACTGTGCCGCGTGGTCCGGACTGACCATGAAGGATGTACGGCTTGGCTTACAGATAGCTGAAGAGTCCGCTCCCAGCGCCTTGGTGCCTGTGGCGATTGAGGGCCTGGACTTCTACTTGCCAGCAGAAGACGTGGAAGCACTTGCTGCGACTCCCCCGCCAGCTGATGATGGGCCGCTGCTCCCCCGTGTCGATCTCATCCAGTGCTACGACGAATACGTGATGGGCTATTCCCAATCGAGGCACTACCTCGGTGGAAGGGCACCCTATTTCCCGGAGGGCGATGCTCCCATTCACGTGGTGTTGCTGGATGGCAGGTTGGCCGGATGGTGGCGCCACGGCTTCTCCGGTGGGATCTGCGAACTCGATGTCCGAATGAACCGGCCCGTCACAACAGCCGAACAACAAGCTTTGGAGGCAGAGGTGGAACGCTACGGGAGGTTCCTGGGCATGGAGACAAAGCTGGTGTGAAACGGCGGGACTAAGCTGGGTTTAAGACCTAGGAGGCCTGCACCGTGAACAATCTGATCTTCTGGATCATCGTCTGCTCGTGGCTGATTCCCATGGGGATCCGTCTTTACAACAGGTCCCGGGCGCGGCGGCTCCAGGACCGTAATTTCCAGGACCGTAGCTTCCCGGGTCAGAACTATCCTGGCCAGAACTATCCGGGCCCCGGCTATCCCCCGCAGAATCTTCCAGGACCGGGTTACCCGCAGCAGAGCTACCCGCCGCAGAATCTTCCGGGACCGAACTATCCCGCACAGGGGTATCCCACCCAGAATTACCCGGGCTATCCCGGGGAGCCCGCCACCGTCCGCCCTGCCGATGCGCAACCGCCGGCAGGACCGCCGTCGAACGCTTCTTCACCTGCCTTCCCCACCAACAGCGGCTCTGAGCAGCAAGGCTTCCGCGCGCGAAAGCTGGCCGAACTGGACCTCAAGTTCAGCAACGGCGAGATCGCCATGGAGGACTACATGAAGCAGCGCGGCGAGATCATGAACGGCTGAGCGGGCCTAGTCGAAGAAAGCCTGGCCGTTAGGCGAAGAAGGCCTGATGCAGTTGGGCCGACAGTTGCCCGATTTCGGTGAGGAAGCCGTCGTGCCCGATGGGGGCCTCGATCAGGTGGACGGGCACGTCGCCAGGCAGATTTTGTGCCAGTTCCAATGACTGGGCCGGGAAATAGAGGCGGTCGGAGTCGACGGCTGCCACAAAGAATTCAGCAGTGGCGCTGGCCAAGGCTTCCCGCAAGGTGCCCCGGCCCCGGCTGATGTCGTGGGACATGAGTGCCTCAGTGATGGCGATGTAACTGTTGGCATCGAACCGGCGCACCAGCTTGGTGCCTTGGTGGTCGAGGTAGCTTTCCACCTGGTAGCGGCCACGCTCCCCCAGGACAGGAGCGGCTAAGGGCGTCTCCTGGTGCTGGGCTTCCCGGCCGAAGCGGAAATCAAGCTCCAGCGCTGATCGGTACGTGATGTGGGCTATCCGTCGGGCCAGGGCAAGGCCCGCCTCAGGAGTTGGTCCACCGTAGTAATCGCCGTTGTTGAAGTTCGGGTCCTGGCGGATGGCGAGTGTCTGCGACTGGGCGAAAGCGATTTGCTCGGCTGTGCTGTAGGCGCCGACAGAAATAACTGCGCACCGCTGGACACGCTCAGGGAACGTCACCGCCCACTCGAGTGCCCGCGCCCCACCCATGGAACCACCAAGGACGGCGTGCCATGACTTGATCCCCAACGCGTCGGCGAGGCGGGCTTCAGCCACCGTGCTGTCGCGCAAAGTGATCAGGGGGAAGCGGGATCCCCAGGGCCGCCCGTCCGGCGCCTCGGACGATGGGCCCGTGCTGCCGTAACAGCCGCCCACAATGTTGATGGAGATAACGAAGAACCGGTTGGTGTCGATCGTCGCGCCGGGGCCAACGAGTTGCTCCCACCAGCCTTCCTCATCAGTGGCACCGCGGGCCACATGCGTGCTTCCCGTCAGTGCGTGCTGGACGAGGACTGCGTTGGACGCATCCGTGTTCAACTGCCCCCAGGTCTCATAGGCCAACACAACGTCCGGGAGAAAACCGCCGGCTTCAAGTTCCAGCGAACCTACGCCGGCGTACTTGACCGTCCCGTCTTCTTTGCCCGGTTTGGGGGGTGCTGTAGCAGTAATGGTCATTCCTTTGACACCTAACCTCGCGCTTGCCTGCCGCCTTGCGTGCGACAGGCCAGGTCTTCACCCGGGGCACCCCACCGCGGAGGAGGGTTGCCGGCCAGCAAGCCGGGGCTGTCACTGGCACTCATGACCTAATACGTAGAGTCTAGGAAAAATACCGCTGTTTTGGCGAAGAATGTGACATCTGTGTGACGGTTTGGGGCCGCTTCGTTCAGGAACACACACGGCGAAGGGCCGCCCGGCGAATTTTCGTCGGCGGGCGGCCGCCCGCTAAGCGCCTTTGGCAGCCCGGAAACCAGCCTCCAGGTCAGCAATGATGTCGTCCACGTGCTCGATTCCCACGGACAGGCGGACAAGGCCTGGATTCACGCCCGCAACCAGCTGCTGTTCGACCGTGAGCTGGCTGTGGGTAGTCGACGCCGGGTGGATAACCAGCGAGCGGACGTCACCGATGTTGGCAACATGGGAGTGCAACTCCAGGCCGTCGACGAATCGCTTGCCGGCCTCGACGCCACCCTTGATGTTGAATGCCACCACTGCACCCGTACCCCTCGGCCCATACTTACGGCCACGGTCGTACCAAGGGCTGGACGGCAGACCCGCGAAGGCGACCGATTCGACGTCGTCGTGGCCTTCCAACCATTCCGCCACCTTAGTGGCGTTCGAGACGTGGCGCTCAACGCGCAGGCTCAAGGTTTCCAGCCCCTGGGCGATGAGGAAGGCGTTGAAGGGGGAAACCGCCGAACCCAGATCGCGCAGCAGCTGCACACGGGCCTTGAGAATGTAGGAGAGATTGGCTCCGAGCGCGCCGTCCTTGCCAAGGTCCCGGGCGTAAACGAGTCCGTTGTAGCTGGGGTCCGGAGTATTGAATCCGGGGAAGCGCTCCGGGTCCTTGCCGAAATCAAAGTTTCCGGAGTCCACGATCACGCCGGCGATCGCCGCACCGTGGCCGCCCAGATACTTGGTAGCCGAGTGCACCACGATGTCCGCTCCCCATTCGATGGGACGAATGAGGTATGGGGTGGAAAGCGTGTTATCCACGATCAGCGGCACACCAGCCTCATGCGCGGCGTGTGAAATACCCTCGATGTCCAGCACGTCCTGGCGCGGATTGGACACCACCTCGCCGAAGAACAGCTTGGTATTGGGCTGCACGGCGTCCCGCCACTGGTCCAGGTTGTCCGGGTCCTCCACGAACGTCACGGAGATGCCGAACTTCTTCAGCGTGTGCGCCAGCAGATTGTAGGTGCCGCCGTAAAGGCTGGGGCTGGCGACGATATGGTCTCCGGCCTCGGCAATGTTCAGGATGGCGAAGCTTTCCGCGGCCTGTCCGGAGCTAAGGAGCAATGCGCCCAGTCCGCCTTCGAGGCTGGCGATCCGTTGCTCCACGGCATCTTGTGTTGGGTTGCCGATACGGGTGTAGATCGGGGCGAGCTCGGCCAAGGCAAAGCGGTTGGCTGCGCTCTCTGCGCTGGGGAAAACGAAGGACGTGGTCTGGTAGATCGGAAGCGACCGCGCTCCCGTGGCAGAGTCAGGCTCCTGCCCTGCGTGGATCTGGCGTGTTTCGAAAGACCATCCTTGGGACATTGAATTCTCCTCTTAGTGGCGCGCGGGTTTGCCGTTGATCGCTGTAGGCGTGGGCTGGGGCCAGTCTAGGAAGCGCCCGGGTGCTTGGACAGCTTTGTGACGAAGGCAGTATTTTTCAGTCTTTACGCGACCCGGCGTGACGCCTTCCGGCGGCGCGCAACAAGGTCCCATGTTAGTTAGGCTTCCCTTAGCTGAGACCCCGATCACAAAGTGCCAAGATGAAGCCATGCGCATGGATCACGTCTCTTACGCTTGTGAACGAGATGGCCTTTTGGCCACTACCGAACGAATTTCCGCAGCTCTGGGAGTGGACGCAGTCCGGGGCGGAGTGCACCCGCGCTTCGGTACCCGGAACATGATCATTCCCTTGGCGGATAACAAATACCTGGAAGTCGTAGAGGTCCTGGACCACCCTGCTTCTGACAAGGCACCCTTTGGCCAGGCAGTCCGCGCACGCTCGGCGGCTGGCGGCGGTTGGATGGGCTGGTGCGTCGCCGTTGACGACCTCGCCCCCTTCGAGGAACGCCTCGGCCGGTCCGCAGTTCCGGGCAACCGCAAGTTCCCGGATGGCCGCGAACTTGTATGGCAGCAGATCGGCATTCTCGGCTTGATCGCCGATCCCCAGGTGCCGTACCTGCTCAAGTGGGAGGGCGATCCCTCACTGCACCCGTCCAAGGTCTATGAGAGTGACGTCAAGATGTCCAGCCTCACCATTGCAGGCTCGGCCGAACGCGTTACCGAATGGCTGGGCGAACCCGTGGAGAAGCCACTTGAGGACGTCGCTGTCCAGTGGATGGCCCCGCACGGTACGCCCGGCATCATGTCCGTCACTTTCGAAACCGCATCCGGAGCCGTCACCATCTGACGCGCACTTTCCCTGGGGCCCTGGTCCCCTCCCGGTCCAGTGTGTCCGGTCAAGCTTCGGCCGCCATCAGCGGGTGCCAACGACGTCACCCACCGATGGCGGCCGAATTTCTTTAATGGCGCCTAACCCAGGCCGATCGCCTTGCCGAAGAGGCTGAAGCCAACGAACGCGACGATGTCCAGCAGCGCATGCGCAATGACCAAAGGCATCACCCGCTTCGTCTTGGTATAGATCCAGGCGAACACCAATCCCATGGCGAAGTTGCCGATGAACGGCCCGAAGCCTTGGTACAGGTGGTAGCTGCCACGAAGGGCCGCGCTTACGACAATGGCCAGCGCCGAACTCCAGCCGAATTTTCCGAAACGGTCCATGAGGTATCCCACGACGATCACTTCCTCAACGATCGCGTGGCGAACCGCCGAGAGAATCAACACAGGCACCGTCCACCAGTAAGCTTCCAGGCCGCTGGGCACGATGGCGGTGGTGATTCCGAGGGCGCGGCCGGCCGCGTACAAGCCAAGTGACGGGATGCCAATGGCGGCTGCGAGGCCCAATCCGTGCAAAAGGTCCTTGCCGGGGCGTGCGAAGTTGAACCCCAGCCGGGCAAAGCCTGAGCCACTTGCACCTTCCCTGCCACCTTGGGCATGCGATGACAGGAAATAGAACACCAGGACCACCGGCACCAAAGCGAAGATAATATCCAGCAGTTGGTATGTGAGATCGAAGTACTCGCGGGTGCTTTGGGACCTGTTAAGCGTCGAAGTTGCCTCGGACAGCGGCGCCCGCGTCATCTTGTCCAGGAGCTGCACCACGGAGTACACGGCGGACTGGCCCAAAGACAGGCCCAGTACGATGAGTACTTCGGAGCGCAGGCGGCGGCGTGAAGCAAGGAGCATATACCTATCTTGCCTGCAGTTCCTGCCACTTTGCCGTGAACTGCGCACCTTCGGGTTCCACCCGCAGGCAGACCCTATGCTTGGTGGGATGAGTGCCCCAGGGAGAATTTTCATGATCCGGCACGGCCAGTCCGCCGCGAATGCCGACACATCGATCTACAACCGTGTGCCGGACTACCGCATTCCGCTGACCGAACTCGGAATTGAACAGGCCCGGATAGCAGGCGAGGGCCTCCGGCGGAAGCTCGACGGCGAGCAGGTCTGCGTTTACGTGTCCCCCTATTTGCGGGCGTACCAGACCCTTGAGGCGTTGGACCTCGGACCTCTGATCGAGCGTGTGATCGAAGAACCCAGGCTACGTGAGCAGGACTGGGCCAACTTCCAGATCGCCGGGGAGATCGAGGACCAGAAGGAGCTGCGAAACCTGTACGGCCACTTCTTCTACAGGTTCCGCGAGGGCGAGTCAGGCTCGGACGTCTACGACCGCGTGTCCTCGTTCATGGAGACCCTTTACCGCCATTGGGAAAAGCCGACGTACGCCCCAAATACCCTGATGGTCACCCACGGACTGACCATGAGGCTGTTCTGCATGCGCTGGTTCCACTGGACTGTTGAGTATTTCGAATCCCTGAACAACCCGGACAACGCCGAACTCCGCACGCTGATAAGGACCGACGACGGCCAGTACAGTCTGGACGAACCGTTCAGCCAGTGGGTGCCAAGGGATGTTGACGATTCAGTGCTCCACGCGCCGAGAATGCGTTTCTAGCGGGGTGCACTCAGCTGCCGGGCGCGACGATGACTTCCGTGCCCTTGGCTTCAAACGCGGCCTTATCCTCAGCGCTGATCCCGGCGTCCGTGATGAGGTGCCGGAAGTCGTACCCGGCCATGGCCGCAAAGGAGCGGCGGCCCACCTTGGAGGAGTCAGCCACGACGTAGGACTCAGTGGCCCGGCGCGCCATGACCGTGTTCACCATGGCTTCGCCTTCATCGGTGATGGTGGGGCCGAGGTCCGGGTCAACACCATTGACCCCTATGAACGCAATGTCCAGGGCAACCTTCTGCATGATCACGTCGGTGTAGGGCCCCACGAGCTCGTAGGAGCGCGGATTCAGGATTCCCCCGGTGACCATGATCTTGATGTTCGGACGAACGGCTAGCTGCGATGCAATGTTGATCGCGTTGGTCACCACCGTGAGAGTGGGCCTGTTGGATGGCGCGTTGAGGTCCTCACGGGTGGACAACAGCTGGGCCAGCGCCGTGTTGGTGGTTCCCCCACTCAAGCCGATCACCGCTCCGGGGCGGATGAGGGCCGAGGCGGCCTGGGCGATCTCTTGCTTGGCCAAGGCATGGTCGTCACGGTTGTACCGGCCCGGGAGATCGTAGGATACGGATCCGGTGGTGGCGCCACCGCGGGTACGGCTGAGCAGCCGTTGTTTGGCAAGGCTGTCCAAGTCCCGGCGTGCCGTGGCCGGTGACACGCCAAGCCGCGTCACGATGTCCTCGACTTCCACATGGCCGGATTCGGCCAGGAGGTCAAGGATGGCGGTCAGCCGATCGGTGCGGGTCATGACAAGCCTTTCGCGGGGTCTGGCTATTTCGCTTTGGCGAACAGCGTGAGCAAACGTGCGGATTCCAGCACCAGTGCGTCCCGGCCGGCCTTGATGTACTTCCGGGAATCCACCACTGCAGGGTTGGCATCGAGGTACTCACGGACGGCACGGGTGAAGAACCCGTTCAAATGTGTGGATACGTTGATCTTAGTCATACCTGCGCCGATCGCAGCTACGAGCATCTCATCTGTGACGCCTGAAGAGCCGTGCAGGACGAGCGGTTTTCCGACCGCAGACTTCAGCCGCGTGATCAGGTGCAGGTCCAGTGCGGCGCTGCGTTCGGTCATGGCGTGGGAGGAGCCAACGGCTACAGCGAGCGCATCTACACCCGTTGCTTCAACAAACGCCTGCGCCTCCGCAGGATCGGTCCGGACACCGGGTGCATGGGCACCGTCCTTGCCCCCCACCTTGCCAAGTTCGGCCTCCATGTAAACGCCTCGCTCGTGGGCGTAGCGGGCCACCCGTTGCGTGACTGCGACGTTCCACTCATAAGGCAAGTGCGCGCCGTCGTACATGACGGAGCCAAAGCCCAGGTCCACGGCAGCGAGAGCGAGGTCCTCGGATTCGGCATGGTCCAGGTGAACCGCAACGGGCACCGATGCGTCGCGGGCGATCGCCAAAGTCGCCAGCGCGATCGGCTCGAGTCCACCGTGGTACTTGGCGCAGTTCTCCGAAATCTGCAGGATCAGTGGAACTCCCGCGGTCTCGGCACCCGCCACCAGTCCCTCCGCTGTTTCCACATGGATGACGTTGAACGCGCCTTGGCCCGTACCGTTAGCCGCGGCCTTGTCCATCAATTCCCGCGTGCTGACAAGGGTCACCGGGTCTCCTTCCATGTCACGATGAGTTGTTCTTCAAGTTCCTGGTATCGCGGCGAGATCTCGCCTGCTGCGGGCATGAGCACTGCAGCGGCGGACCAGGCGGTGGCCCGGCGGAGAATCTCGCGGGGTTCGGTGATGCCTTCGGCGAGGGCGACGGCGGCAGCTGCCACACCGGCGTCGCCCGCCCCTGTGGGGTTGCCGCTCAGCGGCCCGGGGAGGCTGGCGCTCCAGTACCCTCCCGGTGCTGCGTGATCGAAGGCGAGCATTCCGTCCGCACCGGCGCTGACGAGGACCGTGCGGGCCCCCATGGCAATCAGCGAGAGCGCAGCGGCTTCCACGCTCGATTCCCCCGTGGCTTCCGCGAGCTCGTGGTGATTGGGTTTCAGGACATCGGCACCCGCCTGGGCTGCAGTGATGATTCCGGGTCCCGAAGTGTCAATGATGGCCGGGATGCCGGCGTCGTGTGCCAGTTTCACCAGGGACGGGTAGAAATCGGCGGGCGCGTCCGGTGGCAGGCTGCCGGAACCCACCAGCACAGCTGCCGGAGCTTCTCCGTCATCGCCGCGTACGGCGTTAACGACGGCGGCGGTCAGCGAGCGCCAATCGTCCGGCAGGAGTGCCTGGCCTTCCTCGTTGAAGATGGAGGTCTCGCCGGCGACGGTGTCCACGAGCGCGATGCTGCGGCGGGTCTCTGCGGCGACAGACACCAGCGTGTGGGGCACGCCGCTGGTCCAGAGTTCAGCAGCCAGGGTCTGTCCCGCAGCTCCGCCTGTTGGAGCAATGGCCAGCACCGGATGGCCTACTTGGTGAACCACCCTGGCAACGTTGAGCCCTTTGCCACCGGCGCGGCTGATGGGTGTGGGCACCCTGTGGCTGGCGCCTTCGGTGATTCCGTGGACGGTGTAGGTCATGTCGATGGCTGGATTGGGGGTCACCGTGACGATGCGGGTTGCGCCGTTTCGGGAGGTGCCGCGTCCGGCCGCGGCGGTGCCGGTCATCGGGCACCGTCCAAGAGCGCACGTGCGTTCAGTGCTGCGCCAAGGAGCCCGGCGTCCTGGCCAAGCTGGGCTTGGATGAGGCGTGGGCGTCGTTGGAAGTCCAGGATCTGGTCGACCCGTGCCCGGAGCGGTTCCAGTAGGTCCTCGCCTGCTTCGGCCAGGCCTCCCCCGATCACGACCGCTTCAGTGCCGATGATGTTCACGCATTGGCAGATGGTGAAGGCGAGGGCGTCCACGGCGTCCGCCCACACACGGGCAGCCACGGCATCTCCATTGTGGGACCGGAGAAGGACGTCCCGGGCACCGTCCACGGTGTTGCCCGACTTCCTGCTGTATCGCTTGGCGATGGCGCCTGCCGAACCCACGGCCTCAAGGATGGTGGCCCCTGTTGCTTCAGTTCCGGCTGCTTGAGTTCCGGCTGCTTCAGTTCCGGCGTCGGGGTCCGGTACCTGGGCATGGCCGAGTTCACCGGCGAAACCCCCGGCCGTGACGGCCACACCACCGGAGAAGACCGCGGCGGCGATTCCAGTGCCCACCACCATGACCACGACGTCGTTGAACTCCCTGGATCCGCCAAAGGTGTGTTCCACGGCAGCGGCAGAGCGGACATCGTGATCGAACGCCACAGGAAGCCCCAGCCTCTTCTCGGCCTCTGCCGTGAAGGGGAAGTTACGCCATCCGAGGTTCGCGGAGTAGATCCCGATTCCTCCCAGGGAATCCACGATGCCCGGGACGATGATGCCCGCTGCTTTGGCCGGGATGTCCGGGAACTCGGATGCGAGTTCATCAGCAAGCCCTGCGAGCTTGTCCAGCACGGCTTCCCCTGGATGGGATGGATCCAAGGGCGTGGGGACCCGGCGCATGCCCAGGACGTTTCCAAAGGCATCCACGAGTCCGGCCTTCACGTCGGTACCGCCAACGTCGAATGCCAGGACTGCTGATTCTGCGTGCCCGAGAACCATGACGGGTGCCTAGGCGGAGGGATCGAGAATGACGGAACGCGTCAGGTTCCGGGGCAAGTCCGGGTTGAGGCCGCGGACGCGCGCACGTTCCAGGGTCACTTTGTGGACGCGGGCCAGTTCAGCGAGCGGGTGCTTGTCCGTGTGGATGTAGAGGGCACCCGTGGCTGCCATGTCCTTGTTAAGGCCCTCGGGCTGTGCGCCAAACAACCACGTCACGCGTCCTGGCGCCGCGATGGAGATGGGACCATGGCGGTATTCCATCGCCGGGTAGGACTCGGTCCAGCCCTGCACGGCTTCGCGCATCTTAAGTCCTGCCTCGTGGGCCAGGCCAACAGTCCATCCGGTACCGAGGAACGTGAATTGCTCAGCATCCAGGAGTTCCTGTGCCACGGGATCTGTCACTGCGTCCCTTGCGTCTTCGATAGCTTGCTTCAGGTCAATCCCAAGGCTGGTGAGCAAGTACACCAGTGCCGAGGTCGCGAAGCGGGTCTGCACCACGGATCGCTCATCTGCATACGGGAGACCGATCACGGCGTCGGCCAGATCAACGATTGGAGACGCCGTATCGCCAATGATGGCAACAGTGGGGACGATGCCCTTCAGTCCGGCCAGGATCTCCAGCACCTCAGTGGTGGTGCCGGACCGCGTAATGGCCACAACGGCGTCGTACTGGCGATCTGCACTGTTGCTGTTCAGGAAAGCCTCCGACGCCGCAAAGGCATCCGTCACGCCTTTGCCTGCGGATTCACGGGCGGCAGCATAGCTCTGGGCCATGAACCAGGAGGTGCCACAGCCGATGACGGCGATCCGCTGACCGTCGGCAGGAAGCAATTTCTCAGCACCGGCCTGGTCGATGGCACGCTGCCAGACATCGGGCTGTGATACCAGCTCTTCTTCCATGAAGGCGCCCAGTGTGTTCTCGCTCATCGTGTGTTTCGCTCCTGCTCAGCCAATGACGTTTTATGATCTATAGAAACACTAAACGATCAGTTTCGATCTCACAAGGATCATCTACTGGAGTGGATCCGGCAATTGGGCAGGCCAGTAGTCAGGACGCTGGCAAAGTGCTGGCAGTGGAAACGTTGGGAACCGGTGAAGAGGAGCAGGGAACGCCCAGCGTGGCCCTGTTAGCCGATGATGGGCCGTTCTTCGGGCAGGTTGAACAGCCGGGGGCGGGAGGATAGGGCCAGTGCCGAAGCGACCGTAACGGTCCCGATGCGGCCCGTAAACATCAGAACCATGAGTACCCACTCAGCCGATGGAGGAAGGTTGTACGTGATTCCTGTACTCATGCCGACGGTGGCGAACGCCGAGATGGATTCGAACAGGACCTTCTCGAGGCTGTAGTCGGTGAACATGAGGAGCAGCATGGTTCCAGTAATGACAGCACCGATGCCGAGCAAGGCTACCGAAAGGGCCTGCCGCACCGAGGCCGGGCTAATGGACCGGTGGGCTATGGTCACATCGTCCCGGCCCCGGACTTCGTTCCAGATGGCGAATGCCAGGAGGAGGAAAGTCGTGATCTTGATTCCACCCGCAGTTCCGGCGCTTCCCCCTCCGATGAACATCAGAATGTCGCTGACCATGAGCGTCTCTGGTGAGGCCACACCGTAGTCGATGCTGTTGAATCCCGCGGTGCGCGGGAACACGCTTCCAGCGAGTGAACCGACGATCTTTCCCGGGATGGACAGCGGCCCCAGGGTTTCGGCCCGGTTCCATTCGAACGCGGCGAACAACACGAAGCCGGCCGCGAGGAGGAAGACCGTGCCGAAGACTGTGAGGCGCAAATGCACCGTCCAGTTCCGGACCCGCAGTCCCCCGCCGTTGAGCAAATGGATGAGTACGGGGAATCCAAGGCCACCTGAAATGATGGCCAAACAGATGGGCACCAGAATGTAAGGGTCCTCGCGGAAACTGATGAGGTTGTCGCTGTAGAGCGCGAACCCGGCGTTGTTGAAGGCAGATACTGCGTGGAAGACTCCATGCCACAGGGCAACGGCTGGGTTTGAGTCGTACACGAGCCAGAACCTGACAGCCAGGATTGCAGCCGTTACCGCTTCAAAAACGACCATGATCCTGGCAACCCGGAAGAGCACGGAGCGGACATCCCCAAGGTTGAGGGTGTGCGTTTCTGACTGCACAACAAGCTGCCCGCGCAAGCCGATGCTTTTGCGGACGAGCAGGGCCAGCAGGGTCGCGAGAGTCATGATGCCGAACCCGCCCACCTGGATGAGTGCCAGAATCACGACATGCCCGAACGGTGTCCAGTAGGTGGCCGTATCAACGGTAATCAGGCCCGTGACACACGTCGCGGACACGGCCGTGAACAGGGCCGTCATGAGCGTGGCAGGATCAGTGCCGTTGCGGGAGACGGGCAGCATCAGCAGGCCTGCGCCGAGGAGGATGACTGCCAGGAAAGCGAGGGGTACTGAGCGGACTGGATGCGAAAGGGCGCGCCTGACGACGTTCTCACGGCGCGCCTGTGGGTCCCGGTGCTTCCACGGCATGCGCTCGTTGCCGTTCCCAGCTTGGGGTGGTCCAGGAGCACGGAACCGGGGCTTTGGGTTAGCCGACATGATCTTCGGGAGCCTAGCACCGGAGAAAATGTGGAAACAGGAAAATCGGGAATCCTTTACGGTTCCTTTACGCCTCAGGGCCATTCACTGAATCAGAAAGGGCGGCGTCCCAACCGGAACGCCGCCCTTTCTTGTTTCACCCCGCACTTAGACGGCGCGAGCGCCCGCCCGCCACACCGAGTGCGTCAGCGGGATCCCCGGCCGGTACGCCAGGTGCGTTGCCGACGGCGCCTTCAGCATGTGAAGGTCCGCGCGATGACCGACGGCGAGCGAACCCACCGCCCGTTCGCCGTCGACGTCGTTCCCGGACTCCCGGCCCAACGCCAGGGCGCCGCCGTACGTGGCCGCCCGAACAGCCTCGTGGACACTGAGGTGCATCTGCAGGACCGCCGTGGTCACACAAAATGCGATGGAACTCGTGTACGACGTCCCGGGGTTGCAGTTGGCGGCCAGGGCGATCTGAACGCCGGCATCGATCAGCTCCCGGCCTGGCGCGAGCGGCTGTCGCGTGGACAAGTCACAGGCAGGCAGGCAGGTTGCGACAGTTCCACGCACGCCACTGCCCGTAGCCGGGTCCCAGCCCTTCCAGGTTCCCGCGAGCGCGTCGATGTCCTTCTCCGAAAGATAGTTCACGTGGTCGACGCTGGCGGCCCCGAACTCCACGGCCAACGCAACACCTGGCCCCTCGCCCAGCTGGTTGCCATGCACGCGGAGCCCCAACCCCGCGTCCCGGGCAGCCGTCAGGACCCGGCGCGACTGCTCTTCCGTGAAGGCACCGCGCTCGCAGAACACGTCCGCCCAGCGCACGTGCGGCAGAACGGCGTCGAGCATTTCACCACAGACCAGGTCCGTGTACTCCTCCGGATCGGACCCGGCCGGCACCAGGTGCGCGCCGAGGTAGGTGACCTCGTCCACCAGGGCCGCGGCGATCCGTGCACTCCGGGCTTCGTTCTCCACGTCCAAGCCGTAGCCGGTCTTGCTCTCAAGGTAGGTAGTTCCCTGCGAAACCGCTTCAGTGACACGATCCCTCACCAGCCTCGTCAGCTCATCGTCACTCGCGCTTCGGGTGGCCCCCGTGGTGACAGCAATGCCGCCGGCACTGTAACTCTGCCCGGCCATCCGGGCCTCAAACTCCGCTGTGCGGTCACCGGCGAAAACGAGGTGGGAGTGCGAGTCGACCCAGCCCGGCAGGACGGCACGGCCTTCGGCATCGATCTTTGTATCGGCCCCGGGAGCGTCGTTGCTGGACCCGATCCAGGCAATGCGTTCGCCTTCGAACACGATCGCGGCGTCCTTGAGGACACGATGCTCCAGGTCCTGGGTCATCAGCTCGCCGATGTTGGTGATGAGAGTGCTGTTTTGTCCTGGACTGCTGATTCCGCTCATGTCCCTATTGTTCAGCGCCGGATGGACCAGCGGACGGCCGCAAGCTGCTCAGCTGTCCGGGATTCCGGACTGTCGGCCTCTACGTTTCCCAGGATGAGGTCTGCGGCAAGTTCGGCGATGGCCGAGGACGTTTGGAATCCGTAGCCGCCCTGCCCGGCCAGCCAGAAGAAGCCCTTCGCTTCGGCGTCGAAACCAACCACCGGGATTCCGTCCGCAGCTTCTGTGCGCAACCCCGTCCACGCCCGGTCCACTGAACGAATGCCCAAGGTTGTCAGTGAGTTGAGCCTGCTGATGAGTTTGTCCACATCGCCGGCATAGGGTTTGGCGTCTTCGGCCCCGCTGGGCACGGTTTCCGATGGCGAGATGAGCACCTGATTGTCCTCGGCGCGGAAGTAGAACGAGTGATCGGCTGCAGCCACCATTGGCGTTTGCCGCGTCAGCGATTGCTCGACGTTCACAATCGCCGCAGTCCGCCGATATGGCTGCAGTCCCAGCTTCTCCACGCCACTGATGACGGCCAACTCGTCCGCCCACGCACCTGCGGCATTAACCACGACGGCGGACTGGAAACCTTCGGTTCCGGCACCCACCTGCCAGCCGCTTCCGAGCCTCTGGGCCGAGTGGACACGCGCACCGGTGATGATGTCGGCTCCGGCGGCTTCGGCCCTCGTCCGGTGATCTTCCAACAAGGCCGGTGCATTGCAACCAAACGAGCCATTGTCCAACCCTGCCGCCGTGAACGAGTCCGGCTTCAGGACGGGGCAGAGCTGCATGGCTTCTGCGTGGGTGATTGTATGCATGTTGCCGCTGGCCTCTGCCCGGACTGTTTCCTCATCGCCCACCAGCATGAAGCCACGTGGGGTAAGGACCGGCTCAGGACGTTCGGCATCGCGCGCCCTCATCATCTCCAAGGTCCGGACGGTGAGTTCCTGCACTATGGGCGGACCGTAACTCGGAATCAGCTGGCGGGCTGAGCGCGAGGAAGTGTGGAAGGCCAACGACTGCTCCGCCTCCACCAGTGCAACCGTGCACTTCCCTGCGAGCGCGGACGCCAGGGAAAGCCCCGCAATGCCGCCGCCAACGATTACCACGTCATAATTCGAAGCCATGGCTCCATCCTGTCAGAAGGCATGAGGGGTGCACAGATCGATCCTCTCCCACATCCAACCCCCAACGCCCCGATGTTCTCTCACATCCAACCCCCAACGCCCCGATGTTCTCTCCCTTGCGTCAAGAAAGTGAGAGAACACCGGGCCTAAAGCGGCGTGACGTGAGAGAACATCTGGCCTGACGCTGCAGGATGTGAGAGAACGTCGGGACGGTTAGGCGACCGCGGCGCGACTCTTCACGAACGCCTGAACGCATGCTTCGACGTCGTCGCTGCTGTGCGCGGCTGAAAGCTGGACGCGGATGCGGGCCGCTCCCTTCGGCACCACGGGGTAGCTGAAGGCGGTAACGAAGACACCGTGACCGAGCATCTCATCGGCAACCTTTGCTGCAATCACAGCATCACCGAACATCACGGGAATGATGGCGTGCTCGCCCTCGAGGAGTTCGAAGCCTTCCTCGCTCATGCGGCGGCGGAACAGGGCTGCGTTTTCGAACAGGCGGGTGCGGAGTTCACCGGATTCCTGGACGAGTTCGATCGCCTTGATGGTGGCGGCCACGATGGCCGGGGCGAGGGAGTTGGAGAAAAGGTACGGGCGGGCCTTCTGGCGCAGCATCGCGACGATTTCGCCGCGGCCTGAAACGTACCCGCCGGATGCCCCACCCAGGGCCTTGCCGAACGTGCCGGTGTAAATGTCCACGCGGTGGGAAACACCGGCGTGCTCGGGAGTACCGGCACCCGTGGGTCCCATGAAGCCGACGGCGTGGGAGTCGTCCACCATCACCAGGGCGTCGTGCTTCTCGGCGAGGTCGCAGATGGCTTCAAGCGGGGCGAGGTAGCCGTCCATGGAGAACACGCCATCGGTGACGATGATCTTGCGGCGGGAGCCCTCGGCCTCAACGAGCTTGGCCTCAAGGTCAGCCATGTCCTGGTTGGCGTAGCGGAAGCGCTTGGCCTTGCTCAGGCGGATGCCGTCGATGATGGATGCGTGGTTGAGGGAGTCCGAGATGATGGCGTCTTCCGGGCCGAAGAGGGACTCGAACACGCCGCCGTTGGCGTCGAAGCAGCTGGAGAACAGAATCGTGTCTTCGGTGCCCAAAAAGGCCGAGACACGGGCCTCAAGTTCCAGGTGAAGATCCTGGGTGCCGCAAATGAAGCGCACAGAGGCCATGCCAAAGCCGCGCTCGTCCATCGCGGCCTTGGCTGCGGCAATGATGTCCGGGTGGTCGGCAAGGCCCAGGTAGTTGTTCGCGCAGAAGTTCAGCACAGTGTTGGCTGGCTGGCCGAGTTGGCCGGCTGCGATGTGGCTGGCCTGTGGGGAGTCGATATGGCGCTCGGTCTTGAAGAGGCCGGCGCTGCGGATCTCGTCGAGTTCGCCTTGGAGTTGGTCTTTGATGGCTGAGTACATAGCGTGCTCCTGAGTACGTCGGGAAAGGTTCGGTGGCGGCAGCGGGGTTACAGTTCGGTCCAGTCGAGGACTACTTTGCCGCCGGTTCCGGCTCGGGCGATGTCGAAGCCCTTCTCCCAGTCGGCCGCCGACAGCTTGTCGGTAACCACAGCGGAGATGTTCCGGTGCAACACGGGGTTGGAAGAAAGCATGGCGCTCATCGCGTACCACGTCTCGAACATCTCCCGGCCATAGATGCCCTTGAGCGTGAGCATGTGGGTAACCACCTTGCCCCAGTCGATATCGATGGACTGGCTGGGAAGGCCCAGCATGGCGATCCGGCCGCCGTGGTTCATGTTGTCGATCATCTCAGGCAGTGCCGTGGGGTGTCCGGACATTTCCAGGCCGATGTCGAACCCTTCGCGCATACCCAGCTCCCGCTGTGCGTCGCGGACGCGCATTTTGGAAACGTCGACGGCGAGGTCAACGCCCATTTGACGGGCCAACTCCAGTCGCGGAGCGGATACGTCAGTGATGGCGATCTTGCGGGCGCCAGCATGGCGGGCGACGGCAATGGCCATCAGACCGATGGGTCCTGCGCCAGTGATGAGGACGTCCTCGCCCACCAAGGGGAAGCTCAGAGCTGTGTGGACGGCGTTGCCGAAGGGATCGAAGATGGCACCGAGTTCCGGCGTGACGGATTCGTCGTGGTGGACCCAGACGTTGGTCTCCGGAATGACCACATATTCGGCGAACGCGCCATCGCGCTGCACTCCAACGGAGACGGTGTGGATGCACATCTGGCGGCGTCCGGCACGGCAGTTGCGGCAGATTCCGCAGACCACGTGGCCTTCGCCGGAGACCCGGTCTCCTACTTTGACGTCACGGACGTCCTCGCCGATTTCCACTACTTCACCGTAGAACTCGTGGCCGGCGATGAGCGGCGTTTCGATGATGCTTTGGGCCCAGGCATCCCAGCTCTGGATGTGGAGGTCGGTACCGCAGATGCCCGTGGTCATGACACGGATCTTGACGTCGCCGGGTCCCGCTTCGGGCTCGGGACGGTCAACGAGTTCGAACCCTGCGTGTGGTCCGGATTTGTAGAGAGCCTTCATGGGATTCCTCACTGCTGGGGCTGCTTCGCTGCTGCTGACTCCATTAGAGCGCCGCTAACGATTTAGCACAACTAGATTCTTCTCAATCAACGATTTAGGATTTGCTAATGGAAATCCACCAGTTGCAGATGCTCCGTGAACTCGGCGACCTGGGGAGTGTTAAAGCTGTGGCCGAGACTCTTATGGTCACCCCATCGGCCGTTTCGCAACAGCTCGCGCTCCTGCAGAAATCGGTGGACGTTCCACTGACACGCAAGGAAGGCCGCGCCCTGGTGCTGACGGACGCCGGCAAGGTGCTCGCCGAGGCCGGTGCCGCCGTCGTGAACGCGATGGCGGATGCGCGGGCAGCGATCGGCGCCTATCACGACGCTCCGGGTGCGCCGGTGAGCGTCAGCGCCTTCCACAGTGCGGGGCAGGCGCTGTTCGCGCCGTTGGCAGCGTTGTTGGCGTCCGACGGCGGGAAGTCGCCTCGTCTGCGGCTGTCTGATGAGGACGTGGCCCAGGAAGATTTCCCGGGCTTGGTTGCCCGCTACGACCTCGTCCTGGCACACAGGATGGATAACAGCCCGCCATGGCCCGGGGACAAAGTGGCCGTGATCCCGTTGGCGGACGAACCCCTGGACGTCGCCCTACCCGCGGACCACCCACTGGCATCCCGGCGCGAACTGAAGCCGTCCGACGTCGTGGGTGAAACCTGGGTGACCAGCCGCGATGGCTACTCCCCCGCGGATGTGCTCGCCGCCGTCGTTGCGGTGAGTGGACGGCCCGCCGAAGTGCTGCACCGCATCAACGACTACTCAACTGTTGCCGCGCTTGTCGCGGCGGGCGGCGCGATCGGACTTCTGCCAAGGTTCACTGCGCGGCGCGTCCTGGATGCCGGCGTTGTGCTGCGGCCCCTTTCCGGCGTGAACTCGGTGCGCAAGATCGACATCCTCGCCCGGCCGGAAACGCTGAAACGGAAATCGGTCATGACGGTTTGCGAGTCACTTCAAACCGTCATGACCGAACTTATCGAGCTATCCAGCCCCCGCTAGTTGGGTGTGTTGCGTGTCAGGGCGGGTTGTCCGGCGTCGAAGTACTCCACTAGCTCGGCGGGGAGCTCCGGTACCTCCCGAGCCGAGCCGTCGTCGCGCAACGATTCGGCGGCGAGGATGCCGGCCACTACCGCCTGTCGCGCTGCAATCGGGCTTGTCTGGGTCCGTCCGCCTTCGGAGGCAAAGCGCAGGAACTCCTCAATCAGGCGAGGGTCCGCACCGCCGTGGCCACCTTCGCCGTCCTCAATAGTGATCACCTCGTCTGGTGCCGCGTAGCCGGAAGTCCGGCTGGTCCAGACGTTGATGGTGTTCCCCGGGCCGTCGCCGAAGTTCTCGATTCTGCCCTTGGTGCCGATGATGGTGTAGTTGCGCCAGTAATCGGGTGTGAAGTGGCACTGCTGGTAGGAGGCCAGCACGCCGTTGTCCAGGACCATGTTCATCATGGAAATGTCCTCGACGTCGATTACCTCAGCCAGGTCTTTCTGCTCCGTGGGGGGCCAGTTGTCCATCGAGAACCATTCGCCCATGCGCTTGCCGGAGTTGTCGCTGCGGTTGGTGACGTTGCCATAGACCGCAAGATCGCCGACGGCGGCAACCCGCTTGGTGTACCCGTCGGCAAGCCAGTGGATCACATCGATATCGTGCGCACCTTTTTGGAGGAGCAACGAGGTGACATTTGCGCGCTGGGCATGCCAGTCCTTGAAGTAGTAGTCCCCACCATCGCCCACAAAGTGCCGGCACCAGATGGCCTTGACCTCACCGATCCTGCCCTCCTGAATGATGTGGCGCATCTGTACTACAACGGGCATGTGCCGCATGTTGTGTCCAACATACAAGCGCGTTCCGGTCTCGTACGCCGTCTTCAGGATCAGGTCCGCGGCCTCCACGGTGATATCCAGCGGCTTTTCGCAGAAGGTCGCAATGCCCGCCTTGAGCGTACGGACCGCGACGGCGGCATGCTGGTTATCGGGGGTCAACACCAGGACGGCGTCAAGGTCGCTGGCGAGCACTTCCTCGAGATCGCTGGTGATGCGGGCCGAGGGGATGCTCGCCGCGGCGTCCGCCCGTCCCCTCTCGCTCACGTCACAGACGAGGGTGACTTCAGAGCCCTTGCCCGGCTTATGGGCGTGTCTCCACAACCCGGAGCGCAGGCCGAAACCCACGATGCCGACCTTCAAATCCTTTTCCATGAGGTGCAATTTCCTTCTGCTGGTTCGTTTAATAAAGTCTGGTTGCGGAGCTGCGGTGGGGTGCCGATTCGCGCACGAACAGGTGCCACGGGAAGTCCAGGACCGCGGGCTCGCGCTTGGCGTCAGGCGTAGCGGGTGACGTGGCCCGCTGCAAGAGCAGCCGGGCAAGCTTGCCGAAGAAATCCACGGGGCCCACAGTGCTGAGCGACGGCGACATCCTCTCCCCCTCCACCGTGTTGCCCACACCGATGATGTCCACGTCCACACCAACGGCGAGCCCAAGCCGTTGGGCGGCGTTGATGGCTGCGACCGCGGCGAAGTCCGTGGTGGCGTAGATGGCAGTAGGCCGGTCCGGCAGGCTGAGCAGCCGCGTTGTGGCAGCATACGCACCGGCAGACGTGCCATCGAAGAGGCCCACATAATCCTCGTTTTCCGGGATGCCGGCTTCCACCAAGGCATCTGAGTAGGCCCGGTAGCGGGTGCCGCCCGAGGCGCCCGCAGCCGTCGCAGGGGTGAGGCAAGCGATCCTCCGATGGCCGTGGAGGAGGTGCTCCACGGCCATGCGGCAACCCGGGCCTGCAATAGACCTGATGACGTCAAAGCCTTCGGGTTCAAGCCCTTCGTCGAAAACCACCAGCGTGGTCCCGTGCTCCGCGAGCTGCCGAAGGGCGTCCCGTTGCTCAGGTCGGACTGCGTCCACGAACACGGCGTCCGCGTTATGCGTGCCCAGGACCTTCACCCAGTCGGCGTCGCCAAGGATCATCGGCGTGATCCCCAACGGAGCAGCCGCCTTTTGCACGGCCTCGATGACGGATAACGACCAAGGATCGGACAGCATCGTCAATGACAGGATGACGGTGTTCGTCCGCCCTGTCCGGATAGCCCGGGCAGCCTGGTTGGGGCGATAGCCGAGCCGCTCGGCAACAGCCTTGACCTTCTCCGCCGTCGGATCCGAAACTCCCGGTCCCGCATCGCCCCGGCGACCCGACAACACATAGGAAACCGTGGCGGTGGAAACACCCGCGAGTTCGGCCACCATGCGGATGGTGGGCCGGACTCCCGTGTTACTCGCTTTTGCCATGATTTCCCCCTGCTTGTTTGTGTCTGATGTCGCCTTGTTTTTTGAGGCTAGCTCCTGAACGCGGGAGCAGCGGGATCCAACGCGGCCTGGTATTCGTCGCGCATCTTGTCACCACCTTCGCTCTTCCAGCGCTTGACCGCGTCCTTGAGTTCATCGATCTTGGCCCGTCCGGTGATGATGTCCACCACCTTGTCGCGGAGCTGTTTGGTGATCTTCGCCCCCACCTTGGCGTTCGTATCGGAGTAGGAACCATTGGTGGGGTTGCGCCATGCGAGCTCCAGCAATTTTTCTTCCTGCTGGCTGACATAGCGGGTGTCGTCGTCGAATCCCGGATTGAAGATGACGTTCTCCGGGCTGGACATGATGTTCAACGCCGAAACCAAACCGGGCGCATTCGTGGTTCCAGTCTCCGTACGCACCGGGTTGCCCGAACCATCCAGGATGTAGTCCTGGCCGAGCTCCCCGAAGTTCTTCTGCATGTACTCCACCGTGCCGAAGGGTGCCGACAGGTAGTTGATGAGGGCCAGAAGTTCGCGGATCTTGTCCTCCCCAGCCTTCTTGAACGGCGTGAAACCCACCGTCCCGTAGCCCATGTCGTAGGTTGGCTTGACCTTCCCGTCGGCGCTGAACGGAATAAGGATGTCGAACTTGGCAGTCTTGTTCAGTGCCCGGTAGCTGCGGAGGTCATGGGGACCCACCACCACCTGCGCGGCAACACTGCCATTGGCAACGCGGGAACGAATGTCCGTGGCCTTGGAATCCGGGTAGAAAACGCCGGCTGCGAACATCTTGGCGGTGAACTCCACGCCGGCCATGTACTCATCAGTTTCGTACAAGTGCGTCAGCGTACGGTCCTTGTTGATGGCCCAGCTGTTCGGGGCGCCAAACCACTCGGTAACCATGTGCAGAGCATTGATATACGCGGGCTCCAGGGCATACTTCTGATCGCCAGGACGGGTCAGTTCCTTGGCCTTGTCCAGGAACTCGTCAGCGCTCGAAGCCTCAAAACCACCTACTTGTGCCCATGCGTCGTGGTTGCCCAGGTACACCTGGCCGAACGGGGTGCTCGGGATGGGCGCTCCCCAGATCTTGCCGTTCACGACGGCGGTCTTCCAGGAATCGGGCTTCAGCGCGGCCAGGTTGGGGTACTCGAGCACAGCGTCGCCTGAGAGATAGGGCGTCAGGTCCTGGAACTTCGCTTCGAGCATCGGGCCCACATTGGGAATTCCCTGGTTCGGTGGCACCCACATCATGTCCGGCAGTTCATTGCTGGCAAGGACAGTGGCGAACTTGGCTGGATAGCCGTCTCCAATGTCCTCGGCGATCTGCAGTTCCAGGTCACCGCCGAGCTTGGCGTTGAGGCGTTGCCAGAAGGGGTTGTCCTTCAGACCGGGGCTCATGGTGTCGAAGGTTTCCGTCAGACCGGTCACCTTGCCCTTAAGCGGCGGAGTCTTCACGGACTGCACAGCGGTGGGCAGCTTGAAGTAGCCGGCCTGCACGCCTTTAGCGTTACCGGCAAGGTCCGGAGTCACACCGGTGAATTCCTTGTAGGTGGGCAGCTTGACCGAAGCGGAGGCCGCTGCGCCTCCGCTGCTCGCAGCTCCCCCACCCCCACAAGCAGACAGGCCGACGGCGGTGACGGCCAGGCCTGCGAGGCCAAGGAAGCCGCGACGGCTGAATCCAGCCTGTCCTGAGGTAGTGCTCGTCATGGCATAACCCTTTCTGGTTATTTACTGGTAGGTGATGCTGTTCTTGTTGCAGGCAGGCCGCGGGAGCGGCTAACCCTTCACGGCGCCGGTGATGACGCCCTTGGAAAAGTGCTTTTGGAGGAACGGGTAAACCATCAGGATGGGAACCAGCGCCACCACGACTACAGCCATCTGGATGGATTGCGGCGGAGGTGTGGTGGTGATTCCCAGCCGGTCTGCCGCCCCGCTGCCCTGGACTACAAAGTTGCGGAGCAGCAACTGGATGGGCCATTTGCTGTGGTCATTGATGTAGAGCAGTGCGTTGAAGAACGAGTTCCAGAAACCAACGGCATAGAACAAACCGACCACCGCGATGACGGCCTTGGACAGCGGCATGACGATCCGCCACAGGATCTGCCAGTCGTTGGCACCATCGATCCTGGCGCTTTCGATCAATTCGCCCGGGATATTCATGAAGAACGAGCGCATCACCACAAAGTTGAAGGCGCCGAATATTCCAGGGAGGATCAGCGACCACAGGGAATCCAGCAGCCCGAGCTGTCGAATCATGAGGAAGGACGGGATGAGGCCCGGCGCGAACAAGAGCGTGAACAACACCGCGAGTACCACGGGGCGGCCGAAGAGGACTGATCGGCTGGTGGCGTACGCCATGGTGATGGTGACGAACAGCGCCAGGATGGTGCCCACGGCGGTGATGAGCATGCTCACGCCGAGGGATTGCAGAACCATGGGGCCTTTGAAGATCGTGGCGTAAGCCTCCAAGGTGGGCCGCTCAGGCCAGAGCACGAATCCACCGGCCTGCACGAGTTGTTCAGTGTCCGCCAATGACGTGGACACCACCAAGAGGATCGGCGTCAGGATGGACAGGCTGAAAAGGACGAGGACAACGGCCTTTACCGTCTGGTAGAGAGGAGAAGGGCGTTCCTTCCATACGGGTCGTTTGGGGTTGTAGCTCAATTCCCGCGATTTCCTCGTGAAAAGTGATGTTGCCATGGGGGTTCTCCTTGTGCAGCAGCCGTGTGGGCTCAGCGTGCTTGCTTAGCAAAAATTCCGTCTTCGCCGAAGCGGTGGGCAAGTTTATTGGCGCCGTAGATCAGCAGGGCACTGACCACACCCTTCGCCAGGCCCGCTGCGGCACCTGAACTCCAGCCGCCACCGACCACACCGGTGTAGTAGGTAAAGGTGTCCAGCACTTCCGCTGCCCCTGCACCCACGGCGTCGCGTTGGAGGATGAACTGCTCAAAACCGACGGAAAGTATGTCGCCAATGCGCAGGATCAGGAGGAGCACGATCACCGGCCTTAGCCCAGGCAAGGTGATGTGCCACATCCTGCGCCAACGTCCCGCACCGTCAGCAGCCGCTGCCTCATACAAAGAGGCATCAATGCTTGCCAGGGCAGCGAGGAAGATGATCATTGCCCAGCCGGCGTCCTTCCAGATCATCTGGACAACCACCATGATGGGGAACGTCTCTGGATTGGTCATGAACGGAATTGGATCCATGCCCATATCGCGAAGCAGGTTGTTGACGAAGCCCGCACCGCCCAACATCTGCTGGAAGAATGCGATCACCAGGACCCAGGACAAGAAGTGCGGCAGGTAGGCGATGCTCTGGAAAATCCTGCGGACCCGCGTGCTGATCAGTGAGTCCACAATCAGTGCAAGCACCAGCGGCACCGGGAAAAGGAAAACCAGCTGCCACGCCGCAAGGTAGAGCGTGTTCCAGAACGCGTGGATGAAGTCGGGGTTGCCGAACAGGTCCACAAAGTTCTGCCAGCCAACAAAGAGGCTGTCCCCGATGCCGAGGTAGGGCTGGTAGTCCTGGAACGCGATGACGTTGCCCAGGATCGGGATGTAGAAGAAGAGCAGCAGGAAAGCAACACCCGGGAGCATCATCAGGAGCATCTGCTTATCGCGCCTCAGCCTCGAACGGAAGCTTTGCTGGGGTGCCCTGTTGCCCTTGCGCCTCCCCATGCCGGATTTTCCGGGCAATGGCTCCGGGACGCGGCGCGCTTCCGGCAAAGCCGGAGCTTGTTGCGTCGTCGAGTTCATGCTGTCTCCTCAGTGCTGGGGCAAGGGTTCTCAATGTTGATTGAAGAGTGTGATTCAAAACACGCTCGTTAACCGTTTAACAAACCATAAACGACACCCTTCCCGTTTGCAAGATCATGATTGAAACTGACGATAGAAATCAGTTTTGATCATTATTGGCGTTGTGGCCCACCCCACTAAGATTGATGGAGAACCGCAGAGGGAAGGTTGATATGGCAGATTGCTGCAGCCCGGGCGCCGGCGCCCGGGAAAACACGGCACCCGGACTGGCGCTCCCACTACGCGCGGCGGGCGGACACCGGAACCCGACGGCCGGCGTCGTACGTTCCGGCAACGACGCCGTGACGGCGGTTAATGGCGACGTCGAGATCCCCTCCGGGACTTTCGCCATGGGCGATCCTTTTGGCGAAGGCTACGACGGCGACGGCGAGACGCCAGTCCACGAAGTGTCCGTTTCCGGATTCACCATCAGCGCCACCACGGTCACCAACACGGAGTTCGCGGCATTCGTGGATGCCACAGGGCACAGCACGGAATCTGAAGAGTTCGGGACGTCTGCGGTGTTCCATCTTGCAGTCAAGGCCGAGCCGCACGACATCCTGAACAGGGTCAACAACGTCCCTTGGTGGCTCAACGTGCGTGGCGCAGACTGGGCCCACCCGGCCGGACCCCTCTCCCACTGGACGGACATCCCGGACCATCCAGTGACGCACGTGTCCTTCAACGACGCCTTGGCCTACTGCGCGTGGGCGGGGCGACGACTGCCCACCGAAGCGGAATGGGAGTATGCAGCCCGGGGCGGTGCGGCCGGACGGCGCTATCCATGGGGCAACGAACTTCACAATGACAGCGCCGAAGGCAGCGCCCGGCACAACTGCAACATCTGGCAGGGCGAGTTTCCGGTGCGTAACGACGTCGAGGACGGCCACCTCACCACCGCGCCGGCCAGGTCCTTCGCCCCGAACGGCTACGGGCTGTACCAGACCAGCGGCAATGTGTGGGAGTGGTGCAGCGATTGGTTCCTGCCCAAGTACTACAAGACGTGCCTGACCGCCGGAACCGTAGAAGACCCGCAGGGCCCAACGATTGGCCGCGGAAGGGTCATGCGCGGCGGCTCATACCTTTGCCACGATTCCTACTGCAACCGTTACCGGCTGGCCGCGCGGAGTTCCAACACGCCTGACTCGGCAAGCGCCAACCTCGGATTCAGGACCGTGGCGCTCTAAGGTTCCCGGGTCGGACGAGGATAATCGTCAGTTGATGATTTCGCCGCGCTCATCAGCAAGAATTGCCGCCAGGCGTTCCTTCCACGCTCGCAGCGCCTCGGGTTCCAGCCGTTTCCAATCAGTGACTTCGCCCAGCACCCTGAGCGGGGCCGTGCTGCGGTATGAGCGGGTGGGGTTGCCGGGGAATTTCTTGTCAGTCACGTTGGGGTCGTCCTCGAATGGCCCGGTCGGCTCGACGGCGTAAACGCGCGGCTCAGTGTCACCAGCCGCAAGTTCGGCAGCCAGTCCCGCGCCATCCCGCAGGGCAGTGAAGTAGATGTGGTTCATCACGACCTCGGGACGGTAGTTCGATCTGAAGCCCGCGCTCAGGAGATCACCTTCCCGAAGGTTGGCTTTCGTGCCATGAAAGAACGGACCCTCGTCCAAGTGTTGATTCACAGTTACACCCTAATCGCAGAGCGCGCGGGCCAACTGGTTATAGTCCCTGATGTCCGCGCCCCTTGAGGCCGTGGCCTTTGAGGACGGCCGGAAGCTCACCGGCCACAATGCGCTGCGCCGTCACGGTGTCACCGTCCTTGGTACCTGCTATCCGGACGGTGTCGCCGGCCTTGAGTTCCGCCGCGGTAGCCGAAGGCAGCGTGGGCTTGCCCTTGCCGTTGCGCAATTCTGAGAGGTCAGTGGGCATGCGTGAGATGCGGGTCCCGGAGTTGATCGCATAGCTCTGCGTGAAGCCATCCTCGCTCTTGACGGTGATGGCAGAATCGCTCACGGACTCGATCTTGCCGGCCTGCGTGACCACAGTGCGGAAGGTACCGTCCTGCTCTTTCACAACGTGCTCGCCATGGATCCCATGGGCGCGCCCCTCAGCGCGCTTGGCGCCGTCAGATGCGGAGGGACTTGGTGAGGCAGTGGCGCTCGACGGCGAGGGGCTGGGTTGGTTGCCTGCCCACACTGCGGCTGCCCCGCCGCCGGTCAGGGCGACGGCGATGCCGGTGGCGATAAGGGCCTTGCGAAGGCCCGGTGTAATGGTGGCCATGCATCCATTCTGCCCCCGTTACACAAAAAAGTAGCTCGCAGTTGTGGTTGTTCTGAGCTCTCAAAACAACCACAACTGCGAGCTACTTGGGCAATTTGCCGCCGGATCTAGCCTTCGACGCCGAGCTTTTCCAGGATCAGTTCGCGTACACGGCCGGCGTCGGCCTGGCCACGCGTTGCCTTCATGACACCGCCCACAATTGCGCCAATGGCCTGGACCTTGCCACCACGGATCTTCTCCGCGACGTCAGGCTGTGCCGCAAGGGCGGCGTCGATGGCTTCCAGCAGCGGACCGTCGTCGGAAACCACCGCGAGGCCGCGCTTTTCAACGATCTCGGCCGGTGTACCTTCGCCGGCAAGAACGCCGTCCAGGACCTGCGTGGCCATCTTGTTGTTGATCTTGCCGTCCTCGACGAGCTTGTTCAGCTCGACGATGACCTGCGGTGTGACACCCAGAGCGGAAGGATCGACGTCGGCAACCTTGGCGCGGCCAACGATTTCACCCATCCACCATTTCCGGGCAACGTCTGCGCTGGCACCGGCTGCGATGGTTTCCTCGATCGAGTCCATGACGCCGGCGTTGACCACATCGCGGAACTCCAGATCCGAGTAGCCCCAGGCTTCCTTGAGCCGCTTGCGGCGTTCGGCCGGCGGCTCCGGAAGGGTGGCACGAAGCTCCTCCACCCACTCACGGGAGGCGACCACCGGAACCAGGTCCGGCTCGGGGAAGTAGCGGTAATCGTCGGCGTCGGACTTGGCGCGGCCCGACGTCGTCGAACGCGTGTCCTCGTGCCAGTGTCGCGTCTCCTGGATCACCGGCTGGCCGGAGTCCAAGACGGCAGCGTGGCGCTGGATCTCGTAACGAACGGCGTGCTCGACCGCGCGCAGCGAGTTAACGTTCTTCGTCTCCGAGCGGATGCCGAAGCGTTCCTGGCCGTGCGGGCGCAGGGAAACGTTGGCGTCGCAGCGGACGTTGCCGCGTTCCATCTTGGCGTCCGAAACACCAAGGTTCTTCACGATTTCGCGGACTGCGGCAACGTAGGCCTTGGCCAGCTCCGGGGCACGGCTTCCGGCACCCTGGATCGGCTTGGTGACGATTTCCACCAACGGAACACCCGAACGGTTGTAGTCCACCAGCGAGTAGTCGGCGCCCTGGATGCGGCCCGCAGAACCACCCATGTGGGTGAGCTTTCCGGCGTCCTCTTCCATGTGGGCACGCTCGATCTCGACGCGGAAGATGGTGCCATCCTCAAGCTCGATGTCGAGGTAACCGTCGTACGCGATCGGCTCGTCATACTGCGAAGTCTGGAAGTTCTTCGGGGTGTCCGGGTAGAAGTAGTTCTTCCGGGCGAAGCGGCAGTACTCGGCGATCTTGCAGTTCAGGGCAAGGCCGATCTTGATGGAAGACTCCACAGCCGTCTTGTTCACCACCGGGAGGACGCCGGGCATGCCGAGATCCACCTCGTTGACGTTGGTGTTCGGCTCATCGCCGAAGACGTTCGGTGCGGAGGAGAACATCTTGGTCTTGGTGTTGAGCTCCACGTGGACCTCGAAACCCAGAACAGGATCGTACTTCTCCATGGCCTCTTCGAAGCTCAGGGTTGCGTCGACGGACATTAGTTTGAACCTCCGGCGGAGTTGGATGCGGCACCGAGAGCGGGTGTCTTCAATTCAGGAGCCTGGGCAAGAAGCGGGCCGCCCCACTTTTCTTCCAGGATGGATTCAAGCACAGCACCTACGCGGTACAGGCGGGCATCCTGGCGGGCAGGGGCCAGCAGCTGCACGCCAACGGGCAAGCCGTCCTCGTCAGCCAGGCCACCGGGCAGCGATAAGCCCGGGATACCAGCCATATTGGCGGGGATCGTGGCGACGTCGTTCAGGTACATGGCCAGAGGATCGTTCGCCTTCTCCCCCAGTTTGAACGCTGTGGTGGGAGCCGTAGGCGAAATCAGGACATCCGCCTTCGAGAACGCGGCGTCGAAGTCGCGCTGAATAAGCGTGCGGACCTTCTGCGCCGAACCGTAGTAGGCGTCGTAATAGCCAGCGCTCAGGGCGTAGGTGCCCAGGATGATGCGGCGCTTGACCTCATCACCAAAGCCGGCGGCGCGGGTTGCACCCATGACGCGCTCGATCGTCATTGGGCCGTCCTTGGGCAGGGCACGCAAGCCATACCGAACGCCGTCGAACTTGGCCAGGTTGCTGGACGCCTCGGACGGCATGATCAGGTAGTAAGCGCCCAGGGCGTACTTCAGGTTGGGGCAGGAAACCTCAACGATTTCCGCGCCGGCATCCTTCAGCAACTGAAGGGACTCGTTAAAACGGTTCTCGACGCCGGCCTGATAGCCCTCGCCGTGCAGCTCCTTGATGATGCCGATCTTCATTCCAGCAACGTTGCCGACGCGGGCAGCAGCGGCCAGGTTGTCGAAGGGATCGGTCAGGGACGTGGAATCGAACGGATCATGGCCGCCGATGACTTCCTGCAACAGAGCCGCGTCCAGCACCGTGCGGGACACCGGGCCAATCTGGTCCAGCGAGGACGCCATGGCAATCGCGCCGTAGCGGGAAACTGCACCATACGTCGGCTTGACGCCGACGGTTCCGGTGACAGCACCGGGCTGGCGGATCGATCCACCGGTGTCAGTGCCCAGCGCCAGCGGCGCTTCAAAAGCAGCGACGGCGGCAGCCGAGCCACCGCCTGAACCGCCAGGAATGCGGTCCAGGTCCCAAGGGTTGCGGGTGGGCCCGTACGCCGAATGCTCCGTGGAGGAACCCATGGCGAACTCGTCAAGGTTGGTCTTGCCGAGGATGGGCATCTTGGCCGCGCGCAGCTTCTTCACCACGGTGGCGTCATAGGGGCTGTGCCAGCCCTCAAGGATCTTCGAACCAGCCGTCGTCGGCTGGCCGATCGTCACGATCAAGTCCTTCACCGCGATCGGCACTCCGGCCAGGGCATGAAGTTCCCCGGCAGCGGCGCCACCGGCGGCACGCGCAGCGTCAACCTCGGCCGCAACAGCCAGGGCTTCCTCCGTATTAACGTGCAGGAACGCGTTAATCTGGCCGTCCACGTCAGCAATACGGTCAAGGTGGGCCTGCGTCACTTCAACAGCGGAAACCTCGCGGGCAGCAAGCTTCGCAGCAAGATCGGCAGCGGAGTGGCGAATGAGTTCGTTCTTCAGCTCAGTCATGGTAATTAGTCCTCATCCAGGATTGCCGGGACCTTGAAACGGTTCTCGTAAGCATCCGGAGCGCCGGACAACGCCTGCTCAGCCGTAAACGTGTGGCCCACGACGTCCTCACGGAACACGTTGGTCAGTGGAATCGGGTGGGACGTGGCCGGGACATCCTCCCCGGCGGCTTCGCTGACGGACTTCACCGAATCCACGATGACGGCAAGCTCAACCGCCATCCTGTCCAACTCTTCGGCACTCATTTCAATGTGAGCCAGACGCGCAAGATGCGCGACGTCGTCACGGTTGATCGCAGCCATGGATCTCCCCTGCAAAGTTCAAATGGTTTTCCGAACCAGTCTACTTGGCTGTAGGTCGGCTTCGAACTGATGCGCTGACCCCGCTAGGCGGTAGGTTGCCTTTGGCGGCTCTCCCTTAACGCCAAATCGCTGGTCCGCCGCTCAATTCGCCGTTGCTGAACGGCGAATTGGCAGCGAACCCGCGAACTCGTCACGCAAGAAGGCGCTCGGATTTGGGTTGGGGTGGGCTTGTTTCGGGTCAGCCCATGCCGATTGCGCCGGTCAGGACTCCGACGGCAAGCATGACGATCGAGATGACTGCAGTGCGCCAGAGGACCTTCTTGTGGTGGTCGCCCAGGTCTACCTTTGCCAGCGACACCAACAGCAGGATCGCAGGGACCAGGGGGCTCTGGAGGTGGAACGGCTGGCCAGTGATGGAAGCGCGGGCCATGTCCGCTGCGCCGACGCCGTAGTGGGCTGCGGTTTCGCTGAGGACCGGAAGTACACCGAAGTAGAAGGCGTCGTTGCTCATGAAGAAGGTCATCGGAATGCTGAGCACGCCGGTGATGACTGCCATGAACGGACCCATGTCCGCGGGGATGATCTGGACGAGCCACTCGGACATTGCCTTGACCATGCCGGTGCCGTTGAGGACACCGGTGAGGACTGCAGCGGCCATGACCATGCTGACGACGGCGACGATCGACGGTGCGTGGGCGATCAGCTGGGCGCCCTGGTCCTTGACCTTGGGGAAGTTGACCAGCAGTGCGATGGCCGAGCCCACCATGAAGACGAACGGGAGCGGGACGATGTTCGCTACCAGGGTGACCATGACGGCGACCGTGAGCCCCAAGTTGAACCAGAACAGTTTGGGACGCAGCGTGGTGCGGTTGGGATCCAGAGCGGTGTCAGCCATGGCGGTGTCGTGATCGTCCACCAGCTCTTCAGTACGTTCAAGAACTGCGACGCCGGCGCCTCCGCCGGTTACCGGCTTGGGTGCGGTGCGGCCAAAGCCGAAGCGGCCCTTGCTGACGCCCGAACCACCAGTACCAGCACCGGTGGCGGCCGAACCGCCGCGGCCAGTGCCGCCGTCGAACGCGTCGGAAGGATTGGCGACGTCGCCCCAGATTTCGGGCGCGGTGGTGCGGAGGCGGTTACGTTCCTGCAGACCGAGCAGCCAGGAGAAGACGAGCACGACGATAAGGCCAACGATGAGGGACGGGACCATGGGGACGAAGACGTCGTTGACGTCCAGCTTCAGTGCGGTTGCAGCGCGGGCTGTGGGTCCGCCCCACGGCAGGATGTTCATGGTGCCGTTGGCGAGGCCGGCCACGCAGGTCAGGACAACGGGACTCATCTTCAGGCGCAGGTAGACCGGCAGCATGGCGGCGGTGGTGAGGATGAAGGTGGTTGAGCCGTCACCGTCCAGGGAGACTGCCGCGGCGAGGATAGCTGTGCCCAGGACTACCTTGGCAGGATCGTTCCCGAGCTTGCGCAGAATGAACTTCACCAGGGGGTCGAACAGCCCGACGTCGATCATCAGGCCGAAGTAGATGATGGCGAACATGAGGAGCGCGGCCGTGGAGGTCATGGACTTCATCGAGTCCATGACCATGGGGCCTATGCCCAAGCCGGCCCCCGCGAAGAGGCCAAAGATGGTGGGGACGATGATCAGCGCCAAGACGGGCGTCAACTTTTTGGTCATGATCAGGACCATGAATACCGCAATCATTGCGAATCCAAGCAAAACCAGCACGGCCGGCTCCTTACTACTGTGAATGGCACCACTTCGATGTGATGCGCACTACAGACGTTATAGTGGCGCCCGTCACGGGCTGGGGTTTCCGGGAATTGTTGGGAATACTGATCATTGCGAGCGTTTTGCTCATTGTGCTCAGTGCTTCAATGGAGCTGGAGGAAAGGAGTAAGGGTGCCGCGCTTTACCAGGGTCAGTATGCGTTTCTCCACCCAGACACTCCTCCTCCAACTGGGGGTAGTTCTTCTTGTGGTGCTCCTGAGCGGTGCCGTCCACGCGTGGCTGGTCTACGAACGGATCGGCGACGAAGCCGAAAACCAGGCGCTCACCCTGGCCCGCACAGTTGCGGCGGATCCCGACATCAGGGAAGACGTCGAGGCAATCAGCAAAGAAGAAGGAACGCCGCCGCCCAGCGTTCTTGCCGCCGGCCCCTTGCAGGGAGCGGCAGAAGCGGCCCGGATCCGCACTGGGGCCCTCTTCGTGGTCATCACGGACGAAACCGGGCTCCGGTTGGCCCACCCGGAAATTGCGCGGCTCGGTGAACGGGTGAGCACAGATCCCTCCGTAGCATTGGCCGGCCAGGAGATCACCACCCGCAACACGGGCACTTTGGGTCCATCGGCGGGGGCCAAGGTGCCGGTGTACGCACCCTCATCCGGCGGCGCTGCAACCGCTGGCACCATCGTGGGCGAAGTGAGCGTGGGTTACTCCATGGAGTCCCTCAGCAAGAGCCTGGCACAGGACATTGTGCCCATTGCCCTGACCGCGGGCGGCGCACTCCTGGCTGGCGTCCTCGCTTCATTCCTGCTCCGGCGGCGCCTGCAACGCCTCACGTTGGGCTTGGAACCAGAGGAAATCAGCACCCTCGTCCACGACCAAGTGGCAGTGCTCCAAGGCGTGGACGAGGGCGTGATCGGGATCGCCGCGGACGGACGCATCTCCGTGTTCAACGCAGCTGCCGCCAGACTCCTGGACCTGCCCGACGCCACCGGCCAGGACTGGGCAACGGCCAACGTTCCTGTGTCACTCAAGCAACTCACACAACCGGCAGCCCGTGACGCCGAAGCCGTGGAACTCGTAGCCGGCGGACGGGTCCTGGTGGCCAGTGCCCGCAAGGCCTGGCACCGCAAGGAAGACCTCGGCTGGGTGGTCATGCTCCGCGACCGCACCGAACTGCAACAACTGACCCGCCAGTTGGACGCGGTGGGAACCATGTCCACCGCCCTGCGCGCCCAGCGGCACGAATTCGCCAACCAACTCCACACCATTGCCGGCTTCATGAGCATCGGCCAACACGAGCAAGCCAAGGAATACCTGGCCCGGATCTCCGCCACAGGGCCGCTGAAGTTCCCTGTAGAGCAGGCGGAACTCCTTCAGGACACATACTTGCAGGCTTTTGTCGGCGCCAAGAGTGTAGAGGCTTCCGAACGAGGAGTGGCACTGCGGATCGGGCCGGAAACGCTGGTCCGCGGACACGTGGCCGATCCCCAGGACGTCACTACAGTGCTCGGCAACCTGATCGACAACGCCGTGAGTGCCGCCGTCGCCGGTTCCGCTTCGGAGCGCTGGGTAGAACTTGAGTTGCTTGACGATGCCGGCCAGGATAGCGGAACGCTGCACATCGTCGTCGGCGATTCCGGGGACGGTTTGGGTGGCCTGGAACCCGAGGAAGTCTTTGCCGAAGGATTCACGACGTCGGAACAACCGGTACGCCCGGGGGCCGGACAAGGTTTGGGCTTGGCATTGGTGCGGCAATTGGCCCGGCGCAAGGGTGGGGACGTCCGCGTCCTGGAGACCGGCAGGAAAGGCGGCCCCGGAGCCGTTTTCATGGCGACAATACCTGGCGTGATGGGGCGAGCGGCCGACGGCGGCGCTGAAGCCCCAACCGGCACGGCACCTGGCACGGAAGCCGGTACGACAATGCGGGAGGACAGCAGTGGCTGAGGATTTGAGGGTGCTCATAGTGGACGATGATTTCCACGTTGCCAGACTGCATGCAGCCTACGTGGACTCGGTAGCCGGATTCATGGCGCTCGCTCCGGCCGGTTCGGTGTCCCAGGCTCTGCAGGCGATCCACAGCCTGCGTCCTGATTTGGTATTGCTGGACGTCTACCTGCCAGATGGTTCAGGGCTTGATTTGCTGGGCCAGCTGGACATCGATGCGATCATGCTGACAGCGGCCTCTGATGCACCGTCCATCAGGGTTGCGATTCGGCGCGGCGCCCTGGGGTACTTGTTGAAGCCGTTCACAGCGGAATCCTTGTCCCAGCAGCTGAGGTCCTATGCACGGTATCGCCGGATCCTTGGGCAGCAAACGGGTGTTGACCAGACCACCATTGAGCGTGCCAAACGGGCACTGATCCCAGGTGACGTGACGCCCACGCAAAAGCCACGCTCGGCAACCGAAGCCGCGGTCCTGGAATCGCTGCTTCCCGGCGAACAGTACTCAGCCGCCGAAGTCGCAGACCGGGTGGGCGTTTCCCGGGCGACCGCGCAGAGGTACCTGTCCTCGCTTGCCGACGACGGCGCCGTCGAAATCCAATTACGCTACGGAAGCACGGGCCGCCCGGAACACCGCTACGGCATTCCGGGCTAGCCGTCCAGGTCGCAGTTGAGGCCGTTATGAGCCGTCAAAACGACCCCAACTGCGACTCAGTTGGGTGAACTAGGCGGACTTCTGCGCGACGAGCTCGATCTCCACCAGCATCTTGGAATCCAGGAATGGCAGCACGTGCACCAGGGCCAGGGTGGGACGGATCTCACCGAAAACCTCGCCGTGGGCCCGGCCAGCGTCTTCCCACTTGCTGATGTCCGTCAGGTACAGCTTGGACTGAACGACGTCCTCATAGGAGAACCCGGCTTCTTCCAGGACCGCTCCGAGCTTCTCAAGGATGTATTTGGTCTGCGAGTAGAAGTCATCGCCGACAATGCCATCAGGCCCACTGGCAGCCGTGGCAGAAATGAAGAGTGTGTTGTCCACCTGGACCGCGCGGGAGTATCCCAGGGTCTGTTCCCAGACGGAACCCGTGCCATATGTCTTGCGCATGCCGTGCCTTTCCTGATCGCTGTGCCCGTCCCGGTTTGTACAAACCTAGCGGGGTTTACGAAAGAAAACTTTATGACTGTGGGAGGTCCAGCCTGTAAACGAACAGCTTTATGTCGGTGCCGGGGACGAACCAGTCGCGGTGCGGAGCGCGGGCAAAACCGGTCCGGGCGTAGAGGGCATTGGCACTCTCCCACGTGGCTCCCGTGGTGAGGGAGACAGCACCAATGCCGTCCATCGCTTTGGCTTGCTCGACGACGGCCTGCACCAAAGCCCGTCCGGCGCCGGAACGCTGCACCGCGGGATCTACTACAAGGGTGCGCAGTTCCAGTTCGTCGTCCAGGCCGATGTCAGAGAAACCGCCACCCGCTGGTGCTGCCGTGACGGAACCGATCACCTGGCCGTTCCGTTCAGCAACGAAGATCTCGGCGTGCTCCGCGCGCGCTGCCACGTCCTGGAGTTGCTGCAGGTACGGGTGGTCCGCGCTGCCGTAGTACCCCGCGGTGACGTATGAATCCTGCGTGATGCGGGCAACGTCGTCGTAGTCTTCGGGCAGGGCTGGGCGGACAGTAATCGACGAATGCACTTATCAATGGTAGTGGCGCGGTCACCGCACCACACGCCAAACAGCCCTTTCCGTGACCGAACTATCAGTCCGCCGCTGAATTCCCGACGGCGGATTTGTTGCGTCATGTTGATGAGGCCGGGTATCGCCGGGCTGCTTTTCTGTTGCCTTCTGTGGCGCTTGATTGAGTCCTATGGCGTGTTGTGAAGCCCGGTTTCCCGGTGTTGCGGGCACGTGTCGAAGAGCTGGCGAAGGGTGCTGCGACCGTGCTTGAGTTGCCACACGGCAACCGCACACTGCCGTTCACCCGCTTGGACAAGCTCGGAAAGACGAGCATTCGCCACATGCCAGCATTCGGAAAATGCCGGCATTCGGACATACCGAACAGGAGGAACGATGCCCCCGGCCCAGATCAGCGTGACGCAGGCTCGCACCTGCTGTCCGTCCTGCCTTCAGAAATAAGCGATTTGCACCACCGCCGCCCGTTTGACGCCATTGGCTCCGGGCTGCGGCGACCTACCCGCACCTGAAAGGCCTCATATGTCCGCGTCCCCCCGCGTTCGAACACTGATCAACACCCCTCATCAACACACTGCACCCAACCGCCCTGCACCCAACCGCCGCCACATTCTCGGCGCCTTCCTTGCCCTCCCCGTCGTCGGCCTGCTGGCTGCCTGCGGCGGTTCGGCAACGGCTGGTGGCGGATCCACCCAGGCCGCGCAGGTCACCGCGCCGCTGGCCACAACTGTCCCGGAAGGAACCACCCTGGTGGTGGGCGACCCCACGGTCCAGGTTGCCTTGGAACTCTCCGGGCTGGACAAGAAACTCAGCTTCCCCGTGAAGTTCGCCAACATTTCCGGCGGCCCGGCTACCACCGAAGCCTTCCGGGCCAATGCCCTGGATGTTGGTTCAGTAGCCGACATTCCTCCTATCCACGCCACGTGGACTGGCCTGGACGTCCGGATCATTGCCAGCGTCTTCCGCCAGGACGCCGTGAACCACCCGCTCTACGAGCTGGGCGTGGCACCCGGTGCCGGGATTAAGGATCTGCAAGGACTTCGCGGCAAGAAGATCGCGTACAGCCCCGGCCAGGCGCAGGGCGCGCTTGTCCTGCGCATCCTGGAAAAGGCAGGCCTGCAGCAAAGCGACGTCAAGCTCGTGGAACTGCCCAGCACCGGGGACACCTATTCCACGGCACTGTCCAGCAAGCAGGTTGATGCTGCCCCACTGGGCGGCGTTCAAATCAAGAGATACCTTGCCAAGTACGGCGCCGACGGCGGAACCACGCTCCGGCATGGCCTTCGCGACGATCCCGGCCACCTGTATGCGCCGGCCAAGGTCTTGGAAGATCCGGCCAAGGCTGCAGCACTTGCGGAGTATGTGGGGCTGTGGGGACAGGCACAGCGATGGATCCAGGACCATCCCAAAGAGTGGCTTGAAGGCTATTACGTCAAGAACCAGGGGCTCTCCGCCGAGGACGGCCAGTACCTGATCGACGCCGCCGGCAAGCGCGACCTGCCCACGTCGTGGACCGAAGCCATCGCCCGCCACCAGCAGACCATCGACCTGCTGGCCCGCGAACAGAAGAAGCCGAAACTGGACGCCGCCAAGCTGTATGACCTGCGTTTCGAGGCCATCGGCGGCACGGCATACGCCGCGGCAGGGGGTGCTTAGCCATGACAACAACTGCTGCCCAGCGTGCGTCTGCCGCTACTGCCCGTGCCCGCACCGCTCCCCCGCCAACACGCGACGTCGGCACCCCGCCGTTGGCCGCCGTCGAACCTCATGTGAGTCTCGAGCCTCATCTGGATCCTGCGTTAACAGGCCGCCCGGATGTCCGGCCCGCCAGCCGGCGCCTTGGACCTGGTCGGCGTCACCGCCTGGCCGGTTTGGTGGGTCCCGCCGCGCTGATCCTTGGGTGGGTTGCGGCCTCGGCCACCGGCCTGCTGGATCCGCGAATCCTGTCCGAGCCGTGGACCGTGGTGTCCACCGCGGGCGAACTGATCGCAGACGGCCGGCTCCAGGAGAACCTGGCCATTTCTGCCCAGCGTGCCGGTTTGGGGCTTTTCTTTGGGATTGTGGTGGGCGCCCTGCTGGCGCTCGTGGCTGGACTGAGCCGGGCAGGTGAGGCGCTGATCGATGGCCCTGTGCAAATCAAGCGCGCCATCCCCGGCCTTGCCCTGATCCCCCTGCTCATCCTTTGGTTCGGCATCGACGAAACCATGAAGGTCCTGACCATCACCTTGGGTGTGTTCGTCCCGATCTACCTGCAAACACACGCGGGGCTGCGGGGAATCGACCTTCGCTACGTTGAGCTGGCACAGACTGTCGGGCTGACCCGGTCCGGGTTCATCCGCCGCGTGGTGCTCCCCGGGGCGTTGCCCGGATTCTTCCTGGGGCTCCGCTTCGCCGTCACTGGCGCCTGGGTGTCCTTGGTGGTGGTGGAGCAGATCAACTCCACCAGCGGCATCGGCTACATGATGGAGCTCGCCCGCACCTATGGCCAAACCAACATCATCGTCCTGGGCCTCGCCGTCTACGGCGTCCTTGGCCTGCTTTCCGACGCAGCCGTACGGCTCCTTGAACGAAAGGCATTGTCATGGCAACGTACGCTGGCAGGCTGACTCTGGACCAGCCGCTGCAGGCAGGAGCCTCCTCAGCAGATCCCTCCTTTGAGGTCTCCGTCCGCAACCTCATCCGCAGTTTCGGACCCAAGGGCGTGCTCAACGGCGTGGACCTGGACATCGCTCCTGGCGAGTTCGTCGCCCTGCTCGGGCCAAGCGGCTGCGGCAAGAGCACGCTGCTCCGCGCCCTCGCCGGCCTTGACCGCGACGTCCGCGGCAGCGGAATCGTCAAGGTCCCGGAACAGGTCTCGGTAGTGTTCCAGGATTCGCGGCTTCTTCCGTGGGACACCGTCCTGGGCAACGTCACGTTGGGCCTCAGGGATCACGACGCCGGTGCCCGCGGACGCCGCGCCCTCGCCGAAGTGGGACTCGGCGGCCGCGAAAAGGCCTGGCCACATGAACTGTCCGGAGGTGAGCAGCAGCGCGTCGCCTTGGCGAGGTCGCTGGTGCGGGAGCCCCGGCTGCTTCTGGCCGATGAACCCTTCGGCGCCCTCGATGCGCTGACCCGGCTGAAGATGCACGTCCTGTTGAAGGACCTCGTGGCCGCTCATCGTCCCGCCGTCTTGCTTGTGACCCACGACGTCGATGAAGCGATCACGTTGGCCGACCGCGTCATTGTCCTCCAAGACGGCCGCGTCGCTCTGGAGCGCAAGGCCGGAACCGACGTCGACCATTCATCGCTGAGGGGCGAGCTCCTCGCTGCCCTCGGCGTCCACGTAGCTGCCTGAAACCAAACCTCTCACCTCATCCCAACACCTCACTTAATCCAAGGAGAAACACATGTCCACCCCACCACGCCAGCTCCACCTCAACGCCTTCCTGATGAGCACCGGCCACCACGAAGCCTCGTGGCGCCTGCCGGAAAGCGATCCTTTCGCCGCCACCAAGGTGGAGCATTACCAGCACCTGGCCCGCACGGCCGAACGCGGGAAGCTGGACTCCATCTTCTTCGCGGACTCCCCTGTCCTCTTCGGCGAGGTGGGCCGTCGCCCTGCCGGCAAGCTGGAACCCACGGTCCTGCTGACCGCCATCGCCGCCGCAACACAGAAGATCGGTCTGATCGCCACTGCCTCCACCACTTACAACGACCCCTTCAACCTGGCACGCCGCTTCGCTTCGGTGGACTGGGTGAGCGGGGGCCGCGCCGGTTGGAACGTCGTCACGACGGCGGGGCCGGACGCTGCGCGGAACTTCGGGGTCGATGACCAGCCAGCACACGCGGTTCGCTACGAGCGGGCGGCCGAGTTCATCGAAGTAGCCCAGAAACTGTGGGACAGCTGGGAGGATGACGCAGTGCTCGCCGATAAGGCCGAGGGTGTGTGGGGAGACGCCCACAAGATCCGCGCCATTGAGCACGAGGGCAAGCACTTCCGCGTCCGCGGTCCGCTGAACGTCCCCCGTTCCCCACAAGGCCACCCGCTGATAGTGCAGGCCGGTTCCTCGGAGGACGGCAAGAAGCTCGCGGCCCGGTACGCCGAGGCAGTCTTCACCGCCCACCAGACGGTGGAGGATGCACAGTCCTTCTACGCCGATCTCAAGGCCCGCACCTTGGCCGCTGGACGGGACCCCGAAGGCATCAAGATCCTGCCGGGCATCGTCCCGGTGATTGGTTCCACGGAGGCAGAAGCGCTGACGCTCGAGCGCGAACTCGACGAGCTGATCAAGCCTGAATATGCCCGGGAGCAGTTGGCAAAGACCCTGCGGGTGGCACCCCAGGACCTGCCTCTGGACCAGCAGCTACCGGCGGACCTTCCCTCCGAAGACGACATCGAGGGTGCAAAGAGCCGCTACACGCTGATCGTGGAGCTTGCCCGCCGCGAGCAGCTAACAGTCCGGCAGCTGATCGGTCGCTTGGGTGGCGGGCGTGGCCACCGCACCTTCTCCGGGACGCCCGAGCAGGTAGCCGACGCCATCCAGGACTGGTTCCAAGCGGGCGCAGCCGACGGTTTCAACATCATGCCGCCGGTTCTCCCCTCCGGTTTGGAGATCTTCGTGGACCAGGTGGTGCCGATCCTCCAGCAGCGTGGCCTCTTCCGCACCGAATACACGGCTTCGACGCTGCGGGGACACTACGGGCTTGCACGGCCTGCGAACCGATTTGCAGGTTCTGCGGCACAGCAGCTCACGTCCATCGGCTCGGCGTTCTGATGGCCGAATACCGCAACCTCGGGCGCACCGGTGTCAAGGTCAGCCAACTGACCCTGGGAACCATGATGTTCGGGGCCATCGGCAATCCTGACCACGACGACAGCATCCGGATCATCCACAGGGCCCTGGACGCGGGCATCAACATAGTGGATACGGCCGACGTGTACTCCCAGGGCGAGTCGGAGGAGATCGTTGGTAAGGCCTTGAAGGGGCGTCGCGATGACGTTGTCCTGGCAACCAAGGTCCACGGGCGCCTCGGCGAGGACGTGAACCAGGCCGGCAATTCGCGCCGCTGGATCATCCGTGAAGTCGAGGACAGCCTGCGACGACTCCAAACAGACTGGATCGACCTCTACCAAGTCCACCGGCCCGATCCAGACACGGACATCGACGAAACGCTCGGCGCCCTCAGCGATCTCGTCGCGCAGGGCAAGATCCGGTACATCGGGACGTCCACGTTCCTTCCGGGGCAAATCGTCGAGGCACAGTACGTGGCCCGCGAGCGCCACCGGGAGCGGCCCGTGACCGAACAGCCGCCCTACTCGCTCCTGGCCCGTGGCGCTGAACGCGAGGTCCTGCCGCTTGCACAGCAGCACGGGCTCGGTGTCCTTCCGTGGAGCCCCCTGGCTGGCGGTTGGTTGTCCGGAAGGATAAAGCACGACGGCGGACACCTTGCGTCGAGCCGGGCCGCGCGCCAACCGGCCCGGCATGATCCTGACCTGCCCGAGAACGCCCTCAAGACCAAAGCCGTGCTTGAGCTGACCGACCTCGCCGACCAAGCCGGGTTGTCCTTGATCCACCTCGCCCTGGCCTTCGTGCTGGAGCACCCTGCGGTGACCTCGGCGATCATCGGGCCACGGACACTGGAGCACCTCGAGGCGGCGCTCGGAGCGGACAAGCTCACGCTGTCCCCCGACGTCCTGGACAGGATCGACGAGATCGTGGCGCCGGGGACAACGCTGAACACGGCTGACGCGGGCTACGAGCCGGCATGGCTGACCGACCCGGCCCGGCGGCGTCGTTCATTGCGGTAAAAACCAGTCAGCACCGTTGTTGCTGTTACCGCTTGGGCCAACTCCACAACGGGCCTTCCAAGGAACCGAGACCCTTGATCCTGGTCTCGCCCAAATCCTTGTAAAGTTCGTGCTCGTGGGCCGCTCCACTTTTCCGGAGCGCCCTGAGTAGTGCTTCGGAGTGGGTCACAACGATCATCTGGCTGTTGGCACTGGCTTGGACGATGAGTCCAGCCAGTGCCGGCATCAGATCGACGTGGAGGCTCGTCTCGGGTTCGTTGAGGACCATCAATTCCGGTGGGCGCGGAGTGAGCAATGCGGCGGTCAACAGCAGGAACCGCAACGTTCCATCCGAGAGTTCGGCTGCCTTCATGGGCCGCAGCATGCCAGGCTGCAGCAACTCCACGCTGAAGCGGCCGTCGCTCACCGCAATGCCAAGGCGGCTCCCCGGAAAGGCGTGATCGACGGCGGCATCCAACTGCCGCTCAAATCCCACTTCACGCAGGGTTTGCAGCGCCGCTGCCAGATCCTTCCCGCTATGGTGCAGCACGGGAGTGCGGGTGCCGAGCTGCGCCTGCCGGGCGGGCGCTTCGGCATCTGTCCGGAAGTGATCGTAGAACCGCCAGGAACGCACGGAGTCCCGGACCCGCAGTACTTCTGGAGCCCGGTCCTGGTCCGAAACTTCCGTCAGCATGCTCTGGAAAGTGTCCAGCCGCCTCGAAAGCTCGGTCCAGTCCCCGTCAGGTCCCCGGAGCTTCGCAAGGCTTCCTTTGCGATCCACCAACAGGGAACCTGGCCTTGCTACCGGTCCGGAAAAGATCTGCTCGCGCTTGATCTCGGGATCGAGGCTAAAAGCCGAAGGGCGGGGCCTGCCTGTTTCCTGGTCGAATCCGGCCCCACTGGAGACGGGCATGCCCAAGTCCACGAGGTAACCGAAGTCGTCCCCGGAATAGCCCAATTTCAGGTTGACAGAATCCCGGCGGACGGTGCCTTGGACCGGAACTTCGCCACGCCGCATTGCCTCGCTGATTGATTCAGGACCGGCCCAGAGTGTGGACGCCAGTCCGCCATCCCTGGCCAGGGATCCAACCACGTTTCCGGAGTCGCCCCCGGCGCATTCGGCCAGGAGGCGCAGCGCGCGGTACAGGGAGGATTTGCCACTGCCGTTGGCCCCTGTCACCACGTCCAGGCCATGCAGCTCAACCGCGAGATCGCGGATGGAGCGGTAGTTGGCGATGGCAAGGGTCTTGATCACGGCGAGGGGATGCTGGTCATGGGTACAGGAGGGTCACAGGGGAAATTTGCCTGACAGCTCCAAGGCCCCTGCGCACGTCCACGCGGCCAAGCGATCCTCGATGGTTGGACCGCCGTCGAGTGGGCTCTCAAGCCGTGGCCTGCGCACCCAACAGCCCGCTTCTTCGGCGATCAGGGCGCCTGCAGAGAAATCATGCTCGTTCAATCCGCGCTCCCCAAAGGCGTCGTAGGTGCCATCTGCCACCAGGCACAGATCCAAGGCCGCGGAACCCAGCCTCCGAACATCCGCGAAGCCGTTCATCAGTTCAGCGAGGCCTTCCGCTTGATTGGCGCGGGTATCGGGATCGTAACTGAATCCTGTGGCAAGGATGAGGCCGGTACGTCCGGGAACGGGGCCAGCCAAGCGGGTAGTCTCCCCCGCAACTTCCAACCAGGCGCCCTCGCCCCGGGCCGCCGAATAGACCCGGCCCAGGGCCGGCGCGTGAACTACTCCCGCCAGCCAGACGCCGTCGGCATCTGCCACGGCCACTGACGTGGCGTAATAGACGATGTTGCGGATGAAGTTGGTGGTGCCATCAAGGGGATCAATGGACCAGCGGTAACCGGAGGCTTGCTCGGGCCGCGTTGTACCGTGCTCCTCGCCCGTGATCGTGTCGTTGGGACGTGCCGCCAGGATTGCTTCGCGCACTGCGTTCTCCGCTGCGATGTCGAACTCAGTCACCCAGTCGCCGGCATCGCCCTTGTTGGATATTCCCAACCCCACGCCGCCTGTGCCCGCGGCAGATCTCCGGGACAGGACAGCCGCGCCCGCAGCAGCAGCGCGTTTCGCTACGGCGAGCAACTCAATGGCGTCGGTCATTCTGCTTCTGCTTCCACTGTCTCGGCAGCGTCGGTTTCGGTTTCAGCGTCAGCATCGGCGTCGGCCTTGGCCGGGCCATTCGCCAACAGCTCGCGGAAGCCGTCCTCATCCAATATCGGAACACCGAGCTGCTCGGCTTTATCCAGCTTGGTCCCAGCACTTTCACCAGCTACGAGGTAGCTGGTGTTCTTGGACACGGATCCGGAGGCCTTTCCGCCACGGATGATGATGGCTTCCTTGGCCTCGTCCCGGCTGAAGTTGGGCAGCGTTCCCGTGACCACGATAGTGAGGCCCTCCAGGGTTCGCGGCATGCTGGTATCGCGTTCGTCTTCCATCCGCACACCGGCAGCGGCCCAGCTGTCCACGATCTCGTTGTGCCAGTCCACGGCGAACCATTCCTTGAGGGCCGCCGCGATGGTAGGTCCAACTCCGTCAACATGCGCAAGCTGCTCTTCGGTCGCGTTCCGGATCGCGTCCATGCTGCCAAAGGCCGTCGCCAGGGCCCGGGAGGCAGTGGGTCCCACATGCCGAATGGACAAAGCCACAAGGACACGCCACAGGGGCTGCTTCTTCGCTTTCTCCAGCTCGGCAAAGAGTTTTTCGGTGGTTGCCGTTGGCTTCGATGGCGACTTGGCCGTCCCCCTTGAGTAGAAGTACGGAACCAGCTCATACTGGCCCGTGCCTACGCCCTTGGACCTCTTCTCCCGGCGGATCATGACATTCGCCAGATCCTCCCGGGTCAAAGAGAACAGCCCAGCTTCGCTCGTCAATGGCGGAGTTTCCGGCTCCGCCGGCTGGGTCAAGGCGATCGCCGCTTCCCAGCCCAAGGCTTCAATGTCGAACGCACCGCGGCCGGCCAGATGGAAAACACGCTCACGCAACTGGGACGGGCAGGACTTGGCATTGGGGCAACGGATGTCCACGTCGCTTTCTTTTGCCGGTGCCAGCGGGGTGCCGCACGACGGGCACTCTGTGGGCATCACGAATTCGCGCACGGGTGGATCCTGTTGGTCGCGCAGCGCCAGTACAGGTCCAACAATCTCGGGAATCACGTCACCGGCCTTGCGGAGAATCACGATGTCGCCGATCATGACGCCCTTGGCCTTGACCACATCCTGGTTGTGCAGGGTGGCCATTCCCACGGTGGAACCTGCGACCTTCACCGGCTCCATCAGGCCGAACGGCGTGACGCGCCCGGTGCGGCCCACGTTGACGAGGATGTCCAAAAGTTTGGTGTGGACCTCCTCCGGCGGGTACTTGTAGGCGGCGGCCCACCTGGGGACGCGGGAGGTGTAGCCGAGGGCACGTTGCGTGGCGAAGTCGTCAATTTTGACCACGATGCCGTCGATTTCGTGAAGGAGGTCGTGCCGGTGCTCGCCATAATGGGCGATAAATTCCAGGACGCCTTCAAAGGAATCCAGAACTTTGAAGTAGGGGCTGACAGGCAGCCCCCAGTCAGCCAGCAGTTTGTAGGTTTCGGATTGACTCTTGGCATCCAGGCCTTCCCGGGCGCCGATGCCGTGAACGAACATGCTCAGTGGACGCTTTGCTGTTTCTGCCGGGTCCTTCTGGCGGAGCGAGCCCGCAGCCGCATTACGTGGATTGGCGAGCGGGGCTTTGCCTGCGGCAACCAGGGCTTCGTTGAACTCAACGAAGGCCTTGGAGGGAATGAACACTTCCCCACGGATCTCAACTTCCGAGGGATAACCCGAGCCGCTGAGTTGACGCGGGATCTCCTTGATGGTGAGGACGTTGTGCGTGATGTCCTCACCGGTAGTGCCGTCACCTCGGGTGGCCGCTCGCACCAATTTTCCGTCCCTGTACAGCAGGTTGACGGCGAGTCCATCGATTTTCAGTTCAGTCAGCCAGGCAATGGGCGGGACACTGTCCCCGAGCCTGGCCACAGAAGCTTCAGCCTTGCGTACCCAGGCCTCGAGTTCCTCGAGGGAAAAGACGTCGTCCAGGCTGTACATACGCTGTAGATGCGCGACGGCGGTGAAGGCGGCAGAGACTTCGCCGCCGACTTCCTGCGTGGGTGAGTCGTTGGAGACGAGTTCCGGGTGCAGCGCCTCGATTTCTTCCAGGCGACGGTAGAGTTCGTCGAACTCGGCGTCGGAAACCGTGGGCGCGTCCTCTTGGTAATAGGCGTACCGGTACTTCCGCACGAGGTCCGCAAGTTGCTCATACTCATCCCGCAGGCTCTCCGAAGGGGGTGTTCCCTCTTCTGCGACCAAGGCCGCAGCGGCAACCTGGGTTGTGGTGTCGACCGGATCTGGATTCTCTGGTGTGCTCACACGTCTATCTTGCCGCAACCCACGGACATTATTGACCCGTCAGGATGAGAGCCCCATGCCGGCCGATTCCTAGCTGCGGTTCTCCGGCGGCATGGCGATCTGCAGCTTGCGTACCTTTCCACGTCCCACGATGTACCCGCGGCCAGGGATGAAGTCCTTGCTGATCCTGCCCAGCGAGGTGTTCAGGAGGGTATCCCCTTCCACATCTCCAGGGTTGAGCAACAGTCCACGCCTGCCCGATTTGAAGGGCTGGGCCAAGGACCATGCCTGGGACCATGTGGACGTTTCGGACTCACCCACCACCCACTGATCGGCCTTGATGGCAGCCGTGACCAACCGTCCCACGCCCGATTCCGCCAGCGTGTCCGTGAACTCGGTCAGGCCCTCGATGAAGATGGCCATACTGCCCGGGTTGTCCGTGGCTTTGTCGATGAGGTCATCCACCACGTCCGAGACCTCGTCCGGCCCCACCAGGGACCTGCTCCAGATGTTCAGCGAGGCAACCGCAGAGCGGCGGGAGCCGATGTAGATAAGATCTGTCCGCGGGTTGGACCGCCGCAGGGCGTATGCCAACGTGACCAAAGCAACTGTGCGTCCGGCACCAGGCGGCCCCGCGAGCAAGAGCGAACCCTTGGCAGCGATGGTGGCCGAACCCAAGGTCTCGTCGTCCACACCAATAACAGGATTGTCCGGGGCACCGGTGGGCAGGATATCCAAATCGACGAGTTCCGGAAGTCGCTGTATCTGTGGCGCCTGCTCCAGGCCTTGGCGCACCATGGCCTGGCTGAGTTTGGACACTTCCCGCGCCTGCAGCGCCAGGTTCGAGTTGCCACCCAGCACGGCCAGTTGGACTTCCAGGCCATCGAGCAAACCGCGGCCGGGCGGCGAGGCTGCGTTGAGGACGTCCTTGGGCACATCGAGCGTCATGTAGTCGTCTTCGGAGCTAAGACGCAGGACCAAACGCTTTTGGATCGAGGCAAGTAGCGACGCCGGAACGGAGTTGGTTCGGTCACCGCTCACTACCAGGTGGATACCCAGGGGACGTCCATCGGTTGCCAGCTGGAGGAAGATGTCCCACAGTGCGGACAGGTTGCTGTACTCATAGCCTTCACGGAAGGCGGACATACCGTCCACCAGGATGAAGATACGCTTTTCGTCCGGACGGTTTGCGAGTTGCCGGTATTCAACAATGGTGGAGGCCCGGATCTCGGCGAACCGCGCGGCGCGGTCATCGGCAACCTCCTTGAGCCAGCGCAGAAGGCGGCCAACCCGCTCGACGTCGTCCCCGTTGATGACCTCCCCCACGTGTGGAAGTCCATCCAGCATCTTCAAACCTGAAGAACCACAATCGATGCCATACACGTGGACGGGCCCACCACGCGGCGTGACGGCGGCCGCGATGGCGATTCCTCGCAGAGCCGCTGACTTACCCGAACCACCCGTACCGTAGACGGCCATGTTGCCGTCCTTGTCCGGTTCATAGAACACGGTGGGCTGGTCCTGGTGTGCAGGGTCATCGGCCACGCCCAGCAGGAGTCGCTCGTCCGTGCGTGGGTTTGGCAATTTGGAGAAGTCGTAGGTCATGGCGAGTTCGTTCAGCCACGGCTTGCGGGGTGGTTCAATCGCCAGGAAGTCCGCGGCCCGGATGATGTTGCCGGTCATTCTGGCGATGTCGTTGGGGCCTGCAGGTTCTTCCTCCACAGCTGTGGCAGGCGGTGGCTCCCAGGAGGGACCGGATCCGAAGGCCATCTCCACGATGTCGATCCGGGGGCGCTGCGGCTTCTCGGTGGTCCAGCCACCGGCATATCCGGTCTGGAACCCCTGGATCCGGCCTGGCCCGGTCTTCGCAGCACCGCGGCCTGGAATGGAAGGATCGAAGTAGGCCGCCGTGGGGACGCCAAGGATGTCCACCGCATCCACGTCATCTGCCATGCGCAACGCAACCCGGAGGTTCGTGTTTGCCCGCAGGTTGTCCTTGATGACGCCCGCAGGGCGCTGGGTGGCGAGGATCAGGTGCAACCCCAGGGAACGTCCACGGGCAGCAACGTCCACCACGCCGTCAACGAACTCAGGAACCTCTGTTGCCAGCGCCGCGAATTCGTCCACGATGATGATGAGGTACGGCGGCGCCTCGGGGTCTGCTTCCCGCTGCAGCGCCAGCAGGTCCTTGGCCTTTTTACGGTTCAGGAGGCGTTCACGATAGTGAAGTTCGGCCCGCAACGAGGTTAGGGCCCTGCGTACCAGGTGCGGAGACAAGTCGGTGACGAGCCCCACGGTGTGCGGCAGGTGCAGGCAGTCCGCAAAGGCAGCACCACCCTTGTAGTCCACGAACAGGAAGCTGACGCGGTCCGGGCTGTAGGCCGCTGCCATTCCCATCACCCATGACTGAAGGAACTCTGATTTGCCCGCGCCAGTGGTTCCGCCCACGAGGGCGTGCGGTCCTTCGTTCTTGAGGTCCAGGTAGAACGGTTCAACGCCCTTGGAGCCCACCAAGGCACGCAGGCTTCCGTTGTCCTTGCGGTTGGGCACGGCCGTGGCATGGACTGAATTGTTCTCCTGCCAGCGTTCGGCAACGGCCTGCGGGTTGTCCATCAGTTCCTTGCCGATCAAGGTGGCGTAGGAAACGGCACGCGGGAGGTCAGAATCGTCCTCAAGCGGATTTCCGACATCCACCAACGGCGACATCATGCGCGCCAGCTGCGTGGCGAGACCGGCGTCGAGGCTTTCGCAGCTCACCGGGTAGGTGTGGCGGCCAAGGCGGACCTGGCCGGTAGTGGTGCCGTGATCACCGTCGACGGAGAGGAAGTCCCGGCAAGCAGCAGGCAGGGACTGCACATTCGCTGCCACCCACATAACGTGCACCCCGAAGTCCGGGCCGCGTTCCACCAGCCGCGTCAGCCGTCCCCGGTCCACAGGCGCATCGTCCTCAACGACTACCAGAACAGCAGGTACCACGGGGCCGGGAATCTCTTCGTGCTCGTCCTTGAGCGCGGGGCGTGGCTGCGGACCGGGCTCTGTGGCCTGGGCCTCGCGCTGCTCCACGAGGTCTTCCAGACGCGAGAGCAGCGAGGCGCCAGCAGCAGGGCCGGCGGCCAGATGGTCGCCGGAAAGCGGGCTGTGGCCGGAACCAACGTGCGGGAGCCACTGCAACCAGTCCCAACGCTCACGAGAGCGGGCCGAGGTCAGTGCAGTCAACACCACCTCCGCGGGCGAGTGGAGTCCCACCAACTGAAGCACCATGCCCCGGGCGACATCGTCCACCACGTTGCGGTCCCCTGCCACGCCGAACGAACCCGAAGTTCGCAGCTGGGACACGATCGGCACGCCATCAATGACGCGGACCTGCTGCAGGCATTCCTGGATTTCCCTCATGTACCGGGGTTCGGTTTCGTTGGCGCCGGGTTCTTCGAACTGAATCCGCGACGGCGAAGATCCGAGCCCGAACCGGACACCAAGAAAATGCTGATGCTCAGGGCGGTTGGTCCACAGGAGCGGGCCGAGTTTGTAGATGGCATCCACGGTATCGCTGACGGAGGGCGCTTCCTGAAGCCGCACGGCCCGTTCAATGTTCTGTTGCCGGTCAATGTCCTCGCGGAACGCAAGCATGGAAGCCTGGAACTGCTTATGTCCTTCCTTCGCCTGGCGCTTGCTCTGCATCTTGTGATCCACGTAGTGGCCAACGATAAACAGCGGCATCATGGCCATGAAAAGCACCGAGAGCAGGTTCTGGGTGAATGCGAAAAGAACGCCACCCATCAGCAGCGGTGCGATCAACATGATGTACGGGAATGGTTGGTGTTCAGGGCGTTTGGGACCAGCTGGCGGCACACGCTTGGGAGACTCAAACCTCGGCAGCACACGCGGCGAGCGGTTGAAGTCGACCAGCGGCGATGATGGGCCGCCTCCATGGTTCCGCGACAGTGACACAACCCCAACGGTGGTATCGCCCAGGGTCACCGTATCCGAGGATTCAAGCGTGGCCCGGGTAACCGGCAAACCTTCCATGAGGAGTCCGTTGGCCGAGTTCGTGTCCACGATCTCCACGGTCTCGCCAACCGTGATGCGCGCGTGGCGTTTGGACGTCAGCGGGTCCGAGAGACGGATGTCGGCGTCCCTGTCCCGGCCGATGTAGCTGGTGCCGAATGGCAGCGAAAATTCGCGTCCGACGTCGGGCCCTGACATAACCCGCAGGGTCGCCGCGGCTGGTCCCCGGTTTTGGCCGTTGGTGCCGCCGTTGCCGTTCGACGCGAACTGCTCGCTCACCTGCGCGAGCGAAACCTTGGAGCCGGGCCGCAGGCCGGACTCGAGCAGGTTGTCCGAGGGCCTGAGAACATGGCCGGAAAGGCCGCCACCCACGAACGCTTCGTCCACGCTGATGGACAGGTTCGACGGCGGTTCGGTGCCCTTGCGCGCGGGGTCGGCAGCCCAAAGTTCGGTGGCGATATCCGCCACCGTAGCGCGACCATCCACCGTAACGGCGAGGTCCTTTGCTTCCGCGGGGTCTCGCCGCAAGGTCAAGCGGAACTTCATGCTTCGTCTGCTCCAGTCATGGTTTCCAGAAGGTATAGGTCCGCGGCTGTCACCAAGTGTGAGGTCACGGCGTGCTCCACCAGGCGGGCGCGACGGTTGGTGGCGAGTTTGCCGACACCGCCACGCAAGCCCACCACGCCCACGCGGTCCAATTTGTCGCAGACGTTATCCAGCTTGCGATTAAAGCGGGTCAGGGCCCAACCAAGCCTCTTGGCCGCCTCCGCCGAGGACGGAATAGCGCTGAAGCCGGTGCCATCCCGGCGCAGCATCGGCTCAGCGAGGGCGACTATCAGTGCTTTCTGCGAGTCGGTAAAGACCACCGGCCCGATGGTGGTGTCCCCCGCTTGGTCCTCGTCCCTGGCTTCATGCCGGAAGGAGGGCGTCTTCAAATGCACAGCGAACTCATAAGTGGTGGGCCCAGCGGTGAAGATGACATTGGTGTGGCTGAAAACGAGCGGAATCCGGGCGCCGGGAGCCAGCCAAGCCTGCATGCCGCCCGATCCGTCCGCGACGGTTGCAGAGAGCATGCTGCCTACATTGCTCAGCCACCACATGCCGTCATAGCGTGCAATCTGCAAAAAGCGCCGGTGCAGGTACGGGTTGTCGTCGACCTCCAGGTCGCCTTCCCGACCGATGTCAAAGACGTCTTCGTCGGATGGTTCGTACCATTCGCCACAGAAATCTATTGCTAGATCCCCCATGATCTGTGCCTCCTCAGTCGGCGGTAAGTATGTGTCAGGTGACTGCTGCTAATCCACGCAGGCAATGGATCCCTGTCCGCCCGACGAGGCACTGCCGTCAGCACGGACTATCAGTACCTGGATGCAGAGAGGCGATTCCGTGCCATAGGCCAGTGCCCGGGGTTCCACTTCGGAGTTGCTGAATTCACCGTCGAGGACGGCTGTCTTGTATCGCCATTTGTACGTGTCCCCCTTCTTGGGCTGCGGGTTCTTCCACTCGAAATCGGCGAAGTCGGGCTTGTCCGCCCTGCGCTTGCCGACCAAACCTTCCACGTCCGGAACGCCGCCATCGCCCAGGGCGTCCACGGCTGACTTGCTCGACGTCTCCGTGGGCACCACTTTCGGCTGCGCCTGGGCACCCAGGACCACGCCAACCGCGACGGCGACCACCAAAACAGTGGCACCAGTCGCCGCCAGCCAGAGATTGCGCTTGCCATGGTCCACGGCGGGCGCATCGTCTCGGGATGACGGCGATGCGCCGGCAAGCGCCTTGGAGCGCCGGACCGTTGCGCCTGCGTCGTCCTGTGGACGCGAAGGCTGCCAGCCGCGCAGTACCGTCGACTCCGCCACGTCCGGTTGCCCGACCTGTCCGTAATCCCTGACTGGCACTTGGAATTGCGGCGGGGTTTGCTGGGCGCTTGGTTGCGTTTGCTGCGCGTTAGCCTGGGCTTGCTGGGCCGGGTTTGACCGGGAGGGACGTATCTGGCCCGGCTGGACCGTTTGCGGCGGGCCGGCAGGCTGTGCAGGAGCCTGAGTGGCGCCGGGAACAGTGGACGGGAAGGTCCGCGCCGGGAACGTGGGAGCCGATCCAGTAGTCGCGGTTCCCGAAGCGTCGGGATCGATCGAGGCGATGCTGCGGACGCGCGTTTCCTCGAAGTTGTCGTCAGGGTGCTGTTCGTCTCCGTGACCCGGTTCTTCGAGCACCTCGAAGGGCGTCACGGACAGGTTCAGCTCGGTCTGGATCCGCTGCAACGCCAAGGCAAAAGCGTGGGCCGACGAGTAGCGGGATTCCGGGGACTTCGCCATGGACGTGGACAGGACGAGTTCCAGGGACTCCGGAACGTCGGCACGGCCGAGCCTGGGCAAGGGCGAGTTGGTGATGCGGGAGATCAGTTCCCGCTGCGAGTTGTCCTGGCCCGGAAGAACAAACGGTGAACGACCCGCAAGGAGCGTGTACAGCGTGGCACCGAGCGCCCAAATGTCCACCGGAACGCCATCAACGGCTCCGCCGCGGAATTGCTCCGGCGGTGACCAGGGGATGGACATTCCGGCGTCGTCCTCGGTATCGGCACCAATGGTCCCGGAAATGCCAAAGTCGGTGAGGGCGGGACGGTTGTAGTCGGTAACCAGGATGTTGGCGGGCTTGATATCCCGATGCACGATGCCGGCCCTGTGGGCGGTCTCGACGGCGGATGCCACCTGGATGCCGACGGCCAGGACCTCGTCCACGCTGAAGCGCTGGCGGCGGTAGCGGACATCGAGGCTGGGCCGGGAGCAGTACTCCATGGCCAGGTAGGAATGGCCGCTCTCCGTGATTTCCGCCTCGAAAATCGTCACGATGTACGGGTGCGAGGACAACTGCGCCATCAGGTTCGCTTCGGACTCGAAACGACGGCGTGCGCCCTCGGTCTTCAAGTCGGACAGCAGCACCTTGACGGCTACCTTACGGCGCGGCCTGTCCTGCTCGTACAGGTACACGTCAGAGAAGCCACCGGAGCCCAGCAGGCTGATGTACTTGAATCCAGGAATGGGTGGAGGCGGCGCGGGGGGCCTCTTGGAACTCAAAGAATCTCCTCGAAACGCAATGAAATGTCGTCGCCCAATTCAGCGATGTCGCCGTCCAAAAGGATGGCCATCTCGTTTTGGGCGAGGCGGCGGGGTGCTTGGCCTTCTCGAATGAGCACGGTTCCGTTCGTGGCTTTGAGGTCGCACAACATGACGTGCCAACCCTCCAACCGAACCTCTACGTGTGAGCGGGAAATGTCCCCTCCGGGGCTCTCCACCTGGACCAGGCGCGGCATGGTGCCACCTTGGACACGGGACACCGACGGCTGCCTCCCGATGATAAGCGACTGGTCCAAATCGATCAGTTCACCGGTGGATAACCGCATCCTGCCCAGGCGGGGTCGCGGGACCTGGAGGGAATCACCGGATAGCGCGAACCCACACGTGGCGCACTGGGAGTACGTCGGAGGGTTGGCATGACCTTGGGAGCACACCCGTGCTAAAACGCTGGGACCATTGCCGGCCGGGGCATCCTTCGGGGCAACCCCGGGCTCAACATCCTGTGCGTCCTGGCTGGCGATGCTGCTCTTCATGATCGTCTGCCCGTCATGATCAGCATCGTCCTCCGCGGGGACACTATCCAGGCGCGGACTGTTCGTTGGCACGGTGTTCGTTGCCATGGTGTTCGTTGGCATGGTGGGTGGAAGCGCGGGCATCGACGCCAAACCCGCTGGGGCCGACTCCCATCCCGCCGGAACCTGAGGCGCAGGCCGGTTGCCATTCGCTGAAGCGGGAGGGGTTTGTGGCGGAGCTATCGATTCAGCCTGTCCCTCAGATGCGGGCACTTCGCCAGGGCTGCGCAGCCACGGAACGGACTCGATCAGTGCAGGCACATGCCCGACGCCGGACCCGCCGTCCGCGGCCTTGTCACTGCCCGCTTCGGCCGACTCACGCGCGGAACTTGGTGCAGAAGCTGCCGTGGGTGTTTCCGGTGCCCGAGCTTCTGATGCCGGAGTTTGTGGCGCAGGGGTTTGGGCCGCCGGAGCATCGTGATCGTCAGATTCGTCGTCCACGCGCACAGCTGCGTCTTCGATGTTGCGCATCACCGTCTTGTCCCACAAGTGGTCATAGTTGGTGGTGGTCTCCAGCGAAGGAACTATGGGATCCGTGGTGCTGGTGTGGACGGGAACGCCCGAGAATTCTTCGGCGCTTTCGGGGTGTTCAGCGCTTTCGGGGTGTTCAGTGCTTTCGGGCTGTTCGGGACTCTCCGGCTGTTCGGGACTCTCCGGCTGCACATGACCTTCGGACTGTCCAGGACGTTCGGGATCCACATGATCTTCTGAATGTCCGGGCGCGATGGTCAGACCGAGGTCCGCATCGGCGTAGCCAATCATGGTTTCATCGGAAACCACGGCCGGCGCCGGAACGTTCACAGTACCGGGTTGGAGCACTACGTCGAGGGAGGCAAGCAGAACCACGCCCTCCCCCAGCGGCAAGCTGCCGTCCGGCGTCGAGGTTTTACCAGGTTTTGCCGGGATACCAAGGTCTGCCGGGACGGAGGGGGAACGGGCTCCCGAGCCTATCCGCAGGCTGTACGAATCAGCCGCGGTGAGCCGGCGCTCCGTCCAGGTGGTCACGTCGCGTCCAGAGAGCACCTCTTCCCCGGCGGACATTTTCACAACGAGTTCAAGGTCGCCGCGAAGGAACACGCGCAGAGCGTCCTTGGAGTCGATGATGCCAAAGGGTGGAATGCGGCTAAGGGAAACCCCGAAAGCCTCGGTCACTTCGTGGAGGACCTCATGGGCTTCGGGCGCCGACGCGAGAAGTTCCCACACGGAATCGATCAGGGCAGGCGAGGTGTCGCGGCCGAGCAGCACCACAGTGCCCTGACGGACGACGCCGAACCAGTCACCCCGCTGGTATCGGGCGTGGGGTGGGTTGTTACTGCTTTCCATCAACGCCCTCCTCCTGGTCAGTTCCTGTCACCCAGGCCCTGGGGAGGGTGTCCTCCTCCACCTCGGATTCGGTCTCCGGGCGCGGCGCGGTGGTGGCGATGCCGGCGTCGTTAAGGACGTTTTTGGCGTCAACCACAATCACCGTGACGTTGTCCCGTCCGCCGCTGCGCAAGGCAGCCTGGATCAGAGCATCCACTGCGTCCTGCGGATGGGCCACGGTGCTGAGGATACGGAAGAGATGGTCATCCCCCAGTTCGCCGTTCAGCCCATCGGAGCAGACCATGATCCGGTCCCCCTCCTGAATGGGCAGCAACCAGAAGTCCGCCTCCGTTTCGTCGCCGGTGCCCAAAGCGCGGGTGACCACATGCCTGCGCGGGTGAACGGCGGCTTGCTCCGCGGTGATGTCACCGGAGTCCACCAGCTCCTGAACCTCTGAATGGTCCACACTGATCTGGGCGAAATGGCCTTGGCTGAGGCGATACGTCCGGGAATCCCCAATGTTCATGACCAGCCAATAGGGCACGCCCATTTGTTCCACCACCACGACGCCGGACAGCGTGGTGCCCGCGCGCGCTCCCGTGGCTTCGCGGATGCTGGCATCGGCCTTCAACAGGCACTCCTGCAGGTCCGCTGCCGACGCCGAACGGACCCCTGCCGCCAGGACAGGGGAACTGCCCAGGGTCCGCACACACACGCCACTGGCGATCTCGCCTGCTTCATGGCCCCCCATGCCATCGGCCACCGCGAAGACGGGATCCGAGGCTATGAAGGAGTCCTCGTTCAGCTCGCGACGGAGTCCGCGGTCCGTGCCGTATCCGTAGCTGAGTTGAAAAGCGGATCCAGCGGCGTTGGCATCCGCATCGGCGGGGCTGGCCGGCTGTGAGTTCATGCTTGTCCTAGGTGGAAGGAACGGTCCCCGAAGTGAACGGTGGAACCGGGTCTGACGAAAACTGCTTCCCCCGCATGAAGCCGGGTCTGGAGGCCATCGGGCGTAGTGACAGCGCTGCCATTGGTTGAGTTGCGGTCTGTAACCCACACACCATCGCCATCAACCCGGAGGTGCAAGTGGGTCTTGGAGATGGACCTTCCGGGATCCGCAACGGCCAGCAACTGCTCGGCAGCTTCCCCAGGCTGGGGTGCTGGATTGCGGCCAACCAGGACGGTTCCACCCAGTTCCACGTCCTGGCCGTCGTCAACATGGATGCGGAGCACGGCCTCCGCCCGGGCAGTTCCGGGCCGCATCTGCGTCCTCTCGACGTCGTCGTCCGGGTGCGAAGGGGCAACGGGAGCTGGCTGGGGAACCGGCTGCGGGGCCGCAGGAGGACGCCACTGGTTGGGGTTGTGGGAAGGCTGCGCTGTTGGCATCGGGGCTGGAACCGGGTTTGCCGTTGCCGCTGGCCCGGGCTTTGCTGTTGCCCTGGACATTGCTGTTGCCCCGGACATTGACGGCATGGGTGACACCACTGGCTGCACGGGCGGTAGCTCCACGGGCGCGAAGCTGTAGGGCCCCTGGATTCCTCCGGTGGCAACCGGATTGCGGCCCGTGTGGACGTCGAAGACCAAGGACTTCGCTGCTTTGTCATGCCAGCCACGTAGCTTGCCGTTCCTGTCCCAGGCATTGGAAACAACCACCAGGACGGCCCAAACCACTCCAAGGACCATGAGCGGGAGGGCGATCCACAGGACCAATCCAAGCAGGCCAAGGCCCAACAGCACAGCACCCAGGATTGCCCCCAGCAGAAGGAGCCCGCCCGTGAGAATGCCACGGACAAAAACCACACCGCCGCCCGGAGCGTAGCCGTCGGCATCGGCACTTCGGATACCCATCAGTTGATTACCGATGGTGTTTCCGGACCGGGCTTCGATTCCCAGAAGTACAAACACGTACAGGACTGTGACACCGAGGCCGATGCTCCCCAAGAGGACCAGCAGGGAGGTGTCGTAGACGATAAAGCCATTCCGCCGGCTTTGGGTGATGCCCGCGATGCCAAGTGCGAACGTGGTTGCCAGGACGGCAACAGGTCCCAACCAGTCCAGCACTGCCGCACCCAGGCGTTTTCCTGCGGATGCCGGTACCAGCTCGAGCTGTGTAGTCATTGTGGTCCCTCCCCCTGGCCCCGGATGTACGTTTGCAGCTGCTTCACGTCCCGGCTGCATCGGTGCTGTTGACGCCTGCACTACCGAGATACTACCGGGATCGGGCAGGCCTTGCCGGTTTGCGAAGTCAAGGGCGGCAGCCTGGGCACGGTTGACGTTGCGTTCCTTCCGGGCTCCACGATTGGTCAGCGGCGATCCGCAATGAGTACAAAAAGCTGCGCCGGGACGCACCGGATGCTTGCAGGCCGGGCACAGCTCAGCTTCACTACTCATCAATGCTGCCCTTCTTCTTGAACAGGTTGCCCACGGTGGACATGCCACCCTTCGTGCGGGCCGGGGGTGTCTGTTCCCGCCGACGCAGCACGGCCCTGCCATCGGAAAGCAACGACCTCGGCGAGAACCGGGCCTGCTGCCGCTTCCAGAAACCAACGCTTCCTGTGATGTCCTCAAGCGAGGAATCCACGATCTCCCAGTACTCCTTGACTTCTTCCTCGCTGGGTTGCCCAGCCCCGAAAACCGCGGCGTCAGCCCTGTGGGCCAACATCGTGGTAGTGGTTCCCGTCACCGGGAAGGCATCGGCGATGACAGTAGCCGATTCCCTCCGCGTGGACTTGGTGTCAATCGAGGCGCCCATGTCAGTGGCAAGGCTCAACACCTCGTTCCACCCACCGCCGACCCGCTGGGCGGGGTGGCCATCACGAAAACGTGCCTTCCGGCGTCGTGATTTCAGCAGAAGTATCAGCAGCAGCGGCACGGCGAGAATTCCCAGCGGAATCATTGCCACGCCGATCGCGGCAAGCAGCGGTCCCCAGAACAGCCACGGGTTGTTTTTCTTCTCGTCAGCATCCAAGGCATCCGGGGTAGAGTCCGGCGGGAGGTCCGCGGGCTCCTGCGGCGGGGGCGGCGGCTGCAGCACCTGCGGCTTGGGCTTGGATTTGTTCTCGGGGTCCGGCGGGATAGGCACGTTGTCCTTGGGCGGGGTGGGATCGAAGGATACCCAGCCGACGCGGTCGAAGGCCACTTCCACCCAGGCGTGCACGTCCTTGCCCATGATCTTGACGTCTCCCGCACCGTTTTCCGGGCTCTTGGGATCCGGATAGAACCCCATGACAACGCGCGAAGGGATACCGAGGTGACGCAGCATGAGTGACATCGCCACGGCGTATTGTTCGTCATCGCCCAGCATTTGCTTGGCGGAGAGCAGGCTGCGAACACGTGCCGCACTGTGACCAGGCAAGCTAGGCAGCTGGCCGTCAGCCACCAGGCCGTTACTGAATGCCCCGCTCTTCTGGAAATGGGCTTCGATCTGCCGCACACGGTCGATTGCCGTGGGCGCATCAGCCGAGAGTTCGTTGGCCTGCGAGGCGACGATCGGCGGTACTTCCTGGGCTTCGGGCAACGTGAGCTTGGCGAAGTCGTACTGCGTCAGCTGGCCATGTTCAAGAGTTCCCGGATCAGAAACCTGAACTGTGTAGTTGTCGCCCTTTGCCAGGCCCTTGGTGGTCACCGCAGTATCAGTGCCGGCGTTGAAGTACAGTCCCGACGCCGCTCCCGAGCTCTGCAGGAAGCTCATACCTGTGGTGTGGCGGCCTCCAGGGACAAAATATCCCTGGTAGTCCTCGATGCTGATTTCCAGCGTGTAATTGCTTCCGGCTACAGGGCTTCCCGTATCGGCCAGCGTGTTCAGCGAACGGGCATCTCCCACCTTGCTGAAGTTCCCGGAACTGTTGGGATCCATGGTGTAGTTGAGGCCGTTAAAGGCATCCAGCGCCGCCAGTCGCACGCGTGCGTCCTTGGGTAGACCCTTCACGGTGAACAGCGTCTGGTCTTTCTCGTCCTTCACGAAATTCCGGAAGCTGGCAAGCGGCGTGATGTAGTCGCGGGGGTCGAACGGCGGAACAATCGTGTTGCGTAGTACCTTCCGGTCGTCGCTGGCAGTCACCAAAGGCGAAGCGACTGCGGTGATTCCGACGGCGGCGACCACCACGGCAGCAGCAGTCCCCAGGCGGCGAAGCTTCCCGCGGCGGGCCGCACCGGCGTCGGACTCAGCCCTGTTGGCCGAAACGGTCTTGGTGCTGCTCTGCCGGAGTGCGTCACGGCGGAATGTTGCCCAGACGATCGAGACAATGGTCAACGAAACTCCGCGCTCCACATTAAGGAAGCCCGCGCTGGTACTGAAGGCGATGCCGGTGACGAAAAGGACCAGCACCGGCAACAGCGGCCAATACGGACTTTTCAGGCGCCAGGTCAACAAACCCGCAGCCAGCGCAGTGATCATTGAACTGAGGAACGGCACAATGAGCATGCCGTTGGCCGTGCCTACGGGCACGCCGACCGTGAGCATGTCCTTCCACGCAAAGACGATGCCCAGGAGCAAGGTTCGCAACGAATCGAGGCTCGGCAGGATCCCGAGGACGGCTGAGTCCGGCACTGCCAATGCCGAACCGAACAGCATGTACGCACCGAAACCCAGTGCGGTGGTGATCAGCAGTCCCAAACGGAGATGCGCGTTCAGGATCGCGATACCGAGCCCCAGGAAAATGCCGCCCAGGCCGGCGATGATGTAACGCGGGTCGCCACCGAAGCTCAGGCTGAAGCCAAGCACGCCCAGGAACAGCAGGACCACCAGGGCGCCGCAGTCCACGGCAAAATGCCAAAGGGGTCGGCCGTCGGCAAATACCGTGCCTGCGCTGGCACGTCTGGCGCCGCTGCTGGTGTCCCTGCGGCTGGCGTCCCTGCGACGTGCCCGAAGATTTGGTGCGGTGCTCATGCTGCCGCCTTTCTCAGCACGATGGCCAGGTCATCGAGGTCGCCAACGGTGAGGACGGTCAGGTCTGCAATGTTGGCCCTCGACGGCGCCGCTCCGGGCTGGACGCGGACGGCCAGGCTGCGAACGCCGGGCGGAACGGACGCGGCCGCGGTGCGGAGCTGCGTTGCCGTGACGTGGCTCCCGACCACGAAGAACACCACCGACGCGTTGGGAACGGTGTCCGACAGGTTCCGGGCGAGGTCGACGGCGGTCTTCCGAAGGGGTGCCCCCACAATCCTGGTCATGTCATCAAGCAGGTTGCGGCCCGTTTCACAGCGGAGCGGTCCCTTTTGGGTCAGGACGTCCAGCTCACGCTGCTCCCGGATGGCTTGTCGGCCGATGGACGCGGCAACGGAAATGGCCATTTCGAATTCGGGTTCGGAATCGTACTCGTCGGTGTTGATGGAGAGCGAGATAGCCAGGTGCGCGCGGCGCGTTTCCTCGAACTGGCGAACCATGAGTTTGTTGGTGCGGGCCGTAGTCTTCCAGTGAATGTGACGGCGATCGTCCCCGGGAACGTAGTCACGCAAGGCGTGAAAGGACACATCGGCGCTGGAAAGTTCCGTGGTGGGCATGCCTTCAAGGTCGCGGATGAAGCCGGCGGCCGAGCCTCCCAACGGTACGGTGCGCGGGTGGACGAAAAGGTCCACTGGCTCAGTCCAGAGCACGCGCCGCCGCAGTAGATGGAGCGGATCAGCACGCACGGACCGTACGGGACCGACGACAATCACAGCACGCCGTGCCGTCGGAATGGTGAAAAGGTCCTCATGTACCTGGGCCGGCTTCATGCGCGGCAAGTGGAAGACAGCGGTCGCGGCGCCCACCGGCAACTCCAACGCGGCGGGCAACAGCGGCCTGGCCGAAACGTTGGACACGGCGATGCTGCCCACTGCGTCGTCCCCCACCGCCACACGCGTGCGGGCCAGATCCAGGACCACGCCGTAAGCCGAGCGGCCCACGATGAAGCCCACCGCCAACACAAACAGCAGGAAAGCAACCATTGCGGCAGACTTCGCCTCCTGCCAACCCCAGGCCTGCCCGGCGATCCACAACCCAATAGCCGCAGCAAGGACCACCCAGCCGAGCACACTCACCACGGAAAGGACAGGCCAGGCGAAGCGAAGCCACAGCTCCCGCGCCTTGGCCCATGCCGGTGCGACAAACTCCCCTGCTGTTCCCACTGCCTCAGCCCATACGGCCGAGGGATGGAGTTTGCCGGGCTTCTGGATGCCGGGTTTGCGCCGCCAAGCACCGACTACTTTGTTAAGCGTTCGCACAGCCCTATGCGCTCGCGCGTTGCTGCGGGGCCGCGACCTCGGCCAGGACACGCGTGAGCACGACCTCCGGCGTTGCGCCCGAGAATTCGGCCTCGGGATCCATCACCAAACGGTGTGTCCAGACCACGGGTGCAAGTTCCTTGATGTCGTCCGGAAGGACAAAGTTGCGTCCCTGTCCGGCGGCCCAAACCTTCGCGGCCCGCACCATGGCCAAAGCACCACGGACGGAGACACCAAGTCGGGTCTCGGAAGCGCTGCGCGTCTCCTCGCAGAGCCGTGAAATGTATTCCAGCACTGCAGTGTCCACGTGGGTGGTGGCGGCGAGGTCCGCCATGTCAGCCACGGCCTGGGTGGTGATGATGGGAGTGAGGTCTTTGGAACGGTCCTTCAAGTTGGCCCCGCCCAGGAGCCTCACGGTGGAGGCGTGGTCCGGGTAGCCTATGGACGTTTTGATCAGGAATCGGTCCAACTGTGCCTCGGGCAGGCGGTAGGTACCGGCCTGTTCAATCGGGTTCTGCGTAGCCAGGACCATGAACGGACGACCTGCCTCGTACGTAGTGCCATCCACGGTGACCCGTGATTCTTCCATGACCTCCAGCAACGCCGACTGGGTCTTCGGCGAGGCGCGGTTGATCTCATCGGCCAGGACAATGTTGTTGAAGACCGGGCCCTTGTGGAACTCGAATTTCTGGGTCTTCTGATCGTAGATGGTCACACCCGTGACGTCCGAAGGCAGGAGGTCCGGAGTGAACTGGATGCGGTTGTGGGAACCCTGCACTGTCGCAGCCAAGGCACGGGCCAGCGAGGTCTTGCCGGTGCCCGGCGCATCTTCAAACAGGATGTGGCCTTCAGCCAGCATCGCCGTGAAGGTCAGCCGGATCACGTGGTCCTTGCCCAGAACAGCCTGGCCCACGTTGGCAACGAGCTTCTCGAACGTTTCTGCAAACCATGCGGCCTGCTCGTTTGTCATGGTCATGGGGTTCAGTCCTTCTCTGGGTATGACGGGTTGGGATGACGTGTGATGGGCATTTCAGCAACCGCCGGGCCGGGGTCCGTAGAGATCCACCGTGGTGGACTTGACGAACCAGCCGTCCTTGGCAGTGCCTTGGAGCCGGTACCAGGGGGTGCCGTTGCCGTAAATGTCCTTGGTGCAATTGATGGTGATCTTGCCCCAGGAGCGCTCCACCCAGCCGACGCCGCAACTGGCAGGGCTGCCCGGAGTGTAGGAGTCCGGCAGACCGGGTTTGCCCGGGCAGGTCCGGACGCTGCTGGCGTCCACCTGGATCTGCGACGCTGGCGGCGGTGGGGTGGGATCGTCGCCGCTGGTGGAATTGGCGCTGCCGGCCGGTCCGGCCACAACGGTGACAGCCCTGACCTTCAGGTTTCGGGTGTTGTTCCAACCGCCACCGGAGGCATCAAAGCTCGTGGCCTTACCCACGCCGTTCCAACCGCCACCGTCCAGGCTGACTTCGTAGTGATCCAAGGGACGGCCGTTCATGGCCGGGTTGTTCCACGTCCAGTGCACCTGGCCATCGCCCTTGGCAGACTTTCCACCGTTGACGTTCGGCGCATTCGGGGGCCCATAGGGGTTCCCCGTGCCAATTGCCTTGGCGTCGCCGGACATGCCGTTCTTCACTGAAGTGGCAATGATGTTGACCACCACGTTGTTGCCGTTTGGCTGGCCGCCGATGTCTCCGCCGCCGCGGCCAATCGGGCCCGAACCGTAGGCGGTCTGCCAGCGGTAGGTGATCTCGTTGTCCTGCGAACCGTTGCGTTCCGCGGCGGTCAGCGGGGTGAACGTCACCCGGAGCTGTCCACTGGTGCCAGTTGCAGTGACCGAACCGCTTCCTACCGTGCCGGGCTTGCCCGCAGCACGAATAGCAGCCGACTGCTGGCTGACTCCGCTGACACCGGCCTTGTTGGTGGCCGAAACGGTAAAGGTGTAATCAGCCTCAGCGTTTGCCACGGTGACATTCTGCGATGTGGCGGCTACAGATTGGGAACCCACGACGGCGCCACCCCGGTAGGTGGTCAGCGTGTAGGCAGACACGGGGTCGCCATTGTTGTTGGGAGCTACCCAGCTGACCTTCAACTGGCTCTGGCTGCCAACTGATCCCGCGCCGGAGACAGAGGGAGCAGCCGGTGTTGCCGGTACCCCTGCCGGAGTTTCCGCGGCGGAGTAAGGACTCCACTCCGAGGGTTCTTTGGCGTCGTTCCTGGCCAGGACACGGACCTTGTAGGCAACGCCGTTCGTCAGGCCTTTCCAGACGTAGCTTGCACCGGTGAGGTTCTGGATCTGGGGATTCTGGCCCGCGGGAGCCGGGGAGATCTCCAGATCATAGGACTTGATGGGCGAGCCCTTGCTGGCTGGCGGGACCCAGGCTACGGACAATTGCTTGTCCCCGAACTTGAGCGTCGGTGCCACGGGGGTGTCCGGTTTCACGTCGGGTCGAACCTCGGCGGACACGGGCGAGCGATCGGACTCATTGATGGCGTTGGTGGCCGTCACTGTGAAGTGGTACTTCACGTTGTTGGTCAGGCCAGTCAGCGTGCAGGTGTTGGCAGGGCAGTCCTGTTTGAAGCCGCCTTCGCCGTACACCGTGTACTTGGTGATGGGCGAACCACGGTCCGCAGGGGCATTCCAGGTCAGCAAGGCTGTTTGGTCGCCAACGCTCTGTGCCAGCGGAGTGGTCGGGGCCGCCGGCTTGTCCTTCACCGTGAGCCGGATGCGTGCCGTGGCGTACCGCGAGAGCTCCCCGGTCTTGTCCTGCACTGTGTATGCCACAACCATTGTTCCGGTGAAGCCTGTTGCGGGTGTCACCGTCACGTTTCCACCACTGGAATCCGCCGTCCCCTGGCCAGTCTCCGTGACAGCCGAGACGATTTTCAGGGGTGTGTCCGGGAACGGGTTCGAATCGTTCGCCAGCGCATTGACCGTGACAGGTTTGCCCGATTGTGCATCGGGTTCCACGTCATCATTAGCCACAGGTTCAGGGCGGTTGGATGCGGACAGGGAGAGCTTGTACGTAGCTAGTGCTTCCAGCCCGCGGCGGTCCTTGGCTTTCACTTGGACTGTACCGCTTTGGCCGATCTGCACGGAATCATCAGCGGACACCTTGAGTGTCTTACCGTCGACGTTCACCCGGAAACCGCCGGGCGCCGCGCCCACCAGCTCGTAGCTCATGTTCTGGACATCGTCGGAATCAGGATCCGAGGTCAGCTTCTCCAGGTCCAGGCTCGCCGAGTCCCCCTTGGGAACCTCGACCTGGCTGCCAAGCAGCGTGGGCGGATTGTTCTTATTGGGGTCCGGAAGCACCTTTGTACGGATGCTTAGCGTGGACTTCAAGCCGTTGGGATCATCAGGACCGGTTCCATCCGTGACTTCAAAGCTGATGGATCCCGGGCCCACGTATTCTGCGCCTGCGGTGTACTTGATTGCAGTGCCACCGTTGGCGATTGGATCGCTGCCGTCCGCCCCGATGAGCTTGATGCGGTCCGCCTGGGTGAGGCGGGGTGAACGTCCATCACGGACCTTGACCCAGTCGGCCAAATTTACGGTGACGGACTGGCCCGATACCAGCTCCACCACCTCGTCCTTGGCCAAGGTGGGAACCTGCTGCCCGATGCCCGGCACCCAGATGATGGCCGTGGACTTCTGTCCATCCACGTCCTCCACGGTGTAGGGCACCAGTTGGGGCTGCTCCGTGAGGTCGACGATGACGTTGCCCTCAGAACCGGGCCGGGCCGTCTCCAACCCAGTACTGATCTTGAGATTCTCCCCCACACCATCGGGGTCTTCGTCATTCTTCAGGACGGGCACGTCTACGGCCGTCTTCCCGAGAGTCTGGGCCGATGTCACGCGGTCGTCGCGGGCAATCGGGGCCTGCAGGGGGATATCGTTCCTGACGATCACCCTGATGCTGGCTTGGCCTACGGCGTCGCGGTCGTCGGCCACGGAATAGCGGACGTTCACCGTGCCTTCGGCAGCGGGCGCTGTAATAAGGATGCGGCCACTGGTCTTGCTCACGTGGGCGTCCAAGCCGGCGTCAGCTTCAATGCCATCGGCCACGATCCGGATCAGGTCACCATCCGGATCAGTGTCGTTGGCGGTAGCGTCCACGGCAATCTGCCGGCCCGGACGGACCTTGACTTCGTCATCCACCGGAGCCGGCTTCTGGTTGTCTTCACCGCGCGGTGCAACCCCCACTGTGACAGTTCCTGTGTTGACGGCTCCTTGGCGGTCAATCACCTTGTATCGGAACGTATCGGTACCTGCACCGTCGCCTGCGCCGACGAAATCGATGAAGTTGCTACCCGCCGTCGCGGTTCCCATGCTGGGTGTGCTGTCGATGCCGGTGAGCTGGACCGAGTCGCCGTCGGGGTCGATGCCATCCAACGGAACCGGAATGCGGACGCTGCCGCCAGCCACTACCCGTGCCGTCAGATTCTTGGGCTGTGGCCGCGAATTCTGGGCGCCTTCCAACGGGAGGATGTGGATGGTCACTGCAGCGGCGCTCTTTTGTCCCTGTGGATCCACGGCGTTGTAGATGGCGCGCACGGTCTTGGGGGCAGGACCTGCGATGAAGCGGAGCGTGTCTTCGGAAATGAACGCCTTGCCGTCTCCTTCGGCGATGGGCTGGGCCAACACCGGATCAACAGAGAGCTTTTCGCCCTGCGGATGTGTGTCGTTGTCCAGGACAGGAATGGTGACGACGTCGTTGACGCGTACGTTCACCTCGTCGGGTTTCGGCTGGGGAGCCTCGACGACGGCGGGGGCCGGCACCGGGACGACGCCCACCGTTCCGGTGGCCGAGGCGCGGCCGTTGGACATGGTGTAGCTGAACACAAAAGGTTCCTTGGCGCCGAGGACATCAGTGACGCGAAGGACGCTGTGGTCGATCACACTGACCGATGCGGAGGAGCCGTCGGGCACAGTAACCGACTGGAGGACGAGGACTCCGCCGGAAGGATCGGAGTCGTTGGCCAACGGATCAACCAACACGCTTCCACCCACAGGCAGCAGGGCTACGTCATGGACAGCAACCGGGGCTCCGGCGTCCTTGCCGGACTCCACGTCCACGCGGATCAAGCCTTGGCTGCTTTGTGGTCCGTTGCTGGCGATGTAGCTCAAATACACAGGGCCGGGGGTGTTGCTGCGGAACGTGAAGGTTCCGCCGTCGGTCACTGGACCCAGCTCCGCCGGGCCGGCAGCCTCAACATGGGCCACGCGCAAGGCGCCGCCATTGGGGTCAACGTCATTCTTCAACGGCGAGATGACCAGGTCCTGGCCCACCACTGCTGTGACGTGGTCCGCGTTAACTACCGGTGCGAGGGCTCCGGGCGGTTGCACATTCACCACCACCCGGCCCGTGGTGGTGGCGCGGCCGTCCCAGACGGTGATGGTGACGTTCTTTTTGCCGGGCGCTGCGCCGGAATCCTGGTACGTGAGCAACCCGTCCCGGCGGACCTTGACCTGGTCTTGGTCATTGTCAGCCTTGGCGTCCAGCAGGACGAGGTCGTCGCCGTCGGGATCCATCCAGTCGGTAAGGACGTTTTGGCTAACGGACTTGCCCTGCTCCACGAGCATCGTAGTGGGCTCGGCACGCTTGAACAGTGGGGGCTTGTTCTCTTCCGGCGCGATGACGTGCAGCGTCACCTTGCCACCAGCCGACAGGCCACGGCCGTCCGCTGCGTTGTAGTCGAAGACCTCCGTGCCGGGCTTCGCGGTGGGAGGGACCTTGATCTGGAACGCTGAGCCACCGTAAATGTTCTCCAGCGCACCCGACTTCGGGCCGTTGGCGCCAACCGAGGCGGTGAGGACATCGCCATCGGGATCTGAATCGTTGTCCAGGACGCTCAGGACTGAAGTGCGGCCGGGACGTACGCCGAACTCGTCGGGCTTGGTCTCGGGCGGACGGTTCGGCTTGGTACGGTCCGGGAGGACGTTGATGGTGTTGTTGTCCGCGGATTCCTGGTCCTGGTCATCGGATTGGTTCTTTGGCGGGACAACATCGTCCCAGTTGTTCACGAGCTGCATGTTCTGGTTGACCAGCCACACGCTGCCGGAGTTGATGTCGTTGAGGACCACGAGGTCCCGGTTCACGCGGAAGACGTAGCTGGGCGATGCGCTGGCCTTGGGGACATCGTTTTTCTTATCGTCTGCGTCGTTATCGCAATCACGGATGTATTTGTTGGCCCCGGCCCACGCTGCGTGAACACATTTGCTGACCTGCACGGGCGCAGCGGGAACTCCCTCTCCGTCCACGTTGACTGTCGCCGCCGTGGACCCGTCCAAAGGCTGCTTCAGGAGGGCTTTGCGCGTAGAGATGGCCACAAAGCCGCTGTCTTCGCTGCTCTGCTGGAGCTTGGCTTCCCGGGCGTCCTGCAGCTGGAGCTTGCGGCCACCGGGGAGGAAGAGGTTTCCGGATGCGGCATCCAGCACTACCGGTTTGTCGCCCACAACAGCAATCTGCAGATCACCGGCGCCCTTGAGCTCGTCCACCTTGGTTACTTCCGAGGCAGTCCGCTCGCCGTTGGCGTCCACCGTGGTGATAGTGATTTCGCCCTTGCCCGGGTCCGCCGTGTAAATGCGGTTGTCCTGTCCGACGGCCGACACCATGTTCTGCGAGCCGGTGAGGACGGGTTCGGTGGATTCTTCGTCGAAGCCGTTCACGGTGGAGGGCGAAAGTGCCCACACCTTTCCGCGGGCGGGGTCCGTGACTGAGAGGACGCTGGAACCATAGCTGACTTGCGAGGACGAGGGCAGTTGTTTGTCGCCACCCAACTTCAGGTTCGCCGCAGAGACCTGGTTGATGGTGGAGCCGGACTCATCGTCCACAAAAACGTTGCCGTCATGTTGCAGGACATCGAAGGTGGTGGTTGCCGGTGTCACGGCTCCATCAAGAACCCGGGAGGGATAATTCAGCCGTCCCACGGCGTTCTTGGTCTTGCTCACAACCCACACGCCGCCGTCGTTCAAATCGACCTCGGCCGTCTTGAACCCCGGATAGAGCACTGCACCCGCTACCAGCAAGGCGCCGGCCGCAGTCACTGCAGTTGCAGATACGAGTTTCTTGTTTCGACGCTTTTTCAGCCCCAGCTTGCCGAAGAAAGATGTCACAGCCCCAAAATTCCCTTGTTGTACAGCCGCCCCCAGGCGGCGTCCAGGCCAACCGGCATGTGCCGGCAGCCTTGCATTCCGCAGTACCCCCATACGGCGGCGGAATTTTCAGTCCCTAAGACTATCCCACGCACCGAACGAGTAGCCAAGGGAACCCGAGATTGGACTCTCCATTGGCTTTGACAGCCTATGGCCTTCCCCGGGGATGCGGCGATGGGGAGAACTCCCCTCCCGTGGACGGCGGCTAGCATTGAGGCGCCCCCACCCGGCCAGGCTCACCCACCGTGGTGTGAAAGGAGATGATGTAGCGGCCCACATTCCTGTCCGAACCGTCTTCGATCCTCCACCAGGTGAACATTTGGTCGGACTGGTCGCCTTGGACGATGTAGCACTTCACCACCATCTTCTGCCCGGGGTATTCCCATGGCGGCAGGTTGGCATTCACGCCATCGCAGTCAAAGTAGGGCGTTGGCCGGTAGTTGTCCCCGCCCAATGTGTAGGTGCAGGAACGCTGAACCACCGAGGTGTTCAAGACGCCCTCCCAGACTCCCTGCCGGCCCGATGTGGCACTTGCGCTGACTTCCGGCCCTGCTGTTCCGAGGGAATTGAACGTCTGGACATAAATGGTGCGGGTTTGCTCCCAACCGCCGGTATTGATCGTCCTGCTTCCGGAAGCCGCAACCGTTTCCCAGGCACCGTTGTCGATCCTGATCTTTGTGGTCTTGACGTCGTTGCTGGACGGCGGGGGCGAGGCCCAATTAAGCGTTACGGACTGGTTGTTCAGCGCCCCGTTAGTTCCAGAAGCAGAAGGCGTACCTGGGGATCCATATGGCGTAGCCGTTGCAGGGGCACTCGCATCCGAGCTGGGCGCCACCGACGAATGTGCGGTGATGGTGACGCTGCTCGCCTGGCCGTTGGCGAAGCCGCCCACGGTCTGGCCCGGCTGGATAGCGCCTGACTGGCCGGTACTCGCCCTGTAGGTATAGCTGACTTCATTCGCGCTGGAGCCGTTGCGTTGCGCAGCAGTCAACGGGTTGAAGTTAATGGTGAGCTGGGTGCCTGCTCCGCCTGTGTTGGCGGGGGTGGCACTGACATTTCCTACGGTTCCGAGCTTGCCCGTGGCGCGACGCGGTGCCGACGCGGCACTGACTCCGCCCTTGCCCGCTTTATTCTCGGCCTGCACGGTGAACGTGTAACCGGCCTCGGAGTTGCTGGCAGTGAAGGTGGCACTGCGGACGTTGCCGGGTACGGTTTGTGACTGCGCTGCTCCTCCGCCGCCACTCATCGTGACGTAGTAGTTCTTGATGGGGTCGCCGTTGATGTCCGGTTCAGACCAATCCGCACGGAGCTGGTTCTGCGTGCCAACAGAAGATACGACGGCGGTACTGGGCGCCGCCGGGGCGCCGGGCAGCCCGGCTGGGTGGTCTTCCGCGGAGTACAGGCTCCAGTCCGAAGGGCCGAGCTCGTTGATGGCCTGCGCGCGGACTTTGTACTTCACGCCATTGGTCAGGCCCGGCCACGTGTAGCTCAACCCGGTGACCTCATTCTTGACCGCGATGCCGCTGGCTGGTGGCGGTGAGATCTCCAGGTTGTAATGCTTCACTGGTGACCCCTCGGTCTTCGCTGGGGTCCAGGTGATGGCCAGGTTCTTATCCCCGGCTTTGACCGACGGCGCGTCCGGTGGCGAGGGCTTCTCGTCCGGGCGGATCTCGTTGGATGGGACGGAGGCGGCCGAATCGCCCACCTCGTTGGTAGCAAATACGGTGAACACGTACTTGACGTTGTTGGTCAGGCCGGAGAGCGTACACGTCGTGGTGGGGCATTCCTGCTGGAACCCAGCTGCCTTGACGGTGTACTTGGTGATGGCTGCGCCATTGTCCGACGGCGGCGCCCACTTGAGCACGGCCGTGCGGCTCCGGACGTCGGTTGCCACTGGGGCGGATGGAGCATCGGGCTTGTCGCGGACGGTGATGCGTACCCGTCCAATGGCCTGCCGGCTGGGGTCCCCGGTCTTATCCTTCACCGTGTAGCGGATCACCAGCACGCCCTTGAACCCGTCCGCGGGCGTGACCGTGATGGAGTCGCCGGAGATGGCGGGCTGACCCGAGCTGGCTCCTGTTTCCACCACCGCTCCCACAATGGTCAGGGGTGATTCATTGAAGGGGTTGAAGTCGTTCCCCAGCACGTTGATGGTCTCCGATCGCCCGGCGTCGGCCTTATCCACGACGTCATCATTGGCCGCCGGCAGTGGACGGTTGGAGGAAACCACCGTTACTGTCACTGCGGCCCTGACGGGCTCGGACCTGCCGTCGGTGACCTTGAGCGGGAAGGTACCACGGGCTCCGGGGTTGATGGACGGACCCGGGGTCACTTTGAGGACGGTACCCTCGATCCGCGCGTCGAATCCGCCCGGCTGCTGGCCGTCGAGCTCGAACTTCAATTTGCCTTGGTCCTGCGCGTCCACATCCTTGGCCAGGTTGGCGAGGTCAATCTCTGAGGCGTCGCCCTTGGGAGCATCGATGGCAGCGCCGCTGAAGGTAGGGACATGGTTGGCATTCGGATCCGGGAGCACCCGCGTCATGATGGTGAGGGTGGACTTGAGCCCTTCGGCGTCGTCCGGTCCAGCGCCGTCCGTCACTTCGAAGGTGACAGAACCTGGACCGACATAATCTGCTCCTGCGGCATACCGCAGTGCCGTCCCGTCGCCCGCGATCACCTTCAGGGGGTCTCCGCCAAGGACCTGGATCTTGTCCGCCACAGTGATGCGGGGCGTTCGCCCATCCCTTACTTTGACGTATTCCTGGAGCGCCAACGTGAGCTCATCCCCGGCGGTGACTTCCACGACGTCGGTCTTGGCGAGGGTCGGGTACTGAAGACCTTGGCCGGGAACCCACATGACTGCGGTTGCTGTCTGGCCATCGATGTCGGTGACTGTATAGGGAATCAGCTGATCCTGCGGGGCCAACGTCACCACCACATTTCCGGCGGTACCCACGCGGGCGTTCGGGTTTCCGTCGGGAAGGGAAATCTTCAGGTCTTCGGATATTCCGTCGGGATCTGAGTCGTTCTTCAGGACAGGTACGTCTACTGCGGTCTTGCCCAGTGTCTCGGCCAGGGTGACGTGGTCGTCCTGTGCCAGCGGTACGTGCAGGTCCGCCGTCGGGCTTGTTTGAACCCGGATAACAGCGCTTGCTTCCGCCTTCTTGTCATCCTGGATCCGGTAGCTGATGCTTTCGTTTCCGGCCACACCGGGCGCAGTGAGCACTACCTTCCCCGCGGCCGCCTCTACCTGCAGCCCAGGATCCGCCTCGAAAGCAGACGCCAAGCCGATGGGATCGCCGTCGGGATCTGAATCATTCTTGAGCGCATTCACGGCAACCCGGCGTCCAGGACGGACGTCAATGGCGTCGTCAACGGCGATCGGCTTCTGGTTATCCACGTCAGCCGGGGCGATGCCCACGATCACCGTGCCAGTGTTCTCTGCCCCGATCCGGTCCTTCACGCGGTAGCTGAAAGTGTCCGTTCCGGAAGACTTGCCGCCAGCCGTGAACTCCAGATAGCCGTCCCGCAGAATGGCAGTCCCCAACGTGGGGGCTTTGTCGATCCCGATGAGCTGGACAGAGTCGCCGTCGGAGTCGATGCTGTCCAGGGGAACAGGGATCTTCACGGTCATGCCCGCCACAACGCGGGCCGTGAGGTTCCGGGGCTCCGGCCGGCTATTCGTGGCGTCATCCCGGGCACGGATTCGGATGGTGACCTGCTGGGAGTCCGTTTGACCGGAAGCGTTGCTGACCTTGTAGATCGCATAGACCGTTTTGGGCTCGTCCCCCGCAATAAAGCGGAGCGTGTTTCCGGCCACGAACATGCGGCCGCTTGCTTCGTCCGGCTGCTGGGCCAGGGAAGGGTCCAGGTCGAGTTCGCCACCATTGGGATCCGTGTCGTTCTCCAGGACCGGAATCGTTACGACGTCGCCGGCGCGGACCGTCACTTCGTCGGGCTTCGCCTGCGGAGCCTGCAGCTTGGTGGGTGCCGGAACCACCTGGACCGAGATGTCACCCGTCGCCGAGGCCTTGCCATTGGAAATCGTGTACTTCAGGGACAGCTGCCCTTCCGCCCGGACGTCGCTGATCTTGACCACCGAGTGGTCCAGCACGGCCACACTCACCGGCAGCCCATCAGCTGCCGTCACCGACTGCACTACCAGGACGCCGCCTGCGGGATCCGAGTCGTTGCCCAGGACATCGACCACAGTGCTCCCGCCGCTGGGCAGGAGGGCTATATCGCGCACAGCTACGGGCGCGCCGTCGCTGTTTCCGGAGACGACGTCGATGCGCACCAGCTGCTGGGCACTCGCCGGTCCGTTGGTCACCATATAGGTGACGTAGTGGGGTCCGACAGCACCGGAATTGAAAGTGAACGTTTGCTGGTCCGGTCCGACTACCGCCGTCGATTGGCCGTCGGGCTGCGCCTGGGCAAGGCGAAGCGTGCCGCCTTGGGGATCGGTGTCGTTCTTCAGTGGGGCGATCACCGTGTCCTGGCCCGCTACAGCAACCACGTGGTCCGCATTCGCGATGGGTGGCAAGGCTCCGGGAGCGCGCACATCCACGCTGATCTGGCCCTCCGTGGTGAGCGTGCCATCCGAGACTTTGACGTTGAGGGTCTTCCGGCCCGGCCCCGCACCCGAGTCCTGTAAGGTGAGCAGGCCGTCCGGCCTGACCCGGACCTGGTCAGCCGGGTCGCTGCTGGAAGCAGCAACGGCGAAGATGTCGTCGCCGTCGGGGTCTGTCCAATCAGTGAGGACAAACTGGCTGGCGATCTTGCCCGACTGAACCACCAGCGCGTTGTTCCGGTTCGGCTTGGGCTGGGGCGCGCTGTTTTCCTCCGGAGGGACGATTCGGAGGTCTACATCAGTAGCGCCCGATCCACCTCGCCCATCGTCCACCGAATACTTGAATGTTTCCGAACCGGAAGCGCCCGCCGGCACGGCAATCTGGAAACCCGTGCCACCATAGACCGCTGACAACGCTCCTGACTTCAGTGGCTCCCCCACTCCGACCGTCAACACGTCGCCATCGGCATCGGCGTCGTTGTCCAAGACCGGCAAGATGGTGGTCTTTCCTGCCCGGACACCGTACGAGTCCGGCTTCGCGATGGGTGGCGTGTTGGGTTTGCTGCGGTCCGGAAGAACCGTCTGCTGGACTTCGTCCGCAGAGTCCTTATCGGCGTCGTCCGATGTCTGCTGCGGCGGAATGACGTCATCCCAGTTATTAACCAGCTGCATGTTCTGGTTGACCATCCAGACGTTCCCGGAGTTCACGTCGTTCAGCACCACAAGATCACGGTTGACTCGGAAAACGTACGACGGCGATGCACTCGCCTTGGGGACGTCGGCGCGCCGGTTGTCCGCTTCATTGCTGCATTCGCGGACGTATTTGTTGGCCCCGGACCAGGCGGCGTAAGTGCAGGAGCCCAGATGGACCGGCGCCGCGGGAGTTCCCTGGCCGTCGGACTGGACCGTTTTTGCTGTTCCGCCATCCAGCGGCTGCAGGAGAAGGGCTTTGGGCGTAGCAATGGCCACGAAGTCAGCTGCTGGACCGCTCTGCTGCAGCCTGGCGTCCCTGGCATCGTCCAAGTGCACCTTGTTTCCGCCGGGCAGGACGATGTTGCCCGTGGCCTGGTTGAGGACGATCGCCTGGTCGCCCACCGCGGCAAGCTGGACCTCGCCGTCAGCCTTCAGGGCGTCATCGGTCCGCACTTGCGAGTCGATTGCGTGGCCATCGGTGTCTACCTTCGTGGCAGTGAGCTTTCCTGCTTTCGGATCCAAGGTGTGGATGGTGTCGTCCATACCCACCACCGAAGCGATACCCGTGGACTGCTCAAGCAGGGGCTGGGATTCATCGCTGAAGCCGCCGATGGATGTTGGCGAAACAGCCCAGACTTTGCCGTTGGCGGGATCTGTGACCGCCAATACCTTGTTGCCGAAGCTGACTTCCGCCGCGCCAGGCACCTTCTGGTCTCCCCCGAGGCGCATGTTAGCGGCACTGACCGGGTTAATGCTGGCTCCGCTGGCGTCGTCAATGAAAATGTCGCTTGCCTGCTGAAGAATCTCGAAGTCAGTGCTGGCCGGGGTGACCGCACCGTCCAGTGACTTTGACGGGTAGTTGAGCCTGCCTGCCGCGTTTTTCGATTTGCTGACCACCCAAACGCCGCCGTCGTTGAGGTCTACGTCAGTGGTTTTGAAGCCTGGATAAAGGATGGCACTGGTGACAACTACAGCTGCGGCGGCCAGGAACGCTGCGGCGCTCAGACCCTTTGGCCGGCTGAATGGGCGCTTGCTGGAACTGCCCTTGCCGGACACATCAGGCAGAGCCATTCACATTCCCCCACTATGCGGCGACGGGCATGCCCTGTCGCCATACGAGCACGAACCATCCCCAAGACTACCTGTTTTGTCCATCGATTTGCGCAGATGTGACGGGTGGTCTCAAGCACATCCCTCTCTCACATCCCCACCGCCTTTTCGCATCCCTCTCTCACATCCCCACCGCTTTCCCCCATCCCTCTCTCACGTCCCCACCGCTTTCCCCATTCCTCTCTCATCCGCACCGTATTCCTGGGGTCGGGTGGTTTTCTGAGACAGCCTGATGGAAGCTTCACTTCGGATGACCACGCCGGAGGAAAGTACGCTGCGGCTTTCCGTGAGGAAGCGATGCGGCCAATCCTGTCTCATGACAGGCGGCGGGACAGATCGTCGAGGAGATCAGCCGGAAGGAAGACAGCCGGGAATCCGGCCTCGCAGGCATCGGGAACCTCACCGACTCGGGCACCAAAATCCCGCAGGACGTGAGAGAACGATCACCAAGAACCCGCAGGACATGAGAGAACAATCACCAAAAACCCGCAGGACGTGAGAGAACGTTTAGTCCAGCACCAGGCCCTTGCCGCGGCCACGCGCGAGCATCACGGGGTGGATCTCACCGAAACCACGGACATTCTCGGACTTTTGCGGGACCAGCACGAAGCGTTCGTCCTGTCCGAGTGCAGCAGCAGTCATAGCATCAACCAGCACCGTCCCAGGCTGGGCCAGGGTGGTCAGCCGTGCAGCAAGGTTCACGGTGGGGCCATAGATATCGCCGAGTCGGGACAGGATGCGACCCCACACCATGGACACCCGCGCCTGGGGCAGGATCTCGTCTTCCGTAAAGGCCTGCGCCAAAGCCAGGGAGATTTCCGCGCCAGCCGCCGGGGTCTCGGCAATATAGAGAACTTCGTCGCCCACGGTCTTCACCAGGCGCCCGCCGCCCACGGAGATGATCTCAGCGCATTTGTTCTCGAAGCGCTGGACCATTTGGGCCAGGGTTTTCTCGTTCATGCGCCGGGAGAGGCTTGTGTAGGAGACGAGGTCGGCGAACCCTACGGCACGGGCCAAAGGCAAAGGAGAATCGTCCTCGTCCCCTTCCCGTCCTTCCTCGCTCGCTTGCAAGCCCGCCTCGGCACGAACGGCAAGCCGCTGAACACCGGCATTGAGTTGACGACGATACGAGTAGACCAGGATCTCTTCCAGGGAATCCACCAGGGCCGGCAACTGGCCCACAAGTTGCTTGCGGGCCACGGCATCCGGAATTCCCTGCTCCTGGACCATGTCTTCAACCAGTGCTTCGATCTGCCAGACCACCATGCGGTCCGTCATCTGGCCGATGGAGCGGGTAACGGATATGGCAGCTTCCTCGGTGAGGATCCCCGCGCGGACGAGGTCAAGAATGGTGGACAACGCTGCTTGGTCACGTTCGGTGAAAGCGACGTCGTCGTCGCCGAAGTTGGGGAAGCCCAGAGCCCGCCACAACTTCCGCGCGGAAAGAATGGAGACACCTGCACCGGCAGCAACTTCACGACGGCGGAGCTTGCGTTCGCCGCCAAGCAACCTCGCCTCAAGCGCTTTGATGGCCAGGCGTTCTGCGGACATCACGCCGGTGGGCGGGCCGGTGGTCACGGGCGCCTGGACGGGCGCTGGTTCCGTGTCCTCATCCACTGAAGGTTCGGGTACGGCGTCGAACTCCTCGTCCAGGTCCTCACCGGACTGCTGATCCTCAACGCTCATCTCTTCCACCTTCTCTCAATTCCCACGGCAACCCATCAAAGTCCGACAGGACTTCACCCTCAAAAACCCCACCTTTGGGCAGTTCATCCATGGCGTCAAGAATGTAGCCCCTGAATTTTCCGACCTCCGGTACGTCCGTCAAGACGGATTCGCCAGAGGGCCCGGTATCCAAGGATATATTCCCGGAGTGCAATGTCCGCTGCAGCAGGTTTTGGTGGACCCCCACGCTGCGGACCGCCATCAATGACACCTGCCAGTCGCCGCGGCGAAACATTCCGTACTTGGCAATTATCCGGCGGCTTGTCAGGATGAACCTGACTGAACGCCATTTCAACACCCGCTTCAAGCTGTAGGCCACCAGCACGAGCCCTGCCAGGCCCACACAGGCACCGACAAGCCATGGCGTCCATTCCACTGTAATGAATGGGGCAAGGCGTTGCGGATTTCCTTTGATAATCCACGCACAGGCGTAGGCTGCCAAGGCAGGAACCACTATGAAGGCCAGCGTTGGCAAGAACAGCGAGCGGGCCTGTTGCCGCGTGATGGTGATGACCTGCTCCCCCGGAAGCAACTCTTTACGCATAACCGCTTTCCGTGGCGCGCAGATGGACCACATCACCAGCCGTCACAACATGTTCCCGGCCGCCGTGGTCCACCACCAGGAGCGATCCGTGCTCGTCCAATCGGGAGGCATGGCCCACCACTTCGTGATCGCCGGGCAGGTGCGCGCGCACCTCGCGTCCCAAGGTGACCATTGCCGACTCAACGCGCTTATGCAGCGAGGGCCCACCTGCCAACCCTGCCGCGGGATCACCTTCTGAGTTGCAGAAGCTGCGGTAAAGCCGGCTGAAGCGTGAAAGGTAGCTCTTCAGCAGCGCGGTACGGTCCGTCGTCGTGGCCCCTTCCAAGGCCAGCGACGTAGCGGTTGGCACCGGCAATTCATCCTGCGCCAGCGAGACGTTGAGGCCAACGCCCAGGATCACTGCAGGGACCGACCCGTCACCCAGCGGCGTCATCTGGGCAAGGATTCCGGCGATCTTCCGTCCATTAACCAGGACGTCGTTGGGCCACTTGATCTCCGCCGTAACGCCAGCCGTTTCCTGCAATGCTTCGCGCAGGGCAACGGCGGCAAGCAGTGAGAGCCACGAGTAACTCTGCGTCGGCACGGGCATGCCTTCGGCTGTGACAGGACGCAGCACCATTGACACTGAAACGGCAGAGCGCTCCGGCGATTCCCAGTGCCTGTCCAGCCGTCCGCGCGCCGCTGTCTGGTGCTCGGCGGTCAACACGGCGAGATCAGCCCATTTTTTGGGCTCCACGGTTACGGCACGCACGAGGTCCTGGTTGGTGGATCCCGTGGACTCGACAATGTTCAATTGGGAAATACCGGTTGCCGACAGGAAATCAGGCTCGAGCAGCGCCTCACGGTCCAATGACGGCCGGTCTTCCCCGGACCTGGGGACGAAGGGTTCGCTGCTGGCAGGCTGTTCGGCATCCATAGCTGAATCCTATCCAGTTGCGGCCCGCAGAACTTGCCCGAAACATGGGAATCCGCTTAGAGGAAGATGTCTGGCACCAGACGGTCCTCAGGCGCCCCGAGGCTGTATGGCGCAAACTCCTTCACGCCGGCAGCCCTGAGGACTTCTTCGTCGGTGTAGAAGTTCCCCGAACCCGTGACGCCGTCGGCAAGGTTGGCGCCAGTCAGCACAGCGTGCGCAGCATCAGCCATGATCTCCGGTCCGCGGGCGGCCTTCACAATCTGCTGCCCGCCAGGCATGTTCCGGATCGCCGCGGTATCGATCAGCGTGCAAGGCCAGAGCGAGTTGACCGAAACGCCGTCGCTCTTTAACTCTTCGGCGAGTCCCAGGGTGGTGAGGCTCATTCCATACTTGGCCATGGTGTAGGCCAGATGCATCCCGGCCCATTTTGGATCGAGGTTCAGCGGTGGAGACAGCGTGAGAATGTGCCCGTTCCCGGACTCCCGCAGTGCCGGGAGGGACAGCTTCGAGAGCAGGAAGGTTCCCCGGACGTTAATGTCCTGCATGAGGTCGTAGCGCTTCATGTCAATCGCATCCGTGCGCGAGAGGTCGATGGCTGACGCGTTGTTGATGACGACGTCGATTCCCCCAAAACGCTCGACGGCGGCACTCACTGCCGCGGCGACGTCGTCGTCATTGCGGACATCGCCAACGAGGGGCAGAGCCTGACCGCCGGCGGCGACCAGTTGATCAGCCGCAGTAAAAACGGTCCCTTCCAGTTTCGGGTGGGGTTCTCCGGTCTTGGCCATCAGTACGATATTGGCGCCGTCGCGGGCCGCGCGCGTGGCGATGGCCAATCCGATGCCACGGCTGCCGCCGGACATGATGATGGTGCGGCCCTTGAGCGAACCGCTGGCTACATAAGGGGTACTGCCCGTCGGCTTACTCTCTTCGGAAGCTGGGGAAGCATCGTTGCTTGGAGTCATGGAGACACTCTAACCCAAGTATGTTACTGACGGGTAACATAGCGGCAGCTTTGGCTTGGGCGCTGAAAATTGTAGGGTTTCTACAGCGGTTCGCGGCAATGGCGTCACTAGACTGGCCAGCGGGGCCTGTTCTTTGTACGGAAGCTACTTAAGTCAGCTACTTGTTTGCACCAGAACTGCGCCAGCGAAAATCAGCTACAGAGCCGGAGACACTTGATGAGCCACGATCTGACAACGACAGCGGGAAAGATTGCAGACTTCCGCGACCGCCAGGCCCGTGCAGAGCAGCCTTCCGGCCCGGAAGCGATCGAAAAGCAACACGCACGCGGTAAGAACACTGCCCGCGAACGCATTGACCTCCTGGTCGATCCCGAATCATTCGTTGAGTTCGACGCCCTCGCCGTCCACCGTTCCACAGCCTTCGGCATGGAGAAAAAGAAGCCCCTGGGAGACGGCGTCGTCTCCGGTTACGGCACTGTGGACGGGCGCCTCGTTGCCATCTACAGCCAGGACTTCAGCGTCTACGGCGGCTCCTTGAGCCAGGTCAACGGCGAGAAGATCGTCAAGGTCCAGGAATTCGCCCTCCGCAACGGCTGCCCTGTAGTGGGCATCAACGACGGCGGCGGCGCGCGCATCCAGGAAGGCGTGGCTTCCCTTGCCATGTTCGCGGATATCTTCCGCAACAACGTCCATGCCTCCGGCGTCGTCCCCCAGATCTCGCTCATCATGGGCCCGTGCGCCGGCGGCGCTGCCTACTCCCCTGCCCTGACCGACTACGTGGTCATGGTCGACAAGACTTCCCACATGTTCATCACCGGCCCCGATGTCATCAAGACCGTCACGGGCGAGGACGTGGATATGGAAACGCTGGGCGGTGCCCGCCAGCACAACGCCACCACCGGAACGTCCACTTACCTTGCCTCCGACGAAGCCGACGCCATCGAATTCGTCCGCGAACTCCTGGATTTCCTGCCTTCCAACAACCTCTCAGAGGCCCCGGTTGTAGAACACGACCAGGAATTGGAACTCGACGACGACGATCTCGCCTTGGATGGGCTGATCCCTGATTCGGCCAATCAGCCGTACGATATGCGCAAGGTCATTGAGCAGATCGTGGACGACGCCCACTTCCTTGAAATGCAGTCGCTGTACGCCCCCAACGTGATCATCGGCTACGGGCGGGTCGAAGGCCACACAGTTGGCATCGTTGCGAACCAGCCCATGCAGTTCGCAGGCACCCTGGACATCTCCGCATCCGAGAAAGCCGCCCGGTTCGTCCGGCACTGCGATGCTTTCAACATCCCCATCATCACGTTGGTGGACGTGCCCGGCTTCCTCCCCGGCAAGGACCAGGAATTCCAGGGAATCATCCGTCGAGGCGCCAAACTCCTGTATGCCTACGCTGAGGCCACCGTGCCCAAGCTCACCGTCATCACCCGCAAGGCCTATGGCGGCGCATACATCGTGATGGGCTCCAAGAAGCTGGGCGCGGACCTGAACCTCGCGTGGCCCACCGCCCAGATCGGTGTCATGGGCGCCCAGGGTGCAGTGAATATCCTTTACCGTCGCGATCTCGCAGCGGTTGCCGAGGCGGGCGGCGACGTCGAAGCCAAGCGCGCCGAGATCATCCAAGGTTATGAGGAAGAACTCCTCAACCCTTACCAGGCAGCTCAGCTGGGCTATGTGGACGCCGTCATTGCACCCTCTGACACGCGTCTCCAGATCATCCGCGGCCTGCGCGCCCTTCGCGACAAACGCGCCAGCCTGCCCACCAAAAAGCACGGGAACATCCCGCTGTGAGCCCGGCAAAGCATCGGGCAGACGAAAGCCCTTCAACACCCGAACCCGTTGCTCCCATGTTCTCCGTGGTCAAGGGAGAACCAACCGCCGAAGAGCTCGCAGCGCTTGCCGCCGTCGTCGCTTCTGTCGGATTACCCCAGACACCGGAGCCTTCAAAGCCGAACGTTCGTCATTGGGTGCGCCGTCAGCAGTTGCGCCTGGACCCCACGCCGGGTCCGGGCGCGTGGAAGCGCAGCCGCGGATAGCTTCGCTTCTCGCGGTTGGGGAAGAAAGTGCAACAACCCTTTCACGTGAGCCGACTCACGGTTAGGCTCTGTGGGTGACTACTGCAAACACGCCTGCACGACCCAAGACCGCCATCGATTCCGTTGCTGACGCGTACACGGAAAAGCTGATCGAACTCAATCCCAGCTTCGCCACCACGTTGGGGTTGCCGGGGCACGAGACTGAATATCAGGACTACTCGCCCGCGGGCGCCGAGGCCCACGCACAGGCCGCCCGGCAGGCGTTGGAATCGCTGGCGGCGTTGGAACCGACCGACGAATCCGACGTCGTCACCCTGGACGCAATGCGCGAGCGGCTCGGCCTGGAGCTGGAGATCCACGAAACCGGCTGGGATGCTGCCGACCTCAACAACATCGCCTCGCCCGCGCAGGATATCCGCGCCATCTTCGACCTCATGCCCACGGACACCGTGGAGCACTGGGAGCACATTGCCGGCCGTGCCGCCAACGTTCCAGGGGCCATCGAGGGCTACATTTCCTCCCTTCGCGCTGCCAAGGAAGACGGCAAAGTAGCCGCCGCGCGCCAGGTTCGGATCGTTATCGAACAGACCGCCCGCTACGCCGCCGAGGATGGCTTCTTCGCCAAGATGGCTTCATCCGCTTCCCTTGGTGGGCAGCCGCTTCCCGCAGACGTTCAGTCCAAGCTCGACGCCGGAACCTCAGCTGCGCGATCAGCCTACGAGTCGTTGGGTACTTTCCTCCAGGACGAGCTTCTCCCCGTTGCCCCGGAAAAGGACGCGGTGGGACGGGAACGGTATGCACTGGCCTCCCGCTCATTTATTGGCGCCGAAGTCGATCTGGAAGAAACGTATGCCTGGGGCGTCCAGGAGCTTGAACGGCTCATCAGCGAACAGGAAAAGGTAGCCGCGCAAGTCAAGCCCGGCGCCAGCATCGAAGAAGCCAAAAGCATCCTCAACAACGATCCCGCCCGCCAGATCAAGGGAACGGACGCCCTGAAGGCGTGGATGCAGGAGCTCTCGGACCGCGCAGTATCCGAGCTCGCAGACGTCCACTTCGACATCCCGGACGTCATGAAAACCCTCGAATGCATGATTGCCCCCACCGACGAAGGCGGCATCTACTACACCGGCCCCTCCGACGACTTCTCCCGGCCCGGCCGCATGTGGTGGTCCGTTCCCGCCGGCGAAGACACCTTCACCACCTGGTCCGAAACAACCACGGTCTTCCACGAAGGCGTCCCCGGCCACCACCTCCAGGTCGCCACCGCCACCTACCGCCGCGAACTCCTCAACAACTGGCGCCGCAACGTCTGCTGGGTCTCCGGACACGGCGAAGGTTGGGCACTCTACGCCGAGCAACTCATGCTCGAACTCGGCTACCTCAAAGACCCCGGCGACCATATGGGCATGTTGGACGGCCAACGCATGCGTGCCGCCCGCGTTGTGTTCGACATCGGCGTCCATCTGGAACTACCCGTCCCCGAACGCTGGGGCACCGGAACCTGGACGCCCGAGAAGGGCTTTGACTTCCTCAAGGCCAACCTCGACATCAGCGAAGGCCAGCTCCAGTTCGAATTCACCCGCTATGTCGGCTGGCCCGGGCAAGCACCCTCGTACAAGGTGGGTCAGCGGCTCTGGGAGCAGATCCGGGCCGAGCTTGAAACCCGCGAAGGGTTCGATCTCAAGTCCTTCCACAGCAAGGCACTGAACATCGGCTCGGTCGGCTTGGACGTTCTGCGGCGGGCGTTGCTGGGGTAATCGCCAACCGCCCCCGAGACGCACGCCACACCTAGGGCGGGAATAACTTCATAGGTACGTAATATTTCTAAACGTCCGTTCGCTATGTTATTTGAGGTGCACCTAGCGTGTTCCTGTGAGCACCTCAAACAACATCACTTCAGCGCCTGGAAAGAACGGCTTCCAGCTTCCCAAGTGGGCAGGATCCTTCGGCGTCCAGATCATTGCAGCCCTCATTATCGGCCTCGTACTTGGCCTCATCGCCAAGTACACCGGCAGCACCAAGACCGCCCCCAACGGCCTCGGCGCAACTCTTCAAACGATTGGCTCCAGCTACGTCTCGTTGCTGCAGACCGCCGTCGTTCCTTTGATCTTCACCGCGGTGGTGAGCTCCATCGCGAACCTTCGCCAGGTTTCCAACGCGGCCCGCCTCGCTTGGAACACGCTGCTTTGGTTCGCCATCACCTCACTGGTTTCGGTGCTCATCGGCATCGGCCTGGGTGTGCTCCTGCAGCCTGGTGCAGCTACCGGGATCACGCAGAAGGCCGAGTACGCCGGCAAAACCGGTGACTGGTGGGCATTCCTGATCGGACTCTTCCCGAAGAACTTCCTCGGACTCGGCGCGAGCTCCACTGTCACGGAGAGCGCCAATGCTGCCACCACGGTCAGCACCTCCGTCAGCTTCAATGTGCTCCAGATCCTGGTGGTCGCGATCGCCGTCGGAATCGCTGCCCTCAAGGTCGGCAAGCAGGCAGAAGCGTTCCTTACCTTCAACGCCTCCGCGTTGGCCGTCATCCAGAAGGTGCTGTGGTGGATCATCCGCATCGCCCCGCTGGGCACTATCGGCCTGATCGGTAACGCCGTTGCCATCTACGGCTGGGACACCATCGGCTCCCTTGGCAAGTTCACTGCCGCCATCTACATCGGCCTGGCACTGGTGATCTTCGTCCTCTATCCGATCCTGGTCCGTGTCCACGGCCTTTCCATCAAGCAGTACTTCTCCGGCGTGTGGCCGGCCGTGCAGTTGGCCTTCGTTTCCCGTTCCTCGATCGGTACGCTGCCGCTCACCCAGCGTGTCGCCGAACGTAACCTCGGCGTTCCCTCGGGCTACGCTTCCTTTGCCGTACCACTGGGTGCCACCACCAAGATGGACGGTTGCGCAGCGATCTACCCGGCCATTGCAGCGATCTTCGTGGCCCAGTTCTTCGGTATCAACCTGGACTTCAGCCAGTACCTCCTCATCGTGCTGGTGTCCGTGCTCGGTTCCGCGGCCACGGCAGGTACCACCGGCGCCGTTGTCATGCTCACGCTGACCCTGTCCACGCTGGGACTGCCGCTGGCCGGCGTCGGACTGCTGCTGGCGATCGACCCCATCCTGGACATGGGCCGCACAGCCGTCAACGTGGCAGGCCAGGCGCTCATCCCTGCAATCGTCGCCAAGCGCCAAGGCATTCTGGACGAATCGCTGTACAACGCGCCCCGCAATGGTGCCGCATTCGCTGACGAGTTCGCCAACGATACTGCTGCTGCCGAGAACGAGGCGCGCGAACTGGCCGATTCCAAGGCATAGCACCAGCTGGCTTTTCGCACCGCGCAATCCCTTGGGGACTTCTTCCCCGGGGATTGCGCGGTTTAACGGCGAAAGCTGGATAGGCTCGGAGCATGTTGATCGTCACCTCCAATGAGATACCCGGCCACCGGATCGACGCCGTCTTCGGCGAAGTCATGGGCCTCACTGTCCGTTCCCGCGATATCGGCTCCCAGATGCTTGCCGGTTTCCGCTCCCTCGGTGGCGGCGAGCTGCCTGAAATGACCAGGGCACTCTATGAAAGCCGTCAGGAAGTCATGGCCCGCATGGTCAACGAAGCACAGCAGCGCGGCGCCAACGCAATTGTTGCGATGCGTTTCGACACGTCCGAAATGGGGACCAACTGGACGGAAGTCTGCGCGTATGGCACGGCCGTTTACGTGCTTCCGCTCGGCGAAGGCGAACCCGGTGCCACCGGCCAGTCCGTGTACCTGACCAAGACAGCGTCCCAGCCTGCACAAGGGCAGCAGGCTCAGCAGGCTCAGCAACAGCCACCGCAGCCGACTCACCCTGCGCCCCAGGCTCCCCCGCACCAGTTCTGACCTGCTTCCCTCCGCATCACCCGGGTCCCGCCCTTGTTCGCTCTCCTCGCCCTTGTGCGGTGAGCAGAGCGAACAAGGGCGGGATTCGTCATACCCGCGCAAGAAAAAATTGCGCAGAGTGCAAAGTTGCACTTAGTGTAAGTATGTGACTTCAACCAGCAGTGAGCCGACCACCGCTGAGCCCGCCGAAACCAGCGGCCCCTCACGGCGCGAGCTCAACAAGGCGGCAACCCGCGCCTCCATCGCCACCGCAGCCCTTGACCTTCTCCGCAGCAACGGCCCCGGCAATTTCACGGTGGAGGACATCACCGCCAGCGCAGGCGTTTCCCGACGGACCTTCTTCAACTACTTCGCGAGCCTCGAGGCTGCCTTGGCATCCGTGGCCGACGGCTTCATGGATCGCGCCCTTGAGCAATTCCGGTTGAGGCCAGCCGAGGAATCGATCCTCGAATCCGCACAGGCCGCGCTGATGGCCCTCGCTGACCCCATGTCTGTAGCACCTATGGCCGAACTTTTCAGTCTCACCCAGGAGAACCGTTCCCTGGCCCGTTCCGAACTCGAAGCATGGGAACACTGCACGGGGCAGATTATCGACGCCGCCCGCAGCAGACTTGGACCAGAGACCAGCGAGCTCTACTTGCATGCCCTTGCCGGATCCGTCATCTCATGCGGCAAGGCTGCCATGACAGTCTGGTTCGCCGAGCGGGGTCCTGACCTGTCGGCCGAATCGCTGGCGACTCTGCGCCAGTACCTCATCGACGCCATGGGCCTCCTGGGAGCCGGCTTCGCGCCGTCGTCGGAAGCCACTCCACAAGCGGCGCCAGCTGCGAACGCATCAATCCTCTCCTCCGTTCCCAACTCCACAGATCGGTTCTGACATGGCCTCGTTCCTCTACCGCCTGGGCAAGTTTTCTTATCGCCGCCGCTGGCTGGTCATCTCGCTGTGGCTGGCAGTCCTGGTGGCCGTGGGAGGTTCGGCCGCCGCCTTCCACGGCACCATGTCCAACAACTTCAGCATCCCTGGCACGGAAACCCAGAGGATGGCCGACAAACTCAAAGAAGCCCTGCCCGACGCGTCCGGCGGCTCGGCGAGCGTGGCCTTCGACGCCGGCGAGTCCGGTTTTGACCAAGCCAAGAAGGACGCCGTAGCCACTGCGCTCATCAAGCTTGAGGCCATGCCGGACGTGCAGGGAACGGTGAATCCGTTCACCACCCAGGAGCAGTTGGACAAGGCCGCGGGCGAGATTGCCGCAGGCGAAGCGAAGGCTGCCGAAGGCAAGACCCAGCTGGACGCGGCCCGCGCCCAACTGGAAGCGGGCGAAGCGCAGCTCGCGGGAGCGGAACAGCAGATGACAGCCGCAGGCCTCCCGCCTGCACAAATCGAGGCCCAACTCGCGCCGCAGCGTGCCGAACTCGCCGCCAACAAAGCAAAGCTCGACGCCGGCGCCAAGGAAGCAGCCGACGGAGCCACCGCGTTGGCCGTGGGAAAGCGCCAGCTGGAGGCCTCTCAAGGGATGCGTTTCGTGTCCACCGACAACAAGGCCGCCATTGCCCAGGTCCAATTCAAGACCTCCATCAACGCCGTTGATCCCGCCGTCCGCAAACAAGTGCAGGAAATTGTTCAGGGGGTCTCCTCTGCCGGTGTCACAGCATATGCCAGCAAGGAAATCACCGAGGACGTCTCACAGATCTTCGGAGTCGCGGAAATCGTCGGCGTCGCCGTGGCAGCCCTCGTTCTGATCCTCATGCTGGGCACACTCATCGCCGCGGGCCTGCCCCTCGTCATGGCCCTCATTGGCGTGGCTGTGGGCGTCGGCGGAACATTCGCGCTAACCGGCGTGATCAACATGAGCTCCATCTCCCCGATGCTTGCCCTGATGCTTGGCCTTGCAGTTGGCATCGACTACTCCCTGTTCATCGTCAACCGCCACCGCAACCAGCTTCTGGCCGGGATGGACGGCGAGGAATCCGCAGCCCTCGCCACCGGGACGTCCGGAAACGCCGTACTGTTCGCGGGCCTCACCGTCATCATCGCGCTGGCGGCACTTGTGGTCCCGGGGCTGCCCTTCCTGGCTGTGATGGGTGTTGCCGCCGCAGCGACAGTTGCTTTCGCCGTAGTCGTGGCTTTGACACTGACCCCCGCCATTCTGGCGTTGATCGGCCGCAAGCTGATCTCCAAGCGCGCCTGGGCCAAGGCCGCCAAGCACAATGCCGAGCCGGGCCACGAAGCCGCGGACCGTGCCCTGGAAGAGAAGCGCAGCAGCAGTGGCTGGGGTGGCTTGGTCACGCGGCACCCCTGGGTTTCCCTCGTGGCCAGCGTCGTGCTGTTGGGCGCCCTGGCGCTGCCGGCCTCCCAGCTTCGACTGGCACTCCCCGACGGCGGATCCGAGCCAGTCGATTCGCAAGCCTTCAAAGCCTATGACCTCACGCGCAGCAGCTTCGGCGAAGGCGTCACCGGACCGATCGTCGTCGTCGCCGAATTCCCCGAGGGGCTCAGCGAACCTGATGCCAAGAATAAGCAGTTCGACGTCGCGGAACAGCTGCGCAGCGTAGAGAACGTCACGGCTGCGGTGCCTGTGGCCCTGAGCGACGATCGCCGGACGGCCGTCTTCCAGGTCATTCCCAAAGAAGGCCCAGCCAGTGCCGGCACCGTCCAGGTGGTATCGGACGTCAGGGCCAAGGGCACCCAAATCCGCGAAGACCTGGATGTCACCATCGGCCTCACCGGCCAGACTGCCGGCAACATCGACGTCTCCGCAAAGCTTGGGGCTGCCCTGCCGCCGTACCTGGCAATCGTCGTCGGACTTTCGCTGATCCTGTTGCTGCTGGTCTTCCGCTCGATTGTGGTGCCTCTGCTCGCCACCGGTGGTTTCCTCTTGTCCCTGGCCGCCGCCTTCGGCGCCGTCGTGGCCGTTTACCAGTGGGGCTGGCTGGGAGCGATTTTCGACGTCGCCAACCCGGGCGCAGTCCTGAGCTTCCTGCCGATCATCCTGATCGGCGTGCTGTTTGGCCTCGCGATGGACTATCAGGTGTTCATCACATCGGGCATGCGTGAATCATTTATGCATGGGGAGAACGCCAAACACGCTGTTCGCACCGGCTTCAGCCACGCGGCAGCAGTGGTCACAGCGGCCGCGATCATCATGGTCAGCGTGTTCTCAGGCTTCATTTTCAGCCACCTCACCATGGTCCGGCCGTTGGGCTTCGCGATGGCGTTCGGTGTGCTCATCGATGCGTTCGTAGTCCGTATGACGATCGTTCCCGCCGTCATGTACCTGCTTGGCGAGAAGGCGTGGTGGGTGCCCAAGTGGTTGCAGCGCGTCCTCCCGGATGTGGACGTCGAAGGCGCCAAACTGAACCGCAGCGACCGCCCGAAGACCGGCTCCGAGGAACTGGTCCACTAACGTTCTCTCACATCCACCCCCGATCTGACGGACGTTCTCTCACATCCACCCCCGATCTGACGGACGTTCTCTCACATCCACCCCCGATCTGACGGACGTTCTCTCACATCCCGCAGAAAGTCCGACGTCGGCACTCACTTGGGTGCCGACGTCGGGCTTTTTTCGTGCTTTGTTAGCGGGCGCCCATGTCACACGATGAGGTCGTGCCTGGCGTCGAGCTGAATCAGAGCATCGATTACCTCAGCGGCACTGTGGCGGGTGAGGGTCGGCAGCGGCACATCGTTGGGCCAGTCCTGCCCGCGGGAGACCCACGCGGTCTTCAATCCCGCCGCCCGGCCACCCGAGACATCGGCGATCGGGTGATCTCCCACCATCCAGCCATCAGTCAGAACGCCACCCAATTCCTGAGCCGCCAGTCGAAAAATCTCTGCGTCAGGCTTCTTCACGCCAACGGCCTCGGAAATCACGACGCAATCGACGTAGGGTTCAATCCCAAGGTGTTCGATCTTCAGTGTCTGCTGCGCCGTTGCCCCATTCGTGACGATGCCGATCCTCCAGTCGGCCTCCCGTGCTTCCTCAAGGGCCGTGGTCGTACGCGGATCCATTGTCATCAGGCTGACATGTTCGAAGAGCAAGGTGTCCACCAGAGCTTCGACCCCACGGTCCATGCCAAAACGCTCCTTGATAGCAAGCGCCAAGGGTTCCCTTGGCTCATAACCATCCCGGTCCGCAGAAATGAGCCACGTTGCGTCAGAGTCCGGCCTGCCAAGTGAGCGGACTCCCCCGAAAACGGGCAGGAAGTGAGAGAACATCGCCGGAAAACGAGCAGGATGTGAGAGAACAACGTATTAGGCTGGGACGGTGACCCGATTGATCCTTGCCTCGCAGTCCCCTGCCCGCACCAAGTTGCTGACGGAAGCGGGGATCCAGCACGACGTCCTGGTCTCGGACGTGGACGAGGACGCGGTGCAGGCGCACTACGGCGTCACCGACGCACACGACACCGCGCTGCTGCTGGCCCGGGCAAAGGCCGAAGCGGTAGCCGCGCTCCCAGAAGCGGAGGGTGCCCTGGTGATCGGCTGCGATTCGGTCTTCGAGTTCGACGGCGAATCCCACGGCAAGCCCTACACGGCGGAGGTCGCACGTGAGCGGATGCTGCGCATGAGCGGATCCAAGGGAGTTCTCCACACCGGTCACTGGCTGGTCGATTGCCGGGACACCGCTGCCGAGGTGGACGAGGACGAGCCTGCAGACGGAACGGGCGCAACAGTCGGCTCCGTGTCCAGTGCCGAGGTTCACTTCGTCGAGATGACCACAAACGACATCGACGCCTACATCGCCACTGGGGAACCACTGCACTGCGCGGGCTCGTTCACCATCGACGGCCTGGGTGGCGCGTTTATCCGCAAGGTGGACGGTGACCCGCACGCCGTCGTCGGTCTTTCCATCTCTACCCTGCGCGAACTGCTGGTCCACGCGAATGTTGGCATCACCGAACTGTGGGACGCGCACCAGTAGAAGCGATTTGTAGCAACCCTACAAAGGAACATCTCCTCACACACGGAATCCCCCATCAATATGGGCGGAACCCTCACAATCACGCTAGGCTCCTCAAGGACAGAAGGAGTCAACAACTTGTCAGCTAACCCGGCGCAGCCCATTTCCAGCCCTCTCACCAAGGTCTTGATTGCCAACCGCGGCGAAATCGCGGTCCGCATCATCCGAGCCGCCCGGGACGAAGGCATCGCCTCCGTAGCCGTCTACGCAGACCCGGACCGTGACGCCCTGCATGTCCGCCTCGCCGACGAAGCGTATGCCCTTGGCGGCAACACCGCAGCTGAGTCGTACCTGGTCATGGACAAGATCATCGACGTCGCCAAGCAGGCCGGCGCCGATGGGATCCACCCCGGGTACGGTTTCCTCGCCGAAAATGCGGAGTTCGCTGCCAAAGTGATCGACGCCGGCATCACCTGGATCGGCCCCTCCCCCGAGGCTATCTCTGCCCTGGGCGACAAGGTCCAGGCGCGCCACATCGCCGAAAAGGTAGGCGCCCCACTGGTTCCCGGCACAGCTGATCCTGTGGAATCCGCGGACGAGATCCTGAAGTTTGCCGAGGAGTTCGGCCTGCCCATCGCCATCAAGGCTGCTTTCGGCGGCGGCGGACGCGGCATCAAGGTTGCCCGCACCATGGAAGAGATTCCTGAGCTGTACGAATCCGCGGTCCGAGAGGCGATAGCCGCTTTTGGCCGCGGCGAGTGTTTTATCGAGCGCTTCCTGGACGCCCCGCGCCACGTCGAGACCCAGTGCTTGGCGGATGCCTACGGCAACGTTGTGGTTGTCTCCACCCGCGACTGCTCACTGCAACGCCGCAACCAGAAACTCGTCGAGGAAGCCCCGGCTCCCTACCTGAGCGAGGAGCAGAACAAGCGGCTCTACGAATCTTCCAAGGCGATCCTGAAGGAAGCCAACTACCTCGGCGCCGGTACTTGCGAGTTCCTGGTGGGCCAGGACGGCACCATCTCCTTCCTTGAGGTCAACACCCGGCTCCAGGTGGAGCACTGTGTTTCCGAGGAAGTTACGGGCATCGACCTCGTTCGTGAACAGTTCCGCATTGCGCGCGGCGAAGCTCTTGGTTACGAGGACCCCGAAGTCCGCGGCCACTCCTTCGAGTTCCGCATCACCGGCGAAGACCCGGGCCGCAACTTCATGCCCGCCCCGGGCACGGTCAGCACGTTGAAGAACCCCACGGGCCCCGGCATCCGCGTGGACTCCGGCATTGAGCAGGGCGATGTCATCAGCGGAAACTTCGACTCCATGCTGTCCAAGCTGATCGTCACCGGCGCCACCCGCGAGCAAGCCCTCCAGCGCTCGCGCCGCGCCCTTGAGGAGATGGTGGTGGAAGGCATTCCCACCGTCATCCCCTTCGACCTCGCCGTTGTCACGGACCCCGCCTTCGCCCCGGTAGAGGGACCGTTCAGCGTCCACACCCGCTGGATCGAAACCGAGTTCGTCAATAACATCCCTGCTTGGACGGCCAGCGGTGCGGGTACGGAAACGCCCGACGCCGGTGAGCGCCAGCGCGTCGTCGTCGAGGTTGGCGGCAAGCGGCTTGAGGTCGTTCTGCCGTCCGGCTTGGGCGCCAGCGTTGCAGCTGTTTCCAGTGGTCCTGGCACCAAGTCGGGCAAGTCCAAGAAGCGTTCCCGTTCGGCAGGAGCCGCAGCGGCTGCCGCCGGTGGGGATGCACTGACCTCGCCGATGCAGGGCACCATCGTCAAGGTGGCAGCTGCCGATGGCGATATCGTGGCCGAGGGCGATCTGATCGTTGTCCTGGAAGCCATGAAGATGGAACAGCCGTTGACCGCACACAAGTCCGGCACGGTGCGCGGGCTCGCAGCCACAGCGGGTGAGACGGTCGCTGCCGGCGCTGTCATCGCCACCATCGAGGACTAAGAACCGAAGCTTAAACACCTCGGCCCCGCACCTTCCGATGCGGGGCCGAGGTCGTTAATTCCCAAAGGTCAGGCGACGTTGTTCTCGTAGTCCATGTCCTTGGTTTCGCGGGTGAGCCAGAGCGCCACGAAGGTGATCACCGCAGCGATCGCCATGTAGACCCCAACCAACCACGTGCTGCCGTTCGCTGCCTGCCAGAGAGCGATGGCGACGAACGATGCCGGGGCCGCTCCGATCATGGACGACAGGTTGTACGCCACCGCAGAACCGGTGTAGCGGACGTTGGCCGGGAACAGCTCAGGCAGGATGGCCGCCATAGGCCCAAACGTGAGGCCCATGAGGGTGAAGCCCACAATGAGGCCAACCATCGCCGCTGCCTGGCCGGGACCAAACATGGTGAACCAGAGCGCACCGAATGCGAAGATGCCGACGGTGACGCCCAGCAGGAACTTCCGACGGCCCCACTTCTCGGCCAAAGGTCCGGAGACCACGGTGAAGATACCGAAGAAGACGACGCCGATGATCAGCATCCAGAGGAAGTCGGACCGGGTGATGCCCAGGCCGGGGACAAACGCCGCAACCTGGTCCGCCGTCATCGGCTTGCCTGCCTTTTCGGCCGCGGCCTGGGCGCCGACCAAGGTGGGCTTGGTGCCGTAGGACAGGGTGAACGTGGTCATGATGTAGAAGAGCACATAGGTGGCAAACATGATGAAGGTGCCGGCCAGAACCGGGCGCCAGTGGCTCTTGAGGGTTGCGGCGAGGGGCAGCTTCTGGACCTTTTCCTGTTCGATCACCTTGGTGAAGGACACGCTCTCCACCAGCTTCAGGCGAACGTAAAGACCCACAATGACCAGGATCGCGCTGAGGATGAACGGAACGCGCCAACCCCATGCCAGGAACTCTTCGGCCGTCAGGGCAACGTTCATCCAGATGAAGATCACGTTGGCGATGATGAAGCCAATAGGGGCACCCAGCTGCGGGAACGTTCCATAGATGGCACGCTTGCCTTCCGGCGCATTCTCGGTGGCCAACAAAGCTGCGCCGGACCATTCGCCGCCCAAGGCCAGGCCCTGGAAGAAGCGCAGGATAACCAACATGATCGGGGCCAGGATCGCCCACCCTGCCATGGAAGCCGTAGGCAGGAGTCCGATCAGGAAGGTTGCGATACCCATGGTCAACAGCGAGGCAACCAGGGTTCCCTTGCGGCCGATCTTGTCACCAAAGTGGCCGAAGACAACGGCGCCGATGGGACGCGCGAAGAAGGCCACACCGAAGATGGCGAACGCACTGAGAAGCGCATTGATGTCTGTGGCATCGGGGAAGAAGAGCTTGGGGAAGACGAGCACTGACGCGGTGGCATAGGCGTAGAAGTCGTAGAACTCGATCGTCGTGCCGATCAGGCTGGCGAAGATCACTTTGCCCCGCGAGTTCACTGGCTTGGTGGACTCGCCTTCCTTGGACGTGGCAGTCGAAGACATGTAGTAGCAGCTTTCGTTCACACCGGCCGATGCCCCTCGGAGCCTGCCCGGCGAAGGATTATTCGAGAGTTCAATAATAGTTCCCGCAGTCCATTGACTGGACAACTAAGTCCACTATGCGGACCAGTCGAAAAGTCTCACCCTGTGGTCCGGGCCACACTACCTCACCATTGCCTCACGCGCCGGTGACCCCGCCGATAGGGAAATGTCACAGCACGTTTACAAAGGGCGACGGTCCGCGAAACGCGTGAAACCTACCTTGGAAGAACAACGTCCCCACAAAGGAGGCACTCCGTGACTGTTGACCGCACTGCAGAAGAACTGGCCCCCGCCCAGTCCACTGCTACCGCCGTTCCCGCCCTTGAACACCGCCCCGGCCGCTGGATCGCCAACTGGGACGCCGAGGACAAGGGCCAGTGGGAAGCCGAAGGCCGGTCCATCGCCAAGCGCAATCTGTACTGGTCGATCTTCGCCGAATTCCTCGGCTTTGTCGTATGGCAGCTCTGGTCGATCGTTGTCGTCCAGCTCCCCGCAGCAGGTTTCAAGTTCGATACCAACCAGATCTTCTGGCTCATCTCCATCCCCAGCCTCGTAGGCGCCACGCTGCGAATCCCCTACACCTTTATGGTGCCGAAGTTCGGTGGCCGCAACTGGACCATCGTCTCGGCACTGCTCCTCCTGATTCCCGCCAGCGGCCTGGCGATCTGTGTTTCCAATCCGGAAACGCCGTTCGGCATCATGCTCCTGGTAGCAGCCCTCGCCGGCTTCGGCGGAGGCAACTTCGCCAGCTCGATGGCCAACATCACCTTCTTCTACCCGGCACGCGAAAAGGGCTGGGCCCTCGGCCTGAACGCCGCGGGCGGAAACCTTGGTGCCGCCGTCGCGCAGCTTGTGGTTCCCATCGCCATCACCCTGCTCGCAGCTGGAACCGTGAACCTGCCCATGGCCGGCATCATCTGGATCCCGCTGATCCTGATCGCGGCTTTCGGTGCATGGAAGTACATGAACAACCTCACCAGCGCCAAGGGTGACGTGGCCGGATCCGTGGCGGCCCTCAAAGAACCGCACCTGTGGATCATGGCATTCCTTTACATCGGTACGTTCGGCTCGTTCATCGGCTTCGCCGGCGTCTTCCCGAAGCTGATCAAGGACTACTTCCCCGATTTCTCCTCCATCCACCTCGGTGCAGTGGCCCTGTCCCTGGCATTCCTCGGCCCGCTGGTCGGTTCTCTGGCTCGTCCCTACGGTGGCCGCATGGCAGACCGCATGGGCGGCGCCCGGATGACCATCGCCTCGTTCGCTTCCATGGCTGTCATCACGCTGACCATGATCTGGACCCTGCCGCTGAAGAACTTCTGGTTGTTCCTTACCTTGTTCCTGGTGCTCTTCCTGGCCAGCGGCTTCGGTAATGGCGCAACGTACCGCATGATCCCGGTGATCTTCGCGACCTCCAGCCGGGCCGCACGTTCAGGCGCCCCCAGCGGTACAACGGCACGGTTGGCATCCTCCTCACTGGGCCTGATCTCGGCGATCGGTGCCTACGGCGGATTCGTGATCCCCCAGGTGCTCAACGCATCGAACACCGCAAGCGGCTCCTACACCCCGGCGTTCTACGGATTCGTTGGAGCCTACGTCCTGATGCTCACCGTCTGCTGGGTCTGCTACATCCGCCCCGCCCAGAAGCGCAACACGATCGGACACATCTAGATGCCCAACGGCGCCGATACCCACTGCCCCTACTGCGCGCTCCAGTGCGCCATGACGCTGACCCCGGCTGCCTCGGCAGCCGGGGCAGCGCCCGCGCCCTCGTCCGACGCAGCACCGGCAAGCCCTGCCACACCTGCAATGCCCGGTGAAGGTGCCGTGCCCCTGGAAGTTTCAGGGCGCGATTTCCCCACCAACCGGGGCGGGCTGTGCCGCAAAGGCTGGACATCGGCGTCGTTGTTGCGTCACAACGGCCGCGTCACCGAACCGATGCTCAAAGGATCCGACGGCGTCCACCAGCCGATCTCCTGGGACCAGGCGCTCATGCTGATCACCGCCGCTGTGAAGGACACCCAGAAGCAGCACGGAAACGACGCGATCGGAGTTTTCGGTGGTGGCGGCCTCACCAACGAGAAGGCGTACATGCTGGGCAAGTTCGCCCGGCTGGCCCTGCGCACCTCACGCATCGATTACAACGGCCGCTTCTGCATGTCATCGGCAGCCGCCGCAGGCAACCGCGCCTTCGGCGTGGACCGTGGCCTCCCCTTCCCCGTCACGGACCTTGACTCCGCGTCCGTGATCCTCATGCTCGGCTCGAACGTCGCCGAGACCATGCCGCCGTTTGTCCAGCATCTTCAGGGCGCGCGCGACGCCGGCGGGCTGATCGTAGTGGACCCCCGCCGTTCGGCTACGGCAGCGTTCACGGGCGACGGCGGTGGCATCCACTTGCAGCCGACGCCCGGCACAGATTTGGCCCTCCTTCTGGGCATCAGCCACGTTGTGGTCCACGAAGGCCTGGCCGACACCGGCTACATCGAGGCAAACACCAAGGGCTATGCTTCCGTGGTCCGCAGCCTCAACGCCTTCTGGCCCGAGCGCGTCCAGTCCATCACTGGCGTCCCGGCCACCCTCATCCGTGAGACGGCCCGACGCCTGGCCCAGGGCGCCCGCAATGGCGGCAGCTACATCCTCAGTGGCCGTGGAGTCGAACAGCACGTGGATGGTACGGACACCGCAACCGCTGCCATCAACCTCAGCCTCCTCCTTGGCCTGCCGGGCTCGGCCCGCAGTGGCTACGGCACGCTGACTGGCCAGGGCAACGGCCAGGGCGGCCGCGAGCACGGCCAAAAGGCTGATCAGCTTCCCGGCTACCGCAAAATCACCGACCCCGCTGCACGCGCCCACATCGCCAAGGTCTGGGGTGTGGACGAGTCGCTGATCCCCGGAGCCGGCCTGCCCGCCGTCGAACTCCTCAAGTCGCTCGGAAAGCCCGACGGCGTCCGTTGCCTCTTCGTGCACGGCGCCAATGTGGTGGTTTCGGCGCCGGACACCAACGCGGTAACCCAAGGACTCCGCAGCCTGGACTTCCTGGTGGTTTGCGACTTCTTCATGTCCGAGACCGCGGCCGAAGCCGATCTGGTCCTGCCCGTGACGCAGTGGGCCGAGGAAGAAGGGACGCTGACCAACCTTGAGGGACGCGTCATCAGACGCCGCAAGGCAATCACCCCTCCCCCTGGCGTCCGCAGCGAATTGTGGCTGATGGCACGGCTCGCGGAAATGCTCGAGGCTCCCTCCATGTTCAGCGATGACCCCGAGACAGTGTTTGAAGAACTCAGACTTGCTTCCGCCGGTGGGTTGGCTGACTACTCCGGAATCGACTACGCCATGCTGGATCGTGGCGAAGCTGCCTACTGGCCGTACCCCGTGGGCAGCCAGGGAACGCCGCGACTCTTCGCGGACGGGTTTGCGCATGCTGATGGCCGCGCCGTGATGGTCCCGGTTACCCCTTCCAAGCGGGCTGTACGTTCGTTTGCGGACGACTCTTTGGCCCTAGCCACTGGCCGCCTCCTGGAGCACTACCAGTCCGGCGCCCAGACGCGCCGCGTGAGCGAGCTGCTGGCGTCTCAGCCGCAGGCCAAGCTCCTGATCCACCCTGGCACGGCCGCAGCGCGTGGCATTGCCGACGGCGACTACGCAACAGTGACCAACCAACGCGGTGAGGTCCTCTGCCGGGCGGAACTCAGCAACTCGGTCCGCCCGGACACTGTGTTCCTCCCGTTCCACTTCCCGGGCCAGGAAAACGCCAACCGCCTCACTGAGGCGGTCACCGATCCCATCTCCGGTATGCCGGAGTTCAAGACCAGCCGGGTATGGGTCCGGCGGGCAGCGTCCACCACAGTGTCAGCGGCTCCAGTCGCCGTGCCTGCTGGATCCGGACTGCCCCTGCACGCCAAGGAGGCATCATGAGCGAGCGCATTGTTGTTGTTGGATTCGGCCCCGTTGCTGCGCGACTGGTGGACGAACTGCTTCCCGCGGTCCGCACAGGACTTGTGCAATTGCTGGTGGTCGGACAGGAAGCTGAGGCCGCCTACAACCGCGTCATGGTGGCCGAACTGGGCGTCGGGCGGACCACTCCTGAAGCCCTGGCCATGGCTGATGCTGCTGAACTGGAGGCCGACGGCGTTGACGTCCGGTTGGGTGTCAAGGTCAAGAGGATTGACCGTGCACGCCAGCATGTGATTCTCTCCGACGGCACCAACGAACACTACGACCGCTTGGTGTTTGCCACCGGCTCCCGGCCCGTCATTCCCAACCTCACCGGCTTGAACCCTGATCCGGCGGGCCCCGTTCTTCCAGCCGGTGTCACTGCCCTGCGCGATCTTCGCGATGCCGCGGTCCTCCGTGAAGCTGTCGCTGGCGGTAAACGCGTGGTGGTCCTGGGTGGTGGCGTGCTTGGCCTGGAAACCGCCCTCGCAGCCGCGGAGGAAGGCGCCCAGGCAACGGTGGTCCACAACGGCCCCTTCCCTTTGGGCCGCAGCATTGACCGTGGCAGCGGATCCGTCCTGACGAGCAGCCTCCGTGCAGGCGGCGTCCGGATGGCCGGCAACGCGAGGTCTACAGGCGTGGAAACCGCTGGCCCCGGCGGAAGTTTCTCCGCTCTGCTGCTGGAGGACGGCTCGGCGATCGACGGCGACCTGCTGGTCCTCTCCTGCGGCGTCCGCCCGAGGATTGAACTGGCCGAAGGCTGCGGCCTTCCCACGGGTGCCGGCATCCTGGTGGACCACCATCTCCGGACCTACCACGAGCCACACATGTTCGCGATCGGCGATTGTGCCGAGGTCCGCTGCCCTGACGCTTCCTGCCTTGATTGCCGGACCGCCACCGCCCCCTCCGGTTTGGTAGGCCCGGGCTGGCGTCAGGCCGAGTGGCTGGCTGAATATTTGGTGGTCCTGGCACAAGAGGGCCAGGAAGCCGCGGATGCGCTGGAAGCCCTGCCCACAGAAAAGCCAGGCGTCGTGGTTCTGAAAGCACGGGGCATCAACCTGGCTGTTGCCGGCGATAACCAGGCCGATCCATGGGACGAAGAGCTTCTGGAAGCCGGGGCCACTCCTGGCCGGGCACGTCGCCAGATCTCCCAGTGGGCCGATCCCGAGCACGGCCGCTACGTCAAGATGACAACGCGCGGTGGAGTGCTGGAGGGTTTGGTTGCTGTGGGCATGCCCCGGACTGCCGCTGAACTGGTGGTCCTTTTCGAACGTTCCTCGGAGTTGCCGGCCGACCGTTCCCTGCTGCTTCGCCTGGACGGCCCGGACCAGTTGGATTCCGGCGCTACCAGCAACGATCCCCAGCGCACAGTGTGCCGCTGTGCAGGCGTCAGCGCCGCCAGCATCGAGGATTCCGTGCTGGAAGGATGCAGCACTGTTGGCGAGGTCTCCAAGGCCACACGGGCAGGCACAGGGTGCGGTGGATGCCACGAGGACATCAAAGGGCTCATCGAGAAGCACTTCCAGGCGACCGCTGCGTAGGCGCCCCCCTTAGACTTCTCGGGTGAACGTATCTGAGCAAGCGCCGGGAGTCTTCTTCGTCCAGGGGCCCGCGTCCAACTGGGTCATTGTCCGGGACGGCACGGGCTTCCTGCTGATCGACGGCGGATACCCCGCCGACCGTGACTTGGTCCTCGAATCGATCAAGGGGCTGGGCCTGGATCCCGCCGATGCCAAAGCCATGCTCATCACCCATGGCCACGTGGACCACACGGGCTCCGCTGCGTACTTCTCGCGGACGTTCGGCACGCCCATCCTGTGTTCCCCGGAGGAATTGGCACACGTTCAAGGCAAGGAGAAGCATCAGGTCACGTTCGGTCAGGTGATTATCCGGGCTTGGCGTCCCCGCGTTTTCCGCTGGTTACTCCATGTCATCACAGCGAAAGCCCTCCAGGCGGAGCCGGCAACCCGCGCCGAGGCGTGGGACGAGGACAGGCTCCGGAGCCTGCCTGGCCAGCCGGAAGCCATCCTCTTGCCCGGGCACACTCCAGGCAATGTTGCCCTACTGCTCCCTGGGGCGCAGGCCATCGCCGTCGGCGACTCGTTTGTCAGTGGCCACCCGATCAGCACACGTTCCGGGCCCCAGATGCTGCACCGGATGTACCACTCGGATCCGAAGACCGCCCTCGCAGCGGCACGGTCATTAAGCGCCGTCCAAGCGAACGTGATCCTGCCGGGCCACGGTCCTGCGTTGCACATGCCCGTCGCCGAAGCCATCGCGGCCCTCCGAGCGTAGGAAGCAGAAACGCCCGTTTCGATGACGCGCTGCGCGCCAGACGGTGGGAATCGTCTGGCATGCAGCAAGCCATCGAAACGGGCGCCACAGGAGCAAGAAGCTACATGTGCACGTGCAAGCGCCGCGCTGCCTCCGAGATGGACCCAGTCAGCGACGGGTACACCGTGAACGCACTGGCGACGTCGTCAACGTGGAGCTTCTGCGTGACAGCCACGGAGATCGGGAAGATGAGTTCCGAAGCGTTCGGTCCCACCACCACGCCCCCAATGACCGTGCCGGATCCCTTGCGGGCGATGATCTTGACGAAGCCATCCTTGGTGTTGCGCATCTTGGCGCGGGCGTTGCTGAGCAGCGAGAGCATCACGACGTCGCCCTGGTACTTGCCGGACGCGAGGTCGGCCTCCGAAACACCCACCGAAGCGATTTCCGGGGACGTGAAGATGTTCGAGGCCACCTGGTTGAGCTTGAGCGGCTTCACGCCGTCACCCATGAAGTGTGCAACCGCGATGCGGCCCTGCATGGCGGCCACGGATGCCAGCGCGAACACGCCGGTGCAGTCGCCGGCTGCGTAAATGTTGGGGGCAGTGGTGCGCGAAACACCATCCACCTTGATGTGCCCGGACTCCGTCAGGGTCACCCCGGCCTCCTCAAGCCCAATTCCGGCCGTGTTGGGGATGGACCCAACACACACCAGGCAGTGCGAGCCCGTGACTACCGATCCATCGCCCAGGGTGACCTTCACGCCGTCGTCCGTCCGCTCAACTGCGTTGGCGCGCGACCGGGACAACACGCGCACGCCGCGGCGCTCGAACACGCCTTCCAGTAGTTTGGCGGCGTCCGTGTCCTCACCGGGGAGGACCTGGTCGCGGCTGGAAATCAGCGTGACCTTGGAGCCGAGGCCGTTGTAGGCGGAGGCGAACTCGGCGCCGGTGACACCGGAGCCCACCACGATCAGTTCCTCCGGCAGCTCGTCCAGGTTGTAGATCTGGGCCCAGTTGAGGATGCGTTCGCCGTCGGGCTTGGCCGTGGGGAGCTCGCGCGGGTGTGCACCTACCGCCAGCAGGATGGCATCAGCATCAATGGTTCGTGTGCCCTCAAGGGTCAGGACCTCAATCGTGTTGTTGTCCAGCAATTTGCCGGAACCGATCACGATCTCCACGCCGAGGCGTTCCAGCCCCGCGCGGATGTCGTGGGACTGGCCACGGGCCAGATCCAGGACGCGGTCGTTGATGTGCTTCAGGTCGGCACGGGGCTTGGAGCCGCCGCCGTCGCCGTCGAACTTGACGCCCAACTCGTCCGCCTCACCAACGCGGGTCATGAGGTCGGCGGTGGCAATAAGGGTTTTGGAAGGCACGACGTCGGTCAGCACGGCGGAGCCGCCAAGGCCTGCCCGCTCGATGATGGTGACTTTTGCGCCGAGGGAAGCGGCCACCATGGCGGCTTCATATCCTCCGGGACCACCCCCCAGAATCGCGATACGGGGGGAACTGAAGTCAACTTGGGTGGTCACAATTCTCAATTCTCGCTCATTGCACCGCAGGCTGCCAGTCAGCCAAGCCTCACCCCCGGCGTCGAACGCGTCCCTACCAAATTGCTGCACGCGCAAGGTAGCTTGTACCAGTGAGTAACACTGAGCTGATGAACACAGACCCTTTCGAAGCTGCCCGGGCCGCCGCCGACTTCATTGCCGCCGAGACTGGCGTTGAGTCCCACGACGTAGCCCTGGTGCTCGGTTCCGGCTGGGCCGAAGCCGCCGATCTCATTGGCGAAACCACCGCCACCTTGAATGCCTCGGAGGTTCCCGGCTTCCACCAACCTTCCGTTGTGGGCCACGTGGGAACCATCCGCTCCGTCCTGACCAAGGAAGGCAAACGCGCCTTGGTCCTTGGAGCCAGGACGCATTACTACGAAGGCAAGGGTGTCCGCTCAGTCGTCCACGGCGTTCGCACGGCCGCAGCCGCGGGTTGCAAGACGCTGGTCCTCACCAATGGCTGCGGCGGCCTCAATGAGGATTGGACCCCGGGCACGCCTGTGCTCATCAGCGACCACATCAACCTGACGGCCACGTCCCCGCTTGAGGGCGCCACGTTCGTGGACCTCACGGACCTGTACTCCTCACGCGTCCGGCAACTGGCCCGCGAAGTGGATCCGTCACTGCAGGAAGGTGTCTACGCCCAGTTCAGCGGTCCTCACTACGAGACGCCGGCCGAGGTCCAGTACGCCAAACGGATCGGCGCAGACCTCGTGGGAATGTCCACGGCGTTGGAAGCCATCGCCGGACGCCATGCAGGCATGGAGGTCTTCGGCATCTCGCTGGTCACCAACCTTGCCGCGGGCATCAGCCCGGCTCCGCTGAGCCACGCCGAAGTCCTCGAGGCCGGCCAAGCGGCAGGCAAGCGTATCTCCACGCTGCTGGCGGAGATCATCGCGAAGCTCTAAAGGCCTGCTTAGCCCTTTACCGGCCCTTGGGTCGGAAGCGTTGGACCAACGCTGACCACTACTCCGTTGCTGGACACGCCGTCCACTGTGGCCGTGATGATTGCCTGCCCTTGCAGGGCGCCTCCCCGTACCAAGCCATTGCTGACGGTGGCGACGATCCGGCGACTCGACGCCCATGCAATGACCGGGTTCCCGGGCTTGCCGTCGCTGTATTTGACAGTGGCAGTCAGCTGGACTGTGGCGCCCGGTTCCAGTGCCTGCGGACCAGCAGGACTCACGACGACGGCAATCACCGCATGCTCCACGGTCACCTTCGACTGCGCTTTCCATTCCTTGCCATCGGTGTCCACGTGCTTGGCTTCGATGAGCACTTGCCCCAGGCCCTGCGCGGTCAGGAGTCCGGAGGCGGAGATTGTTGCGACCTTCGGGTTGCCGGTGGACCACGTCACGTTGGATTCGGGCTTGGTGGTCCCGTCCGTGTACGAGGCAACTGCGGTCAATTGGTGCGTCTGCCCTTGCTTGATCGTGAGTTCGGCGGGATCGATCGCCAAGCCCGAGAGCTTGGCCGGCGGTGCCGTGTTGACGGTGATGCGTGCGGTGGCCTCGAACCCGTCCTGGGAGGCGGAGATGGTGGCGGTGCCCGGCGTGGCAGCGGTGACCAGGCCGTCGCCGTCCACGGTCGCTACGCCAGGATCACGGGAGCCCCATATAGCTGTGACGTTGAGCCTCCCGAGTGACCCATCGCTGTACGTTCCCTCGGCGACGAGCGGTATCTTGCCTCCAGGGCTGGTCTCAGCATCACCCGGGGTGATGCGCAGGGCCGTCAGCGAGGCCGTTCCCGGCTGGGTGACCTTGAGCTCGAAGCGTCCGGAGACGCCGTCGACCGTTGCTGTCAGGCCAGCGACACCCGGCGCGACCGCCGTCGCCTGGCCATCAGCGGTGATTCCGGCCACGGCGACGTTGTCCGAGGCCCACTCGATGCCTTCCTGTAACGGACGTCGCGTGCCGTCGGTGTAGGTGGCTTCCGCGGACAACTGAAGGGTGGCCTCGGGATGGAGCGAGCTTGCCGGAGCGCTCACGGCGATGGATTCCAGCACTGCTCGTGGCTGGTCAAGGAAAACGCGGACAGCCACCAGCCCGGCCGTCACGAGCACCGCGGCCACGATCACCACCACCCAGGTTCGCACCAGCCGTCGCCGAACAGTGGACATGCCTTCGCCCAAGGCACGGTCCAGGTCAGCCGGGTGCGTCTTGGCATGAATCGCGGCCTCGGACAACAACCGCTCCCGCAGCGCGTCCCTCACGGCCGGCCTTCTTCCAACGCCAGGCGGTTGGTTTTCTCTTCGGCAGCCGCCAGGGATTTGCCGACGTCCAGGGCGGGACGATCAGTCATCCCGGCAATCTCACCGACGGTGAGGTTCGCGAAGACATGAAGCACGACGGCGACCCTCTCGTCGAACGGCAACCTCGCCAGTGGACTCAGACTGGCCTTGGGCTTCTTCTTCTTGCCTTCGCGGCTCTGGAGCCAGTGTTCGTGCTTCTTCAGGAGTTCCACGAAGACGCACAGCGTGTAGACGCGCAGTTGGGGCGTCACGGGCCCCCTCCATGCGTTGGTGGACTGGGACCACGCAGCCTCCAGCAATCGGCGGGCAGTTTCCGGGTTGTCGCACAGCAAGTGCGCACAGTACTCCATGTCCCCACGCTGCCGTTCGAAGACGCTGCGAAGCTCGTCTTCGCGGTCTTTGAGCGCAGGCGCGAGCTTGATGCTGGGAGAAGCTCCTAGTTCGACTTCCCGGATGGCGGGCATAAGGACGGCTACAGCCAGGGTCAAAAGGCCCGCACCAAGGGGCAGGGCCGAGAGCAGAGCCGGAAACAACAAGCTCACCACGATCGCTGCCAGGGCAAGGACGGCGAGGACCAGCCGCAATGGAGTCAGTGAGGACCGCCAACGCCGCTTTGGTAACTCACACATGCTGCACCAGCTCACACCAGGCGGGATCCGGTTTCCTTTGATGGCTCCGGAGTCGCTACCACATTTTACGTCCATCGATTGGACATTTGAAGGCTCCACCAACGCCCTCTGTTACCCGCCAGTACGCCTTTAGCGGCTGCGGCACTTGAACCATTTCAAAAGTAAACACACAGCAAATTCTCAGATTAAATCTGCTTTATAACGAAACATTTGATTCCACTCCAGAGATGTGGCACGCGCACGCGTTGAGAAATGTAAGCGCTTGCACACAGATGTCTGACAACCCGTTTTGGCCTCTGAAACGTGCTTTGATTTGTCCCGCGAAGCCCGTCTAGCGTGGGAGTCGTTCCGGTAAGTCGACGTATCGGAGCCACCGCGGCACGAACCCCACAAGGGATTGCTGCACCTCGAAACGATGGCGTCCCTCGAAGACGCCTTCAGCGGATCGAGCGGACGCCGTAGTAGCGAGCCCCTTAACAGGGGACCAGGGCATGCGCCCCACTCCACGAAGTCCAACACTCCGCGAGAAGAGCAAGCATGAACACTCACTCAACCCTTCAACGGCCGCGCCGCCGGCTGCGACAGGCAGCCGCCCTCGCAGCCGCTGCCAGCGTGGCCGGCAGCATCCTGCTGGTGACGCCGGCTGCGCAGGCCAACCTGCCGGCTGACCCGCCGTCGAACACCATGCCGGCACCAACGCCCGGCTTCCCGCTGCCCTCCGTCCACACGCAGGAGGCGTACGACCCCGCCGCCGACTTCACGTCCAAATGGACCCGTGCAGACGCCAAGCAGATCATGGCACAGAGCAACACCAACGTTGCTCCGGGCCAGAACTCCATGAGCCCCGACGTCACCATGCCGGAAATCCCCAAGGACTTCCCCGCCATGAACGACGACGTCTGGGTGTGGGACACCTGGTCCCTGACGGACGAGAACGCGAACCAGATCAGCTACAAGGGCTGGGACGTCATCTTCTCCCTGGTAGCTGACCGGCACGCCGGCTACGGCTTCGACCAGCGCCACTGGAACGCCCGGATCGGGTACTTCTTCCGCAAGACCAACGCTGATCCGGCCAAGGACAAGTGGAACTACGGCGGACACCTGTTCCTGGACAACACCTCCATCGGCAACACCGAATGGTCCGGCTCCACGCGCCTCATGCAGGGCAACAAGATCAACGTCTTCTACACGGCCACCACGTTCTACGACGTCGCCGAGCGCAACGCTGGCGGCGGCGGCATCGCTCCGGATGCTGTCATTGCCAAGGCATTGGGCAACATCCACGCCAACCAGGACGGCGTGACCTTCGACGGCTTCGAGCACACCAAGCTGCTGGAGCCGGATGGAAAGATGTACCAGAACAAGGCCCAGAACCCGGGCTTCGCGTTCCGTGACCCGTACACCTTCGCGGACCCGGCGCACCCGGGCAAAACCTTTATGGTCTTCGAAGGCAACACCGGTGGCACTCGCGGCGACTACAAGTGCAAGCAGGAAGACCTCGGCTACCGTCCGGGCGATCCTCACGCTGAGACCCTGGACCAGGTCAACACCACTACGGGTGCCTGGTACCAGACCGCCAATGTGGGCTTGGCAGTGGCCGACAACAAGGACCTCACCAAGTGGAGCTTCCTGCCCCCGATCCTGTCCGCCAACTGCGTCAACGACCAGACTGAGCGTCCGCAGATCTACATCCAGAACGAAAACGGCAAGAACAAGTACTACCTGTTCACCATCAGCCACCAGTTCACCTACGCCGATGGCATGCGCGGCCCGGATGGCGTCTACGGCTTCGTGGGCAACGGCGTTCGCTCCGACTTCCAGCCAGTGAACAACAGCGGCCTGGCCCTGGGCTCCCCGACGGACCTGAACATGCCGGCTAACGCGCCGGAGGGTCCGGACCCGCGCCAGAATGGTCGTCAGTTCCAGGCTTACTCGCACTACGTACAGCCTGGCGGCCTCGTGCAGTCGTTCATTGACAACGTGGACGGCGTCCGCGGCGGCTCCCTGTCCCCCACCGTGAAGATGAACTTCCAGGGTGGCGTGACGCAGGTTGACCGTACCTTCGGCAAGAACGGCCTCGGCCCGTTCGGCTACCTGCCCACCAACCTCCGCGTTGGCGGCGAAGGCCTCTACAAGTAGGCCGCAACACCCCCGGCCCTTAGGCCACGGCAGGGGTGCGGGCTCCACAAGGGCCGGCACCCCTGCCACTCCCCAACCCCAGGATCTCTCCCCATGACTTACCCCAATCCCCGCCTTTCCCGCCGTCATCTGCTGGCCGCAAGTGCCGCCGTCGTGGTCGCCTTTTCCGCTGCCGCCTGCACCGCTCCAGCAACGGAAAGCCCGACGTCGGCCCCCACCCCGGGCGGCCACCGGCCATCCGCTTCGGATCCGTGGCGGCCCGCAGCCCACCTGACTGCTGAAAAGAACTGGCTCAACGATCCCAACGGCCTCGTGTACCACGACGGGACCTACCACGCCTTCTACCAGTACAACCCTCGCGGGAATTCGTGGGGCAACATGTCCTGGGGCCACTCCACCAGCACGGACCTGGTGCACTGGGAACAGCAGCCTGTTGCCATGGAGGCGAGCCCGCAGGAGGAAATCTTCTCCGGTTCGATCGTGATGGATAAGAACAACGCGTCCGGACTGGGGTCCGCGCAGAACCCACCCATGGTGGCCCTTTACACCAGTGCATATGGAAAGAACGGCGCGCTCCCCCAAGGTGCGCAAGCGCAATCCGTGGCCTTCAGCCTGGACAACGGAAGCACTTGGCAGAAGTACAAGGGCAACCCCGTCCTGAACCTGGCGCCCACCAACAACAACTTCCGCGACCCCAAGATCACCTGGTACGAACCCGGACGATACTGGGTGATGACCACGGTCGTGGCGGACGCGCAGGTAGTGAAGATGTTCAAATCCACGGATCTTCTCCACTGGGACTTCCTCAGTGATTTCTCCGGGGTCGGCGCCCAAGGCGGACTCTGGGAGGTGCCGGAACTCGTCCAGATGGACGTAGAGGACTCCGCCGCGAAGAAGTGGGTCATGCTGCTGAGCATCAACCCCGGCGGCATCGCGGGTGGCTCGGGCATGCAGTACTTCGTCGGCGAATTCGACGGCACCCGTTTCACGGCCGAAAACGCCGCGCCCGCCGATGCCCCGCTCACCGAATCCCAGTGGCTTGACCACGGCGCCGACTACTATGCGGCAAACTCCATCTCAGGAGCGCCCGGCGGCAAGCCTGTGCTCCTTGGCTGGATGGGCAATTGGGATTACGCGCAACACGTTCCCACCACGCCGTGGCGCGGGTCCATGGCCATCCCTCGCGAACTCACCCTGGTCCGGGGCCAGAAGCGGCTCGAACTGCGATCGGCAATTGCCGGCGTGGCGAGGGAAGCACTCGAACACTCAGGTGAGATGAAGAGCAAAAACCTCACCGTCGGCCACGACCCGCAGGGTACCAACACAGATCTTGGCGCCGATTTTGCCAGCCGTACCCAGCTCATTGAGCTCGAAATGGACCTTACCTCTGCGCGGGAAGCAGGAATTCTCCTTCGCCGATCCGCTGACGGCAGCGCAAACCTGCGTATCTCCTATAACAAGGAAAAGCGCACGGTAAAGGTTGACCGTTCCAAGGCCGGGACCAGCAACTTCTCCGAGAAATTCAGCCCTTATCACGAGGTTGCCCTGCCCTCCTCCGGCAGCGACAGCAAGGTCCACCTGCGCATCCTCCTGGATTCCTCGTCCGTGGAGGTCTTCGCCCAGGATGGGGCGGCAGTTATTTCGGACACCTTCTTCCCGGATTGGGACAACACGGGATCTTCTCTGTTCAGCATGGATGGGAGCACGGACTTCACCGTCCGATCCCGCGCCCTCTAAAGCAACGCGGGGTCAGGTATGCATCATTGCGACCAGATTTATGGGCCATATCTGACCCCGCGTTGCCCTTGATGTGGGCAATGAGGATAGTTTTGTCCCTATGACATCAAGCGATGCCGCCCTTAACCAGCTGCTCACCGACGCCCGTGAATGGGCTTCCCACGATCCGGACCCCACGACGTCGGCGGCTCTCCTTGAGCTCACCGACCTCGCCAGCGGCGGTGACGCAGGAGCAGTCCAGGAATTGGGCGACAGCTTTAACGGCACCCTGCAGTTTGGCACCGCAGGCCTTCGAGCGGCTCTCGGCCCAGGCCCCAACCGGATGAACAGGGTGGTGGTGCGTCGGGCAGCGGCTGGCTTGGCTGCTTTCCTGACCGAAGCGGTGTCCGCAGCTGCGCCGGGTACCAGGCCACGCGCCGTCGTCGGCTTTGACGCCAGGTATAACTCGGACATTTTCGCGGAAGAGACAGCTGCCATCTTCACTGCGGCTGGCATCGAGACCTTCCTCATGCCGGCAGCACTCCCGACGCCGTTGCTCGCCTATGCGGTCAGGGCGCTGGATTGCGACGGCGGCGTGATGGTCACCGCGAGCCACAATCCGCCGCAGGACAACGGCTACAAGGTCTATCTTGGCCGGCACGCCGTGACTGAGAGCGGCAGGGGTTCACAGATCGTTGCCCCGTACGATGCCCGGATTGCGGAAAAGATTGAGGCCGTGGGCACCCTGGAGTCCATCGCCCTGAGCGGGGCGGGCTGGACTGTACTTCCCAGCTCCATCGCCACCGACTACCAAGCGGCGATGGCAGGTCTGGTGGATGCAGAGCGCTTCCCCTCGCGGGACCTGAAGATCGTCCTCACCCCCATGCATGGTGTGGGCGGTGAAACAGCCGTATCGGTACTGAACGCAGCAGGCTTCACGGACGTCACCCTCGTCGCCGAGCAGGCCGAACCTGACCCGGATTTCCCCACCGTCGCATTTCCCAACCCGGAAGAGCCCGGCGCCCTGGACCTGGCGCTTGCGGCTGCGGCGGACCGGGGTGCCGACATCGTCCTGGCCAATGATCCCGACGCCGATCGGGCTGCGGTTGCTGCGGTTGACCCCGCAACGGGAGTCTGGCGGATGCTGCGCGGGGACGAAGTTGGTGCGCTCCTGGGCGCACACATCGTTGCGCGTATGGCCGCCGGTGGCGGCGAAGAACCAGGGGCAGGCGTCTTCGCCAACTCGATCGTGTCCTCACGGCTGTTGTCACGCATTGCGGCTGCAGCAGGCTACGCCCATGAGGAAACACTCACGGGCTTCAAATGGATTTCGCGCGTCCCGGGACTCACCTATGGGTACGAGGAAGCGTTGGGATATTGTGTGGCGCCGGACCTGGTCCGGGACAAGGATGGCATCTCAGCGGCCGTGTTGATCGCGGAATTGGCGGCAACCGCAAAGGCCGAGGGCAAGACGATCTTCGACACCCTGGATGAGCTGTACCTGGTGCACGGGCTTCATGCGAGTGACCAGTTGAGCATCCGCGTGGCGGACCTTGGGCTCCTGGACGCCATGATGAACCGCTTGCGCGTCAACCCGCCGGAAGCGTTTGGAGGCTCCGGCGTCGAGGTTTTCACCGATCTTGCTGAAGGCAGCGAATCCTTGCCGCCCACGGACGGGCTCTTGTACCTCACGCGGGACCAGAGCCGCGTGATCATCCGGCCCAGCGGCACGGAACCAAAACTCAAGTGTTATCTGGAGGTCATCCAGGCTGTGGAGTCGGCGGCAGAGCTTCCCGCTGCACGACACGCAGCGCGGACATCCCTGGACGACGTCCTTCGGGATGTCCGCGAGGCGTTGGGCTTGTAGCCGCCGGAGTCTGGCGGGTTCTTAGAGTTCAACCTCGATGTAGCCATCCACAAGGCGGGTGGCAAAGGTTGCGAGCTTGAGGTCCGGGTCAGTGAAGCACTCACCGGTTTCGAGGTCGTAGACCTCTTTGTGCAGCGGTGACGCAATGGTCGGCCGGCTGCCACGGGACCCGATGATGCCACGGGCCATGACGTTGGCCAGTGTGGCCGGGTCCTGCTGTGCGACGGCGAAGACTTCGCCGGGTGCGATGCGGAACAACGCTACCTGCCGGCCCTCGATGAGTGCCGCTTCGCCCCAGGCCACTTCGAGTTCGTCCACCAGGCACACACGGTGCCATTCGCCAACGGCGGTAGTAGTCAGTTCGTCGGCACGGTCCAGAATTACGGTCATTTCAGCCCCTCTCACTGTGTCCGGGCGCTGGCAATTTCCACCTTCACTCCCCCGGACCGGGCCACGCTTGCGGCCACTCTTCAAAGCTAGGGCGCGGGTGTTTCATCGGGGGTCCGCATTTGTGTCCGGTGCGTAAAAGAGACCTCACACCCCGCGAAATGCGTTCGTGATGCAGAAGTTAAGATCACGAAACAAAAGGGAAACTGAAGCGAAACTGCCCGTCCCTAGGCTGGAAGCACAAGTTGCGGAGATCCGTCTGCAACATCTGCGAAAGGCCCACCAGTGACCGGACACACTTCAAGTACAGAGAACCCGCGCCGCATCGTTGTCGTCGGAGGCGGCCCTGCGGCCCACCGTTTCGCCGACGCAATGTACAACCGCGGTCTTGAAGGCTGGCAGGTTACGGTGCTGACCGAAGAGGCGCACCTCCCCTACGACCGCGTTGCCTTGAGCAAGGCCCTGACGGAAACCGACGTAGACCTCACCCTTGGCGATGCTGCCATGTGGGAGCACGAGGCCCTGACGCTGAAGACCGGGGAGCGCGCGATCAAGATTGATTCCGTTGCCAAGAGTGTCCTCACAGCGGCAGGCAACAAGTACGAATATGACCACCTGGTGGTTGCCTCGGGTTCGGATGCAGCCCGGCTCCCGATCCCTGGTTCCGAGCACACCCACGTTTACCGCACGCTCGAGGACGTTTGGGCGATTAACAAGGCCATTGCAGAGCTTCGCGAAAAGTTGGGCCGCAAGGTTAACGCGGTCACCATCGGTGGTGGCTTGCTGGGCCTTGAATCTGCCGCAGGTACCGAGCAGCTGGGTGCCACTCCGATCGTCATCAACGGCGCGCCGTGGCTCATGAACACGCAGCTGGATGAAGGCGCCGGCCAGGCGCTTGGCCGCTTGATCGAGGCGAAGGGCTTCGAGGTCCACGGCGGCGTCTTCCCGTCCGAAGTACTGACGGACGACGACGGCCAGGTCACCGGAGTCCTGATGGCAGACGGCCGCACCATTGATGCGGACCTCGTCATCGTGGCTATCGGTGTGAAGCCGCGCGACGACCTCTTCCGCGCAGCTGAGGGCGAAGAGCAGCTGTTCAGCCTGGGCCAGCGCGGCGGTGTGGTGATCAACGATTTCTGTGCCACCGAGGTGGACGGTATTTGGGCCATCGGTGAAGTGGCTAACTTCGAGGGCATGTGCCTGGGCCTCGTTGCCCCCGCAAACACCATGGCCGAGATCGTCGCGGACCGCCTGCATGGCGGCGAGGCAACGTTCCCGGGGTTCGATACCGCCACCAAGCTGAAGTTGTCCGGCGTGGATGTGGCGAGCTTCGGTGATGCCTTTGCCCGCACCGAACACTCCCTCGAAATCGTCTATGCCGACCCCGCCCGCGGCGTTTACCAGAAGATTGTCACCACTGACGATGCAAAGACCCTCCTGGGCGGCATCTTCGTGGGCGACGCTTCCCCTTACATGAGCCTGCGCCCGCTGCTGGGACGTGAACTGCCTGCCGAACCCGGCGCTTTCCTGAGCGCTGCCGGTGGCGGCGAGGCTCCGGAGACCGAGCTTCCGGACGATGCAATCCTGTGCTCCTGCAACAATGTCTCTGCCGGAACCATCCGCGACACCGTCAACGGTTGCGGTGCCTGCGAGGGCAACGCTCCCGTGCAGGAGCTCGGCGAACTCAAGGGTTGCACGCGTGCCGGCACCCAGTGTGGTTCCTGCGTCCCGATGTTGAAGAAGCTCCTCGAAGGCGAACTGAAGAAGTCCGGCATCGAGGTTTCCAAGGCCCTGTGCGAGCACATCAGCCTGTCCCGCCAGGAGTTGTTTGACGCTATCCGCGTCCTGGAACTGACCTCCTTCGAGGAGATCATGGCCAAGTACGGCACGGGTGCCGGTTGCGATATCTGCAAGCCGACCATCGCCTCCATCCTGGCCAGCCAGCACTCCGCCTACGTCCTGGATGCCGGCCGTGGTTCCCTGCAGGACACCAACGACCGCGCGTTGGCGAACATGCAGAAGGATGGCACCTACTCGGTGGTTCCGCGCATTGCCGGTGGTGAAATCACTCCCAAGGGTCTCGGGGTCATCGCAGCGGTCGCCGAAAAGTACAACCTGTACACCAAGATCACTGGTGGCCAGCGCATCGATATGTTCGGTGCCCGCCTGGAGCAGCTGCCGGACATCTGGAAGGAACTGGTTGACGCCGGCTTCGAATCCGGCCAGGCCTACGGCAAGAGCCTGCGCACGGTGAAGTCCTGCGTTGGGTCCACATGGTGCCGCTTCGGCGTCCAGGATTCCGTAGCCATGGCCATCGCCCTGGAACTGCGGTACCGGGGCCTGCGCAGCCCGCACAAGCTGAAGATGGGTGTTTCCGGTTGCGCCCGTGAGTGTGCAGAAGCCCGCGGCAAGGACGTCGGCGTCATCGCCACCGCTGATGGCTGGAACCTGTACGTAGGCGGCAACGGCGGTGCCACCCCGGCACACGCCCAGTTGCTCGCCAAGGACCTGGATGACGAAACGCTGCTGAAGTACATCGACCGCTACCTCATGTACTACATCCGCACCGCCGACCGGCTGCAGCGCACCGCGCGTTGGCAGGAAGAGCTCGACGGCGGCATCAAGCACGTCGAGGAAGTAGTGGTGCACGACTCCCTGGGTATTGCCGAAGAGCTTGAAGCCGCCATGGCCAAGCACATCGACACCTACGAGGACGAGTGGGCTGAGACCTTGAAGGACCCGGAGCGCCTCCGCCGTTTCCGTTCCTTCGTCAACGCCCCCAACCAGAAGGACGAGTCCATCTCCTTCGTTCCGGAGCGCGGCCAGATCCGTCCCGCAACGAACGAGGAAAAGGGCGGCGTACTCATCGCCTCCACTATCCCGGTCCGCCGCGAAGCCGTCGGCGCAGAGAATTAGGGGAACCCATGCAGCTCACCATTGATCTCACAGGCCGGGACGTCCTTGTTACGGGATCCGAAAAAGCCGCCCGCCAAGCGGTTCGCCGCTACCAGGCTGCCGGGGCCAACGTATACCGCCTCAGCACACCTGCTGGCACACCCGGCGACGGTCCGCTTCCGGAGCGTCCGTTCCTGGTAGCAGTGGTGGACGACGGCGACACCGGCTGGGAGCCGTTGGTGGAACGCTGCGGCGGCGCCGGGATTCCGGTTGCCTTCGAGCCGGCACCAGGCATCGAGGGTCATGTGACCTTGGTGGGCGGTGGTCCGGGCGCCTTGGATCTCCTCACGGTTGGTGCGGTGGACGCCCTGCGCGATGCCGACGTCGTGTTTTACGATCGCCTGGCCCCATACCAGGAGCTGGCAGACCTGACGTCCGGCGAGTTGGTGGACGTTGGAAAGCAGCCTGGACACCACAAGGTCACGCAGCGTGACATCGAAAAACTCATGGTGGAAGCTGCGCTCCTGGGCAAGAACGTGGTCCGGCTCAAGGGCGGCGATCCATACGTCTTTGGCCGCGGTGGCGAAGAAGTGGCCGCCTGTGTTGCCGCTGGCGTTCCCGTCCGCGTGGTCTCCGGCGTCACGAGCGCCATCTCCGTTCCGGCCGCAGCGGGAATTCCGGTAACGCACCGCGAGGTCAGCCACATGTTCACCGTGGTTTCCGGACACGCTCCCCTGACGGAGAAGGAACACACGCACCTGGCGGGACTCGGGGGCACGATCGTTGTCCTCATGGGCATCGGAACCCTCCCGCAGCTTGCCGCCGGCCTGCGCCGGGCGGGGATGGAATCCGACATGCCGATGGCTGTGGTGGAACGCGGCTACCGCCCGGGCCAGCGCACCACCATCGCCGATCTGGGTACGATCGAAACGGCAGCCACCGGTTGCAGCAACCCGGCCGTGCTGGTCATAGGCGAGGTGGTCCGGGTGGCTGAAGCCAACCGTAATCATGCCGAAGCATCCGCTGAACTGAGCCGACTCGCGGCTTCGCTCCTTGAAGCCTGAAAGTAAATCAATGACTGTTGCACGTGCCCTTGAAATCCAAGACGTCACAACCGCCACGGACGTTTCAGAAGCTACCGAAGCGCCGCTGGACGGCTTCCGCATCGGCGTCACCTCGCATCGCCGTTCCAGGGACCTCATCGAGGCCTTGGAACGGCGCGGTGCGAGCGTGCTCCATGCTCCGGCCTTGAAGATCGCGCCCGTGCAGGAGGACATGGTCCTCATCGAGGACACCCGCACCATCATCGCCGCCAAGCCGGATATCTGCATCGCCACCACGGCCTACGGCATGCGCCGCTGGTGCGAGGCAGCGGACTCCTTCGGCATCGGCGAGCAACTCCTGGAAACACTCTCGGCCTGCCGCATGTTCGTTCGGGGACCCAAAGCCCGCGGTGCCGTCCGCGCGGCCGGGCTTGCCGACGTCGGAATCAGCAGTGACGAAACCACAGCGACACTCGTGGACATGCTCCTGGCGGAGGGCGTCCGGGGCAAGACTGTTGCTGTGCAGCTGCACGGCTACACCGACGTGCGCCAGCTGGAGCGCCTCCGGATGTCCGGCGCCACCGTCCTGACGGTAACGCCATACCGCTGGGTCAAGCCCGACGGCGAGGACAAACTGCCGCGCCTCATCGAGGCCGTGTGCAACGGCAACCTTGACGTCCTGACCTTCACCAGCGCCCCGGCAGTGGACGCAATGTGGAGCACCGCACACGAGATGGGTCTGTACCGCCAGCTTATTGAAGCGCTCAAAGGGCCTGTGACGGTTGCCGCCGTGGGGCCCGTCACCGCACAGCCACTGGTCGACGCCGGGCTGACGCCACTCATTCCCGACCGCTACCGCATGGGTGCACTGATTCGCCTCGTGACGGAGCACCTGTCCCTGAACCATGTACGCCGCCTGGAAACCAAGAGCGCCACCATCGAACTCCGCGGGCGCTGCCTGCGGATCAACGGCGAAGTAGTAGAACTCGCTCCGGCGCCCTTGCTCTTGCTCCGGGCACTGCTCGGCGCCGGTGGTGCGGTGCTGTCCCGTGAAGCGCTCTCGGATCTCCTGGACCTCCGCGGTTCCGTGCACGCCTTGGACATGACCGTCAGTCGGCTGCGTTCCTCGCTTCCGGACGGCAAGCTCATAGAAACCGTGGTGAAGCGCGGGTACCGGCTGCGGGCTTAGATTCGCCCCCAAGAAAGCACCGCGACGTCCAGGACGTTGCGGTGCTTTCTCGCTTTTAACCGCATTCTGCCCTCTCGCGGGGCGCATTCCTTGACAGGTGCAAAACGTTTTAGGTAGTGTGATCCAAACAACATCCAAAACGTTTTGCAAAGGACTGTCGATGACGACGAGGGTAGGCATCCGCGAAGTGGCGAAGGCTGCCGGCGTTTCGATCACCACGGTGTCCCACGCACTCAACGACGCCACGAGCGATCGCGTGAACCCCAAAACGCAAGAACACGTACGGGCCGTGGCCAAGGATCTGGGCTACGCCCCCAATCGCCTGGCGAGCGGACTGCGGAACCAGCGTTCGCAGATCATCGGCCTCGTCAGTGATCAAATCACCACCACACCCTTTGCCGGGGCCATGATCCGCGGTGCCCAGGAAACCGCATATCAGCGGGGCTACCTGCTGATGGTGCTCAATTCAGGGCTTGACAACGATCTTGAGAAACATGAAATCCAAACCCTCCAGCAACACCAGGTGGACGGGATCATTTACGCCCGGATGTACCACCAGGGCGTCACGGTTCCCGAGGAACTTTACGAAGTCCCTACAGTCCTGCTGGACGCGGCCTCCGCTGACAGTTCAATCTCCTCAGTGGTCCCGGATGAAATCGCCGCCGCAGAAAGTGCAGTGGAAATCCTGGCTGCTGCCGGGCATACGAGGATTGGGATGATCAACAACATTGACGACATCCCGGCCACGCACGGACGGCTGGAGGGCTACCGAAACGCCCTTATTCGCAACGGGCTGCCGGAAGATCCCCGGCTCGTCGCCTCTGCGGTCTCGGACACTGTGGGCGGCAGGCAAGCAGCGGCACAACTGCTGTCCTTACCCGATCGGCCCACTGCCCTGTTCTGCTTCAACGACCGCATGGCCATGGGCGCCTACCAATCAGCTTCCGCAGCAGGCCTCCGCATCCCGGAAGACCTCTCTGTGGTGGGAATGGACAACCTCGAACTCATCGCAGATGCGCTGTGGCCAGGGCTGACCACCGTTGCCCTTCCGCACTACGAGATGGGGTGCTGGGCCGTTACCCGGCTCCTGGACGACATTGAAAAGCCCGGCACGCCGCCGGGGCAGAAAAAACTCCTCTGCCCCGTCATCGAACGGGGCTCGGTGGCGCCGCCACACTGACATCAACCACTAACCCCCGCAAAACACCACGTCACAACACCGGATTCCACAAAGAAAGGGACGCAGCCGTTGCAGCGGCTGCGCCCCGAAGGACCCGGGTCAATCATCCACACCCAAAAACAGCAGAAAGATTGAGAATCATGAACACACGATTCACACGGATCCTGGCAACCAGCATAGCTGCGGCGGCCCTCGTCGGCAGCCTGGGCGCCTGCAGCAAGGGCAGTTCCTCGTCCACAAGCGACGGCCCCAAAGAGATCACCATGTGGACCCACGCCGCCGGAAACCCGGAGGAACTGGCGGCAACCCAGGCGATCGTTGACTCCTATAACAAAAGCAGCGGCGCGAAGGCGCAAATCAAGGTGCAGGCTTTCCCGCAGGAGTCCTACAACGATTCCGTCGTTGGGGCCGCGTCAGCCGGGAAACTTCCCTGCATCGTGGACATTGATGGACCCAACGTTCCCAACTGGGCGTGGGCCAAGTACCTGGCGCCACTGAAGCTGTCCGCTGACCTTTCCAAGAACCTCCCCAGCACCGTTGCCAAGTGGCAGGGCGAGACCTATGCGGTTGGGTACGGCGACGTCGCTTTGTCCATGTTTGCCCGCAAATCTGATCTCGCTGCGGCGGGCGTCCGTGTCGCCACCATTGAGAAACCATGGACGAAGGACGAGTTCCAGGACGCGCTCACCAAACTCAAGGCACTGGGTAAATGGGATTACCCGTTGGACATGGGTACTGCCGGAACGGGCGAGTGGCTGCCCTATGCATACTCGCCGTTCCTGCAGTCCTTCGGCGGAGACCTGATCAACCGCGAGGATTACCAGTCGGCTGACGGAGCCCTTAATGGCGACAAAGCTGTGGAATGGGCCAAGTGGTTCCGTGGGCTGGCAGATCAGGGCTTCATGGCGACGAAGAGCGGGAAAGACTCCACCCAGGACTTCCTGAACAACAAGAGCGGCCTCCTCTACACCGGTTCCTGGGCAGGCGACAAGGCCCGGGCCGCCCTGGGAGATGAGCTGGTGGTCATGCCCAGCGTGGACCTGGGCAACGGTCCCAAGATTGGCGGAGCTTCCTGGCAGTGGGGCGTCACCAGCGGCTGCAACAACATGGATGCCGCGATGGACTACCTGTCCTATTCCCTGAAGCCGGAAAACGTGGCTTCCGTCATCAAGGCAACGGGAGGCATCCCCGCCACCAATGAGGCCGCGGCCCTGATTCCCGCATTCGCCGAGGGCGGTGCCAACCGTATCTTCATGGAGTTCTCCCGCCAGTACGCGGTATTGCGGCCTGAAACCCCGGCTTACCCGTTCATCGCCACCGAATACGGCAAGGCTGTCCAGGACATCCTGGCCGGCGCGGATCCCAAGACGGCCCTGGACAAGGCGGTCAAGGCGATTGACGCCAACATCAAGTCCAACGGCGGCTACAAGAACTAGCCGGCGGCAGCCGAACGGAACGGCGACGGCGGCACTCACCTGCCGTCGTCGTCGGACCTCCCGGCCCCCGACTGTCAACGGAGAACCCCATGACAACCACCCAAATTCCCCCTACTCCTGGCCGCCGCCTGGCGGCCCCCGCCCCCGCTGCACCGCCCAACAAACCGCATCGCCGGCCGCGCTACCTGCGCGAGCAGCTCAGCGGGTGGGCAATGATCGCCCCCGCCGCAGCCCTGCTGCTGCTCTTTGTCTTCCTCCCGGCGATCCTGGGCTTCGGACTGGCATTCACCAACGCCCGCCTTGTCTCACCACGACCCGTTGAGTTTGTGGGTGCGGACAATTTCGTCCGGCTCTTCACGGACCCCACGTTCTGGCGGGCACTGCTGAACGTCAGCTACTTCGCGGTTGTAGTGGTGCCCGTCCAATCGGGCCTTGCCCTGGCGATGGCGCTGCTGATCAACAAGAAGTTCCGCGGGGTGAACTTCTTCCGCACCCTGTACTTCCTTCCCGTGGTGACGTCCATGGTGGTGGTGTCCCTGCTGTGGCTGTTCATGTACCGCAAGGACGGGCTGATCAATGAGTTCCTGTCCGCGGCCAGCTTCGGCCTGATCGACGGCCCGGACTGGCTCAACGATCCCGCCACATCCATGCCGGCCATCATCATCCTGTCGATCTGGCAGGCCGCCGGCTTCCACATGATCATCTGGCTCGCCGGCCTGCAGAGCATCTCCGGGGAGCTGTACGAGGCAGCCCAGCTTGACGGGGCAAGCCGCTGGCACCAGTTTCGCTACGTGACCTGGCCAGGGCTCAAGCACACCCGCACCCTGATCCTGGTGACCATCACCATCCAGGCACTCGGGCTCTTCGACCAGGTCAGCGTCATGACCCAGGGCGGACCGCTCGATTCCACCACCACCATCATTTTCGAGGCGGTGCGCTCCGGCTTCAAGCAGCAGGAGACATCCTATGCCTCGGCTATCTCCCTCGTATTCTTCGTCCTGGTGCTCCTGGTCTCCGCAGCGCAGCGCTACCTGACCCGAGAGAAGGACTGACATGAAAGAGACACTCACATCCAAGAGTCTCAGCAGTGCAGGGACCATGGCGGTACGGATCCTGTTTGCCGTCGTCGCCGCCTTCCCCCTCCTGTTCATGCTGGTGTCTTCACTCAAGCCGGACCAGCAGATCTTCGGGGACATGTCGTCAGTGGCAGCCTTCCTGCCCATCGGCAATATCTCGTTCGACAACTACGCTGCCGTGTTTGACCGTGTGCCAGCCGCCCGCTTCCTGATCAACTCCATCGGGGTCTCGGCCGTGACGGTGGTGTTGGGGATCTTCATCAACAGCCTCTGCGCCTTCGCCTTGTCCCGGATGCAGGTCCGCGGCAAGCGCATAGTGTTCACGGCGATCCTGGCCACGCTGATCGTGCCCTTCCAGACGCTGGCGCTGCCGCTGGTGTGGTGGGTGAACCAGTTGCCGTTCTTTGAGCTCAACGGGTTCAGCCTGGAGATTTCCAAGGGCTGGCTGGACACCTATCAGGTCCAGATCATCCCGTTCATCGCCAATGCGTTCTCCATCTACCTGTACCACCAGTACTTTGAGTCGATCCCGAAGGAACTGGATGAGGCCGCGAGGATTGACGGCGCGGGCTGGTTCAAGATCTACCGCCTGGTGGTGATGCCCCTGGCAGGCCCTGCGACAGCCACGGTGGCGATCCTGACGTTCCTTCCCGCGTGGAACTCCTACCTGTGGCCGCTCATGGTGGTCCAGTCCGAGGAGCTCCGACCCGTCATGATCGGCATCCAATACTTCTTCCAGCTCAACGTCTCCTGGGGCGAAGTCATGGCTTATGCCTCCCTCATCACCGTCCCGGTGGTGGTGCTGTTCATCGCATTCCAGCGCTCCTTCATCAACAGCATCGCCTCCAGTGGCGTCAAGGGCTGACCCGCCTTGCCCCTCATGCGAAAGGGAAATACTCCCATGAACACAACCGCCGACCTCGACTGCCGGTACCGGCCCAAGTGGCACTACTCCGCTCAGCGCAACTGGCTCAACGACCCCAACGGGCTCCTCTACTCCAATGGCGTCTACCATCTCTTCTACCAGCACAACCCGGACGGCGATACGTGGGGCAACATGTCCTGGGGTCACGCCACCTCGGTGGACTTGCTGCGTTGGGAAGAGCAGCCCGTGGCCATCCCCTGCGACGACGAGGAAGCCATCTACTCCGGCTCCGCTGTGGTGGATATCCATAACACGAGCGGTTTCGGCACCCCGGACAACCCACCGCTCGTGGCGATCTATACGAGCGCCTACACCTCCGGCTCGCCCATGGCCGGCCTCCAGGCGCAGTCCCTTGCCTACAGCACGGACGACGGCACCACCTGGACGAGGTATTCGGGGAACCCGGTGCTGGACAGGGCCTCCCCGGACTTCCGGGATCCGAAAGTGTTTTGGTACGACGGCGACGCCGGCAGTTACTGGGTCATGGTCGCCGTCGAAGCAGCCCGCCGCGAAGTCGTGCTCTACAGCTCACCGGACCTGCTGTCCTGGGAATACCTCAGCACCTTCGGCCCGGCGAACGCCACCGCAGGCGTATGGGAATGCCCCGACCTGTTTGAACTTCCGGTGGACGGCGACGCCTCCAACACCCGGTGGGTTCTGGTGGTAAACCTCAGCCCGGGCGGTATCGCCGGCGGCTCCGGCGGCCAGTACTTCGTCGGAACGTTCGACGGCGTGACGTTCCATTCCGAAACTACCGTCACCGAAGGCCTCCAGTCCGATGACACCCGGATGGCCGAGTACGGCTGGCTCGACTGGGGCCGGGACTACTACGCCGCCGTGTCCTTCAGCAACGTGCCCGACGGCCGCCGGCTCATGATCGCCTGGATGAACAACTGGCAGTACGGCGCTGAGACACCCTCCGACGGCTGGCGCAGCGCCATGTCGCTCGTTCGTGAAGTGAAGCTGGTTTCCCGCGGCGGGCGTCCCGTGCTGGTACAGGAGGCCATTGACCCTTTCGAAGGGCATGGGACGGAGATGACACTGGGCCGACAACGGCTGGAATCCGGCCTGACGTGGCTTCCCGAAGAGGTATCCGGGGACGTGCTGAGGATCGATGCCGAGTTCGAGCCCGGGCATGCCGGAAGGGTCGGCATCGTGCTGCGGGCCGACCCGCAGCGAGACGCCGCGCCGGGTGTCTTTTCCGCAGGCTCAGAGCGCACAGTGCTGGCCTACAGCCCGGCAACGGGGGAACTCAGCCTGGACCGCACCGAATCCGGCAACGTCGGATTCCACGAGGCATTTCCGTCAGTAGATCGCGTTGCGGTGGCGTTGGAAGATGGCCGGATTCGGCTTCGGATCTTCCTGGACCGCTGTTCCGTCGAGGTCTTCGCCCAAGACGGCAGGGCGACCATCACCGACCAAATCTTTCCGGAGGACTCCAGTACCGCCCTCGCCCTCCTTGCAGAAGGCGAGGGGGCAACCCTGGTGAACTTCACCGTCGTGCACTAACGGCAGCACCAGCTACGTGCGGCGGGCGGATAGTTGGGCCACCTGGGCGGGTTGGAGGGGTCGTGTCGCGAGGCCTTGAAGGAGAAAGAACAGTCGGGCTGTTTCTTCTGCTTCCTCAACAGCGTCCACTGCTTGTGGCAGGGTAGGCGCAGAAACGATCGGTCCGTGGTTGGCCAGTAGCAGGGCATGGCTCGATGCCGCAGCTTTTTGGGCCGCCTCGCCCAAGCCCTGATCGCCGGGTGCGAAATATGGCAACCGGACCAGCCGTCCAACCCTCATGGCAAAGTAGGCCGTCAAAGGTGGTAGCACGTCTTCGTCGTCAAGGTCGTCCAGGCAGGAAAGTGCGGTGGCGTACGTGGAATGCAGATGGACGGCGGCATGGTCCTGCGGCCTTGCCCGGTACATCGCAAGGTGAAGGAAGGCTTCTTTGGAGGGGCGGGCTCCGGCCAGGTGCTCGCCGGTGTCGGAGACCATTGCCAGATCTTCGGTCCTGAGGTCACCCAGGGATGCGTTGGTGGGGGTAACCAGCATTCCGCCGTCCACTCGTAGGCTGAGGTTGCCGGATGTTCCCCTGGTCAGCCCCCTTTGGTGCAGGGACCTGGCCAGCCGAACGAGTTCGTGGCGGCTGTCCATCCCGGTCATCGGCCGTGGTCCCATGCGTCAAGGAAGAGCCGCGGGTCTCCGAGATTTCCGGATTTGAGCAGGATGGACAACCCTGGGTTGGTTTCGGTTTTCAGCCACGGAACGCCCGGGGAGACTTCCCTGCCCACACGCGCTGTCGTGATGCCAAGCCTTCGGACCACAGCCCCGGAGGTCTCCCCGCCGGCGACGATGAGCTGCCGGCAGCCTATGGCGATGAGTCCTTCGGCGATTGCGGAAAGGCTGCCTTCGGTTATTTCGGCGGCGCGGCCCTTTCCCAGGAGCGTTTGCGCCTTCAAGACTTCCTCTGGAGAAGTAGTGGAATGGATCAGGATGGGGCCGTCAGGCAGATTTTCGCCAGCGAACATCAGCGCTTCGGCCACCATGTCCCGTCCTTCTGCGATGGCGACAGGATCCACCAGGAAGCAGGGGTACATCTGACGGAACGCCTCGATTTGGGCGTTCGTCATCTCGGAGCAGCTTCCGGCGATCACCGCTGCAGGGCCAGTTGGACGGGTGGCATTCGTGAAGCCTGGTTGGATACGGAACGTGCGGGTGGTTGCCAGCCGTCCCACCAGTCCTGATCCGCCGGTGACGAGCGTGTGGTCCAGCACTGCAGCCCCGAGCACGGCCAAGTGGCGGTCGTTGAGTGTATCGACCACCGCGTACCCGGCACCTTGACCGCTCAGGATATCGAGTTCCGATCTGACCGCGGATGCTCCTGCTTCTATTGCGCCATAGCCGATATGACCCACAGGGCTATTGGTTTGGGCCTGCAGAAGTCGTGGCACGTTCGAATCGGTCATCGGGGTCAACGGGTGGTGACGCATGGACGATTCCTGCAGGAGGTCCGTGCCGGCGAACAGCACGCCGTTGTACACGGTCCGTCGCAATGCCGGGGTTCCTGGAGCAACCACAGTGATCTGGCCGGCCGGGACGAACTCTTCGCGCAGGGCATCTGCCACTGGGCCGATGTTGCCTTCCGGGGTTGAGTCGAACGTGGAGCAGTACTTGAAGTAGAGCTGCTGAACGCCGCGGGATCTCAGGGCACGTGCCGCGGCCAGAGACTGTTCTACAGCCTCGTCGGCCGGCACGCTGCGGGTCTTCAGTGAAATGACGATGCAGTCAACATCGTGCAGCTGCATCGATGCGTCGGGGATACCGAAGGTCTGCACGACGCGCATCCCGGCGCTGACAAGGGTGCCAGCCACATCCGAGGCTCCTGTGAAGTCGTCGGCGATAACGCCAAGCCAGGTGATATTGGCCTTCGTTGGTGTGGCTGACATGGTCCGTACCTTTCGCGGTTGACGACGCTGTTTACGAGTCTTGGGAAGGAAAAAGAGTGCTGAGCTGGGTCATTCCAGAATCTGGCGAAGCCAGCACAATGGGTCCTCCAGGCGGTCCCTGCGTGTGGTCAATGACTCGGGCCATCGACGCCTGGGCGAGAACGATCACGTCGCACTCTGCTGCCAGTTCAGCGAAAGCGGCAAGCACCAACCTGTCATGCAACGCACGGTCACCTGCGCGCAGAGCCTGGAAAGCGCCGTCGACTGTTCTGGCGGTGATGGCGGGCTTTTTGTTCCGCCTTTGGGCTGAGTCCCGGACAAGCCGGGTGGTTGGTCCGAGTGTTGCCGACAGTGTGGCCAGCACGCCGATCCTGGCTCCCGATTCGACGGCGAGCCCGGCCATGGGAGTGTCGATGCGCAGGACGGGGATGGAGACAAAGTCCTGCGCAGCGGTTGCGGCTTCGCCGATGGACGAGCAACTGACCAACAATGCCTGGGCGCCTGATTCCTCGGCGTAGCGGGCATAGTCAACCAGCCGTCGTCGAACGTGTCCTGGCGTTGTTCCCGTGGCGATGGTGTCCTGGAGCAAGGACTCGTCCACGTAATGCAGGACACGAATGCCCGGGACTACCTCGGAGGCCAGGGTTTCCATGTCCTTAACCAAGCCGGGGACTGTGTGCAACATTGCAAGGACCGGTGGGTTATTCATGTACGTCAGCGTAAGGCACAAAAAGCTGCTGATTAACGGCGCATTAGACAACGCATTGTTTCGAAGAACGAAAGAAGTGGGGATAGGTCCGGGGCGCGGGAAGCTAAGACCCTAGCCTGTCCGCAAGCCCCTGACGCAGATGTTCGATGGCCGCGGTGATCCGGCGTGGTGTTTTGGCAGTGGCAGGGTAGAGCGCAAAAATATCGGCGCTGGGCGTCGGGACGTCCGGCAGGACCTGCTGGAGTACTCCCTCACGGATCAGCGGGTTGACGTGCCACGTAGAGCGCATAATCAGGCCGAGGCCCTGGATGCACCAGTCGGTCACAACATCCCCGTCGTCGCTGATCATGCTGCCTCTGACGTCGACGTATTCCTGCTCCTTCCCGCCAAAGCGCCACAGCGAATAGTCGGCGTTGTTTTCCCTCAGGACGATGCAATTGTGCCGCTCCAGGTCCCTGATGGTTTGCAGCGGCGGGGCACTTTCCATGTAGCTGGGGGCCGCGCACACAATCCTCCGGTTCGGCGCGAGGAGTTTTCCTTTGAGCCTGGAGTCCGACAATCCTCCGACGCGGACAGCGATGTCGAAATTCGTGCCAGCTATGTTCAGAGGCAGCGGTGAAAGCTCCAGGTCTATCTGGATTAGGGGGTGCTGCCGGACGAACTCCCCCAGCAGCGGCGCAATGTGCTTGCGTCCGATGCCCAGGCTCGAATGCACACGGATGCGGCCCTTGAGCTCACCATGCTGCACGGACAACGCGTCTTCGAGATCGGTTTTCTGCTGCAGGATGGCCACAGCACCTGTCGCATACCGCTGTCCCTCTTCGGTAAGGGTCAGGCGCCGGGTGCTTCGTCGAACGAGCGCTACGCCCAGCCGGGACTCCAGAGCGGCGAGGCGTTTGCTCACCGCTGACACCGATTTTCCCCAGTTCCTAGCCGCTTCAGTGAGGCTCTGGGAACGGGAAATCTGTTCGAAAAACTCCAAATCATCGATCGATGTAAGGTCCATCTCCTGCTTCTTTCGTTTTTGGAAACAATGCATTGTCTCACGGGCCCTTAATCAGCTTCTTTTTGTGTCGTACGCTCGTGTGACTGGAAGCACAGCCGAGGGTAGCTCTTCAGAGGCAAACCCGAAATCGGGACAATGGCGTGCAATAAGGGAAAGCAAGGTAAAGCATGACTGCACTCGAAACGGACGTCGTCATCGTCGGTGTCGGCTCTGTAGGAAGCATGGCAAGTTGGCAGCTCGCCTCCCGTGGTCAGCGGGTCATCGGAATTGACAGGTTTTCAATCCCGGGACCCTTCTCCGCCTATGCCGGGGAGTCCCGTATTTTCCGCAAGGTGTACGCAGAAGGCGGGCACTACACCCCCATCCTGCAAAGGTCACAAGACCTGTGGCGGGAACTGGAGAAAGTCAGCGGCACCGAGCTGCTTAGCACCACCGGTGCTGTCACTATCTACGACGAGCACAATCTGCGGTTGGAATCCCTCCTTGCAGCCGGGAAGGACAACGGCCTGGACTACGAGCTTCTCCAGGGAGACGAAGCCAGGACAAAGTACCCCGAACATGTGATTAGGGACTCGGATGTCACGATCCTTGATCCTGAGGGCGGCTACGTAAAGTCCGAGAAAGCCGTGACCGCTGCCCTTGTGGAGGCCACCCGCCTGGGCGCCCAGTTCCTGGGAAACCGGAAAGCACAGAGCGTTGAGAAGCGTGGTGACCAATACCTCGTCCGGACCGATCAGGAAGAAATCATCGCTTCCCGTGTGGTCGTCTCGCAGGGCAACGGTGCGGGAGCCGTTTGCAAGGAACTCGGTGTCCACCTTTCCGTTCTGCCGCAAATCCTTACCTGGTTCCCGGCTTCGGACCCAGCAACATTCTGCAGGGAAGACATGCCGGTCTTCCTCAGGAGGGCGGAGGAAGACGGGAGGCCGGACAAAGCCCAGTTCTACGGATTTCCCAGCGCTGACGGTTGGACCGTGAAAGTCGTCGCGAGCATATTTCTGGATGAGGTTGAATCCATGGAAAAGCCTCCCACGTGGGACCCCCGGCATTTGGACACCATCCGGGCATGGGTCCGGGAATTCATTCCCGGGCTGATTCCCGAGCCCCTACGGGTGGCTGTGTGCGCGGACGGTCACTTGCCCGATGCCACCGGGCTGCTGGGAACGGTGCCTGGCATGGAAGGCGTGGTCGTGGCCGCCGGCTTCTCCGGCCACGGCTTCAAGATGGCCACTGCACTGGGAGCCATTGCCGCCGACCTCGTGCTGGACGGGACAACGGCCACCGACGTCAGCTTCATGAACCCCGCCAGGTTCCTCGGACCAGACGCACGCCTCTCCTCACTGGCTCTGAGTTGAGCTTGGCTGAGCAAGAAATGGACAGCCTCTTCTACCCCCAAAAATACAAGATCCTTAAGAACGGACGAATCATGGCAAACACAAACTTCCGGCCAAAGTACATCTCCTACGATGTCTACGGCACGCTTATCAACTTCAACATTTATCCCACCACCCAGCGCCTGCTGGCTGACCGCATCCCGGAAGAACAGTGGCCTGCCTTTAAGAAGGTGTTCCGCGCCTACCGGTTCGACGAGGTCAACGGCGACTACAAGCCCTACGTTGAGATCCTTCAGAGTGCCTTTGACCGCGCGTGCAAGCGGTTTGGCATCGGACCGACCCCTGGTGCCGGCGCAGAGCTTGCTGAGGCGGTCCGCAGCTCCATCGCCCACGAGGATGTGCCGGCCGCGCTGAAGCTGCAGGGCGACAACTACAAGCTGGTGGCTCTGTCCAACGCCGACGACAGCTTCCTGGACATCAGCATTCCAAAGCTAGGTGCAGATTGGCACGCCGTGTTTACCGCTGAGCAGGCCGGGGCTTACAAGCCGCGCCTTCAGGCCTTTGAGTACATGCTCGATACCCTGAACGCCAAGCCGGAGGACTTCCTGCACGTCTCCTCGCACCCCCTGTATGACCACATCCCCATGTACAACCTGGGTTTCCGTGACCTCGTCATGCTGGACCGCGGTGCTGAACCCTTCGCCGATGGGTACAACATCGCCACCGTGAAGTCCTTGGACGAGCTCAACAAGCATCTCGGTCTCTAGACGTTCGCAAAAACCGTCGGAGGGGACCGCCGCGTTGAGCGTCGGTCCCCTCCGACGGTTTTGGAAAAGTGACTAGTTCTTGTGCACCAGGTAGATGGTGCCGGTGGTCACGTCCTCTTCGAGTGCCTCCAGGGTACGTCCACGGGTTTCGGGGACCTGTGTGTAGATAAACACCAGGGCGAAGATGCCCACAACACCAAAGAGGAAGAACGTCCCCGTGATCCCCATCCCGGCAACGAGGGTGGGGAAGAAGAGACCCAGCAGGGCGTTTGCGATCCACAGGCAGAAGACGGACAGGCCGATGGCGAAGCCGCGGACGTGCAGCGGGAAGATCTCTGACAGCATCACCCACACCGCAATGTTCAGGAACGTCTGCATCGATCCCACGAACGCAACCACCAGGAAAAGGATCACGAACGGCCTGGCGGCATTGCCCACCGGGAGGACAATCGACGCGATCCCGATGAGGAAGTGGCAGACGGTAGTCAAGGTGAAACCCAGGAGCAGCGTTGTGCGGCGGTTGACGCGCTGCATGAGTGTCAGCGCAATGACACCACCGACGACGGCGATCACACCGGGCGCGATGTTTGCGATGAGGGCGGCATTGGAGTCGAATCCGGCCTCAACGAGTACGGATTGGCCGTAGTACATGATCGAGTTGATGCCCGTCAGCTGTTGGGCGACGCCCAGCCCAATGCCTACAAGGATGATGCGCAGGATCCACTTGTCCTTCAGTGCGCCCCATGATGTAGCCCTCGATGCCCTTTCTTCGTCCGCCAGGTGCTTCACGTCTGCCATTTCTGCCTCGGCGCGCTCGTCCGATCGAATGGTCTTCAGCACCGCCAAGGCTTCCGGGTTCCTACCCTTTGAGATGAGCCAGCGTGGAGATTCCGGCATCCGCAGCATGCCAAAGAACAGTGCGATGGCAGGCAGGGCGGCGACAGCGAGCATGACGCGCCAGACTCCGCCCACTTCGCCCCAGACATTACCGATGATGGCATTGACAACGAACGCGGCCAGTTGGCCAATGACAATCATGAGTTCGTTCCGCCCGGCCAGGGAACCACGGATTTCGTAGGGCGCCAGCTCGGCAAGGAAGACGGGCACCACAGTGGAGGCACCGCCAACGGCCAGGCCGAGGATGACGCGCCCGATGACCATTACCTCGAAGCTTGGCGCCGAGACACAGGCCAATGTACCCACGAGGAACAGCACGGCCAGGAGGATGATCGTCTTCCTGCGGCCCCAGCTATCGGAGAGGCGGCCACCGCCGACTGCTCCGGCAGCTGCCCCGAACAACAGTGAACTGGTGACGATCCCCTCCGTCAGCGGTGTCAGTCCGAGGTCGGCTGTCATTGGCCTCAGCGCGCCGTTGATGACACCAGTGTCATAGCCGAACAACAGGCCCCCGAACGTAGCCACCAGGGCAACAAGGCCCAGGCGCTTACGATGCGGGCCATTCGTTAGCGGAGGAAGGGCAGCATTGCCGGTTCCTTTGCTCTGCGTTTGCGTAGCAGACATCAGGACTCCTTTGTCAGTGGGTTGCAGGCCATAGTCGCCCGCCCTGAAGTACAGACTAACGCGCGAAAGGCTTAAATGTAAGGTCAAACTAACAAATGACGAATTTTCATTCTTTCCCCCGTGGGAGGATGAACTATGGCTCCTGACGCTCAGCACCGCCCCGCCACGCAAAGCGACGTCGCGCGCGAAGTGGGCGTGTCCCGGACCTTGGTTTCCTTCGCCTTCCGCGGCGCACCAGGTGTCAGCCACGAGACGAAGCAGGCCATCTTCGAGGCCGCCAAGCGTCTCGGGTACCGGCCCAATGCGGTAGCGGCCGATCTGGCACGCAAGCACCGTTCCGCCGTCGGGCTTTATCTGCTGGACATCCGCAACGAGATCTACGCCGATGTCCTCAGCGGCGTCCGGACAGCCCTCCCCCAAGGCAGCAACCGGCTCATCCTGAGCGTTTCGCGGTCCCTGGACGGCGTAGATCCCGGCGCGCTGGAATCGCTGATTGAGGCCCGGGTCGGAATTATCATCGCAGCTACGCTGCTGGACTCCGACGAACGCGTGCAGGAGATGGCCAGAATCGTCCCCCTGGTGAGTGTGACCCGGCCGGTGCTCGGCGTGGACAGCGTGTACTCGGATGACCTTGCGGGGGCGCGGGCGGCAACCAAACATCTCCTCAGCCTCGGCCATACGCGCATCGCCCATCTCTCTGGCCCGGTCTACGACGGCCACGTCGTCCGCCGCCAGAGTTACGAGCAAACAATGCGCGACGCCGGGCTCTCACCGCAGACGGTCGCGGCAGAGGACTTCACACCGGACGCAGGACAGCGGGCCGCCGCACAGATGCTAGACCATTCCGACCGGCCGACTGCGATTTTCACCCACAACGACCAATTGGCGCTCGGCGTCCGTGAAGCCGCCTACGCACGGGGACTTTCGATTCCCGAAGATTTGTCCCTTGTGGGCTATGACAATTCCAGGACCGCCCATCTGCACGGCATCGACCTCACGTCCGTGGATTTGCACGCTGTTGAATTGGGTCGGACCGCCGGCACCGTAGCCCTGGAACGGCTCAATAATCCAGATGCCCCTATCGCCGACGAACGCCTCATGCCGCAATTGGTGGTGCGCAACTCGACAGCGCCGGTCAGGCGCGTGGCGGGCTAGTTATGAGTGGGTTCGCCAGTGACCTGATGGTCGGCGAGGTTGATGGTCTCCTGGATGAGCCTCACCAGATGGCCGTCATGGAGGCTGTAGATGACGTGCCGCCCGTCCTTTCGCGTATCCACCAAGCCGCTGAGCCTCAGTTTGGCCAGGTGCTGACTAATAACAGTGCGCGGGACGAGAGCTGCTTCGACCAATTCTGTGACGGTCTTGGGGCCTTGGGCGAGCTGCCACAGCAGGTGCAACCGCGTAGGTTCTGCGAGCATTCGAAGAGTCCCGGCCGCGCTTTCCAGTAGTTCGGGTCCCGGCGTGACCGGGTGGAAGAGCGAGGGCTCGTTGGGAGCGTCAGGGAAGGGATTACTCGGCTGGCTGCTCAACGTAGCGCTCCTTCACATCGGGTGCTCCTGCTCCCCCGGCATCATGCCGCGGCCAGGACAGGAAAGCTCCTGCACTGCCAAGTATCGCAAGAATTGCCAGGGCCCCTGCAGCCCAACCCAAACCGGCGGCAGCACCAAGCCAGCCAGCCAACGGGTAGCTGAGGATGTAGCAAGCATGAGAGAGCGAGAACTGGGCAGTAAAGACGTAGGGCCGCGTCTGTTCCGTGGATGCTTCGCGCAGCAGGCGTGAGGACGGAGTGAGGATGGTCGAATTGCCTGCGCCCAGCAGGAACCACAATCCCAGCAGCAGCCACCATCCGGCGTCAGGCTCGGCCGTGAGGGTGACCGCCGTCGCCCCAATCATCGCAAGCGGAATCAGCGTGGCGCCTGTGAGCATCACAGCGCGGTCCCCGAACCGTTCCAGCACCCTGGGTGCCGAGACAGCAACAATCATTGAGCCCACTCCGAAGCAGGCGAGGGCCAATGCCAAATCCGTCTCGGGCCGGTGAAGGACTTCACGCACGTACACTACAGAGTTGACCAGTACCAGAGCTGTGGGTGCTGCCACCACTACATTCAGGGCGAGCAGGGATCTGAGTCTCCGGTTCCGCCAAAATATCCTGGCACCCGCGGTTGTGCGGTGCCAGAGAGAGCCCTGCGTGGTGGAGCCAACCGGAGACGCGGGAAGGGCAGTCATGGACACCAGGCCAGCGGAAACCAGGAACCCCGCGACTGTGCCAAGGAACAGGTTGTTGTAGCTGGTGACACTCAACAGCAGGGCCGCCGCTGCCGGGCTGACGAGGGCTTCCATGTCGTACGCCAGCCGCGACAAAGACAAGGCCCGTGTGTAGTCTCTTTCATCCTTGAGCACAGTGGGAATCAGGGACTGGAAGGCCGGCGTGAAGGTTGCGGATGCCGATTGCAGCAGGAAAATCACGACGTAGATCTGCCAGGCTTCGGTAATGAACGGCAGGCACAGAGCCATGGCAGCCCTGACCAGGTCCGCGCCGATCAGCACCGGCTTCTTCGGAAGACCTTCCACCAAGGCGTTCATCACCGGGGCGAGACCAACATAAGCGAGCATCTTTATGGTTAGCGCAGCTCCCATCACGGCACCTGCGTTGCTGCCAGCCAAGTCAAACGCCAGCAAGCCAAGAGCCACGGTCAGCAGGCCAGTCCCCACCAGAGCGACGAGCTGCGCTGAAAACAACCGTTGGTACGTCGAGTTCCGCAAAACCGACAACATCGAAATCAACCCATCGATAAGTACATATGTGCACCCATGTGCACCTGTTGCTTAAAGATTAGGCATTGAGGGCCTTTTGTTCAAAGTGGTCAATGCTTGGGCTGGATGTGGTGCAGTCCGCTCCCCGGCTGCTGGGACGAGGACTTACCGTGGCAGGCGGTACCGCACATGGGTGACGAGCTTGGTGCCTGCCACTTCCGTGGGTTCAAGCTTGAGATTGCCCACGCCGTCCAATAACCTCTCGCCACCACCAAGAGTCATGGGCGAAATGTGGAGCCGCAGCTCGTCCATCAACCCCGCGTTGATGTACTGCCGGGCTGTCTGGGCTCCGCCAGCGATGGCCACGTCTTTGCTTCCCGCGGCTTCCCGTGCCTGGGCAAGCGCTGATTCGATCCCGTCGGTCACGAAATGGAAGGTGGTGCCGCCCTGCATCTCCAACGGCTCATGCTGATGGTGGGTCAGGACGAAAACCGGCGCGTGATAGGGCGGTTCCTCACCCCACCATCCCCGCCATTCCTTGTCCCAGACGTCTGGTCCGGGCCCCGCGAACATATTCCGCCCCATGATGAACGCACCGGCTGCGAGGATTTCTTCAACCTGGGCCGCGTTGGCTTCGGCCTCTTCAAACATCCATCGGTGCAGGAGCTCTCCGCCGTCGCCCAGTGGCTCCGAGATTCGCTGGTTGGGACCGGCAACGAAGCCGTCCAGGGAGATGGTCAAATCGCACGTCACTCGGCTCATGGGCCCATCATGCCACTGGGAAACCCAGTAAAGCGTTGCTTCCTGACCTTCTTTGCCAGCGAGTACGGTCATCATCAACCTCCTTTGGGTGATTTGTGGGCCGGCGACCGCCAAGGAGGGTCAGGAAGCCGCTGCGCAGCCCTCGCCAACCTGGGCAGCCCTCGCCAAATCGTCACCTGCGGCGGAAACTGGGGCTACACATCTCAGGAGGACGATATGACATCCGAACTGCTGGAGCGGCTCAACATCCTGGTCGGCGAATGGGAGACTACTGCCCCCGGCATGGACGCGGTAGGCCGCACAACGTTCGAATGGCTGCCGGGCGGCGGTTTCCTGATCCAGAGGTCCACGGTTGAGAGGCCGGAATTCCCGAATGCTATCTGCACCATCGGCGCTACAGGATCAGACGGCGCACTTCAGCAGCACTACTTCGATTCCCGAGGCGTCGCCCGCGTCCTGGACATGACTCTGGAAGGGAACGTGTGGACCCTTTTCCGGGATGGGCCCGATTGGCCGCAGCGTTACATCGGCCGGATCAGTGAGGACGGGAACACCATCACGGGCCGATGGGAGCGGGGAACCTACCTCGGCGGACCTCTTGAGCACGACTTCGACCTCAACTTCACGCGCGTCCTCCCATCACATCCGGCGAGCCACACCGGATAACGGAATAACTCCACCTCATGGACAGATCCCCGGCCCGGTGGGAACATAAGGGCGATAGTCCGGAGGCACCGCCCGGTCAGGCCGGGGCCGCCTTCAGGTCAGCTTTCCTCTGAGAGGAACGGCCATGGGTCGTCTGGGGACCGGGAACAGCGGGAATACGGGTACGGAACCCGCACCCGATCCGGCACGCCACAGTGCACGCGACGCAGAAGCAGGCGTCAAAACCCAGAACGTCCAAAGACAAGGCATCGAAAAAGTTGACGCCGTGGTGGTCGGTTCCGGATTCGGCGGTTCGGTGGCTGCCCTCCGCTTGGCAGAGGCCGGACAATCCGTGGTGCTCATGGAACGTGGCAAGCCCTATCCGCCCGGTAGTTTCGCGCGTTCGCCAGCCGAGATGGGCAGGAATTTCTGGGACCCGGACCGCGGCCTGTACGGGCTTTTTGATGCCTGGACATTCCGCGGCACGGAGGGCCTCGTGTCCAGCGGTCTGGGTGGTGGCTCACTGATCTACGCCAACGTCCTCCTGCGCAAGGACGAAAAATGGTTCGTCAACGAGTCCCCTATCCCTGGCGGCGGTTACGAGAATTGGCCTTTCACACGGGCGGACCTTGACCCGTACTACAAGGCCGCAGAAGACATGCTCCAGCCGGTCCGTTATCCGTACAACGACACACCAAAAACCATGGCCATGGAGAAGACCGCCGCAACCCTTGGCCTACCCATCAGCAGGCCACCTATCGCCGTCACTTTTTCCACGGACCCCACCAAGGAACCCCAAACCAACAGGCCCCTTCCCCTCCCCGCCTACGGCAGCATCCACGGACCAAACACCGTCCGGACCACGTGCACGCTCAGCGGTGAGTGCGATATCGGCTGCAACGCCGGCGCCAAGAACACGCTGGACCACAACTACATTTCGGCCGCAGCTCATCAGGGCGCGGATATCCGCACATTCCACGATGTCCGCGGGATCAGGCCACTTGCGAGGGGAGGATACGAGGTCCGCTACGTGGTGCACGATCCCGAGCGCCAAGGCGAACTCCTCAAGGAACGAATCATTCACTGCCGCCGGCTCATCCTTGGCGCCGGCACGTTCGGCACCAACTTCCTGCTCCTGCGCAACCGCAGCTCCCTCCCTGCCCTGAGCGACGCAGTAGGCACCCGTTTCAGCGGCAACGGCGATCTCCTGACGTTCATCATGGGCGCCAAGACTCCGGCCACCAATGGGTCGCCGCCCGGCGTGCGAACACTCACCGGCAGCCGCGGACCAGTCATCACCACTGCGATCAGGATCCCCGATTCCAACGACGACGACGGCGATGGTCGCGGTTACTACGTGGAGGACGCCGGGTATCCGGCCTTCATGAACTGGCTCATGGAGACCGCCCAGCTCAGCACCACCGTCAAACGGACAGCCAAAGTTGCCCGCCAACTGCTCAAGGACAGGCTCTTCGACGCCGGGCGCTCCAACGTCTCCGCCGACCTCTCCGCCGCGCTGGGTGACGGCCGCCTATCCTCCAGTTCCGTGCCGCTGCTGGGGATGGGCCGGGATATTCCCGACGGCGTCATGACCCTTCGCGACGGAAGGCTCGCCATCGCATGGACAATGGCCACGTCCAAGGACTACTTCGGACGCGTCCGCGGAACAATGTCCGAGATTGCCAAGGACCTCGACGGAGATTTCATAGACAATCCGCTGTGGTGGGCCAAACGTGTCATCACGGTCCACCCCATCGGCGGCGCACCGTCGGGCCGCCACCCGGGCGAGGCGGTGTGCGACTCCTACGGTGAGGTGTTCGGTTATCCCGGCCTGTTCGTGATGGATGGGGCAGCCATGCCTGGCCCCGTGGGCGCCAATCCTTCGCTGACCATTTCTGCTTTTGCGGAACGAGCCTGCCACCACATCCTGGAGAACTCCCACAGTGCCGGACACAGGGGAATTACCCCCGCCGATGCTGCCGGAAGTGACGACCGGGCCAACGACGTCGACGCTTCGGCTCCACGCGAATTGGCACCGGACGCTACCAAGGGCAAGGGCGCGCGGGAGGAGCGGCCTGCGAGCGCAGTCGCAGAGGGCGCAGCCGCCACCACGGGACCAAGGAGCCGTCGTTTGGGACTGCCACAACCCCAAACCCGGCAGCACCAGGACCAGAAACCGGCGGCTACAGAGACCACCACCACCTCTGTGCGTTTCACGGAGCAGATGCACGGCTGGTTCAGTCCTGGTATCCCTGACCCGGAGAAGGGGCGAAGCCTGGGCAGGGACCGGGGCCGCAGGATCATGTTCGAGCTGACAATTACGGCCGAGGACATGGACGCGTTCGTGGAGGATCCGAGCCACCCTGCGAAGGCGGAGGGGTATGTCCTCGCAGACTATTTCGGTGGCCGGATGCCGGTGGAGCGCGGCTGGTTCAACCTCTTTGTGGAGGACGCTTCCGACGACGGCAGGCCAGCCAGGCGCATGCTCTACCGGTTGTGGCTGCGGGACCCGGGCGGAACGCCGTTCACGTTCACGGGGTACAAGTTGATCCATAACGAGGCAGGGCTGGATATCTGGCAGGACACCACCACGTTGTACGCGAGAATCCTGCGTGGCCACGTTCCGCCGTCGGAAGCCGCTGACGTCCAAGAGCAAGGCGAGGAGGACGTCTTCGGTGCCGGCATTCTTTACATCCGGCCGCTGGACTTCGCCAAGCAACTGACCACGTTCCGTGCCGAGGGCCCTGCGCCCGCCGCGGGTTTGGCGTCCTTCATGAAATTGTTCGCCGGTGAGTTGTGGGAGGTCTACGGGCGGGGCCTCAAACGGGTCCCGTTCCCGGTCCGGAGCCCACTGCGGCCACGAAGATGAAGAGCTGGGAGCTTGCGAAGCACCGTACTGTCCTGGGCTTCACTCCCCAGGCCGCGGTTCGCTGGCTCTCGCCGATGTCGCTGGCACGGACGGCATTGAAGGTCATGGCAGCTACTGTGTTCGCAGACTTCGGTGACAAGAGGGAACTTGAGGGCAGCTTCCCTGCCGATCCCTTGCGCCTGGATAAACTCCCGGTCCCCGGCCAACCAGCCCAGCCGCCGGTCACCAGCCGCGGGCTTCCTACCCCCGGGGAGCTTGAAGCATCCCGCGCCACAAACCCCGGCGAGCCGTTAAGCCCCACCGAGTTGTGGCTCGATTACACCGCAGATCTTGGAGATGGCTTCGACGCGACCTACTCCGTCGCGCTGCTGCTCGCCCAGGACAAGCTAACCGTTCAAGGCCATGAGCTCCCCCGCGGAAAGGTGCTGGTCCTCGGCGGCGATGAGGTCTACCCCGTTGCCTCACCGGCTGCCTACGAGAATCGGATGGCAGGACCATACCGGATGGCGCTGCCCACTCCTGCGTTGCGGGCCCCGCTGAGCGCCCAAAAACACGTCCGAAGCACGCAGATTGGGCCCCACAACGAGACACCCATCATGCTCGCACTCCCCGGCAACCACGACTGGTACGACGGCCTGACCTCGTTCATCCGGATGTTCACCCGGCAACGAAGCATCGGGGGCTGGCGGACCATCCAGACGCGCAGCTACTTCGCGGTCCGGCTCACCGGGAAATCGCCCACGCAGGGTTCCGGCGGACCACAGGACGGTACGCCGGGTTGGTGGCTCCTGGGCCTGGACAGCCAGCTGGGGCAGTACATCGACGAACCCCAACTGGACTACTTCTACCGAAACGTCACCCTCCAGCTCCAACCAGGAGATGCCATCATCCTGTGCGTGGCAGCTCCCTTTTGGGTTGACGCCGAGCACCCGGGACCGAATGAGTTCAGGCAGGTCAACTTTTTCGAGCAGGACTACCTTCGCCGTCGGTTCAATCCCGAGAGTGGCCTGTTCGAGGCCACGGGCGCAAACGTCCGGCTGTGGCTCACAGGCGACCTGCACCACTATTCCCGCTACGAGGAGCGGACGTCTCCTGACGAACTGGGCACGGATGAATCAGGCGCCCAAAACCTCCCGGCGGACCCAACAAGAACGCAAATGATCACCTGCGGCCTGGGCGGCGCCTACCTTTCAGACGCCCATTGGCTCCCGGAACACCTCGTCCTTCCCTGCCCCGAAAACGCACCGGGGCTGTCCTCCAGCGTCACCCACCCCGGTAACCCTCACGGCGGCCACGAACAAGCACCACCCACAACCCGCCACTTCACCCGGATGCCCACCCTGTACCCGGACCAGGCCGATTCCCAGTTGCTCGGTCCACGGCTCGCGAACCCCTTCTCGCTATATTGGCTCCCCATCCGCAACCCTGGCTTCGGTTTGTCGCTGGGCATTGTGCACGTGATCGCGGCAGTAACGCTCTGGACAGTCTTCAGCGCATTCCGCGGGGAGTCCTTCGTGGACAGCCTCCGCAGCCTGACCCACGGAAACACGCTGCTCCTCATCCTCGTCCTGGTCCTTGCGGTGCCGCTCCTGCTCGCAGTCCTCTCACTAGTGGCACGACTGCTCGGCCTGGTCAAGGCAGGGATCGTGGTCTTCACCCGCGGCGCGCTATACCAGCTGTCCGCGCTCGCGGTGAGTGCCGCCGTCGTGATCCTGCTTCCCTGGCCGAACGGCTGGCCCGACGTCGTCATCCTGCTGTTGGCGCTCGCGCTGGTGTACCTGGGTGGCTGGGCCGTTGGCAGTGAGGCCTTCGCGCTGTTCATCCTTGCGACGCCCAGCGGGGAGGTGTCTACGTGGAAAATGTCCGGCCAATCCATTGAAGACCACAAGGGATTCCTGCGCCTCCACCTCGCCGCCGACGGCAGCCTCACTGTCTACCCGCTGGTGGTGGACACAGTGTGCCGCGATTGGCAGCTGGCACAGAACGACGACGGCGCGCGGCTGGTTCCGGAGTCCGGCCTTCCTGCCATGCGGCTGCTTGAAGATCCCATCACCATCACGCGGAAAGGAACCGCACCATGATCATTACCCGTGCCGAGCACCGGACCGAGGTCATCCCGTTCCGGGCCCGGGACAACACGCCCTTGAGCCTGGTCCATGTGACGTCACCCGTGGAGGTGACTAAAGGACCGGTCATGTTGGTCCATGGCTCCGGCGTGCGGGCGGAGCTGTTCAGGCCACCGGTCCGGACCACCATTGTGGATGTCCTGCTGGAGGACGGGTGGGACGTGTGGATGCTGAACTGGAGGGCATCCATCGATCTCGATCCCCTGTCCTGGACCCTTGCTGACGCCGCTGTGTACGACCACCCTGCCGCCGTCGAGCATGTGCTGAACGCGACCGGCGCGGAAACGATGAAGGCCGTCATCCACTGCCAGGGCTCGACGTCGTTCACCATGTCCGCCGTCGCCGGTCTGCTGCCCCAGGTGGACACCATTGTCTCCAACGCGGTGTCCCTGCATCCCGTGGTGCCTGCGTTCTCACGGTTGAAGATCGACTATCTGACGCCCGTGGTCAAGATCTTTACCCCTTACCTGTCCCCGGCGTGGGGCTACAAATCGCAGGGCTACTTCACACGGGCCATCCGAGGCCTCGTCAAGGCCACGCACCGCGAGTGCGACAACATCGTCTGCAAGATGGTCAGCTTCACGTACGGCAGTGGCCGCCCGGCCCTGTGGGCCCACGAAAACCTCGACGACGCCACTCACCAATGGCTCAGCGGCGAGTTCGCCGAGGTCCCGGTGACGTTCTTCGAGGAGATGGGCCGCAGCATCAAAGCCGGGCACATGGTGGCTGCCGGAAACCATCCGGAACTGCCGGAGAACTTTGTGGCCGAGGCTCCCCAAACCGATGCACGGTTCGCGTTCATCGCCGGGCTGGACAACCTCTGTTTCCTTCCCGAAAGCCAACAACGTACCTTCGACTTCTTCCAAAAACACCGGCCCGGGAAGGACTCGCTCCACCTCATTCCCGGCTACGGACATCTGGACGTCTTCTTCGGCCAGCAAGCATGGCAGGACACCTTCCCGGTCATCGTCGACGAGCTCAACAAAACCCAGGAGCCAAGGTCATGAAAACACTCACCGAACTGGTTACCCCCCTGCTCAAGCTCATGCCATCCCCGGTTCCCCGACGCCAGGAACGCCTCCGCGGCCAGCACGCACTGGCCGATGGCATCAAGTACGTCATGCCGGTCAATTCCGATGACTCCCCTGTGCTCATGGCGGCCTTCCCCATCAACAAGAAAGCCGCGGCGGCAGCACTCCCCGGCACGGAGATGCGGCCGTTCAGCTTGGGCGGCAAAGGACTGCTGGTGGTCACCGTGGTCAATTACAAGTCCACGGACATCGGCAAGTACATCGAATACTCACTGGCCATCGCCATCACCCACGGCAGCAGGCCGACCCCGCCCATCCTCCCGCTGATCTTCCAAAAAACCTTCAAGCTGGGACAGTTCGTGGTGGACCTCCCCGTCAGTTCGGAGGTTTCGGTCAAGGGTGGCAAGGGAATCTGGGGCATGCCGAAGCACCAGGCCAACCTGGACTTCGTGGTCACTGATTCCACAGTGTCAGCACAGTACGACAAGGACGGCCGGCTGGGTTGCTACATCGAGATCGAACGTCCCGACCCACCAAGCGCAACTCACCTGCCGCTGAAGCTTGCTGCCTCGAACTACTGCGTCTTCCGGAACATGCTCTGGAAATCGGACATCTACTTTGAAGCTGCCGGTGACATCGCCCTCGGAGCACAGGCCAAGGCGCGCCTCATCCTCGGTGACGCGCCCGGCGTCGAGCCTTTGAAGAACCTGCAGGTGGAAAGCAAACCTGTGTTCACCGCCTGGCTGCCGCAAGCCCACGGTGTCCTGGACGACCACTACGAAGCCTGGTTCCTCACCGCACCTACAGAATCCGCCGCAGCCGCCCTTCGCGGAGGCGACATGCTGGACAGCGTCGTGAACCTGGGCCAGAGCCAGGAATGGCTGGCACCGCCGGACCGGAGCAGGACCGCAGGCACGGCACCAGACTCCGGAACCGTACCCCGTGCTACTCCGGGAAGCATCCAATGAACTGGCTACTGCTCATCAACGCGCTCTACTTCCTGTTCGGCGCCACCATGTATGTGGGCACCATGTGGGTCCTCAAGTTCTTCCTGTACCCAACATGGCGCTCGCTGGCCCGCGAGAACGTCGACATGCACTTCGGCATCCCCACCCGCGCAGCAACCAAGTTCTTCACCATCGTGGTGCCCATCATGTTCATCTCAGGAGGCATCCTGGTGTGGTCCGAGTGGGGCACCATCCGCGTCATCCCAGCCATCATCTGCCTGCTGGGAATCATCGTCCTGACCTGGGTGGGCCAAGGCATCATCATCCCCATCAACAAGCGCATCCGCGGCGGCGACTTCGCGGACGACGCCGAACTCCGCTCCCTGCTGAAACGCTGGATGATGCTCAACGACATCCGCTTCTACGTCTCCACGCTGACCTGGGCCGCCATGGTGTGGCTGCTCGTGGACCGCGGACGCCTGCTGGAGTCCTTCGCATGACCGCCCATCAGCCCGCACAGCCCGCACAGCCCGCCCCTCACCACCAAGCGCGGCGACCCGGCGTGTTGGCTTGGGCCACCGCCGATCCACTGCGCGCCTTCCTGGCAGCGATCGCCATCATCACGGTGCTGACCGGGGCCGTGCAGGTCCCGTTTGGCGGACAAATATTGCCCTTGATCGGCGCCGACCCCGCCCCCGGAATGCGGCAACTCTTCGGCACCGTGGGCATGTTCATGGTGGTGGTGGGCGGACTACTTCTCCACACCCTGCTCAACGCCGTGCCCTCCCCCGAGGTGGTGCTCTGGTCCGGACTGCAGAAAGCCGGCGCATTCGGAGCCGTCGGCATCGGGGTACTGAACGGCGTCTTCTCACCCATCGCGCTGCTGGTGGCCTTCTTTGACCTCGCGACGTCGGTACTCCTGTTCGTCTATTGGCGCAGGATCAGTGGGGGCATGACCGGCGCGCGCATGACCGGAGGAAACGTGCTTTGAAACGTTCTTTGGTGCTCGCTGGCGGCGGAATGCGCGTGGCCTGGCAGGCCGGCGTCATGCGGGCGCTCGCCGAGGAAGGCCTGGAGTTTCACCATGTTGACGGCAGCTCGGGCGGGATCCTGACGGCGGGGATGCTGCTGTCCGGAGTGTCGCCGGAAGAAATGTGCACCCGGTGGTCCGGCGTGGACGTGAAGGACTTTGGCTCGGCGCTGCCGGTCGGTGACTACCTTAAAGGTCCATGGTCGCTGCCCGCCATTGGCGACGCGGACGGCATCCTGAACAAGGTCTTTCCCGCCCTGGGGATCAACGACGCGACTATCCGTGGCCGCGCGGCCGAACCGGGCGCCGTCGAAGGTTCCTTCAACGTCGTGGAGTTCACCGAAAAGCGCTGCCACGCCATCGATGCCACCGCCATTGACGCGGAGCTCATGGCCGCGGGAATGTCACTGCCCATCTTCCTGACACCGTTGCGCCGGGATGGAAAGATCTGGACGGATGCCGTCTGGATGCGCGACGCCAATGTAGCCGAAGCCCTGAGCCGGGGAGCGGAAGAAGTGTGGCTGATTTGGTGTATCGGCAACTCGCCATATTGGGGTGACGGGCCATTGGAGCAGTACGTCCACATGATCGAAATGAGCGCCATGGGAGCCCTTCTCGCTGATTTCGAGGTTGCAAGCGCGGCTGGCCGCGAGTTTGTGCTGCATGTGGTGCGTCCTGAGCATCCGCTCCCGCTGGACTCTGAGTTCTATCTGGGAAGGATCGACGCCGACACCCTGATCGGCATGGGTTACCGGGACGCCCGGGCGTACCTGGACACCATGACGCCAGCGGGCGTCCCGAAGGACGCCAGGTGCACCGCCATGACAGAACCGGCGGCGGGCGTCCGATTCAACGACACCCTGCGCGGAGAACTGGAGGGCTCACCCCTGACGTTCAAAGCCACCGTCATGCTGCCCACGGCCGGGTCCACTGTGCCCCCGCAGTTCACGGGATTCCTGGAGCACCCGCTCTTCGGCGGCCGCGCCTTTTTCGCGGATGGACGCGTTGAAACGGAGGGCCACGACGTCACGTACCGTGCTCGGATCAGGTTCGACGGCGGGTGGCAGGACGTGTCCCTGACGCGCACCTTGCGGGACGATCCCGGTCCGGATGCCTGGACTGACTCGCGCCAGGCAATATTGCGGGTGGACGGGTCACAGGTGGGAAGCCTGAGGGCCGAGCTAGTCATGAGCCTGGCCGATGCGGCAGGGCTTCTGGCCTCTGTGGAGCCAGTGGGTGCCCACGGCTTCGTTGACCGGGCTGAGGCCGTGGCCAGCTTCGCCGCCAACGGATTGCGGGAGTTGCTGGCACGGTTCTGAACTCCAGTGTGATCCACGTTATTACCGGCCGGTAAACAGCGCGCTACCGATCTGCAAAAGATGGCAACAAGGGGGAAACACCCGCGAAAAACCGGCACCCTACGCTGATGATCAACAGGTCACGCCAGCGAAAGGGCCAAACATGTCCTCCACACCCGTTCACATTGTCATTGCAGGCGCAGGTCCGGCGGCCCAGGCTTTGGTGCGGCGGCTGGCCGGCAGCGGCTCAGGTTTCCGGCAACGCCCCTTTGATGGCACCATCACCGTGCTCAGCAATCGCGACGAATGCCCCGAGGCTCTCCTGGAACTGGCAGAACTGCCGCAGGTCTCGGTCCGGTTCGGGCAGGCCGCAAGTTTCATCGACGCCGAAGCGAAGATCGTCACCACGGTGGACGGCATGGAGTTCTCCTACGATCAGCTCGTGATCGCCACGGGTTCAGCTCCGAGCCTCCCGCCGGTCGCCGGCGCCGAAGCCGGCCTGAGTTACTCCACCATCGACGACGCCGCGAACATCGGTGAAGCGGTCAAGGACGTCACCAGAATCGTTGGCCGGCGGCCGTTGGGAATCCTCGTGGGCAATGGTCCCGCAGCGGGCCAGGCAGAGGCCGTGCTCCGGGCCCGCGGAGTCCGTCCCGTCCGCACCACCCTCCGCCCTGCCGCCGTCGTTCATTCCACTGCAGGTTCCGTCCCGGCCGCCACCGGCATCCTTTTCGAGGACGGCAGCAGCATGAACGGCGACCTCGTGGTCTTCGCCGAGGAGCGTACGGCGCGCAGCGAACTCGCCGAAAGCGCTGGTCTCCTGATTGCGTCCGACGGCGGCATCGCAGTAGGGCGCGACCTCACCACCTCCGTCCCGGGCATCTGGGCGATAGGCGACGCCGCTTCCTGCGACGGTCTCCGACTGGGTCTTCTTCTCTCCGCCGAATCCTCCGCGATGCTGTGCGCCTCGGGGATGCTGTTGGGCGTATGGGGCAGCAACCAGCAGGCCGCGATGGCGGCCTAGCTGCGGCCTCCATCTGCCTACGTGGACAACCCCGACTGGCAGTCGGACCATGTGGCAAGATGGTCCTTTGACGGGCAGTGACAACCCTGCGGCCATCGGGCCGGCCACGCCCGGCACGGAAGGATCCCATGAGCAACGAAGCCGTCGCGCCTGCAAGCATCGCCTCGTACATCGACCACACACTGTTGAAGCCTGAGGCCAGCGAGGCCGAGGTTTTGAAGGTTTGCGCCGAGGCCGTCGAGTACAAATTCAAGTCCGTCTGCGTCAATCCGATCTGGGTCAAGACCGTCACCAAGGCCCTCAAAGGATCCGGAGTACTGACCTGCTCGGTTATTGGGTTCCCGCTGGGCGCCACACCCAGCGACGTCAAGGCGTTCGAAGCCCGCGGGGCGGTGTTGGATGGCGCCGATGAGATCGACATGGTGATTAACATGGCTTCCGCCCGCGCAAATGACAAGGGCGCCTTGGTGGATGACATCACCGCCGTCGCCGAAGCTGTCCACGCCGGCGAAGCGATCCTGAAAGTCATCATCGAGACGTCGATGCTGACCGATGAACAGAAGGTCATTGCCTGCGAAGCGGCCGTGGAGGCAGGGGCTGACTTCGTCAAAACCTCCACCGGATTCAACGGCGGCGGAGCAACCGTTGAAGACGTTGCCTTGATGCGCAAGACCGTTGGGCCCGATGTTGGGGTCAAAGCGTCCGGCGGAGTGCGGTCCCTGGCTGACGCACAGGCTATGATTGCTGCTGGTGCAACACGTATCGGAGCGAGTTCCGGAATAGCCATTGTCAAAGGTGAACAGGGTTCATCGGATTACTGAGGCATCCGCGACCGCCACAGATTTTGAGCCCTGCGGGGCCGAGGAGGAATGAATGTCCAAGAACGCAACAAGCGCCCCCATTGAAAAAGAGAACAACCTCGGCGTAAGCATCGTCCTGTTCCTGATTATGATCGTGCTCTTCCTGGGCGCCATCTACTCCCTGTCATTCCTCAGCCTGGACAACCCGTGGCCGATGGCCGTCTGCCTGGGCCTGTTCGCCCTCGCATTCTGGATTCCGCAGACCATCCTTGGCCGCTCGGACTCAGCTGGCGAAAGCTAAACTTGCACGCAGTTTTTCAATGGCCCGGGCATGTGCCCGGGCCATTGCTTTTGAAGAGGGACTTTAAGTGTTGGGAAGGGCCTAACTTTTCAGGCCGCGAGTCATGACGCCAACTTGGCGCCCGGATCAAGGGGCCTGGATCACACCGCCCAATGCCGCCAGCACTCCGGGCCAATGTTGCTGGGCCAGAGTCCAGCCCGCTGCGCCCATACCCACCATGGCGTATCCACTGACAGGAATCAGCACCAGCCACTCGCGCCGTGATCCGGCCCTTCCCAGCAGCGGAATCGAAAAAGCCCCGTTGGCCCGCCAGATGCCACTGATCAGTGATTTCCGCAGGAATTTAGGTGGCTTGATGACGATCGGCCACAGCAACGGTACGCCACCCACGGTGATCATGTCCCCCACAATGTGGACCACGACGCCCGTCAGCATTGACAGCGGCAACCAACCCCATTGATCCGGTGCGAACCAGGTCACCAGGCCGGCCATCACTACAGCGAACAGCCAGTTGGTGATCCAGCCCGACTTCGGAAACAGGTTCAAAGCCTTGGCTGCCAGGTTGATCATGAACATGCACAGCAAGCCAGCACCGACGGAGAGCTTCCCTGCCGGTGTGACCATCTGAAATTGAGCTGCCATGGCCGCCAGCACTACAAAGGCCGAGGCTCCCAACAGAGAGTGAGTTCCTTGCCGGTGGCCGCCGCTGGCTTTCTCGATTCCCACCGCAATCACATTGGACAGCGGTGGCAGCGAATTCGCTATGGTGCTGTGCCGGTGGTCCCAGTCGCACACCAACGCTGTGCCCGCCGTCGCCATGGCTCCGATCAGGATGCCAGTGGAGTCCAGCGGGTACCAGCCAAAGGCGTAGGGACCGGTCGAGGCAATGGCAATCCACGCCGCGGCTCCTGACGCGGCGTGGTGTCCTCCCATCATTCGGTTAGCCTGCCTTTACGGGTACGTCTGAGAAGATCGCTTCGATCACGTTGTTGGCCCACTGGAGGATCTCGGCGTCCTGAAGATCACGGCCGCCGATCCTGGCCGTTTTGGGCTTGGGGATCAGCACGGCATCCAGCGCAGGCTTGACCTGGGAACCCGGGTACATACGGTTCAGGCGCATGGTTTTGGACTCGGGCAATTGCGCCGGCGAGAAGCGGATGAAGTTGCCTTGAAGCGCGACGTCGGACAGCCCGGCTTCGCGGGCCCCCACCCGGAAGCGGGCCACGGCGATGAGGTTCTGCGCGGGCAGCGGCGGCTCACCATAGCGGTCCACGAGTTCCGCGAGGACCTCATCGATGGCCTCGTTGGTCACAGCGGCAGCCAACTTCCGATAGGCCTCCAGGCGCAGCCTCTCACCGGGCACATAATCATGCGGCAAGTGGGCATTGACGGGCAGTTCAATCTTCATCTCGGCTGCCTTCTCCTCGGCCTCGCCGCGGTACTCGGCGACAGCCTCGCCCACCAGCCGGATGTAAAGGTCGAAGCCCACTCCCTGGATATGGCCGGACTGCTCCCCGCCCAGCAGGTTGCCCGCACCACGGATTTCGAGGTCCTTCATAGCCAACTGCATGCCGGCGCCGAGCTCGTTGTGCGCCGCCACAGCCTTGAGTCGCTCCAGGGCTACCTCGCCCAGGGGCTTTTCCGAGGGATAGAGGAAGTAGGCGTAGGCACGTTCACGGCCACGACCAACACGGCCACGGAGCTGGTGAAGCTGCGACAGTCCGTACTTATCGGCACCGTCAACAATCAATGTGTTGGCGTTGGAGATGTCCAGGCCGGTCTCAATGATGGTGGTGCAGACCAGGACGTCGAACCGTTTCTCCCAGAAGTCCACGATGATCTTCTCAAGGCGGCTCTCGGACATCTGGCCGTGCGCCACTTCCACCCTGGCCTCGGGGACCAGCTCGCGGATCTGCGCTGCAATTCGCTCAATCGAGGACACACGGTTATGCACGAAGAACACCTGCCCTTCGCGCATCAGCTCGCGGCGGATGGCCGCTGATGTCTGCTTGTTCGTGAAGGGACCCACATAGGTGAGTACCGGGTGGCGTTCCTCCGGCGGGGTTGCCAAGGTGGACGTCTCACGGATGCCCGTCAGGGACATTTCCAAGGTACGGGGAATCGGCGTGGCGCTCATGGCCAGGACATCAACGTTGGTACGCATTTTCTTCAGCGCTTCCTTGTGTTCCACACCAAAACGCTGCTCTTCATCCACGATCACCAACCCCAGGTCCTTGAACTCAAAGTCCTTGGACAGCAACCGGTGCGTACCGATCACGACATCGACGGCGCCGCTCTTGACGCCCTCGGCTGTTTCTTTGGCTTCCTTGCCGCTCTGGAACCGCGAAAGGGGCTTTACACGCAGCGGGAATCCGGAGAAACGTTCGGTGAAGGTCTCGTAGTGCTGCTGGGCCAACAGCGTAGTGGGCACCAGGACCGCTACCTGCTTGCCGTCCTGGACAGCTTTGAAGGCCGCTCGGACTGCGATCTCGGTTTTGCCGTAGCCGACGTCGCCGGAGACCAGGCGGTCCATGGGGATTTCCCGCTCCATGTCCGCCTTGACCTCGTTGATGGTGGTCAGCTGGTCGGGGGTCTCCACATACGGGAAGGCTTCCTCGAGCTCGCGCTGCCACGGGGTGTCCGGGGCGAAAGCGTGGCCGCGGGATGCCATCCGGGCCGAGTAGAGCCGGATGAGCTCTCCGGCGATCTCCTTGACGGCTTTGCGTGCCTTGGACTTGGTGCTGGCCCAGTCAGCGCCGCCCATCTTGCTCAAGGCAGGGGTATCCCCGCCGACGTAGCGCGTGACCTGGTCCAGTTGGTCGGTGGGGACAAACAGACGGTCCCCCGGAGCGCCGCGCTTGGATGCCGCATACTCGAGCACAAGGTACTCACGCAGCCCGGCATCGGACGACGACGTACCAGTCACCTTGCGTTGAATAAGCTCCACGAACCGGCCGATTCCGTGCTGCTCGTGGACCACAAAGTCGCCTGCGTGCAATTGCAGCGGGTCCACGGCATTCCGCCGCTTGGATGGCATGCGCCGCATGTCCTTGGTGGAACTGGCGGTGGCGCGGCCCAGCAGGTCCGCTTCGGTCAAGAGGCCCAGTTTGAGCCCGTCCAGGACAAAACCACGCCCGACGGCGGCAGTGGTCACCTCGATGATGCCCGGCTGCGGATCCTTATCCAGCGAGTCCACGCGGGCACAGGGGATGTCGGCGTCGTGGAACAGCTCAACCAGGCGCTGGGCCGGTCCCGGACCGTCCGTAACAACAACCAAGCGCCACTGCTCCCGGACCCGGGAGCCAATGAAGTCCAGCATTTCCGCGACCTCGCCCTGGTAACCACGCGGTTCCCGGGCATGGAGGTTGAGGACGTCGATGTCCAGCACCAGGTCCTCGTCAGTCGCGAGCGAGGTGATGGACCACCAGGACACGCCGTGTTCCAATGCGGCGGATCGGGTGTCTGTCAGAGAACGGAAGCTCGCGGCGTGCAAGTCTGTGGACGCCTGGGAGGACAGATCCAGGGGCGCGGAGCCGCCGTCGGACGCGGTTGACCAAGCAGCTTCCAGGAACTCTTCGTTGGTAGCAGCGAGGTCGTGCGCGCGGGTGCGCACTTTTTCCGGTTCGATGACCACGCTCAGGGACCCGGCCGGAAGCTGGTCCACAAACGGGACCATGGCATCCACCAGCACCGGGGCCAGGGATTCCATGCCTTCAACGGCGATGCCACCGGCGATCTTCTCCAGCATGTCAGCCGCGGCGGGCATATCGGCTTTCAGCTTGGCAGCACGGGACATGACGGAGGGCGTGATCAGGATTTCGCGGCAGGGTGGTGCATGCAGTTCCCTGGGGTGGTGGATCCCGGGTGCGGACAGAGAGCGCTGATCGGCCACGGCGAACCAGCGCATCTGGTCAACTTCATCGCCGAAGAACTCCACACGGATGGGGTGGTCCTCCGTGGGCGGGAAAACGTCCAGGATGCCACCGCGAACCGCGAATTCGCCGCGGTGCGTCACCATGTCAACCCGGGCATAGGCGGCGTCGGAGAGGGCCCGGACAACATCGGTGAACGAGCGTTCCTGGCCTACCTGCAGCGTGACGGGAACGAGGTCGCCCAAACCGGCGACGATCGGCTGGACCACGGCGCGGACCGGAGCAACCACCACACGCAAAGGCGCCGCCGTCGAGGTTTCAGGGTGGGTCAGGCGGCGAAGGACGGAGAGCCTTCGGCCCACGGTGTCCGAACGCGGTGAGAGCCGCTCGTGCGGGAGCGTCTCCCAGCTGGGAAAAGTGGCCACAGAGTCCGCAGGAAGATACGAGGCGAGTGCCGCTGTCAGGTCTTCGGCCTCACGCCCGGTAGCGGTGACCGCCAGGACAACAGGGGCGTCCCCGGCGTCAGCTCCTTGGGCAGCCAGACCGTCGGCCATTTCTGCCAGCAGCACTGCCCGCATCCCGGTGGGGGCGCTGATCTGGTAGTCCGTGCTTCGGGCCGAAAAGGGCCGTTGCGCCTCACTTCGGACGCGCGCAAAAGTCTTGTCCTCCGCCAGTGCGCGGCGCAGACCGTTGAGGCTCATGGCTGAAACTCCTAGGGTGGGTCCAAGGGCAGGCAACACAAATGCCCGGAAATTCGAATGAATGCCGGGTCATTCCAGCCTACCCCTCCCTCCAGCCCAGGAGTTCCTTTGCAGTCATCCCCAAGCCAGTCTTCCAACACCGTCCTCGTCACGGGCGCCACCGGTTACATCGGAGGCCGCCTGGTCCCCCGGCTACTTGAGGCTGGCCACCGTGTGAAGGTGGCGGTCCGCTCCCCACAGAAGATCGCCGACGTTCCCTGGCACGACGACGTCGAAATCATCACGGATTCCCTCTCCGATACCGGAAGCCTGGAGAACGCACTCCAAGGTGTGGATGTGCTCTATTACCTGGTTCACTCCATGGCTTCGGGCAGTGGATTCGAGGCGAAGGAAGAAGCCATGGCCCGGCTCGTGTCAGACGCAGCCACCCGGGCCCACGTCAACAGGATTATCTACCTCGGCGGCCTGCATCCGGAGAACGCAGAGCTCTCCACGCACATGCGTTCCCGCGAGACCGTCGGACGCGTCTTCCTTGAATCCCCGGTGGATTCCATCGTGTTCCAGGCCGGCGTCGTCATCGGTTCGGGTTCGGCGTCGTTCGAAATGATCCGCCACTTGGCCGATACCCTGCCCGTCATGCCGGCACCCAGCTGGGTTAATAACCGCATCGAAGCCATCGCCGTGCGCGATGTGCTGCACTACCTTGTGGCTGCTGCCACGCTCCCGGACGGCTTGAACCGGACGTTCGATATCGGCTCCCGTGACGTCCTGAAGTACAAGGACATGATGAACGAGTACGCCGTGGAACGGGGCCTGCCCCGCCGTTTGGTGATCGCCCTTCCGGTTCCGGCGCCCAAGCTCGCCGGTCTGTGGGTTGCACTGGTCACGCCCATTCCGCTGTCCATGTCCTTGCCGCTGGTGCAGTCACTGCAGCACGACGCAGTGTCGCGGGAGCACGACGTCGATCATTACATTCCACAGCCCGACGGCGGCCTCACTCCCTACCGCCGTGCCGTTGCCTTGGCTTTGGGCAAGGAACGGGACGGGCAGGTGGAGACCACCTGGGCAAATGCCGGAGTCGACGCCGATCCTCTCCCCAGCGATCCCGATTGGGCGGGTTACAAGGTTTTCCTTGACGAACGCACCTTCCACAGCGACGCGAAGCCTGAGCACGTGTGGACGATCATTGAGGGAATCGGCGGCAAGAACGGCTGGTACTCCCTTCCGCTGGCATGGCGTGTGCGTGGATGGCTGGACAAGCTCACCGGCGGGGCGGGCCTGCTCCGGGGCCGGAGGCATCCGAAAAGGCTGGGCAGCGGCGAAGTGGTGGACTGGTGGCGTGTGGAAGCCATAGACCGCGGACATTTGCTGCGTCTCCGGGCTGAGATGCGGGCGCCCGGGCGTGCATGGCTTGAGTTGGCAGTGGAGCCCGACGCCGGCGGGAGCCTTTACAAGCAACGCGCCATCTTCTTTCCACGTGGCCTGGCGGGCAGGCTTTACTGGCTTGGCGTGTACCCGTTCCACGGGATCATCTTCCCGTCGATGGCACGGAACATTTCCGCGGCGGCCTCAGCGATGCAGGAAGCGGACCCACATGAACTTGAACAACAGGCCGGTTCCGGCGTGGCCACGGACACCCCGTAGGATGTTGGGAGCTAAAAGAGCTTCACTACCAACATATCCACGGAGGACCCATGGCCCTGAGTGCATCCACCACCCTGCCGCACAGCGTTGACCGAGTAGCGGCCGTATTTGTCGACGAAGACTTCCTGCGTCACACGAGCGAACTGGTGGGCGGCTCCCTGGAATCGTTCACGATCGACGGCGACCCTGCCGGCGCCTTCAGCACCACCACCGTTCGTACGCTGCCCACTACCCGCTTGCCGGATATCGCCCGCAAGTTCGTGGGCGAGCGCCTGACCGTCACGCAGACCGAGCAGTGGGAGGCACCCGCAGCAGACGGCTCCCGCGCCAGCAAGATTGCCTTGAAAGTCTCCGGTGCCCCGCTTGATGTCACCGCCGTCCAGCGCCTCGTGGCTGAAGGCGCGAACACCCGGATCGAGCTTGAGGGCAACGTTTCCTCCTCCGTTCCGTTCCTCGGCGGCAAGATTGCCGATGCTGCCGAGCCGATGGTTGGCAAGGCCCTGAACATCCAGTCCCAGCAGGCGCAGGCCTGGCTCGAAAGCCACTAGCATGCAGCTCCCTGCCATTCTGGGCTGGGTCCTGATCGTTGCCGGCGTATGGTCGCTGGTTGTATGGCCTCAGTTCCTCAAGCGCGTCATGAAGGACCCCCGTGCCCGCGACGCCGCTGGGAAGGCCACCAGGTTCCTCACTGTCCACGTCGTCCTGGTCACCATTTCCATGGTGCTGGGACTCGCGACGGCGGCCATCGGGATCGCAGGCCTCGTTTCCTAAGTTTTCGCCCAACTGAGTCGCAGCAGTGCGCGTTTTGAGAGCTCATAACGCGCACTGCTGCGACTCAGTTGGGTAGAATGGTCTTTGGTGTGCCGGGAAGTCTGGTCGGCGGTGTCTTTGCGATGCCTGCCCTTTTGACCACTCGACCCACAGGAGCCCCCGTGGCCAAACAACCCCTGACCACCATTGTTTTCAGCCGCTCCAGCTACCCCGAGTACCGCCGGATCCTCTCGATCCTCCGGACAGAGACCGTGGGCGGCGCCCTCCTTTTGGCTGCCACGGTGATTGCGCTGATCTGGGCAAACTCGCCCGCCGCTGACGGTTACTTCGCACTACGCGACCTCAAAATAGGCTATGAACCCTGGCACCTGCAGCTGAGCCTGGGGCATTGGGCCTCCGACGGCCTGCTGGCCGTGTTCTTCTTCCTCGCAGGCCTTGAACTCAAACGGGAGTTCGTCGCCGGGGAACTCCGCAAACCTGCCCGCGCCGTTGTACCCGTGGCCGCGGCCGTCGGTGGAGTTGTCATCCCCGCCCTGATCTACGTCCTCTTCAACCTCGGCTCCGCCTCGGAGACACTCAAAGGCTGGGCCATTCCCACGGCTACGGACATCGCGTTTGCCCTGGCCGTCCTTGCCGTGATCAACACGCACCTTCCCGCTGCCCTGCGGACCTTCCTGCTGACCCTCGCGGTAGTGGACGACCTCATCGCCATCGGCATCATCGCTTTCTTCTACTCCACCAGTATCCAGCCGCTCATGCTCCTGGCCGCCTTGGTGCCGCTGGCCCTGTTCACGTTCCTGGTCCAGAAGAGGGTCCGCAGCTGGTACGTCCTGCTCCCCCTTGCCCTGGCCACGTGGGGTTTCGTCCATGCCTCCGGTATCCACGCCACCGTGGCCGGGGTGCTGCTGGGCTTTGCGGTTCCGGTCTTCAACAGCGGAAGAAAGGGTGAGCCCGCCCAAGGGCTCGCTGAGCACTTCGAACACCGGCTGCGCCCCTTCTCGGCGGGATTTGCCGTACCTGTCTTCGCCTTTTTCTCCGCAGGAGTGGCGCTGGGCGGGTTCGACGGCATGCGGGCAGCGCTCAGTGATCCGGTGGCCGTGGGAATAGTTGCGGCGTTGGTGCTGGGCAAGGCCGTTGGCGTCTTTGGCACCACGTTCCTGGTGACCAAAACCACCCGTGCGAGCCTGGATTCCAGCATTGCGTGGATCGACCTCTTTGGGCTGGCGTTGCTGGCCGGGATCGGATTCACCGTCTCCCTGTTGATCGGCGAGCTAAGTTTCGGCGCAGGGTCTGCACACAACGATCACGCCAAGGTTGCCATCCTGGCCGGTTCCCTGATCGCGGCGCTGCTGGCCGCCGTCGTGCTCAGGGCCCGGAACCGGCGGTACCGTCTGGTTCAGGCAGAAGAACAACGGGACGACGACGGCGACGGCGTGCCTGACGTCTTCAGCCGCGCCTAGCGCCGGGCTGCCCTGCGACTGCTAGGCGGGCTGCCCTGCGGCTGCTAGGCCGTTGCCTGGTTCAGCGCGTCCTCTGCAGCAACCCACGAAATCATGGCGCATTTAACCCGGGCGGCGTAGCGGGCCACTCCTTCGAACGCGGCAGCGTCTCCCAGAATCTCTGGATCCGCCTGCACCTTTCCACGCGAGCGGAGGACTTCACGGAAGTTATCGATCATGGCGTGCAGTTCCTCTACCGACATTCCCTCGCCAAGGTCGGTCAACACCGAGGCCGACGCCATGGAGATGGAACAGCCCGCACCGTCCCAGCTGATCTGCTTGACCGTTCCATCGGCAACAGCCAAGCGGAGGGTCACCTCGTCCCCACAGACCGGGTTGAGCTGGTGGGATTGCCCGGTTGATGCGCCCGTTGGGGCTTCCGTGTCCGCGAGCCCGCTGCCGTGCCGCTGCTTGGAGTGGTCCAGGATGATCTGCTGGTACAGCTGGTCAAGACTCATGGTGCTGGTTACCCGTTCGTGGAAGTTTGTGGGGAGCGGCTGCAATGTGGCCGCGTGGGTCAGGCCTGGAAATAGGCCCGAACGCCAGACACGGCGTCAAGGAAGGCATCGACGTCGTCTGTGGTGTTGTAAAGATACGTGCTTGCCCGGGTAGTAGCAGTCAGACCCAAGCGGCGGTGCAGCGGCTGGGCGCAATGGTGGCCGACGCGGACGGCGATGCCGCGATCGTCAAGGAACTGGCCGACGTCGTGGGCATGGACACCGGCGACGTCGAAAGCTGCCAGCCCGATGCGTTCGGCCCCAGAGGCAGGACCCACTACACGGATGCCGTCGATGCCCTCAAGTCCCTTGACCAGGCGCTGACCCAACGTGGCTTCCCAGGCATGGATACGGTCGATCCCGGTTTCGGACAAGTAGTTGATGGCAGTGGCAAGGGCAACCGCTTGGGAGATGCGCTGGGTTCCGGCTTCGAAGCGCTGCGGAGCAGGCAAGTACTCGGCGCGCTCCATAGTGACCGTAGTGATCATGGAGCCACCTGTGAGGAACGGCGGGAGGACGTCCAGGAGTTCCTGCTTGCCATACAGGACGCCCACACCCGTGGGAGCCAGCATCTTATGGCCCGAGAACACCGCGAAGTCAACGTCCAGGTCCTTGACGTCAATGGGCATGTGAGGAACTGACTGGCAAGCATCCAGAACCACCAACGCACCCACGCGTCGGGCGAGAGCCACGAGTTCGGCAACCGGGTTGATGGTGCCCAGGACGTTGGAGGCATGAGTGAAACCCAGCAAGCGGGTCCGCTCCCCCACGATCTCTTCCGCGGCATCCAGGCGAAGGCTGCCATCATCGGTGATGGGAATGTACTTGAGCGTGGCTCCGGTCCGGAACGCGAGCTCCTGCCAGGGGATCAGGTTAGCGTGGTGCTCCATCTCCGTGACCACGATTTCGTCCCCGGGGCCGATGGCCAGCTCCTTCAACGCCGAACTGCCACGGCCCTGCGCAGCCCACAAAGCGGCGTTGGACAACGCATAGCTGATGAGGTTCAGGCCCTCCGTGGCGTTGGAGGTCCACACGGTTTCCTCGTACTGGGCACCAATGAAGTCCGCGACAGTTTGGCGGGCGTCCTCAAAGACCTCAGTCGCGCTCACCGCAAGTTGGTGTGCGCCACGGTGTACCGCGGCATTGCGTTGCTCGTAGAACTCCTGCTCGGCCTCGATCACGCTCAAGGGGTTCTGCGACGTGGCCCCGGAATCGAGATAGATCAACGGCTTGCCGTTGACCAGTTGATCCAGGACGGGGAAGTCGTTCCGGATCCGCAACACCTCCGCATTGTCCATGGCAGGAACCACGGACTGCTGCAGTGAGGCGGGAGTTGATACGACTGTCAAGGGGCGCTCCTTGGAAATCCTTCAGGGACACTCAATTATCCCACGGCGCGACGCCTCCGGAGATGTGCCGTACAGCACGTCAGTGTCCTGCAGTACGTCAGTGACCCGCAGTACCGGGCAGCCATCCCAGCGGCGGAGCAACATCGCTGTCGAAAGCCCCGTGCAGCCGCTCCATCAGGGTCCAGGCGCGGCGGCTCGCCGCGCTGCGGGTCCTTGCTTCATAGCCACTGGCCGCCCGGGCATAACAGAGGGCCGCCTGTGCGAATTGCCGGTCCCCGGAAAGGCTCTTGCCAGCAGATTCAAGCAATTTAGGGTCATTACCCAGCAAAGCCGATGCGAAAGTTCCCGTCGCCGCAGCGCCAGCGCCCCGCAACGAGTCGGCAAGCTCACTAAGGCGGCGCTGCACAACAAGGTCCTCGACGGCGGACCTGCTTGCGTTGAGCATCATGAGGGTCAACGACTCGGCTTCCATCAAAGGACCGTGCTGGTCGTGGAATGCCTCGGCTACCGCAAACAAGTGGCCGGGCTTGAGCGAAACCTTGTCCTGGGCTGCCGCCACGAACAGGGCGCTTAGCTGGGGCAACAAGCCTATGTCAGACAGGCCGGCAGGGATTTCGCCGGCTGCGTCCTTCGCCGCCACCAAGCTCTGCTGCACCCTTGCTATGGCCTGCTCCGAATCACCGCACATCGCCGCGGAGTACGCCAGCATCGCCGATGCCAGCTGCAGAACCGGCGGCAGGCCGGCGTCGTGCAGTTCAGCCACAACGGGTTCCAGCGTACGCAAGGCGGCACGGGGAAGACCCTGGCTGAGCTGCGCATATCCCCGCGCTACGTCCAGGCACCAGGCCAGGTGCGCTGGCACCGCGTAGGCCCAGGGGCAATCCAGGAGGGCGTCCACCTGGCTCCATGACAGGTTATGCCGCAGGCAGACCACGTGGCGGAGCAGGACACCTGGCCGGAACATCTCCAGCGCGGGGTCGGAGCCCATGGCGGCCATGGCCGCGGAAGACCTTTCCAGCGCTTCGGGAGCGTCTCCGGAAAGCAGGAGTTGTTCGGCCTTGTGGACATTCCACATAACCCGTGCGGCTGGATCCGACGGTTCCTCCGGCCCCTGCGCCCCGCCGTCGGGCCTTGGCGGCATGGGTGAGGCAGCCCCCAGGAGGCTCAATGCCATCAACCGACGTGCAGCCTCGGCCTGCACCTCCGCCTGCGATCCTGTGCCCACCAACTCGCGCAACTCCGGTGCTGCTTCCTTGATCTGGCCCTCGGCAATGAGTGCCCTGGCACGCAGCATCCTGGCTTCATCCCGGTGCCCTGGACCGTTGATGCCCACGGAAGCCCTGATGGCCAGCTCAGCGGTGGACGGTTTGTCAGCGGCGGGCGCTGCGGCCAGGATGAGTTCGTCGGAGAGGCTCAGCCCGCAATCGAGGGTCCACGTCATCCACCGCAGCATGGCGGGTGCGGAATCCGCCGTGAGTCCCGGCTCCTCGATGCCAAGCCGGAGCGCCGTGCTGCGCGAGCGGGGAACCGACAGCCGGATGCCCTCGCCCCTCAGCCATGAACTCGTACGGACAAGCGGCGGCCTTCCGGGCACCACCCTGATGTGGTGTGCGTCAAGAAGGTGTTCCACGGCCTTCTGGCCGAAGCTGTGCTCAACAACATCCAGGGCCAGAGGCTCGGCGAGCGCAATAACCTCCAACGCCTTCAGTTCTTCAGCAGCATGGTGGGAGATCTCGGCCCGGACATGCTCAACCACCCCGGGCCATTGGCAATGTGCCCGTACGTCGATGGTCCAGTAACCGTCGCGCTGCACCAGGAGGTGGGCGTTGCGGGCATCCTGGATCGCGAGGCAAAGGAGTCCCACGTTGAACCCGCACATCGCCGCCAGAAGACTGCTGGCGCGTCTTTGAACCTTTCCGCCCAGTACGTCCTCGCACAGAGCCTGTGCCTCACTGAACGTAAAGGGAGCCAGGAAGTACTGCTCCAGGAAGCCGTCTTCCCACAACTGGTACAGATCCGGCGGAAGCGGGCGGCGGCTGTCGGCCGTAGCTACCAAGGTGGCTCCGAATCCCGGCATCAGCTGCAGCAAAACCGCCAGGGACGCAGGGTCGACGAAGTGGATGTCGTCCACGAGGAGGACCAGTGGAGGCCGTTGAGGTTCGGGGTGGCGCTTGCTTCGACGCCGTGCAACCGGTGGTGTGTACAGGTATTCTGCTGGACCGAGGCTTTGGGTGAGCGCCCGCAGGACATGAAGTCCCGGGAGGGCCGTTTGTTCGCCTGAGGACTCTACTGCGGCGCTCAACGCACCATAGACGGTTGTCTGGAGTTCCGGTTTGCCGGCGAAAGTGCGGACGTCCATGGAGTCCGGTAGTCCTGCTTTGATGGAGAGCAACAAATGGCTCTTTCCAGATCCCCTGTCGCCGATCACAACTATGCCGTTGGTGGAAGGAGAGGGTACTGCCGCGAGGATCAGATCCAGGATCTGCTTCCGGTCCGGGAATGTTGACGGCCTCAGCCCGACTGTGACACTGTCTTCGTCCAGCCAGGGGTCCGGCAACATGCACACTCCAATAGCAGCAGTCCCTTGGTCCGGGAGAATTTAGGCTTCCGCGATTTTGCGGGATCCCTGGCCTAGAAGCCGGCGACGGCTGGGGGGAGAGTCTCGGTCTCAGAAGACTCTGTCGCCGCCGGCTTCGTCCAGGGCCGGACCGCCTCTCGGCGGCCGGAGCATCGGCTCAAAGAGACCACCGATGCGGTATTTCGATGTGGAATTCGGGGGATGCTTGGGGCTTTCCTTCCTTCCAAGATCAGTTAACCGCGTGCCGGAAACCAGAACACCAGTAATCGGTACTCGATTAGTAGGGCGGTTTCCCGGCCCCGATACTCTGTTGTACTCAGTCCTTTGGAGGGGCACTACTTGGTCCGGGCAGGGACAGGGCGCGGGTTACTCCATTGATTGGTGGAAATTGGTGTAATACCGCACCCACGTGGTGTTTGCGGGCATCCGGGGCTACTCAAATGGCCGCGCGTCAATTGCGGACAGCAGCCCCAAGGTCCTCGCGCCGGCGGATGCCCAGCTTGGCATAACTGCGGTACAGGTGGCCCTCCACGGTGCGGACGGAGACCATGAGTTTCTCTGCGATCTGCCGGTCAGTGAGTCCGGAAACGGCCAGCGCCACAATATCCTGTTCCCGCCGGGTCAGGGGTACGGAACGGTCTACCTCGGTGTGGGGGTCGTGGAGCTGTGCGTCGCCCAGGCTGGCCTCGCTGACGTCGCGCAACACGGCCGCCTGCCGCGCCTCCGGCCGTTTGCCCTCCGCGTCAAAGGCAATAGCGGCTTTATCGAAAGCAGTCGCCGCTGGCCCTGGCATGCCTCCGGCGGCCAGCAGGTTACCGGCGTTGACGAACGCATCGCCGGCGCCGTCTACTTGGGCGGTCGCCAGCATGTGCCAGCCACCTGCCCATGCCCCAGCCATTGACGAGGCAGTTTCCTGGATGGCTTCCATGACCTGCACGTCTCCCAGCTCAGCCCTGAGGACCAGGTTCTGGAGCAGGACGCCCGGGAGTTGATGCAGATGCGTGGAATCAGGGAGGTTCCGCAGTTTCTCCAGCCCTGTTCCTTTCTTCAGATGCTCCTTGGCGGCCAGGGTGAAGATCTCAGCCAGGGCTTCAACATAGGCGCCACCGGCAGCCGGGACCACCACTGTATCCACGGACAGGCGTTGGGCCTGTTCGTTGTTTCCTGACCTGGCGGCAGCATAAAACGCCAGCGCGTTGCCCAGACGGCGCAACCTCTGCGGGTCCTTCACACGGAGGGCCTCCACCGCGGGAGTCAGCACAGCGGTGGCCTGTTCCAAACGTCCCTGCCGGAGCAAGGACAGTCCCTTGAGCGCCTGGATATCGCCGCCGAACGTTATAAGCCCCATGGCGGAGCTGGCAGCGTAGCGGTTCAAGGCGGTCTCGGCTGCCGCCCAGTCCCCCGACTCCAGAGCGGCCAAGGCATAGCGGACCAGGATGAAGTCTGTGAAGTACAGGAGGTCGTCATGGTGTTCATCCAGCAACACCAGCGCTTCCCGGCCCATCTCCAATGCCTGCACCGCCTGGCCCTCCACCATCAGGAGCTCACACTGCATCGCCAACAGGAAAAGCTGGTTCATGACGAAATCCGGCTCGTCCACGGCAAGGCCGGCCTGGAACGTGGCAAGTCCCTCACGAAGCTCTCCATAGCGGCCGTCATGGGCCAGCGCCGCCACTTCCAAAGCTGCCGCATGCCGTCGGATCTGCTGGACCACAGGGTCCTGCGCGTTGCGGCCCGCCACCAGTGCGTCGGCGGCAGAGTGGGCGTCCGCCAGGATGTCACCCGAGCTGTCCCCCATTGCGGACCTTGCCGCCCCCCACAACAGTCCGGCACCCAGGGGCCCGGACGGATCGGCGTCCAGGAACCCGGCATCTTCCCCGAGCAGCTGCACGGCACTGCGGTAGTCGCCGTCGTTGTATTTGACCATTGCCATCACGGCACGGGCACGGGGGCGCAGCGCTTCGGAGCGAACCTTGGCAGCGGCCTCCAGCGCGAGTGGATTCTGCAGGAGTTTTGCGGCGAGGAACGCCGCCCGCAGCAACTGTTCGTCGTCGACGTCGGCACCACAGTCCAGCGCCCAACTCACCATTCGGAGCAGACCCTCCGCCGTGGATGGCTCCGCGGGCAGGTGCTGCACCATACGCTGGCGGATCTGGAGGCTACGGGCGGGCGAAACGATGTGGCGAAGCGCCTCACCATACATCGGGTGCCACATTTTCAGCGGACTACCGGCGCCATTACTGGAAACCACGAGCCTGTTGTCCATCAGCGAGCGCAGCGTATCCCTGCCCACAAGCGCGTCGAGTACAGCGGCGGGGACGGGTTCGGACAAAGCGATGATGTACATCGCCTCCCGTTCGGCCTCGCTGGTTCGCAGGACTTTGTTCCGAACCACTTCAGAGAGGCCTTCGCCGGTGCCGGAGAGGGCCCTTGTGAGGAACCAGACGCCATTTCGACGCACCAGGTTTCCGTCAGCTTTTGAGTCTTCCAGGAGGCAACGGAGGAGCAGGGGGTTGCCCTCGGAAACAGAGTGCAAAACATCTGTGGTGCTTGCCATGACCGACCCGCCCAAGGTTTTCCCGGCGAGCTCGGCCACTTCTTCCTTTTCCAGGGGATGGAGTTCGAAGCGCTCTGCCAGGCCGTCGTACCAGAGCTGGAGCAGGGCAGGAGGAAGTCCTGGCCGTGGCCTGCTGGTTGCTACGAGCCTCGCCCAGCCAGCCGTCACCAACTCGGCCAGAATCTGTGTGCTGGCCTCATCGAGGTCATGGGCGTCGTCTACAACCAGAAGGAGTCTTGCACCTTCGCTTCCGCGCCTTTTCTCGAACTGGGACCAAAACTCGCGGAGGATCGCCACCGGCGAGGTGGCCTGTTCCACAGGCAGGTCCAGGAGATAGGGCGCCAGGACACCGAAAGGAACAGCGGACAGCGCGGTACTTCCGTGGATCCGCATCACCACCATTTCGCCGGCCAAGCGGGCGGCAATCTCTGCGGCCATGGCCGTTTTGCCGATGCCGGGATCGGCAAGGAGCAGGACGGCGCCCGCCCCCTCCTGCCTCAATATTTCAGTCGCGAGGTCCAACTCCGCGTCCCGGCCAACAAGGTGCTCAGCCTGCATGGGCACGCACCCGGTTGACGGAAAATACGCTCCTCAACTCACAGGAGACCATTGAGCTCGCCTCGCGATGAGACGCCGAGCTTGGTAAACACTTGGTACAGGTGTCCCTCAACGGTCCGCACAGACACCCCAATATCCATAGCGATTTCACGATTGCTGACACCCTTTCCGGCCAGTTTGGCAATTTGCCGTTCACGCTCGGTCAACACCGGTGCGTCGCTTCGTGGTTGGATCGGCAACGCCGAGACCGATTGTTCCAGACGCTCAAGCCTAAGCTGCGCGGTCCGGGCAGCCGTGGTTTCACCGGCATTGCGGGCAAAGTCCAAGGCCATGGCCACGCACCTGGCCTCCACCACCAACAAATCCAGTGCAGCTGCGGCATCGGCGGCAGCCAGGAGCGAACGGGAACTCCGCTTCAGGGATCCGCGGGCAAGGTCGCGGGCGATCTCCGCCAAAGGGCCTTGACGGTTATTGGAAATTTCTTCCAGCAGTTTGTACTCGGCGTCCGTGCCCTCCACCGTGGCGCCGAAAAGGCAGATGCCGGCTGTTGTGAAGCGCTGCTTGGCGATGTCCTGATGGACCCTGGCCAGCAGTCGCTGTTTGACGTCCGGGTCCCCCATCCATCGCCCTGCCATTTCAGCGCAGAACTCGGCAACGGACTCGGAGAAATATGTTCCAACACCCCGGCAGGTGCGGTACAGGTCAAGGTACCGTCCGGCTTCGAGTGAATTCCCCAGCTGGGCATAGGCAAAGGCGGTAGCTGCGTAGGCAACTTTGACCATGTTCATGGCCGGGCGGAGCTCCAGCTGGGCGGCGGCGGAACGCAACGGTTCGATCGCGCAAGAGGGCTTCCCGGCGTAAGCGTAGGCAAGGCCCACGCCCAGTTCGGTGATTGCACCCCGGTACTGCAGGCGCGAAGGTGTGGAGGGCGTCCGCCGCATGAGCTCGATGCATTTCCGCCATTGACCGGACAGCAGCAGCACTCCGAAGGCATGCCGTGCGAAAGACTCCTCCAACTGCGCCGGTCTGTCATTGTTCCCCAGCTGCCGGGACACAGTGCGTGCCAGCTGCTGCGCTTCCAGTTCGCGGCCCATCACGCAGCGGGCTTCAATGAGGCAGAAAGCGGACTTGAGCCAGTGTTCCCGGTCCCCTGCAGGGTCCTTGGCCAGTTCCTCTTCCAGGTCCTCGGCCACAGCTGCGTACTCGCCCATATACGTCTGGTATTCGTAGTTGCAAAGAAGGAGCCTGTTCCGGGCCCGCGTGATCATCTCCGGAGCGTATTTCTCCGGATTTGAAACCATGGACTCCAAGGTTTCACTTGCCGCCGCGAGCACTCCGGGCACCATTGCCGAGCGGCCGTCAATCCATGTCATGGCCTGGCATTTGGCCGCTGTTACTTCTGCAAACTCCATTGGGTCCAAAGCTGCAATGTGCGCCTCTGACACCTCATCCAAAGCCTGGGCCGCGTGCAGGGGCAGATCCAACATGAGGTAGGCAGCGGACTTCAGGCGCTGCCCCGGCACCCATTCGGGGTCCTTCGGATCCAGGGAGAGTGTGCATTGGATGGCAAAGTTGGGATCGTAATCATCCAAGGCAGCCCGTCCTGCTGCCAGGGCATGCGCTGGCGACGGAGACGGTTCGTCCTCACAGGCATGCATCCACGCGGCGTAGCTCAGCAAATCCTGTGGAGCCAACCCGCCCAGCTCCGGCTCCTTGGGTCCAAGAAGCATCAGCCTCAGCTCGCGACGGCGCCGGGTACTCAGCCAGCCCCGAACAACCTCACCCACGTAGGCATCGCGAAGGGAAACCCAGTGCTCGCCGTTCCGGTCAACGTTGATCAGCCCGGATTCCTCCATCTCCACAAGCACTTCCGTGCCAAAGATCGCAGCCAGATCCACCAGTGTCGCGCGCTGCGCGCAGGCCAGGACCTCGACGACGGTCCGGTTGGCCTGCGGTTCGCGCGCCAGCCTGGAACGGACAAAGTCCTCCACAACCGTGGCGCCTTCAAGCTTGATCCGGTCCCTGAGCGTCCACACGGAATCGTTCAGGACGAGGTTGCCGGAATGGCGTTGCTCGTCCAGGAGCGCGTGCAGGAGCATCGGATTCCCACCGACGGCGGAGTGCAGTGAACCAACCAGCGTCGAGGAGACGTAGTGGCCCAGCACCGAACCGAGAACCTGCTTCGTCTGCTCTTCGCTCAGCGTGTTCAGATGGACTTCGCCCAGTTGCTCCTCAAGTACCAGCCGATGAAAATCGGCGGGGAGATCGCTGGAGCGTTGAACGGTGGCTATCACCTTGGCCGTTCCAGTGGCCATCAGGTTCAGCAGCACGCCCGTACTCATGGGGTCCATACCGCCAGCATTGTCCACGATGAAGACAGTCTGGCGGCCCGCAGCTTCTGCACGGATCAGGGAGGTAATCGCGTGGAGAATACCCGTGGGCGAACTGACGGCCTCGGACGGCAGCCTCGCCAGGAGGAATCCGAGGCACCCATAGGGAGTCTGGCCATTGGCCACCGTGTTGCGCAATTGCAGGCTGTGGATTTTGGGGCCCAGCGAGGAAACGACTGCCCGGGCCAAGCCCGACTTGCCGATTCCCCGTTCGCCCGTGAGCACCACGCCGTACGATTCCGGGGACTCAAGGTGCTTGGTGGCCCGGGACAGATCCTGGCTCCTGGCCAACAGCGACCATGTTTGCCGATCGGATGAACCGCCCACAAGGTCCGGAGCCGCAGCCCTCGCTGCGCCTCCACCGCCTCTGTTTAGCAACTCCGCCGACATTCGCATCCTTCGCTACAACATCCGCGACAGTCCCCCACCGCTTACCTGCGTACCATGCACACTACCTCCGGGCGCCGACAGTTTGGTAGGGCTAAGGGCGCCTCGAATCATCAGGCTTTCCTCAGGCTTTCCTCAAGATTTGCTCAAGCTCTTGCGGCATGATGCTTCTGCTGTGCCGCCAACAGCCCTTCATTCATGAGCAGTTCCACCGCGTCGGCCGCCTCGTCCAGCAGAAACGGCAATTCCTTCTTCTCTGCGGTTGCAAAATCCCGGAGGACAAAGTCCGCGGTATCCATGCGTCCGGGAGGCCGGCCCACCCCTACCCGCACGCGCAGATAGTCCTTTGTTGCCAGCGCCTTGGAGATATCGCGGAGGCCGTTATGACCACCCTCGCCGCCACCAATCTTGAGCTTGACGGTGTTGAAGGGGATGTCGATCTCATCGTGGACGGCAATCACGTGATCCGGTGCGATGTCGAAGAATTTGCTCAAGCCCGCCACAGGACCACCGGAAACGTTCATGTAGGTCATCGGCTTGGCCAGCACTACGCGGGGCCCGCCAATCCCCAGCCGACCCTCCACTACCTGCGCCCTGGCCTTGTGGGTCTTGAACTTGCCGCCCATCCGGGACGCCAGCTCGTCAAGCACCATCTGGCCCACGTTGTGCCGGTTGTTGCTGTACTCGCTGCCGGGGTTGCCAAGGCCAACTATCAGCCAGGTGTCAGTCATGGTCTCATCCTAGGGAATCTGGTCAGGAAATCCGGTCAGCGAATCTGCTGGGCGAAATTGGAAGAAGAAAGTGGCCGGGACCCAAGGGGACCCGGCCACTCAAAAGGCGTTTGCCTTATGCAGTCAAAGACTACTCAGCCGCTGCTGCGGTGGTTTCTTCTTCAGCTTCAGAAGCGGTCTCGGAGATACGGACCACCAGGGTGTCGCCTTCGGTGAGCAGGGTGGAACCCTTCGGCAGGACGAGGTCCGATGCGTGGATGTTCTCGCCAGCCTTGCGGCCTTCGATGTCAACCTCGACGGCGGTGGGCACGTGGGTTGCCTCGGCCTCAAGGGAAACCGTGGTGGCTTCGAGGCTGGCAACAGCACCCGGAACAACTTCACCGGAAACGTGGATGGCGATGTCGACGGTAACCTTCTCGCCAGCCTGGACGGTCTGGAGGTCAACGTGCTCGATGATCTGCTTAACCGGGTCACGCTGGATGTCCTTGACGAGCGTCAGGTGCTGCTCGCCGTCGACGTCGATTGCCAGCAGGGCGTTGGAAACGCGGACGGCCAGCGTGGTGGCGCGGCCGGGCAGGTTGATGTGGATCGGCTCTGCGCCGTGGCCGTAGATGACAGCCGGGATCTGGCCGGCCATGCGTGCACGGCGGGCAAAACCCTTACCGAATTCGGTGCGCAGTTCTGCGGTGAGCTTCTGCTCAGACATGTGTACTCCTTGATTACTGTGGCGTCCGGGAAACTCCCGGACAAGTCGATCAGCAAGGGCGGAGGTCTGTGGACCTTCTACGCCCGGCGACCGTTGCTGTCCAGCAGCAAGCCCGCCTGTGTCGAAGGAGATGCAGACCCAGTCGATAACGGAGACCCGCAATTCCGGTTCAAAACGCGCACCGGATGTGCTCTCCCTCGCCAAGGTATCCCCAAGAGTTTACCAGCGGATAGCTTCATTACTGAAAACGGGCCATCCACACGCCCGGAGGCGGCGGATGACCCGTCATGTCAGTAGTCCGGAGTCAGGCTTTGCCGTCGAACAGGCTGGTGACCGAACCGTCGTCGAACACTTCACGAATGGCGCGTGCGATCAACGGTGCGATGGACAGCACCGTGAGCTGCGGGAAACGCTTCTCTGCCGGGATGGGCAGGGTGTTGGTGACAACCACTTCGCGTGCGCCGGAATCAGCGAGGCGCTGTGCTGCCGGGTCCGAGAAAACGGCGTGCGTGCAAGCGATGATGACGTCCTTGGCACCGGCGTTCTTCAGGACCTGGACGGCGCCTGAGATGGTTCCACCAGTGTCGATCATGTCGTCAATAAGCACGCAGGTGCGGCCTTCAACCTGGCCAACAACGGTCTTCGAGACGGCCTGGTTGGGCACGGTGAGGTCGCGGCTCTTGTGAACGAACGCCAGCGGGGCACCGCCCAGGCGTTCCGCCCACTGCTCGGCGACACGGACGCGGCCGGTGTCAGGCGAAACAACCGTGATGTTGTCCGCCTCCACCTTGGTGCGGATGTAGTCGGCCAGCAGCGGGATCGCCATCAGGTGGTCAACGGGGCCATCGAAGAAGCCTTGGATCTGGGAGGTGTGCAGGTCCACGGACATGATGCGGTCCGCACCGGCGGTCTTGTAAAGGTCCGCTACCAGGCGGGCGGAAATGGGCTCGCGGCCGCGGCCCTTCTTGTCCTGGCGGGAGTACGGGTAGAACGGTGAAACAACCGTGATCCTCTTGGCAGAAGCACGCTTGAGGGAGTCGATCATGATCAACTGCTCCATGAGCCAGTTGTTCAGCGGGGCCGGGTGCGCCTGGATGACGAACGCATCGGTGCCGCGGACACTCTCAGCGGAACGGACGTAGATTTCCCCATTGGCGAAGTCATAGGCGTCGATGGGCAGGAGCTCGGTCTCCAGCTCCTTCGCGATTTCCTGCGCCAGCTCCGGATGTGCCCTTCCGGCAGCGAGAATCAATTTCTTCTCGCCGTGTGCGGTAATTTCGCTCATGCCTATTTGCCCTCTTCTGTGGTTGCTGGAGATTGTGAGGATGTGGAGGCGGGGGTCAGCAAGGACTCCTGCGCGGCCTGGGCCAGCTTCGCTGAGGTGGTGCCCGGACGGTTGGCCAGTACCCAGCCTTCGGCGTTCCGCTGCGGGGCCAAGCTAACGGCAAGTGCTCCAGGCGGGACGTCCTTGCGGATCACGGCACCGGCGCCGCTGTAAGCGCCATCACCCACAGTCACGGGAGCTACAAAGACGGTGTTTGAACCAGTCCGCACGCCCGAGCCGATCACCGTGCGGTGCTTCTTCTCGCCGTCGTAATTAGCCGTGATGTTGCCGCAGCCGATGTTGGTGTCCTCGCCGATTTCAGCGTCACCTGCGTACCCGAGGTGGGACAGCTTGGAACCGCGGCCGATGGTCACGTTCTTGGTTTCGTAGAAGGCGCCGATCTTGCCGGTCTCTCCCAGTACCGTGCCGGGACGGAGGTAGGTGAACGGTCCAACGCTTGCCCCGGCTCCAATGGTGGAACCCGAGCCGTGAGTGCGGATCACCTTGGCGCCTTCGCCAATGTTGACGTCGGTCAGCGTTGTATCGGGACCCACGACGGCGTCCCTCGCCACAGTAGTGGAACCGTGCAGTTGCGTATTGGGCAGCAAGCGGACATCTTCATCGAGCCTCACCGTGGAGTCGATCCAGGTGGTGGACGGATCCACCACAGTCACACCCGCCCGCATCCAGGACTCGACGATGCGGCGATTTAGCTCGGCGCCGAGCGCGGAAAGCTGGATGCGGTCGTTGGCGCCCTCAACCTGCCAGCGGTCCTGGGTGACGACGGCGGCAACCCGGCCACCGGCGTCGCGCGCCAGCCCGAGGACATCGGTGAGGTACATCTCGCCCTGCGCGTTGTCAGTGGTGACCTGGGTCAGCGCGTTCCGCAGCACAGCGGCGTCGAAGGCGTAAATGCCGGAGTTGACCTCAAGAATGGTGTGCTCGGCTTCGCTTGCATCCTTGTGCTCGCGGATGCCGGTGACCGTGCCGTCTTCGGCACGCAGGATGCGGCCATAGCCCGAGGCGTCGTCCAATACCGCAGTGAGCACCGTTACGGCGTTGCTCTGGGCTTCATGCGTTGCCACGAGTTCGCCCAGCAATTCGCCCGTCAGCAGGGGCACATCTCCGTAGGTGACAACCACAGTACCGGTGAGCTCGGCTTCGGCGTCGAGGGCCTTGAGGGCAACCTCCACAGCGCGTCCGGTGCCGGGGATCTCGTCCTGGTCAACGATCACGGCTTCCGGATCCAGCGCGGAGACGTGTTCTGCCACGCGATCGCGCTCGTGCCGGACAACAAGGGCGAGTTTCAGGGGGTTGATGGAACGGGCGGCGAGGAGGGCGTGGCCCACCATGGAGAGGCCGCCGATTTCGTGGAGAATCTTGGGAGTCCGCGACTTCATTCGCGTCCCGGCACCTGCAGCCAAGACGATGACTGCTGCGGGACCGGTGGTTTCGGGGCTCACGTACTGGCTCTCCTTGCTCGGTTTTGTCCCGGGTAACCCGGCTTCGGAATGCTGCCATTCCAACTATGGACCCAGGCACCGTTCGAGCTGTTCCAGGTACAGAGTGGAGCGCATTTTCCGACCGTTCCGCCCATAGGATTCGAACCTATACTCCACGGCTCCAAAGGCCGGGGTGCTGCCATTACACCAGAGCGGACCGTGCATGCTTGCACCCCCAGGCGGCAGGGCCTGACGGTTTCCCGGATCACCGGGATGCACACACAAGAATCTAGTTTGCCATGACCTTTGCATGGTTCGCGACTTGACCCGGTCTGACGGGTCTCCGGATGCCCTGTTACGGCCCTTCCCGATCAGCCGCGCAGCGGGTTAGGGCATGATGGACACGTGAGCAAGCGCACTGAACTTCCCCATCCCCCAGCCGCCCTCGAGCCCCTGGGAGACCGCCCCATACGGTTGAGGATGACGGGACAACAGCGGCGCTCCCAGCTCATCGGCATTGGCCGGGCGCTCTTCGCAGCCAAGGGCCTGGACGGCACCACGATTGAAGAAATTGCCGCCAGCGCGGGCGTCTCCAAGCCGGTGATCTACGAGCATTTTGGGTCCAAGGAAGGCCTCTACCGGCAAGTTGTCGAAACCGAATTCCGGATACTCCTGGACTCCATCACCGAGGCACTGAGCACCGAGGCCAAACCCCGCGTCCTGGTGGAGCGCGCTGCACTGGCACTCCTTGGTTACATCGAAGAGCGCACCGACGGCTTCCGGATCCTCATGCGCGATGCACCGCCCTCCCAGCCCGAGGGCGCCTTCTCCACGCTGCTCTCCCATGTCACCGCGCGTGTGGAACACCTCCTCTCGGATGAATTCGCCCGCCGCGGATTCAGCGCTGCAGATGGCGCTATGTACGCGCAGATGCTCGTCGGAATGGTGGCGATGACCGGCCAATGGTGGCTGGATAGTCGTGAGCCGGACAAACGCGCGGTAGCCGCTCACCTGGTGAATCTGGCCTGGAACGGACTGACCGGGCTGCAGAAGGAACCCGAGCTCCGCTCCGACGGCTGACCCGCAACCCTCTCTCACATCCTGACGCCTTTTCCCGGATGTTCTCTCACATCCCCACCCGTTCCCCCATCCCTCTCTCACATCCCAACCGCCTTTTCCCGGATGTTCTCTCACATCCCCACCCGTTTCCCCCATCCCTCTCTCACATCCCCACCCGCTTCCCCCCATCCCTCTCTCACATCGCGACCGGGGCCGTTGCGGTCGGACACTCGTCGCGGGCCTGTGGATGCACGTCGGAATTGCGGCTCCGCCGGTCTTGGCAGAGGCAGCACGCTGAGCGGGAAATGAAAGAGCATCCGCCAAAAATTGGCAGGATGTGAGAGAACATCCGGTCCCCCAAATCGGCCCCTGATCGAAACTTCTGCTGACGCGCTGAAATGCAGGCTTCCGGGTGCCAGCCAGAACGCGCTTTCACATTCCGGGTGACCGCTCGGCCCGTTCCTCTTCAACATCGAAGGAAAGATCAACGCCAACCCAGGATCCACCGCTAAACGGATACTCCCCCGAGCAACGGCAAAAACCCGTCGGATGTGAGAGAACGTTCGCCAAAAACCCGTCGGATGTGAGAGAACGTTCGCCAAAAACCCGCAGGACGTGAGAGAACGCCGGTCAAAAACCCGTCGGATGTGAGAGAACGTTCCTCAAAAACATGTGGGATGTGAGAGAACGTCAGAGGCGGGGCGGCGGGTATCCGGAAGCGTGCGTCAAAGCGACGAAGGAGCAGCACGCGGAGGATGCGCGCCGCCCCGCCTCTACGAAACTACTCGCCGAGGATTTCGGCGGCCTCCAGCCACTCGAGCTCCAGGCCTTCTTTCTCCTCCAGGAGTTCCTGCAGCTTGGCGTTGAGCTCGCCCAATGCGTCGAAGTCCCCGGATTCGGACTTCGCGGCCATTTGGGTGTGCAGCTTTTCCTCCTGCTGCGCTATCTTGCCAAGCTGGCGGTCGATCCTGTTGAGGTCCTTGCGGGCTTCACGCTTTTCGGCTTCGCTGGCGCCTGATGCAACGGGAGTAGAGCCACCACTCGCCGCCGTCGGGGCACCGGATCCCCCGCCAACAGCGCCGGAAGCCAGCGCCGCTTCACGAAGTTCGAGGTATTGGTCCACGCCGCCGGGCAAGCCACGGAGTTTGCCATCGCCAAGGAGTGCCATCTGGTTGTCCGTGACGCGTTCAAGCAGATACCGGTCGTGGCTCACCACAACCAGCGTGCCGGGCCAACCGTCCAGGACATCTTCGACGGCGGCCAGGGTGTCAGTATCGAGGTCGTTGGTGGGTTCGTCGAGCATGAGCACGTTGGGCTCCCCCACCAGCAGGCGCAGGAGCTGGAGCCGCCGACGCTCACCACCGGAGAGGTCGCTGACGGGTGTCCACTGCTTTTCCTTGGTGAACCCGAGCTGCTCCACGAGCTGGCCGGCGGTGAATTCCTTACCGCCTACGCTGAAGGACCGCTTTTCCCGCTCGATGACCTCAATGACCCGAAGGTCCGAGACGTCGTCGAGCTCTTTCACGTCCTGGGTGAGCACGGCGGTGACCACGGTCTTACCGCGTTTGACTTTCCCTGACGTGGGCTGGATTTCGCCGTTGAGGAGCTTGAGGAGGGTGGACTTGCCAGCCCCGTTCACGCCCACCAAACCAAGCCGTTCGCCAGGTGCGAGCCGCAGGGTGATGTTGTCGAAGAGTTTCTGCCCGTCCGCTCCGTCGACAAAATCAAGGGTCACGTTCTCAAGGTCCAGCACGTCTTTGCCCAGGCGAGCGGTGGCCATCTTGCTGAGGGCGACGGAATCCCGGGGATCGGGCACGTCTGCAATGAGGTCGTTGGCGGCTTCGATGCGGAACTTGGGCTTGGCAGTCCGGGCGGGGGCGCCGCGCCTAAGCCACGCCAGTTCCTTTTTAACGAGCTGCTGGCGTTTACCTTCGACGACGGCGGCCATCCGGTCTCGCTCGGCGCGCGCCAAAACGTAGGCGGCGTATCCGCCGTCGAACATGTCCACCATGGCGTCGTGGACTTCCCAGGTGTAGTTGCAGACTTCGTCAAGGAACCAGCGATCGTGTGTGACCACCAGGAACGCCCCTTGGTTGACGCGCCAGCGCGTCTTGAGGTGTTTTGCCAGCCAGGCCACGCCCTCGACGTCGAGGTGGTTGGTGGGTTCGTCCAGCATGATGACGTCGTGGTCTTCGATGAGGAGCTTGGCCAGCGCGACACGGCGCTTTTGCCCGCCGGAGAGTGCATGTACGTTGGCGTGCCAATCGACGTCGGCAACCAGGCCGCCCATGACTTCGCGGATCTTGGGGTTGGCCGCCCATTCGTGGTCCGCGCGGTCGCCGACGATCGCAGCGCCGACTGTCAGGTCGCCGTCGAGCACGTCGCCTTGGTCAAGGTAGCCGACGTTGACGTCCCCGCGTTTGGTGACGCGGCCGGAGTCGGGCGTCGAGCGCAAGGCGAGCAAACGCATGAGGGTTGATTTTCCGTCACCATTGCGGCCGACCATGCCGATGCGGTCGCCATCCTCCAAACCGAGGGTGACGCCGTCGAGGACAGTGCGGGTCGCGAACGAAACGGTGAGGTTTTCGCCGCCAAGCAGGTGGGCCAATGGGTACTACTTTCTACTGCTGGAATGCGGGAGCTACTAAAGGAGGGTATCGGAGATGATCCGGGCGCCGGGCACGGGTCCGTGGACGGCAACTGCAGTGTGGCCTCGATGGCTCAGCTCTTCAGCGAGGACGCTGGCGGACACCGAGTCCCTGGCGAGCAGTGCGATGGTGGGCCCGGAGCCGGACACCATACCTGCCAGGGCGCCCCGGGCTTCACCTAAGCCGATGGTGTCCCTCAACTGTGGGGCAAGCGCGATGGATGCCCGCTGGAGATCATTGATCAGCACCCGGCTGAGGGCCTCGGGATCGCCGTGGCGCAGGGCCTGGAGGATGGTGGGGTCAACGTCGACGGGCTCCGGGATTTCCACGCCTTCGGAGTCCCGGAGTCCGTCGAGGGTGTGGAACACGTCAGGGGTGGAGAGCCCGTAGTCGGCAAATACCAGCACCCAGTCCATTTGTGCTTTCGCCAGTGCGGGCGACAATTTGTCGCCAACACCGAGTCCGACGGCGGTCCCGCCCAGCAGCGAGAACGGAACGTCCGCGCCCAGTTCGGCCGCCAGGTGAGCGAGTTCCTCGCGGGAAAGGCCGCTGTTCCACAGGGCATCGCACGCAAGCAAGGTAGCGGCGGCGTCGGCGGAGCCCCCACCCATACCTCCGGCAACCGGCACGCGCTTGGTGATTTCAAGGTGGACGCCGGTTGGTTTCTCGGATAGCTCAGCCATGATGGCTGCCGCCTTGTACGCCAGGTTGCTTTCGTCAAGGGGAATATCGACGCCGTCCAGGTCCAGCGTGCTGTTAGGGCTGATGCTGACGGTAATTCCCTCAGCCTCGGTGCTGGTGGCTGCCACTTCCTCGTACAAGGAAACGGCCAGGTAGACGCTTGCCACGGAGTGGTAGCCGTCGGGTCGCAAGGGACCAACGCTCAGGGAAACGTTGATCTTCCCGGGCGCTTTGACCCGTACCGTCCGGGCATGGAAGCGATCGCCTACGTATGGCAGGCCGCTGGGTTTGCGGGTGTTCGGACTCATGCGTCCGCTGGGTGGCGGGCTTCGGCAATCCGGACGTAGGCAGAGATGTCCAGGACCTCGCCCCGGGCTGTGGGATCAACGCCTGCGGCGACGAGGCACCGTTCGGCCTCTGCCGCGCTGCCGGCCCAGCCAGCCAACGCTGCACGGAGGGTCTTTCGACGCTGGGCGAAGGCGGCGTCAATGACAGCAAACACCTGCTCCCGGGTAGCGTGCGTGGCGGGTGGGTCATGGCGCGTAAAGGCAACGAGTCCTGAGTGGATCTTCGGAGCCGGCCAAAACACGTTCATGCCGATCACGCCGGCCTTGCGCATGTGCCCGTACCAGGCAGCCTTGACCGAGGGCACGCCGTAGATCTTGCTGCCGGGAGTTGCTGCCAGGCGGTCTGCGACCTCGTCCTGCACCATGACCAGGCCGTGCTGCAGGCTCGGGAAGTGTTGGAGCAAGTGGAGCACCACGGGGACGGCCACGTTATACGGGAGGTTGGCCACCAGTGCTGTCGGCTGCACTGGCAGTTCCGTGACCCTCATGGCGTCCGAGAGGACCAGGTGGAAGTTCTCTTCAGCCTCGGGCCGCCATGCACGAACAGTTTCGGGGAGCTTCCTGGCGAGCACGGGATCAATTTCAACGGCCACAACGGTCTTGGCCGCATCCAGTAGGCCAAGTGTCAGGGAGCCCAGGCCCGGGCCCACCTCAAGCACGGTTTCCCCGGCGTCGATATTGGCGGCTGAGACAATCCTGCGGATCGTATTACCGTCAATGACAAAGTTCTGGCCCAACGTCTTGGTGGGGCGGACACCGATTTCCTCGGCTAACCGTCGGATGTCTGTGGCGCCCATCAAAGGCACGACGGCGGCGGGTTCGGAATTCGGTTCAGTCACCTAGGTATCGTATCGCCTGTGCGGGGTTACGCTGCGTGCGCGCAGCCCCAGTCGCTGAGGCCGTTCCTGGCGTAGAGGCGGTTGGCGATATCGATCTGCTGTGCTTTGGTGGCAAGGTTGGCCGTGGGGGCGTAGGCGCCGCCGCCGTTGGCCAACCAGGTGGGGCTGGAGAACTGCAGCCCGCCGTAGTAACCGTTGCCGGAGTTGATGGACCAGTTTCCGCCGGACTCACACTGGGCGATCCTGTCCCACATGGCTTCGTTCGGGGCTCCGGTGGGACCACTGGAAGTGGCAGCCTTGGCAGCGACGGGGCGGGCCTTCGTGCCGACCGCGATCTTTTCGGTGACGGGCTGGGTGGTGACATTGCTGGAAACAAGGGTGCGGGAAGCTTCACGACCATCCACCAAGACCAGTTTGAAGGTCTTCACAACGGAACCTGCGACGCCCTTTTGGGTTACTTTCTCGTCGCCCTTGTAGAGCTCGGCACTATCGGTGCTGACGCTTTCGAACGGCACTTCCTCCGTGGCTTCGGCAGTCTTGCTGGTGTCCACGCGGGAGACCTTGATCACCATGTCCTGGATGACCGGTGCGTTTCCGGGCTGGGAGACGCGGTCGCTGGCGCCCAGTGTGACTCCGGCGTCCTTCAGGACGGTGGCGACGTCGGGCGCCGTCGTGGTGGTGCTGGTGTCCTTGCCGTCAGCTACCAAGCTGATGGTCTTGGGTGTGGAGATGGAAACGAAGGAGCCCGTGACGGCCAGGGAGGCGTCCTTGGGCTGGGAGATTTCGGAGGAGCTCGCGACTCCCAGTTCACTCACCAGGCCGGCGACGTCCGGGGCGTTGGTGTTGACGGTCTTGCGGGCGCCGTCCAATTCGATGGAGACGGCCTTGGCGAGGTTGATGTTGACCACCGAGCCGTTTTCCACCTGGGTAGCAAGATCCGGGGAAACACGGTCTGCGTCCTTCAGCTCGACCTTGGCTGCTTTGACCACTTGGTCAACAGTGCCGCCGAAGGTCTGGATGGAGCTCACCTTGCCATCAACGTTCAGGGTGATGGTCTTGTTGTTGCCCACGAAGGCGACTACACCGACCACCAGTGCTGCAACAACCAGCAACTGGGCACCGACTTTGAGAAAGCTGAACTTGCCATCCGTTGTGAAGAACTTGATCACGATTGCCCATAACTCTCAGACCATCCGGGCACGGGGAAAAGCGCAAAAAATAATGCCAGCCGCAAAACTGAGGGGCCAGGCAAAAAAGCCTGGTCCCACCCTCTGCTGCCGGCATCTGCGCCGCCAAATACATTCAACTAAAGAGCCCGGACGAATCCGGACCAGTTTTCCGAAGGCCTTCCCCGACCCCGGCTACTTGTTGTACACAGTAACCGATCTGTTATAAACGGACCAAGAATTCTACATACCGGGTATTCATCGCCGTCACTCCCGCAGACGTTCGAATGCCCCCGATCAGCCCCAGGATCCGTAGGCATTTACGGTATTTTGAGCAAGCCTGGCGCAAAGTTCCGAAAGGTCATCTTCTGTCACTTCCGCCATTGAGCGAACTGTGTACGGCACCATGTAGCTCGCATTTGGCCGGCCGCGGTACGGGTGTGGCGTGAGGAATGGCGAATCTGTTTCCACCAGGATCCGGCTGGGCTCCGCAATGGACAACGCTGCCCTGAGGTTGCCCGCATTCTTGAACGTCATGGTCCCAGCAAAGGACATGTACCAGCCATTGTCATTGCAGATGCGGGCGAGTTCCTCGTCACCGGAGAAGCAGTGGAAAACTACCCGCTCAGGGGCGCCTTCCTCATTCAGCACCTGCACTACGTCATCGTGGGCGTCGCGGTCGTGGATCTGCAGCGTGAGGCCAAGCCGCTTGGCGATGTCGATGTGCCTTCGGAAGGAATACCGCTGATGTGTCAAGCCCTCACCGTGGGTTCGGAAGAAGTCCAATCCTGTCTCGCCGATGGCACGGATCCGCGGGTGGGCGGCCAGTTCCTCGATCTCTGCCAGCGCCGACTCCAGCTCCCCCCGACCCGCGTAGATGGGTGCGTCGTTGGGGTGGATGGCAACGGCCCCCAGCAAGCGGGCATCGGCCTGGACAGCTTGCACTGTGAAGCGCGAGGATTCCAGGTCACAGCCAACCTGGATCGCGCCTTGGACACCAACAGCTTCGGCGGCATCCATGGCGTCCGCAACACCCACTTCGATCAAACCGTGCCGGAAGTCCAAGTGGGTGTGGTTGTCCATCACCGGGACGGGAAGCGGTTCCGGGGCTGGCGGGTACTCTTTGCGGGACTCCGCTGCTTCTGTTGCACCGGAGGATGCGCGGTAGGGAGCGGGAGCGAGGGAATTGCACATGTTCCCACCTTAATCGGACCGCGGTCCCCCATGCTTCGGGACAAATTCCAGTTGGCACATAAATTCCCGGAGCACTATGTCAGGGACGGCCAAAGTCTGGGTAGTCTGGAACGGACAGACGGCCGACACCGGCGTTGGCCACGGCTGAAGGGCAATCCATGGAGTCCAAGCGACAAGTCACCGTTGAGCCTTCCCCACTTCAGGGCGAGGCGTACAGTGCGCTGCCCCGGGATGCCGCCTTGCTCAATGGACACAAGCCGCAGGTCATGGACGCCGAACGTTTCCACGACGCCAGCGAGCGCATCCTGGCATCCATCGGCAAGGTCATCGACGGCAAGGCGGACGCCGCAAAACTGGCCTTGACAGTTCTCCTGGCCCAAGGCCATCTCCTGCTGGAGGATGTGCCCGGTGTTGGCAAGACCTTGTTGGCGAAGACGCTGGCCCGGACCGTGGACTGCACTGTGTCCCGCATCCAGTTCACCCCCGATCTGTTGCCCTCTGATGTGACGGGCGTTTCCATCTACAACCAGTCTTCGCGGCAGTTCGAGTTCCGGCCGGGTGCCGTGTTCGCGAACATCGTGATCGGCGACGAAATCAACCGTGCCTCGGCCAAGACGCAGTCCGCGCTCCTGGAGTGCATGGAAGAGCATCAGGTGACGGTTGACGGGCATTCGTATCAGCTGGGATTGCCGTTCATGGTGGTGGCAACGCAGAATCCCATCGAAATGGAGGGCACTTATCCGCTGCCCGAAGCCCAGCGCGACCGCTTCATGGCAAGGATTTCCATGGGCTATCCGGACAGGGATGCCGAGATCGAGATGTTGGAAACGCATCAGGCAGCCTCTCCCCTCATCAACGTAACTCCGGTGGTCACAGCGGCCGATGTCGCAGCCATGATTGCAGCCGTCCAGCAGGTCTACGTATCCACGGCCATCAAGGAATACACGGTGGCGATTGGCCGGGCCACGCGTGAAAGTGCCCGCCTTCGGCTCGGCGCAAGCCCGCGGTCCTTGCTGCAGTTGCTGCGGGCCGCGAAGGCCACGGCAGCTTTGGATGGACGCGATTTTGTCCTTCCCGACGACGTCGTGGACGTGGCTGAATCGGTACTCGCCCACCGCATCATCCTGGACCGCAAGGCCGCGAGTTCCGGCGATACGCCCCAAACCGTCCTGCGGGGCATCCTCGCTTCCCTCCCGGTTGCCCAGGAACCGCCTGGCGCGTGGCGCAGGGACAAGCAAAGCGCATAGGAGACAGCGGGCATGGCACTCGTGGATCGGCTCCCCAAGCATTTGTTCACCAGCCGCGGCTGGGGATTGCTCTCCGCCGGGGTGGTCTCGCTGGTCTGCGCTTACATTATGGGCAGACGTGATCTCCTGACTCTGGCCGTCTTCTTATTGATCCTTCCCTTGGTTGCGTTGGCCGGTGTTCGGGTGTTGAAACCCAAGTTCCAGGTGTACCGGGAGTTCAATCCCTCCACCGTGGAAACGTCCACCGCCACCACCGTTCGTCTGGCGGTTGCCCGGTCCACGTTCTCCACAGGCCACGTGATCATGGAGGAACAACTGCCTCCACGGTTCGGTGATCCCCCGGCTTTCCGCTTCCCGGCCCGGTCTGCAACAGGCGGCACCAGCCGCTACGAATACCATCTGCGATCCGGCAAGCGGGGACAGTTCCGCATAGGTCCTGTTACTGCCGAGTTCAGCGACCCCTTCGGCTTGTCGCTGCGGCGTCATGCCATCGACGACGGCGACCTCCTCACCGTGACGCCGGCCGCCGTCGAACTTCCCGTAACGGGACTCGCCGGGGCGCGTGGGAACGATGGCGTAACGGCCACCCGGATCAGGGCGAACCCCAGCGACGACGACATCATGACCCGCGAATACCGGCATGGGGATCCGATGCGCCGCGTCCACTGGCCCGCCACGGCGCGGCATGGACAGCTTATGGTCCGCCAGGAGGAATCAGTCACCACTCCGGAAGCCACCATCATCCTTGACCAACGATTCGCGGCGTTCGCGTCCGGCAGTGGCTCGGTTTTCAGCTCGCACGACGACGACTCCGACCTCGTGACCAGCCCGAATTTTGAGTGGGTTGTGACAGCGGCGATGTCCATCAGCGCGCACTTGGCCGAACGGAACTACTCGCTGCGCGTCCTGGACGCCTTCGGTAGCCCGGCCTTCATTCGCTCGCCGTCGGCACCGGACCCGGGAGTGGAAGAGTTCAGTGGCGTTGCCGGCCTTCATGCCATTGCCGAAGGTTTGGCCGCCATTGAGTTGAGCGGCCCAAAACACCACTGGGTTGACCACCACAGGGCTGAACACCACAGGGCCGGAGAAAACAGTCCGGAGCATGCCCAGCGCTCCCCTGAACCCACCGGTTCCATGCCTAACCGCAGTGGGGCATCCAACCGCAGTGGGGCATCGGAGTTATCGGGCCAGGAAAGCGTTGATTCCGTCTTCGACGACCGCCTCATGGACAAGCTCGCTGCACATCGTTTGCGCGGGCCGCTTCTTGCCTTGCTTGGCAATCTGACCCTGGCCGAGGCCAAGGCGCTTGCTCCGGCGGCCGGCTATGGCGCCAACGCCTTCGCGATAGTAGTCACGGACCCTCAAAGCAACAACGAGTCCCGCAACCATGACTCCCGGACCCCGGACTCCCGCAGCAAGGACGATGTCCTGGAAACCTTGAGGCAAGGCGGCTGGAAGGCTGTCTCCGTCACGTCGAAGACACCACTGACAGCGGCGTGGTCCGGCTTCGACGAAGGCGGCCTGCTGGTTGCTGCGAGCGCGGCAATGGACGTACGGCGCGGAGCGGCGGTGCCGCGATGACCGCCACGTCCCATCGGGGGTCCCCCACAACGTACCAGCGCGGCCTACCCCAGCAGGGTGCCAGCGGAGACGGGCCTGCCCCCACTCCACTTCCACAACGAACGCAGGCTCCCGGCCTCTACCCGTGGATCATGGCTGGTTCGGTGGCCGTGGCTGTTCTCGGTGCAGCACTTTCACTGAATGGAGTATTCAGGGGCTGGGCCTGGTTCATGCCCCTGATCACCACGGTTGTAGCGGTGGCCCTGACGTTGGCGATCCTGCGGACCCTCCGGATCCAGCCTTTAGTTACCACCTTGGGTGCCTTGGCAGCGTTGGCCGGGATACTCAGTTTCACGTTCTGCCGGCAGGACAGCTTCCTGGGCTTTATTCCCACCACGGGGACCTTTGCAGCGGTAGGCCGGCTCATCAAGCGGGCCGCCGAGACGGTTGTGTCCGAGAGCGCTCCGGTAGCCCCCAACGCGGGGATTGTCTTCGTCACCTGTGCCTGCCTTGGACTACTGGTGATCCTGATCGATGCTTTGGCCGTCCCGCTATCGATGCCGGCAGCCAGTGGAATCGGACTCCTTGCGGTCATGGTGGTTCCTGCAACCATTAAGCCGCAAAGCGTAGGTGTCACAGGGTTCGTTGGGGCCACCGTGGGATATCTGCTCATTCTTGGTTGCAGCCATTGGTTCGCCCCTGACGCCAGGCTGCAGTCCGGAGCACCACGAAGTTCCGGCCAGATCAGGCGCTCCCTGGTGACGGGGGCACTGGCCCTGGGTTTGGCATTGGTTGTTCCGCTGGCCATTCCAGGGTTTGAAACCGGCACCTTCCCGCAAGGTTCGCGGCTGAGCCCATGGGGTACCTCGAACGGCCTCAATCCGATGATCACACTGGGTAACAGCCTCCGGAGTCCCACGGGGGCAGGACGCATCACGTACTCCACCAGTTCCAGCGCAGCCACCTACCTGAGGTCCGTCACTGTCGACCACTTCGACGGCGAAACCTGGGCACCGGATGACCGCTCCGCCACACGGCGGCCCGGCGTGGACCGGATAGAGCCGGGTTACTCCATCCAAGGAGAAGTCGTGAATGCGGTCACGTCCATCAACGCGGGCTTGTTCACCAGCCCGTACTTACCGGCGCCGTTCGCCCCCGTGTCCGTTAACGGGCTGAACGGCCGTTGGACCTGGGATCCGGCCACCCTCAGCATCATGAGCACCGAGACGAGCACACTGGCCCAACGGTATGTGGTCTTCTCGGCCACACCCAAGATCACTGCACAGGCCCTGTCCCAAGCCACGGGTAAGCCAAAGTCCATTTCGGAGGACTTCCTCCGAGTTCCAGGGAACCTGCCAAGCATTGTGCGCCAGACGGCGGAGCAAGTCACGTCTTCGGCAGGCAACAACTACGCCAAGGCACTGGCCATCCAGAAATACTTGCGCTCCGGTGAATTCACGTATTCCCTTCAAGCTCCGGTGCAAAACGGGTATGACGGCAACGGGTTGTCCGTGCTGGCGGATTTCCTGGCCGTGAAGAGCGGCTATTGCGTCCACTTCTCCTCCGCCATGGCGGTGATGGCCCGCGTGGAGGGCATCCCCAGCCGCATCGCGGTGGGATACGCACCCGGCCGGCTGACAGGCGAGACCGTGGCTTTGGTTGGCCAGGGATCGTTCCCTGAATATGAAGTAGACGCCCGTGATGCCCATGCCTGGCCGGAGCTCTACTTTGAAGGACTGGGATGGGTGCCCTTTGAGCCGACTCCATCGCGTGGCGTTGTTCCGGAATATGCCACCGAGTCCTCAGTCCCGGGCAGCCTGAGCACCAATGCAGACGAGAAGGACGTTCCAGGCACGGCAGTGACGCCTCCCCCGACCACCGTTCCGCTGCCGGGAGGCGACGCGCAAACTGCTGGCTCTGCGCCACGTGACCCTCTGCCAACGGTTATTGCCACGATCGCGGTGCTGCTGTTGCTCGCCGCTTTCCTTGGCTCGCCGAGGCTAAGCAGGGCAGTCCTGCGACGCGCTCGGCTAAATCCCAAGGAACCAGCGGATCGTGGATCACCGGACGCCGCATCACCGGACAGCAGATCGCCGGGTTACCACGACTCCGCAGCCCTCGCATGGGCAGAGTTGCAGGATCTCGCCACGGACTATGGCGTACCCTCCACGCCCAGTGAAACGCCACGGCACTTTTCTGCCAGACTCCGTTCAAGTTCAGTCCTGGGTGAGGCTGGGGGTCTCGACGACGCCGCCCATACCGCCGTCGCTTCACTCACCGCGGACTTCGAACGGCAACGTTATGGTCGCCCGATGGAGGCTGCATCCCCGGCGGCGGCCAGGATCACCGTCGTTCGTGAATCGTTGCGGAACAATACCAGCTGGCTGGTTCGCTTCCGCGCCAACTGGCTCCCGCCGTCGCTCATGCGCCGCTGGTTCCACGCACTCGGTGCCCCCTTCCGCGCTGTGGGGTCCCTGTTCCGGCGGACGGGGCAAGGGCTTGCCAGATCCTGGCGCGCACTCAGGGGGCTTCTTCCGCAACGCCGCTAAGACCGCAAGGCCCACTGAGGGAACAGCAAAGGGCCCGACTCCGGAACTTATGGTTCCGGCGTCGGGCCCTTTGCTTGTCTCTACCGTTCTTGTTGCGAGAGCGGTGGACGGGACCTGGGAGCTAGTCGGCGTACGGGTCCGCGATACCTACGTACTGGGTGTAGAGGTACTCTTCGATGCCTTCGGAGCCGCCTTCGCGGCCCAGGCCGGACTGCTTGACGCCACCGAACGGTGCAGCGGCGTTGGAGATGACGCCAGCGTTGAGGCCGAGCATGCCGGTCTCGAGCTTCTCGCTGACCCGGAGGCCACGGTTGAGGTCCTTAGTGAAGACGTAGGCAACCAGTCCGTATTCGGTGTTGTTCGCCAGGCGGATGGCGTCGTCTTCGGTGGAGAACGTGACGATCGGGGCCACCGGTCCGAAGATTTCTTCCTGGAGGATGCGGGAATCGGCGGCGACGTTCTTCAGCACGGTGGGCTGGTAGAAGTAACCGGGACCGTCGACGGCGGCACCACCGGTGACTGCTGTGGCACCTCCTGCTACGGCTTCGGTGACGAGAGCGTGAACGCCATCGCGTGCCTTGCCGTCGATCAGCGGACCAACCTTGGACTCCGGCTCAGTACCGCGTGCCGTGGTGAGGGAGCCAATCTTCGCGGCGAACTTCTCAGCGAAGGAGTCGGCGATGGACTCGTGCACGATGAAGCGGTTTGCTGCGGTGCAGGCCTCGCCCATGTTGCGCATCTTGGCGGCGATGGCACCTTCAACGGCCTTGTCCAGGTCGGCGTCTTCGAAGACGACGAACGGTGCGTTGCCGCCCAGTTCCATGGACGTGCGCAGGACCTTGTCCGCGGCTTCGCGGATCAGGGCCTGACCTACCGGGGTGGAGCCGGTGAAGGAGATCTTGCGGAGGCGGTCGTCCTTGATCAGCGGGCCGGTGACGGCACCGGCTGTGGACGTCTGGATGACGTTGAGGACACCTGCGGGAAGGCCGGCTTCCTGCATGACCTGGGCGAAGAGCAGGCTGGTCAGCGGGGTCAGGTTGGCGGGCTTGAGCACCATGGTGCAGCCAGCGGCTACAGCCGGGGCTACCTTGCGGGTGGCCATTGCCAGCGGGAAGTTCCACGGGGTGATCAGCAGGCAGGGTCCAACTGGCTTCTTCTGCACGAGGAGACGGTTCTTGCCATCGGGCGCTGCGGAGTAGCGGCCCGAGACGCGGACGGCTTCTTCGGAGAACCAGCGCAGGAACTCGGCACCGTAGGTGACTTCGCCGCGGGCTTCGGCCAAGGGCTTGCCCATTTCGAGGGTCATGAGCAGTGCGAAGTCTTCGGCGCGCTCGGTGACGAGTTCGAAGGCGCGGCGCAGGATTTCGCCGCGTTCGCGGGGCGCCGTGCGTGCCCAGTCAGCCTGTGCGGCAGCGGCGGCGTCCAAGGCGGCGGCACCGTCTTCAGCACCGGCGTCGGAGATGCTGAGCAGGACCTTGCCCGTGGCCGGGTCCTCAACATCAAAGGTCTTTCCGGATCCCGCCGGACGCCACTGACCGTTGATCAGCAGGCCGGTGGGGACGGAAGCCAGCAGTTCGCTTTCGCGTTCAACCGTGACAGTCATGGCGACTCCTTCGTCTTGGGTGCTTTGGAGGGTTGCACCACTAGGGTTCCTTGCCAGAATTGGCTTGAATTACTGCCACGGTACTGCCATGCAAGAAGCAGTGTCTACGCCTTCACGCACTGCCATACGCCCGCCAAATTGTGCACCTGCACAGGGATAATCAGCGCGCTGCAAGCACCGCCGAATACAGCTCCCGCTTGCTGACACGGGCATCATCCGCCACGGCGGCAACGGCTTCCTTCAGCCGTATTCCCTGGGAGATGAGCTCGTTCACGGCAGCTACATGGTCTTCCGGTTTGCCGGGGGCCTGCTCAGGAGCGCCACCCACCACCACGGCAATTTCACCGCGAACTTCATTGTTTTCTGCCCATTCCAGGAGTTCGCGCAGTGTTCCGCGGATGACTTCCTCGTAGGTCTTGGTCAGTTCACGGCATACAGCCACACGGCGTTCCGCGCCAAAGCGCTCGTGCAGTGCCCGAAGCATCACTTCGAGCCGATGCGGAGCCTCGAAGAAGACCATGGTGCGGCGCTCGTCAGCCAAGTCCGCCAGACGGGAATTCCGCTCCCCCGATTTGCGGGGCAGGAACCCTTCGAAGCAGAAGCGGTCTGTGGGCAGCCCGGAAAGCGCAAGGGCTGTCAGCACGGCGGAAGGCCCCGGCACGGCAGTGACAGTCAGGCCAGCGGCAACAGCTCCCTCCACCAAACGGAAGCCGGGGTCAGAGACTGCCGGCATTCCGGCGTCGCTGACCATCAGGATGGTTTTGCCGGCCCGCACGTAGTCCAGCAGTTCACCGGTCTTGGCTACTTCGTTGTGTTCGTGATAGCTGATGACACGCCCGGACACCTCCACGCCCAGGGCCTGGACCAGCCGATGCAGGCGGCGGGTGTCCTCCGCTGCAACGATGTCCGAGGTCGCCAGGAGTTCGACCAAGCGGGAGGACGCATCGCCCACGTTGCCGATGGGAGTGGCAGCAAGCACAATCCTGCCGCTTGCTGTGGCTGGGCTCGCGGCGGCACCGGCGTCCGGTTCATCAACCGCCGATGCATCATCAAAGGGGGCTTCGTCCGGGGTGCTGTGTTGTTCTTCCACCTGCCAAGCCTAATGCCGCGCGCACTTCAACGCCGCAGTAAGGATGGAAAGGTAGCATGGGCGGGTGAGCCAGTCCCCCGTTCCCACCACCGATTCCGGAACCCCCGCAGTGTCGGCGTTACCTTCCGGAGCCACGGACGTGGCGGCAAGCAAGGGCTCCGGAGAGCCAAGCCAGACAACAGCGGCCACCGCAACTACCTCATGGCGGCCTCCGTCCGGACAGGATGACTCAGGCGGCAGCAACAGCAAACTGTCTTCCGGACGTGGGCTGGCAGGCCACCGCTGGATCGCCAGTCCCACTGGGGCCTTCACGGTGGGCGCCCTGACATCGCGTTTGATCGGCGGGATCCAAAGCTGGCGGGATTACCCAGCGTCGCTGCGTTTATGGTTCTGGTTGATTCCTACCATTACCGCAGTCATCGGCGGAATCCTGCGCTTCTTCCGTCTTGAGGTCCCCCACAGCCTGGTGTTCGACGAAACGTATTACGTCAAGGACGCGTATTCGTTCCTCATCAGCGGATATGAACGCAGCTGGCCAGCCAATGCCAACGATTCCTTCAATGCCGGCCATCCTGAGATCCTGCTCAACACCCCCGAGTACGTAGTTCATCCTCCGGTCGGGAAATGGATGATCGCCTTCGGCATGTGGTTGTTTGGGGCTGACAATCCGTTCGGCTGGCGTTTCGGTGCCGCCCTGACCGGGACGCTCACGGTCTTCCTGCTCTCGCTCATCACGCTGAAGCTCTTCCGTTCACACACCCTTGGCGCAGTGGCCGGGTTGCTGCTCGCGGTTGACGGCCACCATGTGGTGTTGTCGCGAACGTCCTTGCTGGACATCTTCCTTGCGTTCTGGATCCTTGCCGCCTTTGGCGCGTTGCTGTTGGACCGCGACGACGGCCGGCGTCGCCTTGCTTCCAGGCTCACCGCCCTTGCGGCTGCTTCACCCGATGGACGGCCTTCGGCCAGGCAACTGTTGGCCGGCCCCTGGTTGGGGATGCGCTGGTGGCGCCTGGTCGCTGGGATTTGCCTCGGCCTGGCCGTAGGCACCAAATGGTCTGCGCTGTTTTTCGTAGCCGCGTTCGGGTTGTTGACTGTCTTCTGGGACATGAGCGCCCGCCGCATCGCCGGGATCCGCAGCTGGCCCAGCGCAGCGGTCATCAAGGACGGCCTTCCGGCTTTCCTGACCATTGTCCCGATCGCGGCAGCCACGTATGTGGCCACATGGACCGGCTGGTTCCTCTCCAAGGATGCCTACTACCGCCAGTGGGCGGCCACCAATCCGGCTCCCGGGTGGGATTGGCTGCCCAATTCCGTGCGTTCCCTGGCGCATTACCACCTTGAGGCGTACAAGTTCCATCAGGGCCTCAGCGCGGACCACCCCTACGAATCCAGCCCCTGGACCTGGCTGGTCATGGGCAGGCCCACCTCGTTCTATTACCAATCGCCCAAGCAGGGAACTGCCGGCTGCATTGCCGAAACCTGTTCCTCGGCCATCCTGCCCGTGGGCAACCCCATTGTGTGGTGGGGCGGCACTGTAGCCCTGGTGATCCTGCTCTTCTGGTGGGCGGGCCGGCGGGATTGGCGCGCCGGGGCCATCCTCGCTGGAGTCGGGGCTGGATACCTGCCGTGGTTCATGTACCCCGAACGCACGATGTTCATCTTCTACGCAGTTTCCTTTGAACCGTTCCTGGTGCTTGCCCTGACGTATGTTTTGGGGTTGGTGCTGGGTCGCAGCACCGATCCTCCTTGGCGGCGGAGATCCGGACTCTACATAGTGGGCTTGGTCGTGGTGCTGGCCGTGCTGGCCACAGCGTTTTTCTATCCTGTGCTGACCGCCGAAGTCATCAGCTATCAGGAGTGGCGGATGAGAATGTGGATGCCATCGTGGATCTAGGAGGAGGATCGTGAGGGAGGCAAGCACGGAGCTTCTGGTCGAGGCCGACGAGAATACCAACGTGACGGACCTCCTTCTGGAACGATGCGCCAAGGACCCGTTCGGCAACCTTTACGCCCACAAGACAGCCAATGGATGGCTCAACGTGCCTGCTGCGCGCTTCCTCGCGGACGTGCAGGCACTGGCCAAGGGCCTCATCGCCGGAGGCGTCAACCCCGGCGATCCCGTAGCTGTGCTCTCCCGTTCAAGTTTCGAATGGACCTTGGTGGACTTCGCCATCTGGATGGCCGGCGGAGTTACCGTGCCGATTTATGAAACGTCGTCGGCCAGCCAGATCGAGTGGATCCTTGCCGATTCCGGTGCCCGGCGCATCTTTGTGGAAGACACGTCCAAGGCGGAGCTTCTTCACGCCCTCGTTGAGAAGTCCACAGCCTTGAGTGAGGACCCGGTGACGATTATCCGCATGGAGCACGACGGAGAGGCCCCCAACCTGACGAGCCTCGCCGCCGTCGGAATTGGCATTATGGATGCCGAACTTGAGCGCCAGCGCAGCGCCGCCAACCTGTCCGATGTCGCCTCGATCGTCTATACGTCGGGCACAACCGGCAAACCCAAGGGCTGCGAAATCACCCATGGCAACTTCGTGCTGGTTGCCCGGAACGTCATTCCGTTCCTCCCCGAACTGTTGATGCAGCACGGCGCGCGAACGTTGATGTTCCTACCCCTGGCACATGTCCTGGCGAGGGCAGTTCAGGTGGTTTGCCTCACCGCAGGCGTCACGTTGGGGCATAGCCCAGGTGCCAGTGGCCTCATGGCGGACCTGGGTGCTTTCAAACCCACGTTCCTGCTCGCGGTTCCCCGTATCTTCGAAAAGGTCTATGCCGGGGCCGGACACAAAGCGGCCATGTCAGGCAAGTCCGGACTGTTCGCCGCCGCGTCCGCTACCGCCGTCGAATATTCGACGGCGGTAGACCTCGCCGCCCGCGGGCAGGGGCCCGGTCCGGGCTGGTTCCTTGGCCTCAAGCACTCGGCATTCAACAAGCTCCTGTACCCCAAGGTGCGGGAGGTCTTCGGTGGCGCCGTTGGCTACACCGTGTCCGGGGCCAGCCCCCTCAGCCTGCGGGAGAACCATTTTTTCCACGGCGCGGGGATTCCTGTCCTTGAGGGCTATGGGCTGACCGAAACCACTGCGCCATGCACCGTCAACACGCCAAGCATGTCCCGCATAGGGACCGTTGGCATACCGCTGCCCGGCACCACCATCCGCGTGGCACAGGATGGTGAGGTGCTGGTCAAGGGAATCGGCGTGTTCAAGGGCTACCACCGGAATGAGGCCGCCACCGCTGAGGCCTTCGTGGACGGCTTCTTCCGCACAGGAGACCTGGGCGAGCTCGACCCTGACGGGTTCCTGACCATCACCGGCAGGAAGAAAGACCTGTTGGTCACCGCCGGCGGCAAGAACGTCGCTCCCGGTCCCCTTGAAGAGAAACTGCGCGAGCACCGGCTTGTGGGACAGGCCGTGGTGGTGGGCGACGGCAGGCCGTTCGTCGCAGCGCTGGTGGCCTTGGATCCTGATGGGCTTGAAGACTGGTGCGCCGAGAACAAGCGTGACGCCATGTCCCCCAGTGAAGCTTCGAGGGACGAGCGCGTTCGTGCAGCCGTTCAGTCCGCCGTGGACGAAGCCAACGCTCTCGTGTCCTCCGCTGAATCCATCCGTAAGTTTGGCTTTATCACTGCAGATCTCAGCGTCGAGTCCGGGCACCTGACGCCATCGCTGAAGCTGAAGCGGGCCGCGGTGGTTAAGGACTTCTCGTCGTTGGTGGAGAAGCTTTACGAAAGGTAGCGGCTCGGTGGTTATGCGACGGTGTCGTTGGTGTCCTTACGGACACCGGAGGCATCGCTCTCGTCGTCAATCTCTGTTGAGGATGCTTCTTCTTCGGCCGCAGACTTTGAGTCCAATCCACGGCGACGACGCGTGGGCCAGGTGAGGATGAAGGTGATCGTCGCGGCCAGGAACACGAGCGCTCCAATGACGATTCCGGCATCCACCCAGAACTGTCCCGGGAAGAGACGAATGAGCGTGTCTTCCAGGGAGAATGTCCAGGTGCCATTGGCGAAGAAGATCCGGTGGAACTCGGTGAAGAACTGCTGCCAGCTCAGGGCTGCCAACACTGCAAGGCCAATGATGATGACCAATGTGACGATGGAGCCGGCGAAGAGCCCACGCCGAACACCGCCTGCACTGCGCTTCCGCAAGTAGGCAATGGCGATGATGCTCAAAAGAATGAGCAGCAGACCGGCACCAAACGAGGTCAGGATTACCATCTTAACGTCCGCCATATGCGCGACTTCGCTGTCCTTGAAAAGCTTGGCGCCGTCCTGATTTACCAAGCCACCCAAATACCTGGGTCCTGACCAGTTGCTCAAGTAGTCCACGGCATAGGAGCCGTAGGTCATGCGATCGTCCGTGCTGAACCCGTAGCCGTCGCCGGGAAAACCCGGCCGGTTGTATTCAACCCAGAGGAACAGGGGGCTGGTCACTGCCCGGACAGCAAGCACCAAGAGGATCACAGGGAAGAAGACCGCGAGCAGTACCTGGAAAATCCGGGGGCCGATTGGCTTGACCTTTGCTGCCTGTTCGCGTTCTGCATTGCGCCTGGCAACCTCGTCCTCCGGCGGACGAACCTGGAGGGCCGACGTCGGCAACGGCTCGGAATAGTGTGCGGGTTGGCGACTTGCGGGCGCATCTGCCACGGTCTCCGCGAAAAGCGGTGGCTCCGGCTCAACGTCCGCGGCCTCGGCAGCCTTCCGGTCAGCGCGGCTCTCCGGCTGAACCGGGACCGGGCCTGAGGGAGCAGCAGAAGAACCACCAGATGCCTTGGGCTTCATCCAGTCAAAGGCCGGCTCGTCGGGGTCCTCGTGGACGTCCGTCGCCGGATCTTGCGGTTTTGGGCTCTTGTCACTCACAGCGGTTTCACTTCCGTAGGCATCCCACCGGCGTAACCATGCTGCCGGCACTCTTGTCTGCATTCGAGCCTACAGTCCGGGTTTGGGCGGAGACGAGGAGCCACCCCGGGTATAGCAAGATCGAAACGCAACTGTAAGGTGCGGGTGTGTCCGCTTAGACAGCAATCCCCCGGTATCCGGCGTCATGGCCGTCAAGGTCGCCCGTAGCGCCCGAACGGAATGAACGTCCCCCCATAACCAGTGTGTACGTCCAGTAGGCCGCCAGGACCAGTGCCCCGATCGCGATCTTCATCCAAACAGGCAAGGGGCTTGGTGTCACGAACGCTTCCACGAGGCCCGAGATGAGAAGTACCAGGACCAGCCCGAGGGCAACGGTGATGAGCGAACGCCCTTCGTCGGCCACGGCCTGCATCCGGGTCCTGGGTCCGGGCCGGACCATCGCCCAAAAAATTTTCAGCCCCGCTGCGCAGGCGATGAACACTGCGGTGAGTTCCATGAGCCCGTGCGGAAGGATGTAGCTGAAGAAGACATCCAACTTTCCTGCGGAGGCAAACACGCCGGCAGCCGCGCCGACACCTTGGGCGTTGAGGAAGAGAATCATGGGCACCCAAAACCCCGTAATTCCGAAAGCAACGGCTTGGGCGGAAATCCAGGCGTTATTGGTCCAGACCGCACCGGCAAAGGACGCCGCCGGGTTCTCCGAGTAGTAGTCGATGAAGTCGTCTTCAATGTACTGACGCACCCTGTCATCGCTGCCAAATGCTGCCCGCAGCGCCTCGGGCGACGTCCCGATCCACAGGGCGTACGCCCCACCCACCAGCACGAAGAAAACCCCACACCACACCGTCAGCCATCGGAGTCTGTAGAACGCCGCGGGAAGTGCGATGACGAAGAAGCGGGCGAGGTCTTCCATGAAGTTCGAACGTGCCCCGGTGAACCTGGTTCGAGCCTGGGCGAGTGCGGCAGACAGGGATGAGGACAAGGCCGTCTCCGGAGCCACCGAGCGGATCAGTGACAAATGTGCGGAGACAGTCTGGTACAGCCGCAGCAATTCGTCGGCTTCGGACCCAGTGAGCCGCCGCTTATGCGCCAGAAAAGTGAGCCGCGACCATTTGTCCCCATGCACGGCCGAAAAGGCATCGATGTCCACGGCACCACCCTAGTCCCTGTCTGCCCTATCTCTCTGTCTGCCCTATCCCTGTCTGCCGGGATGGGCGCGGTTAGACTCGTTGGTGCGGGTACGTTGTGCGCCCGCCGTGATTGCTACGCACCGGGGGCGGACTTGAGTTCAATCATCACAGGCGAGGCAGTGGTCCTGGAGCTGCGCCCGGCGTCCTTCGCCGCCCGCGCTCTGGGCCTCATTCTGGACGTCATTGCCAACGTCCTGCTGTTGATCCTCCTCATCGTCCTGGTGCTCTCCGCCGCCCGGGATCTCGATGAAGCCGCGGTCCGGGCCATGATCCTGGCCTGTGTCGTCTTCTCTTTCGTCATCGTTCCCGTCACTGTGGAGACGCTCACCCGCGGCCGCTCGCTGGGGAAACTGGCGGCGGGCCTGCGCGTGGTCAGGGACGACGGCGGCTCCATCAGGTTCCGGCACGCGGTCATCCGTGGGCTCTTGGGGTTCCTCGAGATTTACATGACCTTCGGTGGCCTCGCCATCGCCGTGGCACTCTTCAACGACAAATCCAAGCGCCTCGGCGACGTCGTAGCCGGCACTTACTCCCTGCGGCAACGCGTGCCCTCCGAGCCGAGGATCTTTCCCGGTGCTCCGCCCTACCTCCAACCATGGGGAGCCATGGCGGACATTGGCAGGATCCCCGACGCCACAGCCCGCCGGGCCGGAACCTTCGTTCAGCAGGCATACCTCATGGCACCATCCTCACGGGCCAGGATGGCCGCAGCACTGGCCGCCGAGCTGGCCAACTACGTCGCGCCGCCACCGCCAGCCGGAACTATCCCCGAAGACTACATAGGGGCGGTCCTCGGCGAGCGACGCAACCGCGAACTTGTCCGCCTGCGCACTGCGGAACAGCGCAACGCCGCCATCGGCGAAAGGCTCCGCAAGCTGCCGTTTACCCAGGGCTAAAGTGCCACGTTGAGGGCGGATGCCTGGAGACCGCCGTGCAAACCGTCAGCAGTGCCAGTGCGCCGGCGTCGTGAGCCTTTCGGGCAGGCGCGTTTCGGGGTTTCCTTGTGCGGCGTTGATTTGCGGTTGGGTCAGGTAGAGGGACCTGGAGAGATTGGCGCTGTGGAGATGGGTATCGCGCAAATCGGCGCCGAGGAGGTCCACCGCGGTTAAGTCACTGCCCTCCAGGTTTGCCCCTATCAGGTAAGCACTGCGGAGGTCGGAGCCGCATAGTTGTCTCTTTGCCAAGTTGGCGCCCATGAGGTCGGCACCCGGGTGGAGTCCGCCGTCGGGCAGTTCACGGTCCTCAGCCCCGTATGAAGCGCGCACCTCCTCGCTGACCTCCACCAGAAGAGCACGCACCTCAGCGTGTAAATGTCCGACGTCGGCAGCCAGGACTGCGGACGCTTCACCTTGGGATGTGGTTTCAATTTCTGTGGACAGCCGGCGGGCAGTGGCCGCCAGCTCGGGATCGAAAGCGCGTTGCTCAGCTTCGGACAAGTACCACAACATTTCGTGCAGTTGCTTAACGACTTTGAAGACAGCGAACATCGAGGACGTGGACGCCGGATCCTGGATCCAACTCGTGCCCCCAAACGTGCGTTGGGAAACCGCTTGGCCTGCGCCGAAGCAGTCAAAGACGGTACATCCGCTGAATCCGCGCGGCCGCAAACGTTGATGGATGTTGCAGGAAAAGTCGCTGGCCATGTTCGGGCAGGCCGAAGCAGCCGGTTTGTCGATCGCGAAATCAGCCGAGCGGGCAAAGCCAAGGGCTGTGCAGCAGAGGGCGAAGCAGTTGCTGCAGTCCGGGCGAAGGGTTAGCGAAATAGTCATTAGTGCTCCAAGCGATGAAATGGAATCCGGTGGAAGGAGCTGGGAACCCGGCGTGGGTTCCCCTAGGGAAGACTCGTAATCACCACGGAGGGCAGCACAAATAACAGGTCCGAGCAGATGCCGGAACCGGAAAGGAGAATCAAAGACCGCAAGAAATAATCACTGCCTCGATGTTAACAGCAATTCTGTCCCCGGCTGGAAAGGGTGGCTAGCGCTGGGCGTAGCTGGCCCAGGGGATGTTCCAGTCGCCGAAGCCCTCCAAGGGTTCAACAGCCGGCGCACCAGTATTCAGGATCTGCACCACGTCACCGGTTTTCATATTGTTGAAGAACCAGGCAGCATCCTCGGGCAGCAAGCCAACGCAGCCGTGGGAGACGTTTACGCGTCCAATGGCGCCCCAAGCGGACTCCAAGGCCTGATGGACATAGACGCCGGACCATGTGAGTCGGTTGGCATAATCCACCACCATCGGAGCGTAGTAGCCTTTGTCCCCGGGTTTGAGACCAATGCTTCCGGCGTTGAACTTGGATTTGCGTTCTTGTTCCAGGATCACGGCGTAGCCGGTGGGCGAGAGCCAGTCTTCGCCACCGAGCGATACGGGTGCGGTGTGCATCAGTTGGCCGTCGAAGTACACGTTCATGGTCTTGGTGTTGTCATCCACTACAGCCACGCGCTGCGGTCCGGTAGTGAAAGTGGAAACGACATCCCCGTTGCCGATCATCTTGTTGCCGAAGTCGACGCCCAGGAGCTTCATATCCACTGTCACTGTGGTTCCCGACGCCCAGAATGCCTCCGGGCGAATGCGGACCTTCTTGTCCGAGTACCAATGCCAGGCGACTGGCTGGCCCGATGAAACAGTGATGGCAACGCGCTTTTCCATCGCGGCCTTGTCAACCACAGGTTCACTGAAGTTGATTTCGATCGGCTGGCCCGAGCCCGCAACTGTGCCGTTACGCGGATAGATGGAAGCATCGGCTTCGTAGGCAGCAGAAACCGTGGTGAAGGTCTGCGTCTTCTTGGTTTCCTTACCTGCGGTGTCCACAATGGTGAAGGAATAGCTGTACTGGGTCTTGAACTTCAGGACCTCAAGGGTTGTCCACGTGCTGCCGTCCGCGCTGGTCTTCCCCTGCACAGGTGTACCGCCGTCAACCGGGGCCAAAACTACGTCCTTGACCTTGCCGTTGACGGCCTTGATCTGGGGGCCAACCACTGGATTCCACTCCACAGCGCCATCCAGCGGCGTGATGCCCAGCTCAACGGGTTTGGCCTCTGGCGTCGGAGTGGATTGGGTTGTTCCCACGCCATTAGGGGTGGAACCGGCCAGCAATCCAGGAACGGTGGCAACGCCGATGCCGCCCAGGACGAGGGCGGCGCACACCCCTGCAATGGCAAGGATCTTGCCCGTTTTCCGTTTGGCGACTTCCGTCATGGTTCCTGTCTTCCTGTCCCCCGGCAAGCAATACTGAACACCCAATTCTAGCCGAAAGGCCGGCCACGCTGGTCACGTGTCCGGCCTTTCACTGCGGGCTTGATGCTACCGCGTTGAGGTTACTGCCACCGCAAAACTGAACTTGGCTTAGTAGCGGTAGTGCTCCGGCTTGTAGGGTCCTGCAACATCCAGGTCCAGGTAGTCCGCCTGATCCTTGCTCAGTTCCGTCAGCTCCACGCCAAGCGCCTCCAGGTGCAGGCGTGCCACCTTTTCGTCCAGGATCTTGGGCAGGACGTAAACCTGCTTCTGGTATTCGCGTTCGCCGGCGGGCTGGTCCTTCTTGGTCCAGAGTTCAATCTGCGCGATCGTCTGGTTTGTGAACGAGTTGCTCATCACGAAGGACGGGTGGCCCGTTGCGTTGCCCAGGTTCAGGAGCCTGCCTTCAGACAGAACGATGATTGACCGCTCGGAGTCCGAGCCGGCATCGAAGACCCACTCGTGAACCTGCGGTTTGATCTCCACCTTCTTGACGCCGGGAACCTTGGCAAGCCCGGCGATGTCGATCTCGTTATCGAAGTGGCCGATGTTGCCCACGATCGCTTTGTTCTTCATGCCCAGCATATGCTCGGCCATGATGACGTCCTTGTTGCCGGTGGTGGTGATGAAGATGTCACCCTGGCCAAGGACAGATTCCAGCTTGGCCACTTGGTAGCCGTCCATGGCGGCCTGCAGGGCACAAATGGGGTCGATCTCGGTAACCACAACGCGCGAACCCTGGCCGCGCAGTGCTTCTGCCGCACCCTTTCCGACGTCGCCATAGCCACAAACCACGGCAACCTTGCCACCCATGAGGACGTCCGTCGCACGGTTGATGCCGTCCGGCAGCGAGTGGCGGATGCCGTATTTGTTGTCGAACTTGCTCTTGGTCACGGAATCGTTGACGTTGATGGCCGGGAACAGCAGCTTGCCCTGTTCCGCGAGCTGGTAGAGCCGGTGCACGCCCGTGGTGGTTTCTTCAGTGACGCCCTGGATTCGGGCGGCCACGCGTGTCCACTTCTGCGGGTCCGCGGCCAAGGTCCGGCGAAGGAGGTCCAGGATGAGGACGTACTCTTCAGGATCATCCTCGGTGGCCGCGGGAACGGCACCTGCAGCCTCGAAATCGACGCCCTTGTGCAGGAGCAGGGTGGCGTCGCCGCCGTCGTCCAGAATCATGTTGGGACCCAGTTCCGGATTTTCGTCCGCTCCGGGCCAGGTGAGGATCTGCTCTGCGGTCCACCAGTATTCCTCGAGGGTCTCGCCCTTCCAGGCGAAGACGGGAACGCCTTGCGGATCCTCCGGCGTACCTTTACCGACGACGACGGCGGCAGCGGCTTCGTCCTGCGTGGAGAAAATGTTGCACGAGGCCCAACGAACTTCGGCGCCCAGGGCGGTGAGGGTTTCAATGAGGACGGCTGTCTGGACCGTCATGTGCAGCGAACCGGCGATGCGGGCGCCCTTGAGCGGCTGCGAGGGGCCGAACTCAGCACGAAGGGACATCAGGCCCGGCATTTCGTGCTCAGCGAGACGGATCTGGTGTCGGCCTGCCTCGGCAAGGGAAATGTCAGCCACTTTGTAGTCGAAAGTCATGGAAGTCCTTATGGATGTTTAGGCGTACCGTGCGGGATTGCTGTCTGGAAGTACTCAGGCTTTGGCGTGGTGCTGGCCGGAGCTTGCGGCGTTGGAGGCAGCAAGCAGTTCCGGGGGCAGAAGCAAGGGAATGCCGTCCTCGATCGCGTAACGGACCTTTTCACCGTTCTCGGTGGCAGCCGTTGAAACAAGCTCCTCGCCCTCCTGGACCAGCGGTGAGCCCGTCACGGGGCAGCGCAGGATGGACAACAGTTCAGGACTGACCTTTGGCATGAATGATGCTCCCTGGATGGCGCGGGTGTGGCGCCGCTGGCGGATTTATCTGCAGATTCCAGCCTACAGCGCAGGACCATCCACCAAGGAGCCGACGACGATTTGAGTCCCGGGGTGGCCGCACTCATAGCGCCAGGACGGACCTAGGACGGTTCGCGCAGAATCCGCAAGTGGCCGCGGCGCGTACCTTCAACCATGGCCGGCGGCTCCACATGCGGTCGACTGGTACGGGGTGGCGTGTCCGTTGCCGCTGAAGCGGCTTCCCGCACTGCGTTGGCAAGTGCCAGCAAGTCATCCGGGCCAGGCTCCGGAGGTGTTGTTGGCATAGCCAGGCGCAGGACTTCCCAGCCCCGCGGAACCGTGAGGGATTCTGCATGCTGGGCGCAAAGATCGTACGCATGCGGTTCGGCGTACGTGGCCAGCGGGCCGAGGACCGCTGTGGACTCGGCATACACGTACGTCAAAGTAGCCACCGCGGATTGGCGGCAGGCGGACCTTGAACACTGACGAATAGCACCCACAACATCCCAGATTAGCGCCCTTTGGCCCATACTCTGCGCATTGGCTGGCCGTGCCCGCCCGGAAGCTGCGGTCTGCGCCGGTCACGGCGCGGTGTTCGCCCATGATGTCGCGTTGGCGGTTCCTCGGGACTAAAGTCGATATATGCAGTCACAGCCACATGTTCCTGGCTTCACAATCCGGTGGACTGACGCCGAAGGCGATCAGGCAAAGGAACACACCGGCGCGGATGTCCGTGGTTTCCGGCGGCGCCGGAGAAACCGTCACGGCAGAGGACTGCGTGGGGAACTCATGCTCCCCAGCCTTCCCGGCTTCCGGACGCGTGCCGAGCGTTTCGACGACATGGTGCTGGACTCGGCTGAACGCCTCCAGGATATGTGGGGCAAGCAGTTGGATGGCGTGCTCTTCGCCGTCGACGAAATCCCGCCGAACCTGGAGCAATTGGTCGCCGAAGGTACGGCAGCCCCCATGGGCTCCTACACTCCGGGCAGCCGCGGCGAAGCACCAATGATCGCTGTGTACCGCCGTGTGGTGGAACAGACTGCCGGAACACGGGAAGAGCTCCAGGACCTCGTCCACGACGTCGTGGTGGAGTACACCGCGGAAATGCTCGGTGTACCACCGGAGACGCTGGATCCCGTGTACCGGCGTCGTTACCAGTAGCGCCTAATGCCTAACGCCTAGTGGCCCTGGCGCCTAGTAGCCCACTGTCACAGGAACTTTTTCGAGCCCCGCGGCAGCATCCTGGATGCCCAGCACCGAGACGTCGGCGCGGTCCTGCCTGCCCAGGATAAGTGCCCCATACACAGGGTCCCCTGATGCTGAAACCACGTACCCGGCAACCACTGCCTGTCCGGATTTTGCCGGAAGCTCGATCAGCGATGTTGTGCCACCGGACATATCCACGTCCACGGACTTGCCCACCTTCCCATCGGCTGTCACCGGTGCGTAGCTAACAGTTGCACGTCCCTCGGGAACACCGAAGCTGAAGAAACTCTGCCCGTCACGGGGCACTGCCACCACATGCTGGCTGCCCAGGCGGGCCGAGGACGGCGACCAAGCGAAATCCGTTGGCTCCTCCGCTTTTGCCCCCCGGGCAATCCGGGTTGAAGCCATGAACGCGACATCAGAACTCGCACTCACTGTGTAGCTGCCGGCCGGAACGCCGTCGAGGTCCAATGTAGCTACCGTGCCGCCCTTGACGGTGACTACTCCCCCGTTGGGGAGCTGGCGCTCACCGTTGGCGCCGTACAGCCGGACTTGAACCACGGCGTCCGTGGACCCAGGTACGGCTATTTGAAGCGCGGGAACGGCATCGGTAAAGCCGGATTTACTGCCCAGCGCCTTGATCGCCGCTGCATCCTGGATGTCGACGCCGGCCATCACCTGCAGGTTGGACGGCCCGGAACCTGGGGACAGGAACTCCACCCCGCCCGGCACCAATCCACGGAGCACGCTCTGCTGGATGGTCCCTGCAACGGGTCCACCCGAGCTGCGTACATGCACTGCCAGTTGGGATTCGCCCGGGGCAAGGCCGGCAAGGTTAACCGAACGCGTTGTCCCCGGAGCCACCAGGAGACCCCGTGCACCAGGCGCCTGGATCTGTCCCTGAGCGCCGAAGAGGTCCAGGTTGACGGTAGCGGGCGTTTCCGATGCATTGCTCAGGTTCAGGACCGCGGTCCGGCCAAGCGCGGTGTCCCCGCCCAGCAGCCAAGAGTCGTTTCCGGGTTGCTGGCACGGAGCCGCCGCAAGGCCACGGAGGTCGCCGTCCTTGGCTGAATAGCTCAGATTCGCGGCCAAGGAGGCCTGTTCGTTTCCGATCGGGTCAGCACCCACCACGGTAGGAGCGGTCACGGGGCTGATAGTCGCAGCTGCTGCCGCCAAGACCGGTGGACCGGAAGTGGGCGATGGGGTGCTCGTGGGGGCCTTTGCAATTTCAGCGACTGCGTCGCCTGCCAGCGACGTCACTTTACTGCCCGGAATGGTACCTGCGGGGTTGCTCAGGACCACCGCGTTGAGCGCACTGGTTGCAGTGGTGGAAACCGGGCTGAACTCAGCATCCGTGTCCACATCGGTTCCTGTGACAAGGCGTGCTGGTTCCGGGCAGACGCCCAGGGAGCGGCCCGCCGGAACATCGGCTTGCCGGATGTCCACTGCAGAACCGCCGGAGGGCCCTGGAACCATCGAGGTGGCGGCCACCGCTCCGCCTCCCGCGGCAAGGATCACTACTGCAGACAAGACCCCTGTGATGATGCCCCTGTTGGAACTGCGCGCGCCCTTGGCGGAACTGCGTACATCCTTAGTGGAACCACGCGTCCCGTTATCGTCCTCCACCTGCTTCTTTGGGTCCTCAGACACTGCTGTACTCCTTACGGAGGGAGACTTCGTCCCTCGACATGCCGGTTCGCGAGCGGCGGGCGGGCATCGGAACAGCCAGCAGCACGGTCAGACCGAACACGACGGCCTGCAGGATCCCAAACCAAAGACCCCAAGGGTTGGTGTACCGGATTTCCAGGTTGCCTCCATTGGGCGGAAGTTCGAAAGCCTGGGCCCATCCGGAGGTGGTCGACTTCAGCTGGCGCCCATCCATCCAAGCACTCCAGCCGGGATCAGACCGTTCAGCCAGGACCACCCGACGGCCCTCGTCACCCGCCGGCACAGCTGTGTCCACGGAAACCTCTGTTGAGGGCAGAGAGCCGATGGCCTCACCTTGGGCGTTGAGAATGCGAACCCTATGGGCGGTGTCTGCGGCGGTGGCGGCCGCGGAATTCCGCGGGGTTACGCGCCACAACCACCCGGCGTCGGTTTGTCCAACAGCAACGAGGCCTGGAACGGCGTCGATCCTGCTGGCGGTCAGCTGGGCTGCATCATCAGCGGCCTTGAGCACCACAAAACCGGCACCGAGCTGCTCCAGATCGTTGCGGGGGTCCACCCCTGTGCTGGCCACGATGGTGGCCACTGCCCGGCGGAGGGACGCGGTAGCGGCGTCGTCGGTAGCAATCTCTTCACGACCGGGCGCACCAATAATGGTCCTGGCCGAGGCGATGGTGGACAAGCTGTCCAGCGTAGTCCCGGCACCACGCATCAGGGAGGACGTAAAGGCGCCCTGCTCGCCGCTGGTGATGACCAACGTTCGCGTACGTTCGGGTCCCTCACCACGGTCGACGGCGGTTGCCGGCAAGGTGCCGTTGTCCACGGGCCGCACCTGGCGGGCAGAGCCCAAGGATGGCTTCTTACCTGCCTCTGACGCAGGGGCGTCAGCGGTATCGGTAGCGACTGGGGCCTCGGATAGGGGCTGCAGGACGTTTTGTCCTGCCCATGCCGCCATCCCGGCCAAGGGTCCACCCAGCAGGAGGGCAAGGGCCACAGCTGAAGCCACGCGCCGCAAGGGCGACTTCCAGCGGGCCGCATCAGACGTCCTGGTGGGAACTGCAAAGATCTTATCGGCACCGAGCAACGCCGCACTGAGCAGCAGGATTCCGGCTGCTGAAACCGCCGGACCGGTGAAAGGACCAACAATCACGTTGTTGTTGACACCGGTGGCCACATGGCCCATCAGCCAACTGCTGGCCAGGGTAGCCAGCGCGGCCAACCAGAAGACACGGGCCAGGACGGTGCGCTTGCCGGGAAGGAACAGCGCCGCTACGGCCAAGAGAAGTACAGGGACGCTGACCAGCAGGGCAAGCACCAGAGCCCAAGGCACAGCGCCTGGCCCGAACGTCCCAAGACCTGTGAGGCCGCCGTCGATGTCGAAGGCCAGGGGCTGGCCCAGGAACTGCTGCCACAGTGGTGCAGCGTCGAAACTGAGCGGCAGGCCCGGATCGGCAAGCAAGGAGCGGGGGCGGTCAAGAACCGAAATGCCGTAGGGAATGAACAGCGCGGCGCTGGGCAAAAGCGACCACCACAGTGTCTTTCCCCGCGGTCCGAGCACCACGGCTACCAGGACGATGACCACCGTCATTGGCCCCAAGAGCGAAGGAGCCGATGCAGTGATTGCAGCCATAGCCAAGCCGGCAGCCGCCGCGGCGGTCCAGGACGGCGTGCCGTTAATGCCCGGTTTACCGAGCACGGGCGCCGGGCGACGCGTGAAAGGTGCCCGTACGGCATGGGCCCGGCCTATCGCCGAACCCGACGCGCGTATCAGCGCCAGCATGAGCAACGGCATCAGGACGTGGGCCACCAAGGCTCCCGGCCTGCCTTGGTTTATGGCTACCAGCAGTGCAGGTGCCCCGGACCAGGCCAGAGCCGCAACAATCCGGAACCGGCGCCGGGTGGTCAAGGCCCCGGCGGCGAACCAGGCACCGATCGCAGAGAGTGGCATGGCCAGGATCAGCAACCACACGGTTGCCGCGTTGCCATCGCCACCGCCAAACAAGGAAAGAAGCCACAACACGTAAGCGAAGGGATCACCGTGCCCGGGCAGTCCCGCACCGAGGGAAATCCACCACGTCGAGGCGTTGGCCCAGATATCGGAGGGTGACTCGGATAACGGGAGGAGGCCCCCTCCGGCCACAGTTCCTGTGCGAAGGAGGCCGAAGAGCCCAACGAAAGAAGCGGCGAACGCAATGAGGGCAGCGGCAACTGCGCCGGTGCCTACCCATCCGCGTTCGTTGGTGGCCAGCGCTGCGAAATCGTCAGAGGCATCGCCGCTGGGTTCGGGGGCGAGGAGATCCGAGGCCACAGTAGTTTCCTCGCTGGGGCGGATGGCCTCCAGCAGGGAACGCCTGTTGGCACGGACTTCACGCGACGACGCTTGGAGGCCCCGGACCACCGAACGGTGCACGCGGCGGGTCCTCGCCGCAATCCCGCGGCCTCTTGCAATAGCGAGGGGCCGCACCAGGCCGGCGATGGTGGCCGTGAACTGGGAGAATCCGTAGCCCGGTTCCTTGACCAAAACACTCAGCACCAGACGCACGAGTGCGCCCAAGAGCGCCCCCACTGCCTGGAATGGCAGGTTCCACCACGGCGTGTGCTTGAGGCGCATGTGAATTTGTGCCTTGCGCGCCGCGGAGGACGTCCCAAGACCGTGCGGGCGGTGCTCCACATGGAACATGCGCGCGCTTGGCACCACCACCACGCGGTTTCCGGCCAGCCAGTTGCGCCAGCAGAAATCGACGTCGTCGCCGCTGCCCGGCAACGCAGGGTCAAAGCCCTGCAACTGTTCCCAGACGTCCCTGCGGATCAGCATGCCGGCAGAGTTCACGGCAAAGGTGTCAGTGCGGGCGTCGTACTGGCCCTGGTCCACTTCGTCGGCGTCGATCAGCGTGAGGCGTTCAGCCCAGCGGCTGGTGGACAAGCCGACGTCTACCACGTGGCGATCGTTGTCCCACCCAAGCTGCTTGCAGCCGGCAACAGTTACCGAAGTGGTTCGTTCCACGGCGTGGAGAAGCTCGGCCAAGGCATCCGGTGCTGGAGCGGCGTCGTCATGAAGGAGCCAGATCCATTCGACGGGACAGGGAGCTTCAGCGTTTTTGGCAACGTCCTCGTTTTTGGCAGCATCTTTGGGAGCAAGCTCGTCCAGGCCAGCCTGGACAGCGGCGCCAAAGCCAGACTTTGGCTGGACGAATTTGGTGACGTTTGCTTGCCCCAAGGCCTCACGGAGCAAGTCGAGGGAGTTGTCCGTGGATCCTGTATCAATGCCAATGGCGGCATCTGCCGAACGCGTTTGGTCCGACAGTGCCGCCAAGGTCCTGGGGAGATAGTTCCCGCCGTCGTGGGCAACCACGACGGCGGTAACGTGTACTTCCTTAAGAATTAGACTGCCCGCTTCCTTAGCCGGCGACGTTCGCGCTCGGAGAGCCCGCCCCAGATGCCGAATCGTTCGTCGTTTGCGAGGGCGTACTCAAGGCACTGCGAACGGACGTTGCACGCTCCGCAGACCTTCTTTGCATCCCTCGTTGATCCACCCTTTTCCGGAAAGAATGCTTCCGGATCTGTCTGGGCGCACAAGGCGTCAGTCTGCCAACCGAGTTCGCCCTCGTCATCGAAGTCACCTTGGCTCGGCAGTCCGATCCACACCGGCTGTCCTGGGATTTCCTGGGGACGACGCAACTCCATGGGAGGGTCGTCCACGTCTTCGTCCGGCCCGGCAGGCAGGTCCCCGATCAACGCTTCGTGCGCAGCGAGGAGGGCAGTTGCTTGATCCTCCAACGACTGCTGCACGTTTTGGTTGTATCGGTCTGCCGCTTCCGGATCCGCTGGGTCCACGTACCAGTCCCCTGGTACTTCCCGCGAACGGTATTTCACCGACGCATGTTCTGCGACGACTGCATCTTCCTGGATACGCAACGCTTGCCCCATGGCGTCCCTCCTGATTTTGCAGCTGCTGCTCGGATGTATTTCCGATTCCCGGCGTTGTTCCGGGAATCTGTGCAGCGGCGTTGATTACTAATTACACGCGTGTAACTACCCACCAGTCAAGCCGCGCCGGGATAATAATCAAGAATCTGTAGAAACGTGGGATGCGCCACGCCCAACGTTTTCCGCCGTGGCGCGGGCTGGCCAGGGCTAAAACGGAAGCCCCGCATCACTTTGCATGAACAACTCCTGACATTCCGCGGAATTCCCAAGACCGCCCCCGGATGTCCATCGACTGGACTTAACAGAGGTGTGTTGCATTTCACATTCTCCTGCGGGCCGACGCCCCCACCGTGGCAGGATTGATCCATGAGCATCCCGGCAGCGAACCTGATGACCACCCTGCGATCCGGCCATTCCACGTCCCCGAGACTGACGTGGTATGGCCCTGATTCCGAGCGCGTGGAGCTCTCCGGGCGGGTCTTGGACAACTGGGTGGCCAAAACCAGCAACCTGCTGCAGGACGAACTGGACGCCGAGCCGGGCAAGGCTATCCGGCTGGACCTCCCGGCGCACTGGAAATCTTTTGTGTGGGCACTCGCCGCCTGGCAGTTGGGCATGGAGGTGGTCTTCGATGGCACCGCCGCGGACCTGCTGGTAACAGACACTCCCGACGACGGCGCCGGGGCCGGCTTTGACGCGGTCGTCGCCGTGCCGCTCGCGGCACTTGCGATGCGCTGGCCCGGCGACTTGCCGCCCGGCGTCGTGGATTATGCTGCGGAAGTCCGGTCCCACGGTGACGTCTTCATGGCGCACAACGAACCGGAAGCCGACCTTCCGGCCGTCCGCGGCAGCGCGGGCCACACCCATGACAGCCTTCTGGACGGATTCGCTGCACCCCAGGAACCCGGCGTCCGGCTATTGGTTCGGGCGGCCGATGGTTTGGAGCCGGGCCTGGCGGCGTCGTTGGGCGCGTGGAAAGAAGACGGCTCAGTGGTGCTGGTGCATCCCGATCTGGAAGTGACCGGGCACCTGCTTGAGAATGAGCGCGTCAGCCGATCCTGAGATCAGTTCTTGATGGAGGGCACTTCGCCGGTCGGCGGTGCGCCTTGGCCCGCGTCCGCAGCTGACTTCTCCTTGTGATGGAGTTCCAGGATCTCGTGGTCGTGGGAGTAAGCCGGCTCGGCATCCAACTCTTCGTTGAAAACCCAAAAGCGGTATGCGAAGAACCGGAAAATGGTGCCCAGGACGAGTCCGACGACGCTTCCTGCGATAAACAGCGACGGCTTGTCATTCAAGTCCAGCACGTACTTGGCGAACCACACACAACCGGAAGCAATCAAAAGCCCGACGAAGTTCATGACGGCAAACAGGACGGCTTCACGGACCACGTTTGCCTGTTTGCGGTGGCGGAAGGTCCAGAAGCGGTTGGCCACCCAGGAGAACACGCTTGCAACGATCGTCGCAATGGCCTTCGCCCAGACTTCGCTTCCGTGCATCGGGCCCGAAAACAGCCAGATGTAAACTGCCGAGTCAATGACAAAAGCAACACCGCCTACGGCGCCGAACTTTGCTACCTCGCGCCAAAAAAGCGAGGCAAGTCCGCGGATGCGATCTGCAAGTGTGGTGATCATGACCCTCCATGGCCGTTGAAAAGTGGGCCGATGGGCCACATCCATTTTAGCGCCCATTTCCAACCGTTCCCTTTGAGTCCCCTGTGAGAACGCCGATACCGGGGCCTGCGCCACTGCCAAAGCAGGACTGAACCAACCACTGAACCATGTGCAAATAGTGACGATATGGCGGTTGAATAGCGGCTGAATCAGTGTTCCGGCCGCTGGTTCGGTAGGCTGAACCTTGTGACTTTTCCAGTAATTGGTGTTGTTGGCGGCGGCCAGCTCGCACGCATGATGGCCCCGCCTGCTACCGCTTTAGGCTTCGAACTACGCGTTTTGGCTGAGGGCGAGGACGTTTCGGCTGTCCCCGCTGTGGCCAACGCCCCCGTTGGCGACTACAAAGACCTGGACGCTCTCCTTGAGTTCTCCAAGGGCGTGGACGTCCTGACCTTCGATCACGAACACGTTCCCACGGAACATCTGCGTGCCTTGATCGACGCCGGCGTGAATGTGCAGCCCGGACCAGATGCCCTGGTGAACGCGCAGGACAAGCTCGTGATGCGCGCGGCCATCGATCGCCTCGGGCTGCCCAACCCGGAGTGGGCCGCCGTTGACTCAGTAGAAGCGCTGGTGGCATTCGGCGACAAGATCGGCTGGCCCGTAGTGCTGAAGACGCCGCGTGGCGGCTACGACGGCAAGGGCGTCCGCATTGTTGACTCCGCCGATGATGCCGCTGGTACTGCCGACTGGTTCCAGGCCATGAGTCCCCTGCTCGCAGAAGCAAAGGTGGACTTCAGCCGCGAACTCTCCGCTCTTGTGGCCCGCACGCCCAGTGGCGAATCGCGCGCATGGCCCGTAGTTCACACCATTCAGGTTGACGGCGTGTGCGATGAAGTTATCGCCCCCGCCCAGAACATTCCACTCGAAGTTGCCGCGGCCGCCGAGGGGGCTGCACTACGGATCGCCAACGAACTGGGCGTTACGGGCGTCATGGCTGCTGAGCTCTTTGAGACCCCGGGCGTTGGCGCCGGCTTCCTCATCAATGAACTCGCAATGCGCCCCCACAACACGGGTCATTGGACGCAGGACGGATCGATCACCAGCCAGTTCGAACAGCATCTGCGTGCGGTACTGGACCTGCCACTGGGCGCCACGGATGCTGTGGCGCCGGTATTTGTCATGAAGAATTTCCTGGGTGGCGACAACCAAAACCTCTTTGAAGCCTTCCCCATGGCCTTGGCGTATGAACCGGCAGCAAAGGTGCACTGCTACGGCAAGTCCGTGCGGCCAGGTCGGAAGATCGGGCACGTCAACCTGGCTGGCACATCTGCCTTGGAGGTAGATTCCGTCCGCCAACGCGCCACGGCAGTAGCCAACATCATCCGTGACGGCCGGATGCCCGCACAGACCACCCCCGAGGAGACCGAATGACATCAACATCGACAGCCCCGCTCGTAGGTCTCGTCATGGGCTCGGACTCCGACTGGCCCGTCATGGAAGCCGCTGCGGACGCCCTGGCTGAGTTCGGCATCCCTTTTGAGGCAGACGTCGTCTCGGCACACCGCATGCCCACCGAGATGATCCGCTATGGCCAGACTGCGCACGAGCGCGGCCTGCGCGTCATCATCGCCGGAGCAGGAGGCGCGGCACACCTTCCTGGAATGTTGGCTTCGGTCACTCCCCTGCCCGTAATCGGCGTCCCCGTTCCGTTGAAGACACTGGATGGCATGGACTCGCTGTTGTCCATCGTTCAAATGCCTGCCGGAGTTCCGGTTGCCACTGTCTCCATCGCAGGGGCCCGCAACGCAGGACTCCTGGCTGTACGGATGCTCGCCTCCGGCACAGACGAGCTCGCCAACCGCCTTCGCGAAGACCTGCTCAAATTCGCCCAGGAGTTGAACGACGTCGCCACCAAGAAGGGCGAGAACCTGCGCCACAAGGTGGAAGAGGTCTTTTCCCCTGCCAATGCTTCCGCCCGGAGCAGCCGCTAGAAAGGCAGCGGATGACCACCATGCACAAGAACCAGAATCAGTCCGGCACCGCCCTGACTGATCCAGTCCGCTATCCATCCGGGGCCAGCGCCCCGGTGCGGACCAAACGCGCCTTCGTGCTGGTCCTCCTCACGCTCTTCATCCCCGGCAGCGCCCAGATCGTGGCAGGTGACCGCAAGCTGGGCCGCCTCGCCCTGCGCATCACCCTCACTGTGTGGGCGCTGGCTTTGCTGACGCTCTTGATTGCGTTGGTGAACCGGAGCATGCTGCTCAGCATCGTCACCCATCCGGTGGGATCGCTGTTCATCATCGTTGTCCTCGTTGCCCTGGCTTTGGGCTGGGCCTACCTGTTCCTGAACACCCTGCGGATCATCCGGCCCAACCTGCTGGCACCCGGGATGCGGCCCATCATTGCCGTCGTCCTTGCCATGACAACGGTGCTGGCCAGCGGGTCATTGGGCTACCTTGCGTACGTTTTGAACGTTAGCCGCAACGCGATCGGCAGCATCTTCAACGCCGGCCCTGCCATCGATCCCGTGGATGGTCGCTACAACTTCCTGATGATGGGAGGCGACGCCGGTGATGACCGGACGGGCAGGCGTCCGGACAGCCTTTCGGTCATCAGCGTCGACGCCAAAACCGGTGAAAGTGCCATCATTTCCGTGCCCAGGAACCTGCAGAACGCACAGTTCAGCGAAGGCTCGCCTATGCGGAAGATCTACCCCGATGGCTATAACTGCGGCGATGAATGCCTCATCAACGCCGTTAACACCGAGGTCACCAACAACCACAAGGACCTGTACCCAGGGGTTGCCGATCCTGGTGCGCAGGCCACCCTTGAGGCTGTATCCGGGACCCTGGGTATCACTGTGCAGGCGTATGTGCTGGTCGATATGGACGGGTTCGCCAAGCTCATCGATGCCATGGGCGGCATCCGCATCAAGGCTGGCGGCTGGGTACCCATCAGTGGTCCCGTTACTGACGAGGCCAACGGGATCCACGGCATGCCCGATGGCTGGATTCCCGCCGGCGACCAGCACTTGGATGGCTTCCACGCCCTTTGGTATGGCCGTTCCCGTGAATTTGTTGACGACTACGCCCGTATTGCACGCCAGCAATGCGTACAGCAGGCCATGCTCAAGCAGTTGGACCCCGGCACGCTGCTGACCAAGTTCGAGGACATCGCCAACGCAGGCACCAAGGTGGTGGAATCCAACATCTCCTCCGCGCAGCTCGGAAGCTTCGTGGACCTTGCCTTGAAGTCCAAGAGCCAACCGGTCAAGCGCCTCACTATTGGCCCTCCCGATTTCGATGCCTCGTTCTCCACCGTGCCGGACTTCGACCTGATTCACTCCAAGGTCCAGGAACTGTTGACCTCCCGGAACAGCCCCAAGGCCGATGACTCCATGGTGTCCAACAACGGCAATGCGGGCTCTCATGTCGCGGCAGCGGGCCCGGTCCAGGGCAGCTTCCCGGCCGGAATTCCCGCGGGCCAGCAGCCCTCGCCGTCGTCCTCGGACTTCACGCCGGTGACCACCACGCCGGATGGTACGCCCATCACGGAAGAACTGCTCAATGGCCTCAAGGCCCAGGGCGACGAGCAAGGCATCCGGGATCTCGTGGCAACCAATGGGCAATGCGCCCCGCTGTAGCACCAGCAGCATCACCACCTCACGTTCAGCGCGACGATAAGGACTTTCCTTCGTGTATCAGATTGAGAATGTTTTGCGACCCTACGCGTGGGGTTCGACGACGGCGATTGCCGGCTTGCTGGGGCGGCCGGCGTCAGGTGGTCCGGAGGCAGAAATGTGGATCGGCGCCCACCCTGATTCCCCGTCCACAGCCATTCACCCGAATGGGGTCACACAACCCCTCGACGCCCTGATCGCCTCGGATCCTACCCACTTTTTGGGAACCGACAGCCTTGCCGAGTTCGGGCCCCGGCTTCCCTTCCTCACCAAGATTCTGGCCGCAGAGCAGCCACTTTCTTTGCAGGTGCACCCTAGCTTGGAGCAAGCGCGCGAAGGCTTCGCCCGCGAGAATGCCGCCGGGATCCCCGCAGATTCCTCCGAACGCAACTACCGGGACGACAACCACAAGCCGGAGATGATTTTTGCGCTCACGCCGTTCCGGGCATTGTGTGGGTTCCGCTCCCCTGCAGCAGCCAAGAGTGTTTTTGCCCACCTTGCCTCAGTTTTGGATTCCGCCGCGGTGGAGGTCCCCGCAATCATCAGCGGCGTAATTTCCGACCTCGGCATTCCCAACGAATCCGAAGCCCTGAAAGCTGCCTTCACACGCCTGATCGAGGGCGGGAGCGACGTCTCGGATGCCATTCTCGAGGTAGAAGCCGTCCTGCGTGCAGGTGCCCCCCAAGAGCCCCACGAAGCGGCGCTGGCCGCAATGCTGGGAATCAATGAGGCTTTCCCCGGCGATCCTGGTGTGCTCATTTCCTTGCTCCTCAACCATCTTTCCCTGCAGCCGGGCGAGGCCGTCTACCTGCCGGCCGGAAACGTCCACGCCTACCTTCACGGCCTGGGCGTGGAAGTCATGGCTTCCTCGGACAATGTGCTGCGCGGCGGACTCACCCCCAAACATGTGGACGTCCCGGAACTGATCAAGACCATCCGCTTCGAATCGCTGGGCGTGCCCCGTGTTGAGGCCAGCGGAACGGAGTTTGGCCAGGAACTGTACCGCCCGCCCTTCAAGGAGTTCCAACTCCAGCGGATCGAACTCGGCCCGGGTGCCGAACCCGTGCCGCTGGCACAGTCCGGTCCCGCCGTCGTCGTGGTTGTTGCCGGTTCCGTGGTGCTCGACTCGCCCAAGAGCGACCTCCCGCTGCAGCGGGGCGGTGCCGCGTTCATTCCTGAGGTGGAGAACCCGGTGAATGTTCATCCCGTGCAGGGCGCCACCGATACGAGTATTGCCTTCGCCGTGACAACAGGACTGGGTAAGTGAGCGTGGACTTCTTTCTGCAGACGCCCGCTTGGGCTGACGTCCAGCGCTCGCTCGGCCGCCGGGTCCATGAGCAGTCAGGTCCCGGATGGAGCTTCCTCGCGATAGAGGAAAAGAACCCGGCGGGCAAAGTCATCTACGCCCCCTATGGGCCCATGGCAAAGTCCGTGGACGCCTTCGACGCCGCGACGGCGGCCTTGGTGGAATTGGCGAAGAAGGAACGTGCTGTCTTCGTCCGCATGGAACCTGTATCAGCAGGCTTCACAGCATCCGAGGCCGATGCGCTCCTCCGTTCCCGCGGCCTGCAGCCAGCGCCCGTCAACCTCCAGCCGGAGTTGAGCTGGATCGTGGACCTTGAGGGCGATTTCAAGGACGTCCTTGCCGGAATGAAGCCGACCAACCGGAACCTCTACCGGAACATCCACAAGAAGGGCGTGACGTTCCGGGCATCCCAGGATCCTGCGGACATCAAAATTCTCCTGCATTTCCTCCACCTGACGGCAGCACGCAACGGCTTCAAGCCACAAAGCGATGAGTACCTTACCCAGGTGGCTGAATGTTTGCTGCCGTCCGGCGCAGGAACGCTGTTCATAGCCGAACTCGAGGGTGAGCCGATCGCTGCCGCGTTCACCTACGATTCCTCGGACACCCGCACTTATGCCCATGCCGCACTGGATGACACCCACCGCAAGCTCAGCGCCGGTATTCCGCTCCTGGTCAACCTCATGGCAGATGCCAAGGAAAAAGGCCTGAAGCATGTGGACCTCTGGGGCGTGGCCCCTGAAGACCAGCCGGACCATAAGTGGGCAGGCTTCACGTCCTTCAAGAAGTCCTTCGGAGGCCGCGAAGTAGCCTACCCCGGCACCTGGGACCTCCCAGTGAACAAACTCCGCTACGGCGCCTACCAACTAGCCCGAAAGCTCCGCGACAAACTCCGCTGATCCCACAACAGCGCGAAGCCGGAAGCCGCGGCACTAACGCCTCCGGATAGCGAAAAGCGCCCCATCGCGGGAGCGGCATCAAATCGACGAGGTACGAGGAGATAGCCGCAGAGCGATGGGGCGCCTTTCGCGTCAAAGACGCGACAGCATGGGAAGGTTACGGCTTGCGCGCGTACGTCTCCCACTTGGATGCGTGGTGCTCAGCATCAACGAAGCGAACTGTGCCGGACTTGGAACGCATCACGATGGACTGCGTCAGTACGCGGTCCTTCTGGTAGCGAACGCCGTGGAGGAGGTCGCCGTCGGTGATGCCGGTGGCTGCGAAGTAGCAGTTGTCCGAGGTGACGAGGTCGTTGGTGGAGAGAACGCGGTCGAGGTCGTGTCCGGCGTCGATCGCTTTCTGCTTTTCATCATCCGAGGTGGGCCACAGGCGGCCCTGGATAACACCGCCGAGGGACTTGATGGCGCAGGCGGCAACGATGCCTTCGGGGGTTCCACCGATGCCCATCAGTGCGTCCACGCCGGTTCCGGACCGGGCTGCGGCGATGGCACCTGCGACGTCGCCGTCCATGATGAACTTGGTGCGTGCACCGGCTTCGCGGATTTCTTCCACGAGCGGGCGGTGCCGGTCACGGTCCAGGATCATGACGTTGAGCTGGTTGACCTTGACACCCTTGGCCTTGGCGATCAGGTGCAGGTTCTGCTTCACGGGCAGGCGCAGGTCAACCATGTCGGCAGCTTCAGGGCCTGTGACCAGCTTTTCCATGTAGAAGACCGCGGAGGGATCGAACATGGAGCCGCGTTCGGCCACTGCCAGGACGGCAAGCGCGTTGTTGATGCCGAGGGCGGTCAGGCGGGTTCCGTCGATGGGGTCCACGGCGACGTCGCACTCGGGACCGGTGCCGTCACCAACCTGCTCGCCGTTGAACAGCATGGGGGCTTCGTCTTTTTCGCCTTCACCGATGACCACAACGCCATTGAAGTGGACGGTGTGAAGGAACGAACGCATGGCGTCGACGGCGGCGCCGTCTGCCTTGTTCTTGTCGCCGAAACCTACCCAGTGGCCACCGGCAATTGCCGCGGCTTCGGTGACGCGGACGAGTTCAAGCGCAAGGTTGCGGTCGGGTTCGTCGAGGCCGACGGCGAGCGACGGCGAAATCGTGGAATACTGCTGGGTCATTGGTGCAGGAGACACTTGAACCTCTTCTTCGAGTGACGATTCACGGGACCGGACACGGTTGCACGAGGCAACCTGGGGTCCCTCTATGAACGATCATAGTCGCCGCATGCCTTTGGAGTCGCTGGATGACCACGGCCGGCAATTCCTGCGGTGAGGTTCCCGGTTGTGTGTTCACAGCCGGGATGAGGGACTATGGAGGTGTGAGTGAAACGCAGGACAAGCCCGCTGCCGGCAACCAGCCCAAGGCCGCGGAGGCAACCCCCAACAGCGCCCCGGACGCCGTGGATGCCCCTTATAAACCCGTCATTCCGGCAAAAGCCGCCAAGCGGGCCAACGCGTCCGTCATTGGCATGATCATTGCCCTGGTGCTGTGTGTCCTCGCATTCCTTCCTATTGTGTTGATGAACCCTGCACCGAAGGGCGAGGGCTTTCGGCCCGCGGTTGACGTTGCTTCCATAGCCCGCAACGCTGCCGATGTGGCGGGATTCACACCCGTCACGCCGGAAACCGGCGACACATTCAAGCCGAACTACGCCCGCTGGGAATCCGGCTCGGGAACCGGCGTGCCCACGTGGGAAGTTGGTTACCTGACTCCCAAGGAGGCCTTCATCGGCCTCACCCAGACCACCAAGGCGAATCCCACGTGGGTTCTGCAGCAGACAGGTAACCTGCCCCTCACCGGCACCCGTAACGCCGGTGGCCAGGATTGGGAGCTCCACGATTCCGGCAAGGACAAGCGCAGCATGGTGCTCGACTACCGCGGAACCACCATCATCCTGAGCGGCACGGCGAACCTTGAAGAGTTCGCCGCACTCGCCGCCGCGGTGGTTAAGTCCGCGGACCAGGCCGCTGCAGCTTCCGCATCTGCAGCGCCGTCCTCATAAGCACACGCAGCGCAACAGTTTTACGGGCCGCCACCTCCGGGCCGTAAAGTAATCAGGTGCCTACTTATCTGACTCCCGCCCTTGCCTGGCGCCGCCTCCAAGAGGGCAACGAACGTTTTGTTGCCGGTGAATCCCTGCATCCCAACCAGGATGCGTCCCGGCGCTCATCACTCATCGAGAACCAGAACCCTTTCGCGGTCATCTTTGGCTGCTCCGACTCCCGCCTCGCCGCAGAGATCATCTTCGATCTCGGCTTGGGCGACGCCTTTGTGGTGCGCACCGCCGGACAGGTGATCGACGACGCCGTCCTCGGTTCCCTTGAATACAGCATTGCCGAGCTCCGCGTTCCACTGATCGTCATCCTTGGCCATGACAGCTGCGGAGCCGTGAAGGCTACCAAGGCCGCCGTGGAAACCGGCGAGATGCCCGTGGGGTTCATCCGCGACCTCGTGGAACGCATCACCCCGTCCGTTCTGACTTCCCTGCGCAATGAACAGGAAGACGTCAACGACATGGTGGTGGAGCACGTCAAGCAAACCTCAGCAAGGCTGGCCGACAGCTCACGTGTGATTTCGGACGCCATCGACGACGGCCGCGTGGCTGTAGTGGGCTTGTCCTACAAGCTCGATGAAGGCCGTGCGGCCCTCGTTTCCGGGATCGGCAAGCTTTAGTGGCCCGTGCTCCGGCCTCCGCGCCGGAGCACGTAGCACTCCCTTCCGGGTTTTCGATGCGGGACCCAATCGCCCTAAGCTAGCCCCATGACTTCCACCACTGAGTTCCGTATTGAACATGACACGATGGGCGAAGTTCGCGTCCCCGTGAACGCCCTGTACCGCGCCCAGACGCAGCGTGCTGTGGAGAACTTCCCCATCTCCGGCAAGACGCTTGAGCGCACTCACATCGAAGCCCTTGCACGCGTCAAGAAGGCCGCTGCACTGGCGAACGCCGAACTGGGGGTGCTCGATGGTGAGCTCGCCGAGGCCATCGCCGCAGCTGCCGATGAGGTAGCCACCGGCAAGTACGATGGCGACTTCCCGATTGACGTCTTCCAGACCGGCTCGGGCACTTCCTCCAACATGAACACCAACGAGGTCATCGCAGAGCTCGCTTCGCGTGCCCTCGCAGCTGCGGGCAGCGACAAGGTGGTCCACCCCAACGACCACGTGAACGCTTCGCAGTCCTCCAACGATGTGTTCCCGACGTCCGTCCACGTTGCCGCCACCTCTGCCCTGATCAATGACCTGATCCCGGCCCTGGAATACCTGGCAGCATCCCTGGACCGCAAGGCCGAGGAGTTCAAGGACGTCGTCAAGTCCGGCCGCACGCACCTCATGGATGCCACGCCGGTCATGCTCGGCCAGGAGTTCGGTGGCTACGCCGCCCAGGTCCGTTACGGCATCGAGCGCATCAACGCAGCCCTCCCCCGCGTCGCGGAGGTCCCCCTTGGTGGCACCGCTGTTGGCACCGGCATCAACACTCCTGCCGGCTTCCCGGAGCGCGTCATCGAACTACTCGCAGCCGACACCGGCCTGCCGCTGACCGAGGCCCGCGACCACTTCGAAGCACAGGCAAACCGCGACGGCCTCATCGAGGGCTCCAGCCAGCTGCGCAACATCGCGATCTCCTTCATGAAGATCAACAACGACCTCCGCTGGATGGGGTCCGGCCCCAACACGGGCCTCGGCGAGATCGCCATCCCGGACCTTCAGCCGGGCTCCTCGATCATGCCGGGCAAGGTCAACCCCGTTATCTGCGAAGCCTCCATCATGGTGTGCGCCCAGGTCATCGGCAACGACACCGCGATCGCATGGTCCGGCACCAACGGCGCCTTCGAACTCAACGTAGGCATCCCCGTCATGGCCGCCAACCTCCTGGAGTCCATCCGCCTGCTGGCCAACACCAGCCGCGTGATGGCCGACAAGATGATCGACGGGATCACCGCCAACGTGGAGCGCGCCCGCTTCCTGGCTGAGGCATCCCCGTCCATCGTGACGCCGCTGAACAAGTTCATTGGCTACGAGAACGCCGCCAAGATTGCCAAGATCGCCGTCAAGGAGGGCCTCACCATCCGCCAGGCAACCGAGAAGCTCGGCTTCGTGGGTGAAGGCGAAGGCAAGGTCTCCGAGGCAGAACTCGACAAGGCCCTGGACGTCACCACCATGACGTCCCCGGCGCACAAGGCCTGACGTTTGGCCTAAAACCCAAAGCACGACGGCGGCCGGCACCTTTCTTCGAAAAGGGTGCCGGCCGTTGGCGTTCCCGGGCCATGGGCAGGAGCCCAGGCGGGCACCGGCTGACGCCGGCGCCACATAGCTTAGTCCTCCACCTGGTACGCCACGGGGCCTTCGGGCTCCGTGGCAAGCCGGATGGCTTGAAGGTTTCCCTCGCTCATGTCAGGCAGTTCATCCAGGCCAAACCAGCCGACGGCGATCGATTCATCATCGTTTACCTGAGCGTCGCCGGAGACATATCTGCAGCGGAAGGTGATGTCCAGGAAGTCGCAGATGTCGCCATTCGGAAAGGTCACCGGACCTACAACCCCGACGGCGAGGATCCGCTCAGTTTCGGCCACAACCGCAGTTTCCTCGAAGATTTCCCTGACCAGCCCGGGAGCGGGATGCTCCCCTGGCTCAAGGATGCCGGTGATCACCGTCCAGTGGTGATTGTCCGCCCGTTGGCAGAGCAGCACCCGGCCATCGTCGTCGAAAACCACTCCCCTGACCGCCGGCAACCACAGCGGGTCATTCCCGATCTTCTCCCGAAGCTTGAGGATAAATTCCGGTGCGCCCATGGCGTTAGCTTTCCTTCAATTCGATCGTGGCGTGTGAGTCCACCAGCAGGGCCCACTCCCCGTTGATATGCGTCGAGCTGATCTGCAGCGGTTGTGCCCTGAGCCACGCTACGTCCCGCTGCACAGCAGCCCCCTCCAGGCGTGTTGAGCGCATCAAACCATCTGGGCCAAGCATGCCGCAGCCCGGTGAACCCGCAGAATACGGGAAGCGTTGCAGTTCGGCCGCAGTTGGCCCCGGCGGCGTGACTTGGAAGGATCAAGCAGGCAAAAGCACCATGCTCACCAAGGCTCCTGCCAGCATGAAGGGCCCGAACGGGATGGCCGAACCCAGCGTGCCGCGCCTGGACACGAGGATCACCAGGCTCCACAACCCGCCGAGCAGGAAAGCAGCGAAGGTGCCCGCGAAGACATGGGCCCACCCGAGGTAGCCGAGGTAGAGACCAAGCACTCCGGCCAGCTTCACGTCCCCGAACCCCATACCAGGTGGATAAACCAAGCGAAGCAGGAAGTAGAACAGCCACAGCACGCCGCCACCGGCCAGCACTCCGAGCCCAGGTATACCGAACAGCGAGGCATCCAGCCCTTCCGCGGCACCGGAGACGCCAACAAACACCAGAACCGCAGCGCCCAGCAGCAGGACCCCGCCCACCGCATAAGACGGAAAGACGATCCGGTTCGGCAGCAGATGGCTCCGGATATCAATAATGGTCAGGCGCACCGCCATCACCAGGAAGTACGCGCACGCAAGAACCACCAGCCAGAAGCCCAGCGGGCTGGCGTCCCAGAGGTCGGCGAGTCGTCGGATCACCCTGCAGATGCTATCCCGAATTGGTCCAGGGGCCGGGTTGAACGCGTAGGTAAACTGTGGATATGGCGCGCTACAGTGCAGGTGGATCAGGTTTTGGACCGGACTTCGGGTCTGGTTTTGCACCGGCTAACGGGCATGGCGGGCAGGCGCAGGACTTGTCCTCCACATTCCGCAATCTGTGCCGTTCCTCTCCGTGGAAGTGGACGAGTCTCCGTTTCGAATACCTCGAAAGGCCTGGGACCGGCGCCAATCTGGTCCTTGCATGGCTCAGGCGGCCTGGTGCCCTGCGGCTGGAGACTCCTGACGGAAAGCTGCTGCACAGCACCACGGGCATCAACGATTCCCGGGACGACCTCTACGTCAGTGCCACGCGACGCTCATGGTTGCTTCCTGCACACCTGGTGACTCCGGTCTATGATGGCGCTGGCTTGGTCCGCAGGCGTCCAGAGGCGGCATACGGTGAACCGTCCTTTGGCAACGGACGGCTGGCTGCAGCCCTGGATCCGGTGGAACTTGCCGGCAATGCGCCCGTCCCGCTGGAGTTCCCGGATTCCAATCCCGTGTCCCTGGAAGAGCCCCGGGAAGTAGACCATGAGGGACGGTTGGCCTTGGAAACAGTGGTCACCCGTGGCCGGACCTACGTGCCCTTGGATCCTTCCCAACCTTTGGCCCATCCGGGGCGTACCCTGATCCGGGTGGATGCAGCGACCGGCGTCTGCGTCGCCAGTCAAAGCCTGGACGGCGATACGTCCGGCAAGGGTCATTGGCTGAAGATCCTGGCCGTCGACGAATACATGCTGGACGATCTTTTCCTTGCCGAGTCAATGAACCTTACGGACGTTCGGCGCCATATCTCCTGGGACATCGGCCCAGCGGCCTGACATCCCCGATCCATCAAGGCTGTCACCAGCCCTGTGACTCGCATGCCCTCGACAGCCGGGCTAAGCTGCACCGATGACCACGCTCGCGGAAATCTGGCCGCCCTTCGGACTCACGCTCACGACTCCCCGACTGACCCTCCGTCCAGTTCTCGACGCCGATATCCCGGCTGCCGTCGCGGCAGCCCGATCCGGCGTCCACGAGCCCGGCAAGAGCCCTTTCAGCACCCCGTGGACGGAACTCCCCGACGACGAGCTCGCCCCCAACATGGCTCAGTGGTACTGGCGCTGCAGGGCCGGATTCACACCTGACTCCTGGACCCTTCTCCTCGGAATCTGGCACAACGAGGACCTCCTGGGCGTCCAGGACATCGGCGCCAAGAACTTCGCCAAACTACGGACGGTTAGCACGGGCTCCTGGCTCAAGCAGGCCGCGCAAGGGCAAGGCATCGGCAAGGAGATGCGTGCCGCCGTCGTCAGCTACGCGTTCGACTACCTGAAGGCGGAAGTGGCCGAATCCGAAGCGGCCTCATGGAACAAGCAATCCTTGGGCGTCTCCCTGAGCCTCGGCTACGAACGCAACGGAGTCTACAAGGACGTCTGGGGAGACACAGCCCGGGAAGTCCAAAGAGTCCGCCTCACCCCGGAAACCTTCAACCGCCCCAACTGGACCCTCAAAGTCCAAGGCCACGAAGAGCTGAAAACATACCTGGGCCTGTGACGTGGAACGAAGGCTAAGGCCAGGCATCCGGCAGCGTGCGTAAAAAGCGAGGAACGAGCTAGCACACAGAGGATGCCTGGCCTTCGCCAGTACGGCACCTAGTGGATGGGCTTAGATTTCAGCCCCTTCGAGCAGCTCCGTCACCAAAGCCGCAATCGGCGATCTCTCGGACCTGGTGAGGGTGATGTGGCCAAACAGCGGATGGCCTTTGAGGGTCTCGACGACGGCGGCCACGCCGTCGTGCCGGCCGACACGGAGGTTGTCGCGCTGGGCGACGTCATGGGTGAGAACGATCTTGGAGTTCTGGCCGATGCGGCTCATCACGGTCAAGAGGACGTTCTTCTCCAAGGACTGTGCCTCGTCCACGATGACGAAGGCATCGTGCAGTGAGCGTCCGCGGATGTGGGTGAGCGGCAGGACTTCGAGCATTCCGCGGTCCATGACTTCTTCCACGACTTCCTGGCTGACCAATGCACCGAGGGTGTCGAAAACGGCCTGCGCCCAAGGGTTCATCTTTTCCGATTCAGACCCTGGGAGGTATCCCAGTTCCTGGCCGCCTACGGCGTAGAGGGGTCGGAAGACGACCACCTTGCGGTGTTCGCGCCGCTCCAGGACGGCTTCGAGGCCCGCACAGAGTGCCAGTGCGGATTTGCCGGTGCCGGCCCGCCCGCCGATGGAGACAATGCCCACTGCGGGATCCATGAGGAGGTCGATGGCGAGCCGTTGTTCCGCCGAACGGCCGTGGAGCCCGAAGACATCACGGTCACCCTTGACGAGGCGGACCTGTTTGTCGGCCCCTACCCGGCCGAGCGCCGAGCCACGGTTGGACAGGAGGACAAGTCCGGTGTTCACGGGAAGTTCCGCGGCGGCCGGGATGAAAACGGGTTCGTGGCCGTAAAGTGTGGTGATTTCCTCTTCACCGGCTTCCACTTCGGCCATGCCGGTCCAGCCTGAATCCTTGACGAGTTCGTTGCGGTATTCGTCTGCGTGTAATCCCATGGCGGACGCTTTGACGCGCATGGGAAGGTCCTTGGACACCACGGTGACGTTGTGGCCCTCGTTTGCCAGGTTCTTGGCTACGGCCAGGATGCGGCTGTCGTTGTCCCCGCCCCGGAAGCCTGCGGGAAGGACCTCCGTGGAAATGTGGTTCATCTCCACCCGGAGCATGCCTCCATCGGCGCCAATGGGTATCGCGTGGTCCAGTCCGCCATGTTCGATTCGGAGGTCATCCAGGAGCCGCAGGGCTTTGCGGGCAAAATACCCTAGTTCGGGATCGTGGCGTTTGCCTTCCAGTTCGCTGATGACCACGATCGGGACGATGACTTCGTGCTCAGCGAAACGCAGCAGTGCGTGCGGGTCTGAGAGCAAGACGGATGTATCGATCACATAGCTGCGGCCCACTGCAGACGATGCTGTCCGTTCCCCCGATGAAACCCGTTTGGCGCGAGAGGTAGCTGCACTTTCCCCGTCAGAAACCATTGTGGGCAGTTGCTCAGAAATAGCCACATCGACTCCAGCCCCGGGCGGTCGCCCGGCCTAATGGTGAAGCGGCTCGGCCGGAAGGCCGGGCGTGGCCTCCCATGTAACTGGTGCGATAGTTCGCTCCATCTACTGGCCTCCCCGATCAGCGGGCGGTTTTGCCTGCTGATGGGATTAACGTAATCCCACTCACAGAAAATTCCGAAACCTGCGTCGGCAAGTCGCATTGCCAGCTGATTAATTCCTGGTTAACCGAAGCGCACCTAGGAGCCGAAGCGGCGCTGGCGTCCGGCGTAGTCCCGGAGCGCCCGCAGGAAATCAACCTTGCGGAATGCCGGCCAGAGGGCTTCGCAGAAGTAGAACTCGCTGTAGGCGCTCTGCCACATCAGGAATCCGGAGAGCCGCTGCTCACCGGAGGTGCGGATGACGAGGTCTGGATCCGGCTGGCCGCGCGTGTAAAGGAACCTCGAGATGTCATCCACCGAAAGTTCATCTGCGACGTCGGACATGGTCCGCCCCTTGGCGACGGCGTCGCGGAGGAGTTCCTTAACGGCGTCGACGATTTCACGCCGCCCGCCATAGCCGACTGCCACGTTCACATGGATTTTTTCATGGACAGGGGTCCGGGCGGTCAGCTTATTCAGACGGTCGGCCAGATAGTCCGGCAGAAGCTCTGGCGCACCCATGGCGTGCACGGAGACATCCTCATTTTCATCCAGCCGGTCCATGGTGTTGGCGATGATTCCCATGAGCAGGTCAAGCTCTTCGCCGGAGCGGTTCATGTTGTCCGTGGAGAGCATGTACAGCGTCACTACTTTGACGCCAAGCTCCTGGCACCAGCCAAGGAACTCGTGGATCTTGTCCGCCCCTGCCTGGTGTCCCTGGCTGGTTGGCGCGTTGAACTGGCGGGCCCACCTGCGGTTGCCATCCACCATGACACCGATGTGCCTGGGGATGCGGTCCTGCTTCAGCGAGCGAAGGAGTTGGCGCTCGTAGAAGCCATAGAGGAAACCGGGCAGCTCCACCGGACTCTCACCTGACTTCCTTGCTCTTACGACGACGGCGCACATCCAAGGCTACCTTCCCGAGCTGCCTCGCAGGTGCAGGGCTGGGTCGCATTCACATCCAGAGAGGGTTACTGATCAGTAACTTACTGAAGCGTAGGTTACTCTTTAATGATGGCCGAGCTGCTCACTATCAAGCCCGCATGGCGTGGTTGGATCCACGCCGTTGCCGCCCCTTTCGCCCTCGCGGCTGGAATCGTTCTGGTGGCTCTTGCCCCCACAGCCGACCGAAAGATCACGTCCACGATCTATGCGGTAACAGGCGTCCTTCTCTTCGGTGTCAGCGCCGTTTACCATCGCGGAAACTGGTCCCCGAAGACCCGGCTGGTGCTCAAGCGCCTGGACCACACGAACATCATGTTGGTGATCGCCGGAAGCTATACGCCGCTGGCTTGGTCGCTCCTGGAGCGCTCCCAGGCGGTCACGTTGCTGTGGATCATCTGGTCCGCGGCCATAGCCGGGGTGCTGTTCCGGGTTCTGTGGACCGACGCTCCGCGTTGGTTATACGTCCCGATCTATATTGCGCTGGGCTGCGGGGCGCTCTTTTACCTTCCCGAGTTCTTCACAGCGAATGCCGCCTCTGCCACCCTCATCTGCGTTGGCGGCGCCCTCTATATAGTCGGCGCGGTCTTCTATGCCATTAAGAAGCCTAATTTCAGCGTCCAACACTTCGGGTTCCACGAACTCTTCCATGCCTTCACTGTGCTGGCATTCGCGGCCCACTTCGTCGCCATCATGTTGGCAGTCCTCAGCTAGCGTCGGAGGTCATCCGCGCAAGCATTGATTGCACCTCCGCAACCGTCCCCACAGGCCTCTCGCACACCATATCCCGGCACAAATACACTTGTGGCGAGCCGTCAGGCGCACCCGTGCGATGAACCAGCAGCGGAACCTCGCCCTCACCAGCCGGGGACGCGGCGTCGTTCTCTTGCAACGCGACCACCAGGCCCGGGCTGGCGGACTTCAAAAGCGCGCCGTGCACTGCCTGCCGCAATGACGAGTCGGGACCAGCGACGGCGGCCTCCACCGGCCCCGCCAGCGCGGCCTGCGCCGTAGCAAGGAGCCACCCGGCAGCGCGGGGCGCTCGTGTGGCCAGCGGAGGAAGCAGGCCCAGGATGTTCCCTGCCATGAGGCGGTGGGCGTGCGAGCCTGAGTACGCCGAATACGTCAGCAGCACCCCGGCAAATCCGGCAGCCCCGCTGGGCGTGGCATTGTCGAACGGATCAAGTGCAGCGCGTTGCCCTTGGGCGTTGAACACCTGGGCCGATTCCCCGGCCGAATCGGCGAGGTGTCCATCTTCGACAAAACGCGCTTCAGCGGCCCGGATGAGGTCTTCCGCGAGACGGTACCAGCGCTTTTTTCCCGTCATGGCGTACAGGGAGAACAGGCCCTCTCCGCAGAATGCGTAGTCTTCCAGGAGTCCGCCGATCCCCCGGGGCTTGGAATTGTGCGAGACCCGGACCAGCAGCCCCCGTTCGGCGTCCCAGTGCACGGTCTCGAGATACTCCGCAACATTCTCAGCTGCAGCCACAAGGTCCGGGCGGTCCAGCACCGCTCCGGCCTGGGCAAGCCCCGCGATCGCGAGCCCGTTCCAACCCGCCACAACTTTCTCGTCCCGGGCGGGCTGGTTCCGGAGATCGCGCGCGGCCAGGAGCGCGGGCCTGACGCGGCGCCAAAGCGTGGATTCAGGAACGGACAGATGCCGCCCGGCATGCAGGGGTGAACCCCATTCCGAGACGGTCCCTTGGGCGCCAATATTCATCATGCGGGCCACCTCCTCGGCGTCACCGCGGCCGAGGACTTCCAGCAAGGATGCGGGCGTCCAGAGGTACGCTGCGCCTTCATGGTGCACACCGTCCACCACGGTATCGGCATCCAATGATGAAGCCAGTCCACCCCCAGGCAGCCCCAGTGAGGCCAGCATCCAATCCCCGCACCTGGACGCTACCTCCGCCGCCTCCTCAGCGGAGAACACCTCATTGCCCCCAAGCCGCACCCAGTGAGCGTAGACGCGCAGAAGCTGGGCATTGTCGTAGAGCATTTTCTCGAAGTGCGGCACGGACCAATCCGCCGTAACCGAGTACCGGGCGAAACCGCCGTCGAGTTGGTCGCACAATGCCGAACGCGCCATCCCCGCCAGCGCCCGCCCAGCCATGTCCCGCGCATCCTCCGCAGTCTCCGACAGTGCCGCTGCGTGGCGGATGAGGAACTCAAGAACCGCCGACGGCGGAAACTTGGGAGCGCTGCCGAACCCACCGGCGTCGGGGTCTTCAGAGCGAGCCAAAACCCTTACTGCATCCGAAAGCAGCTGGGCATCCACCACCTCAGGCGGGCCGTCAAGCCGAACGGCAGACGACAGCTGGGCGTTGGCCATGTTCGCGGCCAGTCCCCTCGCGTTTTGCTCAACGGCTTCGCGGCGCTCAACCCACGCCTTATGGACCGCTTCAAGCACGTTTCGGAAGGACGGCCGTCCAGGCAAGGGAACGGGCGGGAAGTACGTGCCCGCATGGAAGGCGAGGCCCTCCGGAGTCAGGAAAACGGACATTGGCCAGCCGCCCTCGCCGCTGATGGCCTGCGTGGCCGTCATGTAGACAGAATCGACGTCCGGCCGTTCTTCACGGTCCACTTTGACTGGCACGAAGTGGGCATTGAGGTAGTCCGCAGTCTCCTGGTCTTCAAAGGATTCATGGGCCATGACATGGCACCAGTGGCAGGCCGCATATCCGATGGAGAGGAAGACGGGGACATCCCGGGCTGCGGCAAGGGCGAACGCTTCGTCGCCGAAAGGACGCCAGAAGACCGGGTTACCTGCGTGTTGGCGCAAATAGGCAGACGGCTCCGAACCCAGGACATTCGCAGCCCCGGGCCAGTTGCTTCCGCGTGGGTCAGCGGCTTCCGGGAGCGGCATCGCCGTTCTCATCCGTAGTGCCGGCGTCGCCGCCCGCACTATCAAGGGTTCCGGCTTCCGCAGCCAAGCGTGCCTCCTCCACCTGCGCACGGTACCGAACCCGGCGGATACGGCGAACCATGTCCACGATGAGGAACGTAGTGAGGATCACGATGAAGGCCGTGAGGACGAAGCCCCAGGTCCCGGGCGTCACCTGGTCCTCGGACAGGCCAGGCCGCAGCGTCCCGGTAGGGTCCGGCGACGGACTGACGGTCAGGGCGAGGATCAAGTGGTGCACGTTCAAACCTTCTATGGGAGCTTATGCATGCCAGCTGGCTTCAGCGCGGAGCCGGGCAGTTCAATGGCCGCCGGCGATTTCTACAAACGATAGAAACTAGTGGCAATACTTATCTTATCCCCGCAAAGAGATCCTTTTCGGGCAGTTCCGTGGGCACCCGGGACTTGATCAGCGTGTAGTCCTCCCAAGGCCATGCCTTCCGCTGCAGGTCAGGTGAGACCGCAAAGAAGAAACCCATGGGATCGATCTGTGTCCGGTGCGCCCGAAGAGCGTCATCGCGCGCCTCGAAGAAGTCACCGCAATCCACCTGCGTGGTGGTCTGGTGCGTGGGAGCAGGAGGAGTGTGGCCCTCGGCGTCTGCCTCAAGCCACGCCGCGAGCCGCTCAGCATAGGGCGACTGCAGCCCGGCCTCTTCCAGCGCAAAGTGCAGTGCACGGAAGCGTTCGGGGCTGAAGGCGCGGTCGTAGTAGAGCTTGCTGGGCGCCCATGGCTCCCCTGTTTCCGGATAGCGCGCGGCGTCACCCGCTGCCTCAAACGCCTCCACGGCAACTTTGTGGGCCATGATGTGGTCCGGGTGCGGATAGCCACCGTTTTCGTCATAGCTGATGATGACGTGCGGCTTGAAGTCGCGGACCAGACGGACCAGCGGAGCCGTGGCCCGCTCCAACGGCTGCAAGGCAAAGCATCCCGGCGGAAGCGGTGGAAGGGGATCGCCCTCTGGCAGGCCCGAGTCCACAAAGCCAAGCCATCGCTGCCGAATGCCAAGCACGGCGGCCGCATTGGCCATTTCCAACCGGCGGGCACCCGCCATGTCGCGCTTGGGGTGCGGAGCGTCCACCATGCCAGGGTTCTGGATATCCCCCCTGGATCCATCAGTGCAGGTGGCGACCATGACGTCTACTCCTGCAGCGGCATACATCGCCATGGTCGCTGCACCTTTGCTGGATTCATCATCCGGATGAGCGTGGACGGCGAGCAGCCGCAGCTGCTGCTCGGAACTGCTGGACGCTGTCACTTGACGGCTCCTCTTTCATGGATGGTGCAAAATCAGGACTGTGCAGGAGGCGCCGGGATCCGCACTAAACTGGATAGGTGACTTCAGAGGACCTATCGGCCAACGAACTACCGGCAAGCAACAGCCTAGCCAATCGCTACGGTCGTCAAAAGCGCGGCTTGACCCGTACATCGAAGCGGAACATCGTCATCGTGGCCCTGGTCCTTGGAATTGTGTTCGCCGCATGGGTAGCTACGTCCTCTGCACAAGCCCCGGTGACCTTCAAGGACATCGGATACAGCACTGTGGATGGCACACGAGCCGAGGTCGATTTCCAGGTCACCAAATACCCGGGAGCCACGGCCAAATGTGCCGTGAAGGCCATGGATTCCAAGTTTGCGGTGGTGGGCTGGAAAGTGGTTGAGATCGGCCCTAATGAGCCCAAGGACGGTGCCGACGGCGGCAGCACAACAGCCCAGCGCACCCTATTGAGAACCGAGTCCCCCGCTGTCTCCGGGGTAGTGGATAATTGCTGGATCGTGGACAGCGGGAAATAACAATCGTGTGACCCACAACTCAACCAGTTTGGGTTCGTCCAGAGGATTTACTACAATGGATGAAACCTTCACCCCGTTAAGTTGGTTACTGAGTTTCACGAGTGGCCACCTCGGCGGGGTCTTTGCTTTGTCAGATCAAGAGGAGAAATCCGTGTCTACCACCAACAGCGCCACAGCAGCTTGGCTTACCCAGGAAGCTTTCGACCGCTTGAAGGCTGAGCTGGACCACCTTTCCGGCGCTGGCCGGGCGGAAATCGTCCAGAAGATCGAAGCCGCCCGCCAAGAAGGCGACCTCAAGGAAAACGGCGGATACCACGCAGCCAAGGAAGAGCAGGGCAAGATTGAAGCCCGCATCCGTCAGCTCACCGCGCTCCTGCGCGATGCCCAGGTGGGCGAAGCCCCTGCCGATGACGGAATCGTAGAGCCCGGCATGTTGGTTGTCGCTCGCATCGCCGGGGACGAAGAGACGTTCCTGCTCGGCTCCCGCGAGATCGCGGGCGACTCCGACCTCGATGTCTTCAGCGAGAAGTCTCCGCTGGGTGCCGCCATCATCGGCCACAAGGAGGGCGACAAGCTCAGCTACACCGCCCCCAACGGCAAGGAAATTCCGGTGGAGATCGTTTCCGCCAAGCCGTACGTCGCCTAAGCAGCGCGAAAAAGCCCGACGCCGGTCCACCCCTTCGCAGGGTGGGCCGGCGTTTTTCGTGCCGGGCTACCCAACTGGGTCGCAGCAGTGCGCGTTTTGAGAGCTCATAACGCGCACAAATGCGACTCAGATGGGTCAGATGGTGGGCTCGGGTTTCGGACGCAACAGGACGGCTGCGATGATCCCTCCAATGGCGCCGCCCAAATGGGCCTGCCACGAAATGAAGCCCATGACGGTGGGCAGCACCCCAAAGAGGATGCTGCCATACGCCATGAAGAGGACCACGGACAGCAGGATCTGCCACCAGCTCCTGTTGAAGAATCCCCTGACCAGCAGGAACGCGAAGAACCCGAACACCAGCCCGGACGCCCCCACTGTCACGCCTCCCCCGCCGATAAGCCACACCATGAGTCCCGAACCCAGCCAGCTGAAGGCCAAGGCAGTGAGGAAGACCCTGATGCCGGCCAGGAAAACCAGGAAGCCGAAGATGACGAGGGGCAGGGTGTTGGACAGCAAGTGGTTGAGGTTCGCGTGCAGCAACGGAAACGTCAGGATGTCCAGCACTCCGTCCATGCTGCGGGATCGAAGCCCAAAAGTACTGTTAAGGCCATGCCTCGTCAGCGTGTTCAGGAACTCGATCACGTACAGCAGGATAACGAAGCTGCCCATGAACAGCAGGCCGCCCTTGGCTCGGCCCGCGAGTGTCTCCTTGGCCTCGGCCTTGGATCCGTCAGGCGTTTCGAGCACCATATGCGACTCCCGTCAGTGCACCACGATCGGCTGGAAGCCCTCGGCCCTCAAGGCGCCGAGGACCTGTTCGCCGTGTTCGTGGCCCTTCGTTTCCAGGTTGATGGTGATGGAGACATCGCCCATGCTGATGGAGCCACCCAGTCGCGTGTGATCAAGGCCAGTGACGTTGGCGTCGTTTTCGGCAATGATGCGGGCGATCGTCGCCAATGAGCCCGGGCGGTCATCCAGCATCATTCGAACCGTCATGAACCGGCCCGCAGCCGAGAGACCACGCTGGATAACTTTGAGCATCAGCATCGGATCGATGTTGCCACCGGAAAGCACGACGGCGGTGTTCCCCGGGTTTTCGATCTTGCCATCCATCAGCGCGGCTACTCCCACCGCGCCTGCCGGCTCCACGACCATCTTGGCCCGTTCCAGCAGGAAGATCAGGGCCCGGGCAAGGGAATCCTCGCTCACAGTCACAACATCGTCCACGAGCTCGCGGATGATGCTGAAAGGAAGCTGCCCTGGCCGTCCCACCGCGATGCCGTCGGCCATGGTCGAAACCTTTTTGAGCGGCACCAGGGCGTCCGCAGCGAGGGACGGAGGGTAGGCGGCCGCATTTTCCGCTTGTACGCCGATGACACGGATCTCGCGACCGAGCTCCTTGGCCTTGGCCTTGATGGCCACTGCGACGCCTGCAAGAAGTCCTCCGCCGCCGACGCCCATGAGAATGGTGTCCACGTTGGGGATCTGTTCCAGGATTTCCAGTCCGATGGTGCCTTGGCCGGCGACGACATCCACGTTGTCAAAGGGGTGCACAAAGACTGCCCCCGTTTCGTTGGCGTAGCGCTGGGCTTCGGCCAGTGCCTCATCCACGTTGTGGCCGTGCAGGATGACTTCGGCACCATGGCTGCGCGTTGCTGCAAGCTTGGGAAGCGCGACACCGAGCGGCATATAAATGCGCGCGTTGATGCCCAGGCTCTTTGCGGCGACGGCTACGCCCTGCGCGTGGTTGCCTGCCGAGGCAGCCACCACACCGCGCTTCTTCTCGGCATCAGTCAGGCGCGCCATCCGTACGTAGGCGCCGCGGACTTTGAAGGATCCGGCACGCTGCAGGTTCTCGCATTTGAAGAAAACATTGCCGCCCACGAGGCTGCCCAACGCCCGGGACGACTCCACTGGAGTCTTGGTAATAATGCCCTCGAGCAGCTCCTGCGCCTTGAGGACATCGTCCAGCGTGACGGGCAGGGTATCGAGGGTATTCACTGACTATTCTCCTTTGTTGGTGTCAACTGCAGGCTCCTGGACGGAGGTGTTATCTGCGGCCTTGGTCTTGCCGGCAGCGCTGCTGCCGCTGCGGGATCCGGCTCGCGGAAGGTGGACTTCCTTGAAGTTGGAGTCGCCATCGGTTTCCGACGACGCGGCTCCAGGCTGCAGCTCAGCCGCGCCCAATCCTTCATCATGTTCCCACGTCCGGCCGGCAATGTAGCGAACCGCCGTGTTTACTACGGCGAGCAGCGGCACTGCGAACAGCGCGCCGGGAATGCCCGCGAGATAGGATCCGGCAGCTACCGAAAGGATCACCGCCACGGGATGAAGCGCCACAGCCCTACCCATGACCAGCGGCTGCAGGATATGGCTTTCAAGCTGCTGGACAAGCAGGACGATGGCCAGCATGATCAGCGCATTGACGGGTCCGTTCGCCACAAGGGCCAGCAGGACGGCGATTGCACCAGTAACCAGCGCACCCACTACGGGAATGAACGAACCAATGAACACCAGGACAGCCAGTGGAAGCGCGAGGGGAACCTGGATGATCGCGGCACCGGCTCCGATACCCACGGCGTCGATGAAGGCAACGAACATTTGGATCCGCACATAGCTGACCATGGAGGTCCAGCCGCGACGTCCGGCACCATCAGCGGCCCTCCGGGCTGTCTTGGGCAGAAGCCGGACCAGGAACCCCCAGATCCGGCTTCCTTCCAGCAGGAAGAAAATCAGAATAAAGAGTGCCAGCACCAGGCCGGCCGCAAAGTGTCCCGCAGTGCTGCCAAAGGACAGGGCGCCGCTGAGGATGGTGCTGCTGTTGTCCTGCAGGGCAGTGGCACCGTCTGAAATGTACTGGTCGATTTGGGCGGCCGTCAGGTGCAGGGGTCCGGCTGCCAGCCAGTCCTGGATCTGTTGGATTCCTGTGAGTGCCTCCGTCCAAAGCTCCCCGAATCCTGAGACAAGCTGCCTGCCTACCAGGGCAAGGGCACCTCCGATTACCCCGATGAAACCCAGCACTGTAATGGCCACGGCTGCACCGTTGGGCAGATTCCGCTTGCGCAGCCAGAGCACCACCGGGTAGAGGAGTCCGGCCAAGAGCGCAGCGACCATGACCGGAATGATGAGAAAGCTGACCTTGCCCAGCAACCAGACCAGGGCGCCGATCATCAGCAGGATCAGGCCCATCCGCCACGACCACGCGGCCGCAATGCGCACCCCGTAGGGAATGTCTTGGGCAATTTGTCGGTCAGAACGTGATTTGGCGTCCGGTGTTGGCGTCATGAACCCATAATTCCGCAGGCCGCCCCGTATGGGAAACCGGCCCGCCGCGCACATGGCCTAGACGGAGGCCGTTATCCCCCACGTCATGGTGAACGTCTCCCCTGGCACAAGCCAACGCAAACCATCCCCGCTGTTAAAGGCATTGGCTGGACCGGTCATGGGCTCAATAGCGACTACTTTTGATCGGCCAGGGAAGGTGTCCGTGACGAACACGTGAACATACTGGCAGCTCTGGTCCTGCTCGAGTGACACGCTGCGTCCATCCGGCGCCGTCAGCGTATGCCGGGCCACGCCGCCGTCGAACGTCAGGTCCGTCAAGGCGACGTCGATGTCCAAGCTGCCCACCGCGCGACCAGCAGAAAGGTCAAAGTCTCCCTCCACCGCAGCGGTGCTGCGGGGAATCAATCGTTCGTCCGCTACCAGGCGGGTGTCGGCTTTGACGGTCAGGACCAAATCTTCGGGGGCTACCTCGCCCAGTCGAAGATAGGGGTGGGCGCCCAGGACGACGGGTGCGTCGTCCTGGGAATCGTTGACCATCGTCTGTGAGACACGAAGGTCCAGGTTTTCGTCGAGTTCATACCGAACGATGTGCCGGACAAGGAAAGGGTAGCCGTGCTGGGGGAAGACGGTTGCTTCCAGTGTCACTGAGAACTCAGACTCGTCCACCAGGGTGTAGCCGGTGTTCCGGAGCAGTCCGTGGCTGGCGTTGTTGCGTGAGACCTCGGTGATATCGAGCTGCTGCTTTTTGCCGTTGAGATACCAGACTCCGTCCTCCACCCGGTTGGCCCACGGGGCGAGCGTGATGCCCGTGGCGCCTGGCGGAATCTTGGCGTCACCGTAACTTTCGGTGAGTTGGACGCCTCCGCGGGAGTACAGCCGAAGGCCTGCCGCAAGCTCGGTGACGATGGCGAGCGCATCATCCCGCCGAAGCTCGAATTGGCGGCCGGTGGCGAAGCGTCGGGGTGCTGATTCGGCCGGGCTTTGGGCAGATGACGAAGAGGCGGACATGGCAATACCGTACTGCATGCGTTGCCGCTCCCAGAGAATCATGATGTTAGCTTTTGTTTGAAACTATGCGTTTTTGATTGCTTTGTGGGATGATGGACCCATGAGCCGCATGACCCGCACCCGCCTCGCTGACAACCGCGAGTTGATCTACTTTGACGACCCCGGAACTCCTGAGCGCACACCGGACTCACTGGTGGACCACCGCGAGCTTCCGGCGCGTGGCGAGCCCGGCGAGGTCAGGTACGACGCCCTGTCCGGCGAATGGGTAGCTGTGGCGGCCCACCGCCAAAGCCGTACTCATCTTCCTCCGGCCGACCAGTGCCCTATCTGCCCCACGACCGCGGCGAATCCCTCGGAAATTCCCGCTTCGGACTATGACGTCGTGGTTTTTGAAAACCGATTCCCCTCACTGGGACCGGCGCTGGGCGAGATCCCGGAGATCCCCGGTCATGGATCCGCCGGGCATGGCGTCACCGGGCCTGCCTTTGGCCGCTGCGAAGTTGTGGCCTTCACGCCGCAGCACACAGGGTCCTTCGCCGAATTGGGAGAGACCCGCGCCCGCACCGTGATCGAGGCCTGGGCACAACGCACAGAAGCACTGAGCGCCCTGCCCGGCATCAAGCAGGTCTTCCCATTCGAGAACCGGGGCGCCGATATCGGAGTCACCCTGCACCACCCCCACGGCCAGATTTACGCGTACCCCTACGTCACGCCCCGGGCCGCCACTTTGGGCGCGGTAGCCCGCAAGTACTACGACGACGTCGACGCGAAAGAAACGCTCGGCGCGTCCCTCCTCAGGGCAGAACGCGAGGATGGCAGCCGCATGGTTCTGGAAGCCAAGCACTTCAGCGCCTACGTGCCGTTTGCAGCCCGCTGGCCTCTGGAAATCCATCTGGTCCCCCACCGCAGCGTCCCTGACCTCGCGGCCCTGACGGGCGAAGAACGCGACGAGCTCTCCTACGTCTACCTGGACCTGCTGAAGCGGCTTGATGCCCTCTACCCCACCCCCATGCCGTACATCTCTGCTTGGCACCAGGCACCGCTGGACCCGGTCCTGCGGCCGGCCGGGCAGTTGCACCTCCAGCTGACATCACCGCGCCGCGCTGCCGACAAGCTCAAGTACTTGGCAGGCTCTGAAGCAGCCATGGGAGCGTTCATCAATGACACCACCCCGGAAGCCGTGGCGGAGCGACTCCGCGACGTCGCTGCAACCACCGACGCCACACGGTTGGCCGACACCCTGGAAGGCACCCGAGCATGACCACCACCACTGACACCAGCGTGCTTTCTGCCCGCTTCCAGGAAACCTTTGGTTCAGTTCCCGACGGCGTGTGGCAGGCACCGGGGCGCGTGAACCTGATCGGTGAACACACGGATTACAACGAGGGCTTCGTCCTGCCATTCGCGATTGATAAGACCGCCAAGGTAGCAATCAGACTCCGTGCGGACTCCACGGTGCGGCTGCTGTCCCTGTTCGGTGGTCACGGCTTGGTAGAGGCGGAACTCTCCAGCGCGGAACCGGGCTCCGGCGAAGGCTGGTCACGCTATCCCCTCGGGGTTGCCTGGGCCTTGAAAGAGCGTGGCATCGACGTTCCCGGTTTTGACCTGCTGCTGGATTCGGACGTTCCGCTGGGCGCCGGGCTCTCGTCCTCCCACGCTATCGAATGTGCCGTCATTTCCGCCCTCAACGACCTCACCGGGGCAGGTTTAGGCGCCGAGGATCTGGTGCTCGCCACCCAGCGCGCTGAGAACGTGTTCGTCGGCGCACCCACCGGCATCATGGACCAGTCAGCTTCACTTCGCGGAGCCAAGGGTCATGCTGTGTTCCTGGATTGCCGGGACCAGCACGTTGACCTGGTCCCCTTCGACGCCGAGGCCTCGGGCTTGGTCCTGCTGGTCATCGACACCAAGGTGTCGCATTCACACGCCGACGGCGGTTACGCCTCCAGGCGCGCCTCCTGCGAGTTGGGTGCCGAAATCCTCGGTGTCAAAGCACTGCGCGACGTCGGCGTGGAATCCCTGGAGGAAGCGGCGGGTCTGCTGGATGAGATAACCCTTCGCAGGGTCCGGCACGTGGTCACCGAAAACGACCGCGTACTCCAGACCGTGGAAATCCTCAACACCGAAGGCCCGGCCAGCATTGGCGCGTTGCTGGATGCCAGCCACGTGTCCATGCGCGACGACTTCGAGATCTCCTGCCCTGAGCTCGACCTCGCCGTGGAGACATCCAGGGCCAACGGCGCGATCGGCGCCCGCATGACCGGCGGAGGTTTCGGCGGCTCCGCCATCGCCCTGACCCCGGTAGGCCAGGAGCAGCAGGTGCGTGACGCCGTCGTGCGTTCCTTCGCGGAGAGCGGTTTTACCGCCCCGGACATCTTCACCGTGACTCCAGCAGCAGGCGCCCTTCGCTTGGCCTGACCCCTCAGGCTTACGCCCGTCTTCCTCCCAGACGCCGGGCGTAAGCTGGGGCCATGACTGAGGCTGTCATCGTTTCCACTGCCAGAAGTCCAATTGGGCGGGCCTTCAAAGGCTCCCTCAAGGACGAACGCCCCGACGACCTTGCTACTGCCATGGTGCAGGCTGCACTCGCCAAAGTTCCGGGTTTCGATCCTGCCGCCGAAGAAGGAGGCGGCCTTGATGACATCCTCCTGGGATGCGCCGAACCCAGCGGCGAGGCGGGCTCCAACATGGCCCGCATCGTCGCTGTCCTTGCAGGCCTGGACCACGTACCGGCGGCTACCATCAACCGGTTCTGCGCGTCCAGCCTGCAGACTCTCCGCATGGCATTCCACGCCGTCAAAGCCGGTGAAGCGAACGCGATCATCTCGGCCGGTGTGGAGAGCGTCTCGAGATACCAGAACTGGGCAGGGGCCGGACAGACCGACGCCGGCAATCACAACCCGCTCTTCGAATCAGCAGCCCAGCGGACAGCAGCCCGGGCGGCGTCGAACATTCCCTGGACGGATCCGCGGCTTGGCGGCAGGCTTCCCGATATCTATATCGCCATGGGCCAGACAGCCGAGAACGTCGCCACCAGCTACGGAATCGGTCGGGCAGAGCAGGACGAGTGGGGTGTGCTGAGCCAGAATCGCGCCGAAGCAGCCATTGCCTCGGGTTTCTACGCCCGCGAGATCACACCGTACACGCGCAAGGACGGGACCCTGGTTGACCGGGACGACTCCCCGAGGGCAGGAGTGAACTTGGAAGCTGTATCCGCTCTGCAGCCCGCTTTCCGGCCCCAAGGCACAGTGACCGCGGGGAATGCGTGCCCACTGAACGATGGCGCCGCCGCCGTCCTGGTCATGAGTGACACCCGTGCACGCGAGCTTGGACTCCAACCGTTGGCCCGGGTTGTCTCCACCGCCGTCTCCGCCCTCTCGCCCGAACTCATGGGCATGGGGCCAGTTGAGTCAACGCGACGGGCGTTGGCACTGGCAGGACTGACGATTGACGATATCGACCTCGTGGAGCTCAACGAAGCTTTTGCCGTCCAAGTCGTTGCAAGCGCCCGTGAACTTGGCATCGACCCACAGAAGCTCAACGTCCACGGTGGAGCCATTGCCCTGGGGCACCCCTTCGGCATGACTGGCGCGCGCATGACCACCACGCTCCTGAATGGTTTGAAGGAACGCGACGGAACCCTTGGCCTGGCCACGCTATGCGTGGGAGGCGGCCAGGGAATGGCTGTGGTGTTCGAGCGCCTGAGCTGAGGCACCCTTGGGGCAGCACCCCTGTTTAAACCAAGCCCGCCGTTTAAAGAAAAATGCCCCCGAAGTAATCCGGGGGCATTTTTCCTGAACTCGGGCGGACTTAGTCGTCGCCCCGCAAAATCGCCAGAAGCCGAATGATTTCAACGTAGAGCCAAACCAGGGTGACGGTCAGGCCGAAGGCAGCGATCCAGGAGTAGCGCTCAGGGGCGCCGGCACGGACGCCTTCTTCGATGCTGGTGAAGTCCATGATGAGCGAGAAAGCTGCCAGGCCAATGGCCAGGATGCCAATGAAGACACCCAGCGGGATGCCAGCAATGGTGATACTCGTGCGGAGGCCGAACGGTTCCTGGACCGCACCGGTCCACATCATGACGAGGTTGATCAGCGCAAAGACCGCGTAGCCGATGGTGGCGATCATGAAGAAGCGCACCATCTTGGGTGTGGCGCGGACCTTGCCGCTCTTGAAGAGCATCAGCGTGACGCCGAAGACGGCCAGCGTACCGATGACCGCTTGGAGGCCGACGCCAGGGAACATTCCGTCAAGGATCCGGGTCAGGCCACCGAGGAAGAGTCCTTCAAGGCCCGCATACGCCAGAATCAGTGCCGGAGAAGGCTGCTTCTTGAAGGTGTTGACCAGCGCCAGGACGAAACCGCCCAGTGCACCGACGATCATGAGCATGGTGGACAGGGCCGGCGCTACAAAGAGCGTGATGCCGGCGCCGATGACCAGGGCAACAAGGCAGGCGACGGTCTTCATGATGACGTCGTCGTAGGTCATCCGGCCGGTATCGGCGGGTCCTGCTGCAGGCTGGTTGTACATCTGCTGCAGTTGTTCGTTGGTCATGTTCTGCTGCGAGGCGGACCAAGCGGACTGGGCATCGAGGACCTGTCCAGGCGCGCGGCCAGGTGCCTGGTTAAACTGCTGGCCGTACGGGTTGGAATACGGATTTTGCGGAACAGGCGGTGCCTGTTTTGCTCCACGGAAATTCTTTCCGTTGAAGATAGGGTTTCCGCCAAGTGCCATTGCGGGTGTCCTCCTGAAAAGGGCTAAGTGATAATTCACGGTACCAATTACCACGCGCCCAGGGCACAGAAAGTTCCCTTGTTCACCCAGACGAAACTCAACCGTGACACGAATGTGGGAGATTGCCTGTTGCCTATAGCTTCACAGTTGTTATCCGATCGCTATCTTCTGACCTCAATGCAGTGCATTTTTTAGCCGCACTGAGCGGTAACATAGGCCACACATGGGTGACTTAGATCACAATCGAGGCAGCTAGGCAAGAACTGTTCACAAGCCCCATGACCGTTCGCACCGGCTGCAATGGCGCAGCCGGGACCACCCCCACTGTGGAGGTTTCCATTTTGAGAAGCACACTGCGCGACCCGTCCATGAGACGGTCCAAGGGACTGCAGAGAGCCGTGGGGGCGTTCTTCGCAGCCCTCATTGCCACTCTGTTGATCGCCGCCCCCTCGGCGGAGGCTACCACCCCCTCGCCTTCGCCATCCCCAACGAATTTCCAGAACAATATCAGCGGCTTCCTCCGCGACGATGCCCGTGCTCCCATACCGGGCGTGAAGATCAAGGCCTCGGGCAACGGGTTCGAAGGGGAAGCCACCTCCGGAGCAAACGGCGCCTGGACCATAGGTGTCCCCGTGCAGGGCACGTACAGAGTTGAGCTGGATACCTCCACCTTGCCGGAGGGCATCAAGCTTGCCGATGGCCAGGAGAATCCCCGCGATGTCACGTTCAACCAGACGTCCAACCTGTCGGTGATCTTCGCTTTCGGCAAAGGCATCGTCATCCAGCAACAGGACTTCGGCCAAAACCTCCTCAACCGCCTGGTTGCAGGACTGAGTTTCGGCCTGCTGCTGGCCCTTGCCTCCGTGGGCTTGTCCCTCATCTTCGGCACCACAGGCCTCACCAACTTCGCCCACGGCGAGATGGTGACCATGGGTGCTGTCCTGGTCTTCATGTTCAACGGTTTTGGTTTGCCGTTCTGGCTGGCCATCCTGCTGTCCCTGATCGGCGGCGCGCTCTTCGGGTACGTCCAGGATGCGGGACTCTGGCGGCCACTGAGGCGGCGCGGCTCGGGCTTGGTCCCCATGATGATTGTCAGCATCGGCCTGGCACTGGCCATCCGCTACGTGATCCAGTTCTTCTTCGGCGGCGCCACCCAACAACTGCCCGGAGCCCAAAGCGCTGAGGTCCAGATCGGGCCCATCTCCATCTCTCCGAACAACCTCTGGTCCCTGTTGATCAGTGCCGTGGTGATTGCCCTGATCGGCATCGTCCTGCTGAAGACCCGTCTCGGTAAGGCAACCCGTGCGGTGGCCGACAACCCGGCTCTGGCCGCGGCTTCGGGCATCGACGTCGACTCGGTCATCCGACTCGTATGGATCGTCGGCGGCGTCCTCGCTTCCCTCGGCGGCATCCTGTGGGCCTACTATCGGCCCGGTGTGACGTTCGACATGGGCTCGCAAATCCTGCTGCTCATCTTCGCCGGCGTGACGCTCGGTGGTCTGGGAACCGTCTTCGGTGCCCTGATCGGCTCCATCGTCGTCGGTATCTTCGTGGAGTTGACGACCGTCTTTGGCCTCCCCGCCGACCTCAAGTACGTTGGCGCTTTGTTCATCATGATTGTTGTTCTTCTGTTCCGACCGCAGGGTATCCTCGGCCGGCGTGAGCGTGTGGGTTAGGAGCGGGCCATGGACTTCGGATTTATTCTTTCCAGCGCCCTTGGCGAATTGTTCAGCCCGACGACGGCGGCCTACGCACTTGCTGCTTTGGGCCTCGCCGTCCACTTCGGCTACTCAGGCCTGTTGAACTTCGGCCAGGCCGGATTCATGGCAGTGGGAGCCTACGGTTTCGCCATCTCTACGTTGACCTTCAAGACGCCGTTCTTCATCGGGTTGCTCATCGCGGTCCTGTGTTCGGTGATCTTCGCCTTCATCCTGGGTATTCCGACACTGCGTTTGCGGGCGGACTACCTCGCTATCGTCACGATCGCAGCAGCGGAAATTGTGCGCTACGTCGTCACTACCAACCAGCTCACCAGCGTCACGGGTTCGGCAAACGGACTGGCCGCGTTCGAGGGTGGCTTCTACTCCATGAATCCCTTCCCCGAGGGGTCCTACATGGGCATGAACAACCGCGACTTCTTCATCCGCGTTGTGGGTTGGAGCCTGGTCATTATCTGCTGCCTGCTGGTCTGGCTGCTGATGCGCAGCCCTTGGGGCCGCGTCCTGAAGGGCATCCGCGAGGACGAGAACGCTGTGCGGTCACTCGGCAAGAATGTCTACTCCTACAAGATGCAGGCCCTCATCATTGGCGGCATCCTGGGTGCACTTGCAGGCATGATCTTCACCCTCCCCCGCGGCGCCGTCCAACCATCCAACTACGGCACGGAGCTCACGTTCTTCCTCTGGACCTGTCTCCTGCTCGGTGGCATGGCAACTGTCCTGGGCCCGGTGATCGGGGCCATGATCTTCTGGGTGGTGCTCTCGCTGACGCAGAGCCTGCTTTATGGGCTCATCGAATCCGGAGTCATCACCTGGCTGACCACCGTTCAGGCCGGCCAGCTGCGTTACATCCTTGTTGGTGTGGCACTGATGCTCCTGATGATCTTCCGCCCGCAAGGCGTCTTCGGCAATAAGAAGGAGCTTGCTTTCGCATGAGTGAGACCAACGAACCAAACAGCAACAACCCAGTCAACCCGCCTACCCCTTCCAGCACTGGTAGCTCTGGCAGTTCTGCCCACCGCGCCGTCCCCAGCGACGAGGCAGGGATCGACTACATGACCGATTCGCGCCCCATTGCCGTCGGGGAAAACACCCCGGGCTGCAAGAAGCGCGATCCTATTGTCGTGGCCGAAAACGTCACCCGTTCCTTCGGCGGCATCAACGCCGTGGACGTGGAATACCTGGAGATCCCCCGCCACAAGATCACTGCATTGATTGGGCCCAACGGTGCCGGCAAGACCACCCTGTTCAACTTGCTCACCGGCTTCGATACGCCAAACACGGGCAAGTGGCAGTTCGAAGGAAACAGCATTGCCGGCGTCTCGTCTTACAAAGTGGCGCGCATGGGCATGGTGCGGACATTCCAGCTGACCAAGGTCATGGGCAAGCTGACAGTCATGGAAAACATGCGGCTCGGTGCTGCGGACCAGCCAGGCGAGCGTCTTTCCAAAGCCCTGTTCAAGGGCATCTGGGGTGGCCGCGAGAAGGAAATCACGGCACAGGCACACGTGCTCTTGGAGAAGTTCAAGCTGGATACCAAGAAGGATGACTACGCTGCTTCCCTCTCCGGCGGCCAGCGTAAGCTCCTGGAGATGGCACGGTCCCTCATGGTGAGGCCCAAGCTCGTCATGCTCGACGAGCCCATGGCCGGCGTGAACCCGGCACTGACCCAGTCCCTCCTGGACCACATCAAAAACCTCAAGGCTGAAGGCATGACAGTCCTGTTCGTGGAGCACGACATGAACATGGTGCGCCACATCGCAGACTGGGTAGTAGTCATGGCAGAAGGAAAAATCGTGGCCGAAGGCCCTCCCGGGGAAGTCATGAAGAACCCTGCCGTGATCGATGCTTACCTTGGCGCACACCACGACGTTGACCTCGGCGACGCAGAAGGCATCAAGGTGCTTGAGGCAGAACTTGAGGCCGACGAAGAGTCGGTGGTGGGAACCGAAGATGCAGGCATCCTGTCCGACATCGTAGAAACCAAGAAGGAGGACGGGAAATGAGCAGCACCAGTGCAATGCCCGCCTCGGCAGATGCCCCGGCCAGCGATTCTGTCGTCAAAGTCACCAACCTGGTGGCGGGCTACATTCCTGGCGTCAACATCCTCAACGGTTGCTCCATCGAGGCCCGCAAGGGTGAACTGATCGGCATTATTGGCCCCAACGGTGCCGGTAAATCCACCCTGCTGAAGGCCATGTTCGGCTTGGTCAAGGTCCACTCCGGCACTGTAATAGTCCGGGGTCAGGATCTCACCGGCTTGAAAGCCAACAAGCTTGTCACGCAGGGCGTCGGCTTTGTCCCCCAGACCAACAACGTCTTCGCCACCCTCACCATCGAAGAGAACCTCCAGATGGGCATGTTCCAACGGCCCAAAGCATTCGCCGAGCGCTTCGACTTCGTTGCCAGCCTCTTCCCCGAACTGGCCAAGCGACGTGCCCAGCGAGCCGGTTCCCTCTCAGGAGGTGAGCGCCAGATGGTAGCCATGGGGCGGGCACTCATGATGGATCCCGCGGTACTCCTGCTCGATGAGCCATCGGCAGGCCTCTCCCCCGTCAAGCAGGACGAGACCTTCCTTCGGGTCCACGAGATCAACCGCGCCGGCGTCTCAGTCATCATGGTGGAACAGAACGCCCGCCGTTGCCTGCAGATCTGCGACCGCGGCTACGTCCTGGACCAAGGGAAGGACGCCTACACAGGCACTGGGCGCGAGCTCATGAAGGACCCCAAGGTTATCCAGCTGTACCTGGGAACTCTGGCCGACGAGGTCTAGCAGCCGCGTCATACACGCACGGAGGGCCTTGGGTATACCCCAAGGCCCTCCGTGCGTCCGGGACCCCCAACACACCCCGCCCCGTTGCCAGGCCCACTCTGCGCCCCACACCCGGGAGCACGCACACCAGGCCCCACAACACCCCCGGCGCCGGAGCTGAAAACAAAACAGAACAGGTCCCCTACCTGGAGCGGAAGGGGACCTGTTCTGGTTGTGGTCTAGTCGGGGTTTGGCTTAGAGCTTGCCGAACTCTTCACGGACCGGCTTGTAGGTGTTGTTGTCCTGGTATTCGTAGATACCGATGTACGCCTCGGTGGGGTCACCGGCGTCGGAGAACGTTACCGGACCCGACTGGCCGTCGTAGTCGATGTCCTTGCCCTGGCGAAGCAGGGTTACGCAGGAGGCGAAGTCGGTGCACTTCTCGCCGCCTTGAGAAACGTCCTTCAGCTTGGCTGCAATGTCCGTGCCCTTGGTGCTCTTTGCCGCTTCAGAGGCCAGCGAGATCAGGTTCACGGCGTCGTAGGACTCGCCCGCGTAGCTGTAATCCTTCAGTGCAGGATCGATGGCGAGGAGCTTCTGCTTGAAGGCGTCCTTGGCGAACGTACCGGGGATGGTTCCCTGTGCGCCCTTCAAGGTGCCGGCCTGGAAGTCCTTGCTGTAGTCCGAGGTGTTGCCGTCAACCATGAACAGCTGCGTGGGCTTGATTCCCTTGCCGGTGATCAGGGGGACGATGCTTTTTGCCTGGTCGAAGGTGATCAGTGCAATGGCGTCAGGCTTGGCGGCGATGACCTTGTCCACCTGGCTGCTGAACTGCGAGTCACCTTCGTTGAAGAGCTCCTCGGCAACAACCTTGCCGCCAGCGGCCTCAAAGGCCTCCTTGACGTTCTTCTGCAGGCCGGTGCCGTAGGCGTCGTTGAGGACGATCATGCCCACAGTCTGGGCTCCACAGGTAGCCATGTAGTTGCCCAGGACCTTACCCTGCAGGACGTCAGAGGGGGCGGTACGCCAGTACAGGCCCTTGTCGTCCCAGGTGGTGAAGTCAGGCGACGTGTTCGCAGGTGAGAACTGGATGACTCCAGCGCCTGTGATCTGGTTGATGACCGTCTTGGAAACACCGGACGAGGCTGCACCAATAACTGCGCTTACGCCCTGGCCCAGGAGGGCGGTGGTGGACTGGGTTGCGATGTCGGTCTTGGTGTCACCGGAGTCACGGTGCACCACAGAAACCGGAGCGCCCAAGACGCCACCAGCATCATTGACTTCCTTGATGCCGAGGTTGACGCCAGCAATTTCCGGTGGGCCGAGGAACGCCAGCGACCCCGTTGTCGGCAGAAGCGATCCAAGTTTCAGAGGAGTGGCGGTAGTGGTGGTCGAGGGAGGTACGGGTCCCGTATTGGTAGCAGCCTGGCTGTTGCCGGCTCCCGCCCCTGCACTCGGAGCCGGGCAGGAGATGCCTGCGGCGGCGGCGGAACTGGACCCGGTCTGGCTCGGCGTGGAGGACCCACCACAAGCTGTGGCCAGGAGGGCAACCCCAATGCCAAGCGCTGTAAGCTTGGCGGCTCGGGGCGCCGCTTGGGAAAGATCAAACATTCGTTGTCTCCTCGATCGAAAGGTGCGAACTGCCTTTGATGCGATAACTCAGGTGTTCCTGATTAAGACTCAAACTAGTGCAATTGATCCGGGAAGATAAGTGATTCAGGTCACATCCCTATAACACTCGTTGCCTGTGGGGAATCTACGAGCCTGCTGGGAAAAGTCTCTGAAGAATAGCTGACAAAGGGAAGGGGAGGAAACATCCTCCCCTTCCGCTCTGTGCCCCAGGTGGGACTCGAACCCACAACACGCGGATTTTAAGTCCGCTGCCTCTGCCAATTGGGCTACTGGGGCGCCCGCACCATGGTATCCCAGCTACACGCGATCGAATGGCGCCGCGTAGCGAAAGGTTCCCCGAACGCCGTCGGGCCATGCCGGGAGCGGCAGCAGCTGGAAGTGATCGCCCCAGGCTGGCTCCGGCGGTTCCACACCCAAGGAGGTGGCCGGCACGTAACCGAAGCGCGGGTAGTAGAGCGGGCTGCCCAACAAAGCTATAGCCGGCTCCCCCGCGGCCGTGGCGCGCGCGGCGGTCTCACGCATGAGGGCCGAACCGACGCCGCGTCGCTGAAACTGGGGAAGGACGCCGATGGGACCCAACCCTACGAGTTCCAGGTCGCCGATCCAACCGCGGGTGCTGATGGCATGGCCAACGATGTCCCCGCCGATTTCAGCCACGATGCTCAACTCTGGAATGTACTCATCGCACTCGAAGAGCTCGCGCAGCAAGCCAACCTCCAAGGGAGTCCCCTCAACCGGCTGACCGGTCACCGGAGACACGGAGAAGGCCCGCGCCGTCAGTTGCAGGATTTCAGGGCGGTCTTCTGGCCGCTCCGTCCGCAGTACCACTCCCCGGGCCAGCAAACGCAACACGTCCAGCGCGCGGTCGGCGTCTGCTACGGGGACCAGCAAGTGGTCATGGTGAAAACCCGCCAGGACGTTGCAGCTGATGCCTGCATGCGTCAGCGCCGCACTGACGGCGGCCGTCAATCCCACCGCTTCCAATGCGGAGTGAATCTGGAGCGTAATCCAGGAGGCTACGAAATCGTAGGAAAGACCAAGCCTGTCCGCCTCGTCCCGTGGTAGGACCACCGTCAAACCTTCGGCTTCCCGGACAGCGGCCTCGATATCGCCTTCCAGCGGCTTGCCATGCGGCCAGAGCGCGTACACATAGTCACCATCCCTGATGACAGGATGCAGGGACTCCAGGAGGGTCTTCAGATCGGTTTCGCCAGGCATGGCAACAGCTTAAACGACGACGACGGCCACTCCCCTCAGGGAGCAGCCGTCGTCGGACGTGTACTACTTGGCGTCAGCCGATACCGGAGTCTTGTCCTCGGCAGGCTTTTCCGCAACGGCAGGTGCGGGGGCAGGTGCGGCAGCCGGTTTGGGGGCCGGGGTTGCAGCTGCAACGAAAGCGCCACGCGGGTTGTCCAGGTCCATCAGCTGCGTGGTGTCGCGGCCTGCGAAGAAGGCCAGGATCCAGCCGAAGATCACGCGGAACTTGCGCTCCACCGTGGGCATGGCCATGCCGTGGTAGCCACGGTGTGCCAGCCAGGCGAGGCCGCCCTTGAGGCCGATGCGGCCCAGCAGGTTGATGTTGGCAACGCCCTTCCACTCGCCGAAGCCGGCCACAGCACCAAGGTTCTTGTGCTTGTAGTCGTGCAGCGGCTTGTCCCAGCGGGAAGCCCAGAGGTTCTTGGCGAGCTTCTTTGCCTGGCGGAGTGCGTGCTGGGCGTTCGGGACGCAAGTACCGTCCGGCAGGCCCTTGCCCGTGAGGTCCGGAACAGCGGCGATGTCGCCGGCTGCCCAAGCGTTCTCGACGATGCCTTCATCGCCGGCAATACGGAGGTCCGGGAGGACGCGGACACGGCCGCGCGGTTCCAGCGGGAAGTCCGTTGAGCGGATCATCGGATTGGCCTGCACACCGGCAGCCCACACGAGGGTGTCAGCTTCAACTTCACCGGCGGACGTCTTGTCCGGGAGGTTGATCAGCTTGAGGTTGCCCTCAGCGCTGTCCAGGGAGGTGTTGAGGAGGACCTCGATATCGCGGCTGCGCAGGTGCTCTACAACCCACTCGGCCTGGGATGCGGTGACCTCGGGCATGATGCGGCCCATGGCCTCAACCAGGATGAAGCGGACTTCTTCCTGACGGACACGCGGGTTGTTCTTGACCGCGGCGCGGGCGAGGTCTTCCATTTCGGTGAGGCATTCGATGCCGGCAAAACCGCCACCGACAACCACGAAAGTGAGGGCCTTGGCGCGCTCTGCGGGGTCCGTCATGGTGGAAGCGGCTTCGATGCGCTCCAGCACCTTGTTGCGAAGTGCTACGGCTTCCTCGATGGTCTTCAGGCCGATGCCCTTGTCAGCGAGGCCCTTGATCGGGAACGTGCGGGTGATGGCACCAGCTGCGATGACGACGTCGAAGTACGGAATCTCGAAGGGAGCTTCACCATTGGCAGGAGCCACAACCGCGGTGCGGTTTGCGTGGTCGATGCTGGTGACGCGGCCCTGGATGAGCTCCGTCTGCTTGAGGTGCTGACGGTGGGAGACGACGGCGTGGCGTGCCTCGATGTTGCCACCAGCGACCTCGGGGAGGAACGGCTGGTAAGTCATGTAAGGCAGTGGATCTACGACGGTGACGATGCCACCTGCATTCGCGATCTTCTTCTGCAATTTAAGGGCTACGTACAGGCCGACGTAGCCGCCGCCGACGACGAGAACCCGGGGACGGTCAATGAGCTCTGGGGTGGTTGCCATGAAACCAGAGTACAGCACTTTGTGAAAATCTTCACTAGCTACTTCCGGGCGGGTGGATCCACCGCTTCCAGCGTTCCCGTTTCGGCCTCTTCCCCAGCAGCGGAAGGGTTTTTAGCGACCCTGCGCAGCTGGATCGATGCGCCCACAACAATCACTGCGAAAATGCCGCCGAATCCGAGCACAACGGCGGCCGGAAGGGCGTCATCCACGTGCGCCGGAGTGGCGGCCACGGGAACGGTCGGATCTGCCAGGGTGGGCGCCGCACTGGTAGGACTGGCCACAGGGGCCTCGGAGGGGGTGCTGAAGTCCCCCCGACGGTGGACGCGGATCCAGTCCGCGATCGATCCGAGCGGATTGGTGCTTGTAGTCTCTACCTCTTCCTTCAGCGCTGCCTCTGCGTTGAGCACGCCGTAGCCGTAAAGGGGGTCCTTGCCAGGGGCACCGGCGTCCTTGGCCGTGCTCACAATCCTGTTGATGACCTGCTTCGCACTCATGTCAGGCCACTTGGACCTGATGAGTGCGGCCACGCCGGAAACGATGGGCGCGGATCCGGAAGTTCCAGCCCATTGCGCGTATCCACCGCCGGGAAGGCCGCCAAGGAGGTTCTCTGCCGGCGCGGCAACGCCGATGCTGATCCCTTGGGAGGAGGAGTCGACGCTGGCCCGGCCATCGCCGTCGAGCCCTGCCACGGTGAGCACACCGGGAATGGTGGCTGGCGCTCCGACCTGCACGTTGCCACCCACCCGGTTGCCCGCGGCGGCGACGATCACCACATCCTTTTGCTCGGCATAAAGGAAGGCCGCATCCCAACTTTGAGGCCAAACCGGGGAGGTACTGCCCAGGGAAATATTGATGACCTTTGCGCCATTGTCCACGGCCCAGCGCACGGCGTCCGGAATCTGCTCCTGGTCCGTCTTGCCTCCCGGGTTCGGTGAACCCAGCCAGGTGGACACTGCCAGGATCTCCGCTTCAGGGGCGACGCCGACGATCCCGTCCGGTCCCCCGGCGGGAGGAACCGTCGGCGCGGCTGAGGGCGACGGGGAAGCTGCGGGCGTGGTGTGGCCGCGACCGGCCAGCATGGTGGCCACAAGGGTTCCGTGCTCCGTCTTGGCGCCGATGCTCTTCTGTCCGTTGGGCGCGCCGGCTCCGGACACGTCCGTTCCGCCCACCACGACGCCCTTCAGGTCAGGGTGGTTCCCGTCAATGCCGCTATCGATGATGGCGACCTTGACTCCTGCGCCCTTGGAGACCTGCCAGGCATTCGTGATTCCGGATTCCTTGAGCCAGTATTCCTTGTCCCGCCAGGCGTCCGCCATCGCTGCCGGCGCAGTCAACAGCGCACCGGCCAGCGCTCCCCCGGCCAGCATCGTGGCCAGGGCAGCAGAAAGCAGGCGATGGTATCGCAGGGTCATGCGGAGTCCCGGATACTCAGGGCAATCCCATCCAGGATGTCGTGTTCGCTGGAAATTGCACCGCTGATGGCACCGTTGCCCACGGCGGCAAGCCTTTCCAGGATGCGCCGCCACACCAGGGCTCCAGCTCCGATGACGTCCACGCGGCCTGGATGCATGTAGGGAAGAACTGCCCGTTCGTCGCGGGTCATCTCCAGCAGGCTGGTGCAGGCGTCGCTGATGGTTTCAATATCAAGGTAGGTGCCATGGATCCGGTCCGGCTGGTACTCGCTCAGGCCCAGGGCGTGCGCAGTGATGGTGGTGATGGAACCCGCTACGCCAACCACCGCCGTGGCACGGTCAAGCGGAACCGTCTGCGCGGCAAGGTCAAGTGCGGCGTCGACGTCGGCCTCTGCTGCTGCAATCTGCGCCGCCGTAGGCGGGTCGCTGCGAAGGTGCCGTTCGGTCAACCGCACACAGCCAATGTCCACCGAACGCGCAGCAATCACGCCATTGGCGTCACCCAGGACAAATTCGGTGCTGCCGCCACCCAGGTCAACCACCAACACGGCGTCATCCCCTGTGACCGGCAAAACGCTGCTGGCACCTGCGAAGGACAGCGCAGCTTCTTCATCACCCGAGATGACTTCCGGCTCCACACCCAGCAGCTCCCGGATTCCGTCAACGAAAACCTGGCGGTTCCGGGCGTCGCGGGTGGCCGAGGTCGCGGCAAAGCGCACGCGCGTGGCACCGTGTTCACGGATAAGCGCTGCATAGTCCTCTGTGGCGGAGAAGGTGCGTTCCAAGGCCTCGGGAGCAAGTTCTCCGGTGGCATCCACGCCCTGTCCGAGCCGCACCACGCGCATTTCACGCACGACGTCGGTCAGCGGCCCGGGCGCCCCGTTCTCCGAGGCGTCGGCAATGAGGAGGCGGATGGAATTAGTTCCGCAGTCAATGGCGGCGACGCGGCTCATGCGTCCTCCACCAATTCGCTGCCGGACTCGGCCTTGGGCTTTCGGACCGGTGCCGGACGCCCCACGATGTCGGGCAGGCCTTGCGGACCGTGACGGCTCAGGTCCCTCGAGGGAGCCTCCCCCGCAGTGTCCCAGGCGCCATCGCAGTAGCAACGGTCCTTGGTCCACCACTCTGCGATTGCGTCCAATGCTTCGTCACCCAGCGGGTTGACCCCGGGACCGGCAGCCAGCGAGTGGCCAACCAGGACGTGCAAGCATTTGACGCGGGTGGGCATGCCGCCGGCGGAGATACCATCGATTTCCGGCACGGCCCCTGTCCCGGAACGTCCAGCGATCTCATTGCGTGCCTGCAGGTAGGCCTCGTGCGCGCCATGATACGCGTCCGCAAGTTCCTGATCCGCGGTAAGCCGATCATTCATCTCATTCATCAACCCGCCCGCTTCCAGCCGCGACACGGCGGACGTGATGACCGGGTGGGTCAGGTAGAACGTGGTGGGAAACGGAGTCCCGTTGCTGAGCCGGGGCGCGGTGGCCGCGACGAGCGGATTCCCACATACACAGCGTGCGGGAATTTCCACCACGTCCCGCACTGGCCTGCCCAGCTGGCGGCTGAGGACATCGAGGTCGTGTGCTGATGGCTGGCGGGATTCCTGCGGCACGGCTGCCGTGTTCTCTTCCACTTGCGCTGCCAACCTTCCTGCCCTTTTGGCCATGTCCCGGAAGGACACGACGGCGGCGGGCACCGCGTCTAGTCTGTTGCCGATCGTCTGATTGACTCCCAGAGCGCATCCACCCAGGGCAGGTTTGCCGGGTTTGCGGATGATCCGGAGCCGGTGCGGCCCCCAGGGGTACCGGCAGCTTCTTCCCCGCCAAATACCCAGTAACCCGTTTCACCCGGCATAACCATGTTAATGCGGTCGCGGGCCTGTTGTTTCACGTAGTTGGGATCCTGCCACCGGGAGAGCTGCTTGTTCAGCTCCGCCTGCTCTGCCTGCTTGCTGGCGATCTCAGCCTCCAAGGCCGAGATTTCGGCGCGCTTCTCCAGAAAAATCCGGACCGTGGGCGCAAGCATGATGGTGATGGCAATCATGACCACAGCCAGCGCGAGCATCCTGCCCGAGAACGCCTTGGCAGGTACAGGATCGAGATCCTGGGCTTCACGGGTGCTGTTGGCCGAGGCTCTGTCTGAAGCTTTCGTGGACGCTGCGGGGCTGGTCTTGGTGGCTTGGCTCTTGGCGCTGCCCGCGGTCTTGGTGGCTTGGCTCTTGGTACTGCCTGCAGTCTTGCCACCGGCGGGGGTCTTGGCACTACCTGCCGTCTTGGTACTGCCGGAAGGCTTGGGAGCCGAGGGCTTTCTGGTGCCCGATGCCGACGTCGAGGATTCCGCAGAGCCGCGGGAGTGGCCGAACTCGGCCTCGATGACGTCTCCTCCAGCCGAGCCTGCGCTGTTCGGCCGGCCTGCGTTGTTTGGCCTGCCTGCGCTGTTTGGCCTGCCGAGGGCGTCGGCCCTGGGAACCTTTGGACGACGGGTGGCCATGACACTCCTGTAATGCCCGGTGCTTGCCTGGCGGGTTGCTGCGCTTGCCCTGCGCGTAACGTACGTGTGCGGAACTTGCGTAGGTCCTGCTGTGCCCGCGGCTCCGCAGGCAAGCGTTAAACAGAACCGGTGGCTATGGTCTTTCCACCATAGCCACCGGTCAGCTGTTTTCGCGGAATGCTAGCCCTTGAAACGCGGGAACGCGCTGCGGCCGGCGTAGCGTGCGGCGTCGTCGAGTTCTTCTTCGATGCGCAGGAGCTGATTGTACTTGGCGACGCGCTCGGAGCGGGCCGGGGCACCGGTCTTGATCTGGCCCGCGTTGGTGGCAACGGCGATGTCAGCAATGGTGGTGTCCTCGGTTTCGCCGGAGCGGTGCGAGGTGATGGTGGTGTAACCGGAACGCTGGGCCAGGGAAACGGCGTCCAGGGTCTCGGTCAGGGAACCGATCTGGTTGACCTTGACCAGCAGGGAGTTGGCCGTGGCCGTCTCGATGCCCTGCTGCAGGCGGACCGGGTTGGTGACGAAGAGGTCATCGCCAACCAGCTGGACCTTGTCACCGATAGCGTCGGTGAGGGTCTTCCAGCCTTCCCAGTCGTTCTCGTCCAGCGGGTCTTCAATGGAGACCAGCGGGTAGTCGGCAACGAGCTCAGCGTAGTAGGCGCTCATTTCCGACGCGGTCAGTGCCTTGCCTTCGAACTGGTAAGCACCATCCTTGTAGAACTCGGAGGAAGCAACGTCCAGGGCAAGGGCGATGTCCGTACCCGGGGTGTAGCCGGCGTTCTTGATGGCTTCCTGGATCAGGTCCAGTGCAGCGCGGTTGGACGGCAGGTTGGGGGCGAAGCCACCCTCGTCACCGAGGCCCGTGGAGAGGCCCTTTTCCTGGAGGACAGCTTTGAGGTTGTGGTAGACCTCAACGCCCCAGCGCAGGCCTTCGGAGAAGGTCTCAGCACCGATCGGAGCGATCATGAATTCCTGGATGTCAACATCGGAGTCGGCGTGCGAGCCACCGTTGAGGATGTTCATCAGCGGAACCGGCAGGACGTGTGCATTCGGGCCACCGAGGTACTTGTACAGCGGCAGGTCCGAGGAAGCAGCAGCTGCATTGGCAACGGCCAGGGAAACACCCAGGATGGCGTTGGCGCCGAGCTTGCTCTTGTTCGGGGTGCCGTCGAGGTCGATCATGGCCTGGTCGATGCTGCGCTGGTCCGTTGCGTCGAAACCAATGAGCGCCGGCGAGATCTCGTCGATGACCGCGTCAACGGCCTTCTGGACACCCTTGCCGAGGTAACGGCCCTTGTCGCCGTCGCGGAGTTCAACAGCTTCGTGCTCGCCGGTGGAGGCACCGGAGGGAACTGCTGCGCGGCCGATCTGGCCGTCGGAAAGCAGGACCTCAACTTCTACGGTCGGGTTTCCGCGGGAATCAAGGATTTCGCGGGCGTGGATGGCATCGATAAGCGCCATGGATGTGCTCCTTATGGGCAAATTACAGGAATGTGGAGGGAAATTCTCAACGTCCTCGTCGCTACTAGCGTAGTCGAGAGTGGCTTAGGTTACGGAACGGGTTCAAACTCCTCACGTCATGAAGGCTGGGCCTTCCCGTTCTGAAACGATCGAACTGCTGCGCGGAGGGCACGCTCGGCGTCGAGCCCTTGCTCCCGGGCACCCGCAACGACGGCGAGCAACAGCTCACCGAGTGCCTCTTCCGAGTCTGGAATCGCAGGAAGCCCGACGGCGGTTGCCTGGCTTTGGGCGTCGATCGACAGACCCGCACGGGCAGCACGGTCCAGGGACTTTTGCGCCCCTGCCAAGGCAGGCAGGTGCGGTGGAATTCCCTCGAACGGATCGGCACGGCCGGACTTCTCAGCACGCTTCACGGCATCCCACTTCAGGATGATTTCCTCGACCGTCGCCGGGAACATGGCCTGCAGCGAGCCGTCCGGCTTGAACACATGGGGATTGCGGCGGACCATCTTCGCGTTGATGCCGCGGGCCACGGCGTCAAAGTCGAAGCTGCCGCGCTCCTCGGCAAGCCGGGCGTGAAGCACCACCTGAAGCAGTACATCGCCCAGCTCGCCGCGAAGCTCCTCGTCCCTGACCGGCGAATCCCCGGCCTCGATCGAGTCCACAACCTCATAGGCTTCCTCGATCAAGTACTCCACCAGGGACTCATGCGTCAGCCCACCCATCCAAGGGCAGTGCTCCCGCAACGAGGCTACGGTCCTGATCAGTTCCGTAATCCCGGTTCCGGACCCGTTAGCCGAGGTTGGCGTAGGCATCGTTGATGTACTCGACCAAAGCTTCACGCTCGTCCAGAGGGAGGAAGGCTGCCTCTGCGGCGTTGAGCGTCAGTTCGAGCAAATCATCGAGGTCGTAATCGAAGGTCTCCACCAGGAGCTCAAACTCGTCCGTCAACGTGACACCGCTCATGAGCCTGTTGTCCGTGTTGATGGTGACGTTGAAACCGAGTTGGAAAAGCATGTCCAACGGGTGGCTCTCGATGCCTTCGCCGAAGCTGGAGACAGCACCGGTCTGGAGGTTCGATGACGGGCAGATTTCCAGAGCGATTCCGCGGTCGCGTACCCAGGCGGCCACGCCGCCGAGTGTCACCATGCCGATGGTGTCCTCGCCGTCGTCGTCGGAGTTGTCTTCAAACTCCACCGTGATGTCCTCGGCAATACGCACCCCGTGCCCAAGCCGGAGAGCGCGTCCGTCCACGAGGGCCGACTGGATGCTGTCCAGGCCTGCGGCCTCACCGGCGTGGACCGTGGCCGGAAAGTTGTTCTCGGCAAGGTAGGTGAAGGCGTCCTTGAAGCGGGAGGGCAGGAAACCGTCCTCGGCGCCCGCGATGTCGAAGCCGACAGCGCCGTTGGCGCGGTGCCGAACAGCGAGCTCCGCAATCTCCTGGCCGCGATCGGCGTGGCGCATCGCAGTGATGAGTTGCCCAACCTGGATCTGCTGGCCCCGTTCTTCCGCCGCATCCACGCCGGCTTCAAGGCCATCCTGGACCGCTTCCACCACTTCATCCAGGGTCAGGCCCTTCTGCAGGTGCTGCTCGGGGGCCCAGCGGACTTCACCATAAACCACGCCGTCCTCGGCAAGGTCCTCCACGAATTCCTTGGCGACCCGGAACAGGCCCTCCTTGGTCTGCATCACGGCAATCGTGTGGTCGAACGTTTCCAGGTACCGCACCAGCGAACCGGAGTCAGCGGACTCGCGGAACCATTCGCCCAGGGCAACCGGATCGGTGGAAGGCAGCGTGTGGCCGACGGCTTGCGCCAGTTCGATGATGGTTTCAGGCCGCAGTCCTCCGTCCAAATGGTCATGGAGGGAAACCTTGGGAAGGCTCTTCAAATCGAAGTCGAGGGCAGGGGCAGCGTCAACAATGGGCTCAGTCACGTACTAAGACTAATCCCCACGGCTGCCCCAGACCCGCTGTGGTCGCCTGGGGATCGCAGTAACTCAGCCAGCAGGCTTGGAAAGGTCGACGCCGGCGACCGCCTTGTGGGCCAAGTCCTGCGGGTTCGCCGTGGGCGCCTTCGCAGTTGCAGCGGCGGCGGCGGCCTGATCCTTCTTCTCCGCATCCTTCTTCTCCAGATGCTTGTGCCACCAACGAAGGACGTGGTCCACAATAATGCCCAGGATCACCGCGAACGCCACGGCAATGCCTACGCCGAGCAGCGGGTTGTTGTGCACCCATTGGCCGGCGAGAAGGCCGATGCCGATGGAGTAGCAAACCCAGGTGACACAGGCAAAAGCATCCAGGAAGAAGAATGTCCTGTGGCGGAAGCCGGTTTGGCCGGCCACGTAGTTCACAGCCACACGGCCCCAGGGAATGTAGCGGGCCGTGAAGATCAGGACTGCCCCACGCTTGTCCAGCTCATACTGGGCCCAGGCGAACATCTTCTGGACCTTGGGGCGCCGCATCCATTTCCAGCGGTCCAGGCCAATCTTTCGGCCAAGCATATAAGCCATGTTGTCGCCGGCCATGGCACCAACCAGTGCGGTGGCGCCAAGGATCCAAAGGTTGGGTTCGCCCCTGTGGAGGGACAGCGCGGAGAGGCCCACGATTGCTGTTTCGCTGGGAAGGATGGTGGCGAATCCGTCGATGAAAAAGAAGACCAGAAGGACCGGATAAATCAGGGGCTGCCCTGCTGCATGCTCGAGCATTTGGTTCAAAAACTCCACGCGGCGGTAGCTCCTAGGCGAATATGACTTGACACTGTGACAGAAGTCGCTCTTAGTGTCCCATGGCCGGGACGTCGTTCGCTACGCCCCAGCCTCGGGATCACCCGCTTAACGCTACGCGTGGAGTACGCGTTCCGTCGTCAACCGCCGGGCTGATCTCCCGGCATCGTTCATGTCATACCGTGGGTGGAGGCGGTGCTTCTTCCTCAGCGATATTCGTGCCTTCAGCGATGTTCTTGCGGTCCAGCGGCGCCGATCCCCTGACCTTGCTGATGATGCGGTCGATGATGATGCCCAGAATCACCGCCACCACAATTGCAATCACTGCACCCAACAGGTGGTTGTGCTCGAACCAGACCCCAAAGAAGTACCCCAGGACCACTGAATAGCTGGCCCACAGGATGGCCGACATTGCAGTGAGTCCAACAAAGCGGCGGTGGTTGAAGTGCGTGGCACCGGCTGTGAGGTTCACTGCCACCCGGCCGATGGGAATGAAGCGCGCCACCATGATGAGCGAGGCTGAGCGCCGTCGAAGTTCCTTCCCGGCCCAGCGGAAGGCGCCCTGCATGCGCTGCGTACGCATCCAACGCCAACGCTGGATCCCGATCCGGTGGCCTATCAGGTAGGCGATGTTGTCACCTGAGAAGGCGCCGACTGCTGCCATGACCCCGAGCAGCCACACGTTGGGTGAGCCTCCGCCGCCGGAGACAGCACTTAAGCCGACCACCACGGACTCGCTGGGGATGGGTGGGAAGAAACCGTCGATCAGGCAGCAGGCCAACACAAGGAACAACACCCACGGCTGCTCGGCCGCGGCGAGGATGAAATCGTTGATGGCCTGCACGGGATCTAAGCCTAGGCGATCCTGTCGATGATCAGCTGATGGGCTGGTCGTGAGCCCTCAGGTGCAATCACCACGGCGTCCTGTAGCGCTTCCTTGGCCCTCTCGAACTTCTCAGGAGTATCTGTCAACAGGGTCATCAACGGCTCGCCGGCCCTGACCAGCGCGCCCGGTTTGGCATGCAGCCGCACCCCGGCGCCGGCCTGGACTTTGTCCTCCTTGCGGGCCCGGCCAGCTCCGAGGCGCCACGCGGCAACGCCGACGGACAGTGCATCCAGTTCCACCAGGACGCCGTCAGCCGGGGCGTAGACCACCTCGGATTCCTTGGCCACGGGCAGTGCCGCGCGCGGATCGCCTCCTTGAGCTTCGATCATCCGGTTCCAGACGTCCATGGCGCGCCCATCCTTGAGGGCAGCCGCGGGATCAGCATCGTGAATGCCGGCACCGGCCAGCATCTCCTCGGCCAGGCGGACAGTCAGTTCGACGACGTCTTCCGGACCGCCGCCCGCAAGGACCTCCACGGATTCCTCCACCTCGATGGCGTTGCCTGCTGTCAGGCCCAGGGGCGTGGACATATCGGTCATCAAAGCCACCGTGTGAACGCCCGCGTCCTTCCCCAAGGCCACCATGGTCTCCGCCAGCTCACGCGCCTTCGCCTCATCCTTCATGAAGGCACCGGAGCCCACCTTCACGTCCAGCACCAACGAGCCGGTGCCTTCCGCGATCTTCTTACTCATGATGGAGGAAGCAATCAGCGGGATCGCTTCAACCGTTCCCGTGACATCGCGGAGGGCGTAGAGCTTCTTGTCAGCCGGTGCCAGGCCGGATCCGGCAGCGCAAATGACCGCTCCGACGTCCTGGAGCTGCGCCATGATCTCGTCATTGCTCAAGTTCGCACGCCATCCGGGGATCGCTTCGAGCTTGTCCAAGGTGCCGCCGGTGTGGCCGAGTCCGCGGCCGGACAGCTGCGGAACCGCCACACCAAAGACCGCCACCAACGGGGCCAACGGGAGCGTGATCTTATCCCCCACCCCACCGGTGGAGTGTTTGTCGCTGGTAGGCTTCCGGCCGCCGTCGGGCGTTGTCAGCGAGGAAAAGTCCATCCGTTCCCCGGACGCGATCATCGCCGAAGTCCAGCGCGAGATTTCCTCGCGGTTCATGCCGTTGAGCAGGATGGCCATGTTCAACGCCGCCATTTGCTCCTCGGCGATCACACCCCGCGTATAGGCGTCGATGGTCCAGTCGATCTGTTCGGGTGTGAGTGTGCCTTTGTCGCGTTTGATGGAGATGATCTGAACGGCGTCGAAGGCTTCAGTGCTTCTCACGTGGTTTCCTCCAGGTTTTCGGGACCAAAGGCGTCAGGCAGCACTTGGTCCATGGATTTGATTCCCTGCGTTGTCATGAGCTGCATGCCAGGCGCCCTGAATTCATAAAGCAGCTGACGGCAGCGCCCGCACGGCATGAGGACGTTCCCTTGGCCATCGACGCAGTAGAAAGCCGCGATCCTGCCCCCGCCGGTCATGTGGAGTTGTCCCACCAAGGCACATTCAGCGCACAGGGTCAGTCCATAGCTGGCGTTCTCCACGTTGCATCCGCTGACAATCCGGCCGTCCTCGGTGAGGGCCGCAGCCCCCACCGGGAACTTCGAATACGGGGCATAGGCCCGTTCCATGGCCTGTACCGCAGCTTCTTCCAATGCATGCCAATCGACGTCAACCGTTGGCATCGTCAACCCTTCACGTACGGTATGCCGCTTGCGGCAGGTGGCCGCGACCTGCCCACCAAACCGGCGACGGCGAAAATGGTCACCAGGTAGGGCAGCATGGCCATGAACTGGCTCGGAACCGGGGTTCCAATGATGCCCAGAATCGATTGCAGGTTGTACGCAAAGCCGAACAGCAGCGACGCGAGGAAGGCTCCGATCGGATTCCACCGCCCAAAGATCAGGGCCGCCAGGGCGATGAAGCCACGACCACCGGAGATTTCCTTGGTGAACGAGTCGATGGTCACCAGCGTGAACACGGCACCACCGATGCCGGCAATTGCGCCACCAAGCGTCACGTTCCAGAAGCGGGTGGCGTTCACGTTGATGCCCAGGGTGTCTGCAGCCTGCGGGTGCTCGCCGACAGCGCGGACCCGCAAGCCCCAACGGGTCTTGAACAGGCCGAACCACACTACGGCCACGGCCACATACATGAGGTAGCCCGCGATGGATTGCTTGAACAGGATGGGTCCGATGATGGGAATGTCCGAAAGGAACGGAATCGGCAGGATATCCAGCCGGCCGGGGGTGTTGAACTGATCCTTGTTGGGAACCATGACGGTGCCGAACAGGAAGCCGGTGAGGCCCGAGACCAGCACATTCAGGACGACGCCCACAATGATCTGGTTGACGAGGTATTTGATACTGAAGACCGCCAAGACCATGGACACAGCGGCACCGGCGGCTGCTGCAGCGATCAGGCCGACGTACGGGCTGCCGGTCACCGTTGCCACCAAGGCGGCGGTGAAGGCTCCAAAGAGCAACTGGCCTTCAATGGCAATGTTGACCACGCCCACCCGCTCGCACAGAACACCGGAGAGGGAGCCAAACACCAAGGGAACAGCCAACGTCACCGAACCCGCAACCAGGCCGGCAAGGGAGATTGAAGGCTGGCGTGCACCGGCAACAATCCATACCAGCAGGGCGAAGACGAACACCACGGCGAAGGCGATGGGCAGCCACTTGGGTGAGCGCTCCCCGCGTGTCCACAGGAAGACGGAGTAAGCGGCCATGGCCAGGAGCACGACGGCCAGGACGATGCCACCTACCTGGCCTGGAATTGCCAGCGCCGGGACGGCAAAGGCGTCGCTGGGATCACTGATCTTCATCTCCGCCGTCTGGTCCGGACCCATGAGACCGAAGAACACAAGCGCAATGAGTGCCAGGACGCCGAGCGAAACCGGGACCTTCAACGATGGGCGAAGTCCGGGCAATGCTGTTGCTCCCGCCATGGGGGCGGTGGATGTCGCGCTCACTTGGCACCTCCAGCGGCGTTGGCAAGGGCAGCTTTCCGAGCGGCCTTCGTTGTCTTGTTCTTCTTCTTGGGCTCAAGCCGGAAGATCGACCTGATCAATGGCGGTGCTGCGATGAACAGAACGATCAGCGATTGAACCACCAACACGATGTCGATCGGCGTGCCCGTTTGAATCTGCATCTGGACTGCACCAGCCCGGAAAGCACCAAACAGGAGGCCCGCAAAGAACGTGCCCCACGGAGTGCTTCGGCCAAGCAGGGCAACCGTGATGGCATCGAAACCGATCTGGGCTGCAATGCCGCCGGTCAGGACCTTTTCCGTACCGGCCACCTGGGCAACTCCGCCGAAGGCTGCGAGCGCGCCGGCGAAGGCCATCACCAGGATGGTGGCCCGGGGTACCTTGACCCCTGCTGTTCGTGCGGCCACAGGGTTTGCTCCGACAGCCCGGAACTCAAAGCCAATGGTGGAGCGGTTCAACATCCACCACACGCCGTAGGTCAGTAACACCGCTACCAGGAAACCCAGGTGGAGCCGGGAACCCGGAATGATCACAGGGTAGGCAGCCGCCTCATCCAGCCGCGGCGAGATGGGGCTGTTATCCCCCGGGCGCCGGAAGGCCGCGGTGTTCAACAGGAAGTCCAGGAGGAACAGCGCGACGTAGTTGAGCATGATGGTCACGATGACCTCGTGCGCACCGGTCCTGGCTTTGAGGATTCCAACGATCGCACCCCATGCGGCGCCGCCGAGCACGCCCATGATAATGACCAGCAGCAGGTGGAGCCCGAACGGCAAGTGCCAGGTGAAACCAACATACGCAGCCAACGTGGCGCTGATGATGATCTGGCCCTGGGCACCGATGTTGAACAGGCCGGCGCGGAAGGCCAGGGCAACGCCCAGGCCAGCGCAAATCAGGGGCGTGGCCACCGTCATCGTTTCAAGCAGCGGCATGAGTCCTTGGCGGGGGTTGAAGACCGAGCCCTGGAACAGTGCGACGTAGCTCTTGGTCATGGCATTCCAGAGCGCCAGCAGGAAGTCACTGGGCCGTGCGAAGAAGTAACCCGCGCTCTCGGAAACCTTCTTGTCCGTGCTGGCAATGAGCAATCCGCCCAGGAACAGCGCCACGATAACGGCCAGGACTGACACGAAGCCGTTGCCCATGACGATTCTGCGCATCGTGCTGGCTTGCCGGTGACCGGTGTCCCCGCTCTGCGAGGACACAGGAACGATGGACGGTTCCAACGTGCCGCCAGCGGTGTCGAGTGCGACATCCGCCGCACGTACTTCCGAGGCAGATTCCTCGGGAGTCTGGCCGTTACCGGGGGTCTGGTCGCTACTGGGCGTTTGGTCCTTACTCGTCATGGGAGCCTCCTTCCGGGCCGACGCCGGCCATCATCAGGCCGAGCGTGTCGCGGGGAGTTCCGGCAGGGACAATGCCCACAAGCTTCCCCTTGTAAAGGACAGCGATCCTGTCCGCGAGTTCGATCACTTCATCGAGTTCCGTGGAAATGATCATCACGGGTGTTCCGACGTCCCGTTCGGCAACTATGCGTTTGTGCAGGAATTCGATGGAGCCAACATCCACGCCACGCGTGGGCTGGCTTGCGATGAACAGCCGCAAGGGCCTGGAGAGCTCACGAGCCATGACCACTTTTTGCTGGTTGCCGCCGGAGAGGGTTCCGGCCGCTGCTCCCGCCGACGGCGTCCTGATATCGAACTCCTGGATCTTGGCTTCGGCATTTTCAGCCACTTTGGAGGGCTTCATGCTGATGCCGCTTGCAAATGGTGCTTGATCGTAAAGGTCCAGTACCAGGTTCTCGGCGACGGAAAAGGGGCCCACCAGCCCGTCCACTGTGCGGTCTTCCGGGACGAACCCGACGCCGGAGCGCAGCACGTCCTTGACCGGCAGGCCCAGGAGCTGCTTGCCGTCCAGCGTCACGGATCCCGTAACGTGCGGCTGGATACCGAGAATGGCTTCCGTAAGTTCCGTTTGGCCGTTGCCCTGGACACCCGCGACGGCGAGGATCTCGCCTTGGGCGATGTCGAAGCTGATGCCGTCCACCACGTTGGTTCCATTGGGGGCGCGGACTGTCAGGTCCTTCACCACGAACGTGGTTTCCTTGGGCTGGGCAGTGGCTTTGTCCAGGGTCAGGCTGACCGGGCGGCCCACCATCATGGAGGCAAGTTCCGTGGCCGAGGCAGTGGGCGGGGCATCCCCTACTACCTTGCCGCGGCGGATTACCGTGATGACGTCGGCGACAGCCTTCACTTCTCGAAGCTTGTGCGAAATGAACACGATGGATGTTCCGCCTGCCTTGAGCTGGCGCATGATGTCCAGGAGTTCATCGGTTTCCTGGGGCGTGAGGACTGCCGTGGGTTCATCCAGGATGAGCACTTTGGCCTCGCGGACCAGGGCCTTGATGATCTCGACGCGCTGCTGGACACCGACGGGCAGGTCCTCCACCAGGGCGTCGGGGTCGACGTGGAAGCCGTACTTCTGCGATATGTCCCGGATCTTCTTCCGGGTTTCGTCAATGCTGAGGACCCCGCCGAAGGACGTTGGCTCCGCTCCGAGTGCCACATTTTCGGCCACTGTGAAGACAGGAACCAGCATGAAGTGCTGGTGCACCATGCCAATGCCGGCGGCCATGGCGTCGCCGGGGCCGCGGAAGTTAACGAGCTTGTCGTCAACAAGGATTTGTCCGGCCGTCGGCTCGTAGAGTCCGTACAGCACGTTCATGAGGGTTGATTTTCCGGCGCCATTTTCGCCGAGAAGGCAATGGATCTGGCCGGGTTCGACCACGAGGTCGATGTCTTGGTTGGCGTAGAAGGTCCCGAACGCTTTCGAGATCCCCTTCAATTCGAGTTTCACAACTCCCACCGTTCTTTGAGTCCGAGGGACGGCCGTACTGCTCCAAGCCATTGGCTTTGAGCAGAAGCCTATTCTTGGGAAGGCCCGCAAGATAGGCGCTGGCCAGGGCAAAAAACGAGCCGCCAGTACCGGCACTCGGTACTGGCGGCGCGTCCAGGAATTGTTTACTTCTTAGGGCTTGCCGCCGATTCAACAACCAGCTTGCCGGACACGATGTCCGCCTTCAGCTTGTCGAGCTCGGACTTGGTGTCGGCGGAAACTGCGGAATCGAGGTCGTGGAACGGGGCGATGGCGACGCCCTCATTGGCCAGAGTGCCAACGTAGGCTTCGTTGCTGAACTTGCCTTCCTTGTCGTCCTTCACCACGGCTTCCACGGCTTGACCCATCTGCTTGACCACGGAGGTCAGCATGAGGTCCTTGTACTCAGGGGCGGTGAGGTAGCCATCGGAGTCAACCCAGATGAGCTTGACGTCCTTGCCGGCTGCCTTGGCTTCCTTGAGCGCTGCGCCGGCACCCTTGCCCACAGGGCCTGCTACGGGCATCACGATGTCCGCGCCCTGATCCAGCAGGTTCTTGGTGATCTGCTTGCCGGTGTCCTGCTTCTCGAAGTCGCCCGTGAACGAGCCATCCTGGCTGGTCTTGTCCCAGCCGACAACCTGAACGGACTTGCCCTTGGCCTTGTTGTAGGCCTGGACGCCGTCATAGAAACCGTCCATGAAGATGGTGACCGTGGGGAGCTTGATGCCGCCGAAGGTACCCACCTTGCCGGTCTTGGTTGCTGAGGCAGCTGCGTAGCCAGCCAGGTAAGCGGCCTGTGCGGTGTCGTAGACCACGGGCTTCACGTTCGCGACGGGGGTCGTGTACGAGTAGTCGATGATTGCGAAGTGCTTGTCCGGGTTCTTCTCCGCGGCAGCCTTGGTGGCATCGCCGAGGAGGAAGCCCACCGTGAAGGTCATATTGCAGCCTGCGGAGATCATGCCATTCAGGTTGGTCTCGTAGTCACTGTTGGCCTTGGACTCAGCCGACTTCATGGTGATGCCGAGGTCCTTTTCGGACTTCTGCAGGCCTTCGAACGATGACTGGTTGAAGGACTGGTCATCGAATCCGCCGGAGTCGGACACGATGCAGCCGATGTAGTCGCTCTTGGTAGCACCGCCGGAACCAGTGCTGGGAGCTTGTCCGCAACCGCTGAGCATGAGGGCGGCCGCACCTGCAGTTGCAATGCCGGCCATTGAACCGCGCTTAAGGGTGGCACGCAGTGGGTTCTTCAATTTTCCTCCAGGAAGAAAGTGAGTCGCGCTACGACGGATGGTCAATGAGTGTCCGTTTCGAATACCCGAGGCAGAAATTCTGTTTTCACTGAAGTTCGCAGCACTGCGCCGAAGCGCCTTGATACCCCCAACACTAGTGGCGTGGACCACACGCAGGTAGCACAATCCAGTCCCCAGGGTCAGATTGTTGACCTTTTGTTACCAAGCAGTAGCCGGGTGCGCAAGTCACACCCGGCCCACCCCCGACGTCAGAGCCTGACGAGCATCTTTCCGGTGTTGGCCCCGTCCAGCAGATCAATAAAAGCCTGCGGTGCGTTCTCCAGGCCGTCCACGATCGTCTCGTCGTAGCGGACCGTTCCGTCGGCCAGCCAACCCGCCATCTTTTCGGCGAACTCCGGGGCGTGCTGGCGCTGCCCGCCCACCAGGAATCCACGCAGGGTCAGCTGCTTGCCAATCGCCAGGGCCAGGTTCCTTGGTGCAACCGGCGGCTCGGTGGAATTGTATTGCGCAATGGCGCCACACATGGCCACGCGCCCGCCCACAGTGAGCGTAGCCAGTGCGGCTTCGAGGTGCTCGCCGCCGACGTTGTCGAAGTACACATCGATGCCACGCTCCCCCACCGCCTCCCGCAGCTGCTCAAGAACCGGGCCATCGTTGTAGTTGAAGGCGGCGTCGAAACCGAGCTCCAGCAGCCTGGCGACCTTCCCGGCAGAACCGGCGCTGCCGATCACCTTGCTGGCTCCGGAGGCCTTGGCAATCTGGCCCACCATGGATCCCACGGCACCGGCCGCGCCGGACACGAAGACAACATCGCCCTCCTTGAACTCAGCCACTTTGAGCAGGCCCGCGTACGCGGTCAGACCCGTCATGCCCAAGGCACCAAGGAACGCCGATGTTGGAGCAAGGCCGGTCGGAACAGTGGTTGTCGCAGCCGCGTCCACCACCGCATGCTCGCGCCACCCCAGTTGATGCACGACGACGTCACCCACCTTGTGCGCGTCGGACCTGGACGCGATCACCTCACCTACGGCACCGCCGTCGAGCGCTGCATCCAGGCGGAAAGGCGCCGAGTAGGACTTGACGTCATTCATGCGTCCGCGCATGTAGGGATCCACGGACATGAACTGGTTCCGGACCAGGACCTGGCCGTCCTGAAGGTCCGGGAGGCCGGAGGCGGCCAGCCGGAAGTTCTCCGGGGACGGTCGGCCGACCGGGCGGGATGCGAGCTGGATTTCGCGCGTTTCCACCGGCGTGCTCGTAGCGGCGCTCATGCGGCGAACTCCACGAGCTTGAGGTCTACGGCCATGTTGCCGCGGGTGGCGTTGGAGTAGGGGCAGATCTGGTGCGCCTTAGCCATCAGTTCTTCGGCCTTTTCGCGATCCAGGGCGGGCAGGGCGATCTCCAGCTCGGCGGCCAAGCCATAGCCCTCGCGGTCAGTGAGTGCACCGAAGTGGACTTTGGCGGCAACGGCGGAATCGCTGAGGTCAACGCGTTCCTTGCGGCCCACCAGGCGCAGGGCGGAGTGGAAGCATGCCGCGTAGCCGGCGGCGAACAACTGCTCGGGGTTGGTGCCCTGGCCGTTGCCTCCGAGCTCAACCGGGCTGGCGAGGGCGACGTCAAGCTTGCCGTCGTTGGTGCGGGCGTTGCCATCGCGGCCTTCGCCGGAGGCCAAAGCCTCGGCAGTGTAGAGAGTCTTCACGAATCTTCCTTTTCTCTTGAACATCAGTGGGCTTGTGTGTGGCTTGAAAAGTGTCAGAGTGACTTCTGCAGTGCCGCCGTGAGTTTGCCGAGCGTGGCGTGCAACTGCTCAATTTCGTCCGTGGAGAGGCCGGCGGCATCAGCGAGGCGCTTGGGGACGGCCTGGGCGCGGCTGCTCAACTCCCTGCCGGCGTCGGTCAGGACGACATCCACTCGTCGTTCATCCTCAACGGAACGGTGGCGCTCAACGAGACCAAGCGCCTCAAGGCGCTTCAGGAGCGGCGACAATGTGCCGGAGTCGAGCCCGAGTTCCGCGCCAAGTTCCCGCACGCTGCGCGGTTCCTGCTCCCACAGGACCAGCATCACCAGGTACTGCGGATAGGTAAGACCCAGCTCGTCCAGCACGGGGCGGTAGACCGCCGTCGCGGCCTTGGACGCCGAATACAGCGCAAAGCAGACCTGGTGGCGGAGGCGGGGTGCATCACTCATGAAGAAAACGATAGTGCACAATTCAATTGTGCACAACTCAATCGTGGCAAAAACACCCAACTGAGTCGCAGTTAAGGCCGTTTTGAACGTCCAAAACGGCCTTAACTGCTACCTGGTTGGGTTTAGTCCTGGAGGTCGCGGATAGTTCGAAGTGCGGCAGCAGTGAGGACCCGGATGGCGTAGCCAAGGGCGCGCTCGTCGACGATGAAGTCGCCGCGGTGGAGGTCATATTCCTCGCCGCCAGGCGTGTGGGTGCCAAGCCGCATCATGGCACCCGGGAGGTCGGCCAGGAACCAGGCAAAGTCTTCGCCACCCATGGACTGGGGCGTCAGGACAACGGCGTTCTCGCCAAGTTCGGCTCGCGCGGCGGCTTCAATCAGCGCCGTCTCATGCTCGGAGTTGACCACGGGAGGAACGCCTCGGGTGTGCTCCAGGTGCACGTCCACGCCGTAAGGAGCGGCAACCTGCTTCACGACGTCGTCCAGCAACTCCCCGGCACTGTGCCAGGCATCGCGGTCAAGGCAGCGCATGGTGCCCGCCATGTAGCCAGTGCCCGGGATGGCGTTGGGTGCAGAACCTGCCGAGATCTGGCCCCACACCACTGACACTCCGCTGCGAACGTCCACGCGGCGGGAGAGCACGGCGGGTACGTTGACCGCAATCTGCGCCAGGGCAAAGACCAGGTCTTCCGTCAGGTGCGGCCTGGACGTGTGGCCACCGCGGCCCGTGAGTTCGATCTTGATGGTGTCCGATGCCGACGTGATGGCCCCGATCCGGGTGCCGATCTTGCCGACATTGATTCTGGGATCGCAGTGCAGCGCAAGGATCCTGGGCACACCGTCCAGCACGCCCTGCTCAATGCAGGACAAAGCACCGCCGGGCATGGTCTCCTCGGCTGGCTGGAAGATGATGCGGACAGTCCCGCCCAGCGGCGTGTTCTTGTGCATCCGCTGCAGCACCAGGGCAATGCCGAGCATGGTGGTGGTGTGGACGTCATGCCCGCAGGCGTGTGTGACGCCGTGGTTCTTCGAAGCGAACGGCAGGCCCGTTTCCTCGATGATGGGCAAGGCGTCGATGTCACCACGCAGTGCAGTGGCAATGGGACCTTCCCCGATGTCCACCGTGAGCCCGGTGCCTTCAAGGCGGCGCGGCTGCAATCCGGCGGCCTCGAGCCGCTCCACGAGTTTGTCCGTGGTGCGGAATTCCTTGAAGGAGAGTTCAGGGTGCGCGTGGAGATCCCGCCTGAAGTCTATGAGTCCGGGCAGCAGCTCATCCACCCACGGACTTACAACGGGGGTCGGCTCGGTTTCAGTGGTGTAATTGCGCACGTCACAACTCTAGCCATCCACGGCCTCCGAAGAACGAAAGCCACCTCTTGGTTACGCTGCGTTCAGGCGCAGGACAACCAAAGAGGTGGCTCACGGTATAAGGGATTGCTACAGGACGTCCGTATCGCCGCTGGCTTTCAGGGCGTCAACAGTGCCCTTGACCAACTGGGCATGTTCCTTGGTAGTGACCAGCAGCGCGTCGGGCGTGTCCACGATGACCACGTCCTTGATGCCGATAAGTGCGATCACGCGCTTGGTATCGGACACCACTACGCCGCTCGCATTCTCGGCAAACACGCGGGCACCTTCGCCAAGAACGGTAACTTCATCGACGTCGCCGGCATTGTTCAGGCGGCCGATTGCGGCAAAGTCGCCAACGTCGTCCCAACGGAAAGTACCAGGCACGACGGCGACATCGCCGGCCGCCGCTGCCGGCTCGGCAACCGCGTAGTCGATCGCAATCTTGGGCAGTGTGGGCCAGACACGCGCGGTAACTTCAGCGCGCTGGGGCGTGTCCCAGGCTTCGGCGATTTCCTGGAGGCCCTTGAACAGCTCCGGCTGGTTCGCTTCGAGGTGCTGGAGCATGAGCGCTACGGGAGCCACGAACATGCCTGCGTTCCAGACGTAGTCCCCTGCTTCTACATATTTGTTGGCAACTTCCTGGCTGGGCTTCTCAACAAACTCAGCCACGGCAAGGGCGTTCGGAGCACCTTCCACGTTCAGTGCCGCACCGGAGCGGATGTAGCCGAAGCCGGTGGAGGGGTGCGTGGGCTTGATGCCGATGGTGACGATCTTGCCCGTGGCAGCGGTGTAAATTGCCTCGCGCACGGTGTCCTGGAAGAGGTCGTCAGGGCTGATCACCTGGTCCGCGGCGAACGAACCCATGATGGTTTCCGGGTCGCGGCGGTAGAGGATGGCAGCTGCCAATCCGATGGCAGCACCGGAATCCTTGGGCTCGCTCTCGAGCACCAGCTCGTCATCGCCCACTTCGGGGAGCTGCCGGCACACAGCGGCACGGTGTGCCTCGCCGGTCACAACGAGCACCCGCTCGCCGGCCAGCGGCTCAAGGCGGTCATAGGTGGCCCTCAACAACGTGCTGCCGGAGCCGGTCAGGTCGTGGAGGAACTTGGGCGCGGCGGCACGCGAGAGTGGCCACAGCCGGGTCCCCACACCGCCCGCCGGAATAACCGCGTGGAAGCGGTTCAATGGAGATTCCGGGAATGTCGCGTCTTCTGTACTCACCGCAACACTTTATCCGACGCGGCTGCGAAGCCCCGCAGGCCGCCACACATGTGGCCTTCGTCTCACGAAGCACGGGAAATCGCCGAAATATCGCCTAAATACGGGCAGGAAACATGGAATTAACAACCAGAGAAGCGCGTCCTAAATTGAATAAGCTGGTAGCGAAGCCTAGATTTAGGCGTGAGCTACGAGTGCTCTCGCAGCAGGCGTTCCCCCCGCATGGATCCCATGCCAGCGCCGCTGTGTTGCAGGAAGGTTTAATCAGTGCCGACAAAACCAGCTGGCACCTTGTACCGCGGCCGTGAAGGCATGTGGTCCTGGGTTGGACACCGTATTACCGGTGTAGTGATCTTTTTCTTCTTGTTGGTCCATGTGTTGGACACCTCATTGGTGCGCGTGTCCCCTGAGGCCTACACGGCCGTCATTGGTGCTTACAAGAACCCCCTCATGGCCCTGGGTGAAACGGGCCTGGTCGCCGCGATCATCTTCCACGCCTTCAACGGCCTGCGTGTGATCGCCATCGACTTCTGGAAGAAGGGCGCGAAGTACCAGCGCCAAATGCTGTGGATCGTGCTTGCGCTGTGGCTGGTCACTTTCGCCGGCTTCGCTATCCGCCACCTTTCCCTCGCGCTGGGAGGCCACTAGACCATGACCACGATCGAATCCCCCCGCAGCGGAAAAATCGGTTCCGGCAAGATTGCTCCGAAGTACAACCGCACCGGCCCCAGCCGTGGCAACTTCGAAATGATCGCCTGGCTCTTCATGCGCCTCTCCGGCATCGTCTTGGTGGTGCTGATCTTCGGCCACCTCTTCGTGAACCTTCTGGTAGGTGAGGGTATCCACGCCATCGACTTCGGTTTCGTCGCCGGCAAGTGGGCGGACCCCTTCTGGCAGTTCTGGGACCTGGCCATGCTCTGGCTTGCCATGCTGCACGGAACCAACGGCGTCCGCACCATCATCAACGACTACGCGGAAAAGGACGCCACGCGCTTCTGGCTCAAGGTTGTCCTCTATGCAGCCACGGCTGTCATCATCATTCTCGGCACCCTGGTGATCTTCACGTTCAACCCGTGCCCCGTCGTCGACGGCGTTCAGCTGCCTGGCGGCTTCTGCCCGGCCCCGTAGCGGCTTCCTGGCGCAGCCGGCCGGCCCTGCAGGGAACCGATTGCGCCTGACTTAGCGGAACAGCCTCCGCCGACCATCTGAATTTTTGAAAGAGAGAGCATCTGGTATGCAGGTCCATAAGTACGACGTCGTCATTGTCGGTGCAGGTGGCGCCGGCATGCGCGCCGCGATCGAATCCGGTCAGCGCGCACGCACAGCGGTACTGACCAAGCTCTACCCCACCCGCTCGCACACCGGTGCAGCACAGGGTGGCATGTGTGCAGCACTGGCCAACGTCGAAGAAGACAACTGGGAGTGGCACACCTTTGACACGATCAAGGGTGGCGACTACCTGGTTGACCAGGACGCAGCCGAGGTCATGGCGAAGGAAGCCATCGACGCCGTGCTGGACCTGGAAAAGATGGGTCTGCCGTTCAACCGCACGCCCGAGGGCCGGATTGACCAGCGCCGTTTCGGTGGCCACACCCGTGACCACGGCAAGGCTCCCGTCCGCCGTGCTTGTTATGCAGCCGACCGTACAGGCCACATGATCCTGCAGACGCTGTACCAAAACTGCGTCAAGCACAACGTTGAGTTCTACAACGAGTACTACGTCCTTGACCTGCTGATCGTCGAAGAAGACGCAGTGCGCGAAGACGGCACCCCGTACAAGCAGAAGCGTGTCGCCGGCGTAGTCTCCTACGATCTTGCTTCCGGTGAACTGCACGTTTTCCAGGCCAAGTCCGTTGTGTTCGCCTCCGGTGGTGCCGGCAAGGTCTTCAAGACGACCTCCAACGCCCACACCCTCACGGGCGACGGCATGGGCATCGCCTTCCGCCGTGGCATCCCCCTGGAAGACATGGAGTTCTTCCAGTTCCACCCGACCGGCCTCGCCGGCTTGGGCATCCTCCTCACCGAGGGCGCACGTGGTGAAGGTGCCATCCTTCGTAACTCCGAGGGTGAACGCTTCATGGAGCGTTACGCCCCCACCATCAAGGACCTGGCACCCCGTGACATCGTGGCCCGCGCCATGGCGAACGAAGTGCGTGAAGGCCGTGGTTGTGGTCCAAACAAGGATTACGTCCTCCTGGACCTGACCCATCTTGAACCGGCCCACATCGAGGCCAAGCTTCCGGACATCACGGAGTTCGCACGCACCTACCTGGGTGTGGAGCCGTTCACCGATCCTGTCCCCGTGTTCCCCACCGCGCACTACGCCATGGGCGGCATCCCCACCAACATCACCACCGAGGTGCTGCAGGACAACGACACGATCGTGCCGGGCCTCTACGCAGCCGGTGAAGTTGCCTGTGTTTCCGTGCACGGCTCGAACCGACTCGGCACCAACTCGCTCCTGGACATCAACGTCTTCGGCAAGCGGGCCGGTATCGCCGCTGCGGAGTACTCCAAGACGGCCGACTTCGTCGAGCTGCCCGAGGACCCCGAGGCAATGACCCGCGGCATCCTCAACGGCCTGCTCAACGGCAACGGCACCGAACGGGTTGCCCAGATCCGCAAGGAACTGCAGGACACCATGGATGCGAACATGCAGGTGTTCCGCACCAAGGAATCCCTGGAGCAGGTCCTTAGCGACATCGCTTCCTTCGAAGAGCGGTACAAGAACGTCACCGTCCAGGACAAGGGCAAGCGCTTCAACCTGGACCTCCTGGAAGCAGTGGAGCTGGGCTTCCTGCTGGACATGGCCAAGGTCATGACAGTCGGTGCCCTGCACCGTGAAGAGTCCCGCGGTGGCCACTACCGCGAAGACTTCCCGGACCGCAATGACGAAAAGTTCATGAAGCACTCCATGGCTTACCTGGACACTTCCGTCACCGTCGACTCCTCGGCGGAATCTGTTGCGGGCATTCGTCTTGAGACGAAGCCCGTCATCTTCACCCGTTACGAGCCGATGGAGCGTAAGTACTAATGACGACCGAAATGGCAGAGCCCGCTTCCAAAATCGAGCTCCCGGCAAGCGTTGCGGGCGACGGTGAAATTCCCACCTTCCACATCACGCTCCGCGTACGCCGCTACGATCCCGAGATCTCGGACGAAGCACGCTGGGATGACTACAAGCTGACCATGTACGGCACGGACCGCGTTCTGGATGCCCTCCACAAGGTCAAATGGGAGATCGACGGCAGCGTTTCCTTCCGCCGCTCCTGCGCACACGGTGTCTGTGGTTCGGATGCCATGCGCATCAACGGCCGCAACCGCCTCGCCTGCAAGACGCTGCTGAAGGACCTGGACACGACCAAGCCCATCACCGTCGAGCCGATCAAGGGCCTCCCTGTGGAGAAGGACCTGATCGTGGACATGGAACCCTTCTTCCAGTCCTTCCGCGAAGTCATGCCGTTCCTGATCAACAAGGGCCACGAGCCCACCAAGGAACGCCTGCAGTCCGTTGAGGACCGTGAGCGCTTTGACGACACCACCAAGTGCATCCTGTGTGCTGCCTGCACCTCGTCCTGCCCGGTCTTCTGGACCGACGGCCAGTACTTTGGTCCGGCCGCAATCGTCAATGCACACCGCTTCATCTTCGATTCCCGTGATGACGCCGGCGACATGCGCCTGGAAATCCTGAATGACAAAGAAGGCGTGTGGCGTTGCCGCACCACCTTCAACTGCTCGGAAGCATGCCCCCGCGGCATCCAGGTGACCCAGGCAATCGCCGAGGTCAAGCAGGCCATCCTGGCCCGCAAGATCTAGTTTCGCCGGTCCCCTAAGGAACCAAACGACGACGGCGCCGCTCACCACTGTTGGTGGGTGGCGCCGTCGTCGTTAATAACTTCGCCAGTCTGGCCCCGGCCCGGTAGCCGCAAAAGCAAGGAGACCAGCGTGTCACGCCCTGAGAAAATCACTTTCATCGGAAGCACCGGTGATGCCCTCGCCGGCATCGTAGACGTGCCTGAAGGCCCTGTCCGTGGCTGGGGGGTGTACTCGCACGGCCTGACCCTGGGCAAGGACAGCCCCGCTGCTTCCCGGATCTGCAAAGGGCTCGCGGAGCAGGGTGTGGGCATGCTCCGGTTCGACAACCTTGGCCTGGGCGGCTCTGCCGGGGAATGGTCCGCGGGCTCGTTCAGCGTCAAGGTGGCTGACACCATCCTCGCTGCGGGCTTCATGCGGGAGCAGGACAGGCCGATCTCCTTGCTGGTTGGCCACTCCTTCGGTGGAGCCGCTGTGCTGGCTGCTGCGCGCGACATCCCCGGACTCAACGCCGTGGTGACCGTGGGCGCACCTTACGAGCCAAAGCACGTTGAGCACATGTTCGACGCCGAGATTGACTCCATCCTGCGTGACGGCAGCGCCGTGGTTGACCTGGGTGGCAGGCCCATGGAAATCCGCCGGCACTTTGTGGAGGACGTGGAACGCGCTGACCTGCGCGATTGCATCCGCACCCTCCACAAACCGTTGATGGTGATGCACTCCCCCACCGATAACACCGTGGGCATCGATAACGCCAGCGAAATCTTCCGTACGGCACGGCATCCCCGCAGCTTCATTTCGCTGGAGGGCAGTGAGCACCTCCTCACCGGGAAGGGCCAGGCGGCACGGGTTGCGCGGATCATCAGCGCTTGGGCCGATCCGTATCTGGAAGTCCGCGACGCCTAAGACCAACCCGGGGTCACTTATGGCCCATGTTTCCTTCTGGAAGGGGCCCTAAGTGACCTCGCGTTGGCTTTCGCCTACTTGCCGATGGCCGCTTTGCTCTCACTAAGCCACTGCTCGGCGGCCTTCTCTGGCGTCAGCCGCTTGAACAGGACTTCGGTGTTGATGCGCGCCGTAATCTCGGAAACCGCTGTTGAACCAGTGGGACCGATGAATGTCGGCGCGAAGTCCATCTTGCCGATTTGGTCGATGTAGGCGGCCTCTGCCTTGCCCTGCGGCGTGAGCAGATCCTGGATGGCCGTACGCATGCCGGAGTTGCTGGGTACGCCACGGTCGCTCTGGATGATCTTTGCTGCGGCCTCATTGTTCACAAGGAAGCTGACCAGCTTGGCAGCGGCATCCGTATGCTTGCTGCGCGCGGAGATGGTGTAGAACTGCGATGACTGCAGCCACATGCCGGGCGTGGGCGTCTCCCCAGGCAACTTCAGCAGCTTTAGCTCAGCGCCGGAGGCTTTGCTCAATGCAGTCAGGGAGTTCGTCCACGTGAGCATCATGCCGGCCTGCCCCATGCCCATGAGTGTCTGTTCAGTGCTGACGTTGAGCTTCTCCACTGTTTCCGAAGCACTGGGTGCCGCGCCCGACTCGCTGAGCTTGAGCGAGAAATCGAAATAGTCCCGCACGGTTTCCTTGTCCATTCCCAACTGGCCGTCTTCTGTGTAAAGCGATTTGCCCCGCCGACGTGCGAAGGCGTCCAGCGAGTCATGCGTGAGGACTGTGGCAGTGCCGTAGGTTCCCTTGGGGCTCTTGGCCGTGATCTCTTCGGCAGTCTTCGCGAAGTCATCCCACGACCATGTGTTGTCATCCGGCAGGGCAATGCCTGCAGCCTGGAAAACAGCGGGGTTCACTACGATGGCCAAGGCGTTGGCACCGGTGGAGATGCCGTACTGCTTACCCTGGACCTGCCCGTTTTCAAGGGCTCCTTGGTCCATCTTGGAGAGGTCGAGTGAGCCGTCCACCTTGGACAGATCCAGCAGGGCGCCGCGGTTGGCGTACTCGGCCGGGTAGGCACCGCCCATGGTGATGACATCGGGGGCGTCGTTCGCTGCCACCTGGGTAGCCAGCTTGTCGAAGTAGCCTCCAATGTCGCCATACTCCGGCTTGACCTTGATGTTGGGGTTGGCAGCCTCGAACTCCTTGATGGCCTTGTTGGTCAGTTCAGCGCGGGTGGCGTTACCCCACCACGCGAATCGGATTTCCACGGGCCCGTCCTCGGGCTGGTTGGATGAGGGGCTCGAGCAGGCTGCGGTGAGCCCCAACATGCTGACGGCTGCTATGAAAGCTACTGACTTCCGGATACTACGGAGAGATTTACGCGTCATTGGGTAGGCTTCTTTCAGGCTCAAGAAAACGGTTCCTGAAACGTATCAAGGCAGTGTATATTCGTCAATAGTTTTGGATATGAACTATTAGGCTACTGAGGAGTGCACCTTGACCAAGAGGTCCGAATCCCCTGCCATTGACCGCAAGGCACTCGTCCAGCGCCACAATGTTCGCCAGAAACACCTTGATCCGCGGAGCCCTGTGTCCGTCGGCAACGGCGAATTCGCATTCACACTGGATCTCACCGGGTTGCAGACTTTTCCCGCGGCCTATCCTGTGGGCGCCCGTGATGACCTCCCGCCGGGCACGCTTCTGGGAACCCAATCCCAATGGGGATGGCACTCAGTGCCACCGGCAGAGCCCCACGACCTCGCCGGCTCCACAGTCCTTTACGACTCACCCCGGGGTCCGGTGCCCTACGTGGACATGGTGGGCGATATCGTCAACGATCGCGAAACTGACACATCCCTGGCTGAAGCCTGGCTCCGGGCGAACCAGCATCGGCTGGACCTGGGGCGCATCGGCTTCCGCTGGCTGGAGAATGGCACGGCGCGGTCCATCCTTGAGGCTGATATCACCGACACCGAACAAACACTCGATTTATGGTCCGGAGTGGTGACCAGCCGCTTCACCCTGGCCGGACACTCCGTCAAGGTCACGACGGCGTGCCACCCCGACAGTGACGAGCTCGGCTTCCGCGTGGAATCGACCGCGCTTGGTGCGGGTTTGGTCGTCGGTGTGGGCTTTCCCTACGGCTCCGAGGCGTGGCATGACGCGGCTGACTGGAACAGTCCGGACGCCCACACCACCTCGCTCGACGGCCCTGTGATGTCCGAAGAGCACGATGGCTGCCCAACATGGACAGTCCACCGCGAGCTGGACGGGGCCCGCTATCAGGTGGTCATCACCGGCCAAAACCTGACCGTGGAACAGAGGGAACACCATCAACTCCAGGTAGCTCTTGGTAAGGCCGGCCGTCCCGAAACCAAAGATGTGCTGGACTTCTCCGTCGCCTTCCTTTCCGCAGGAGATGGCGACTGCATCCCTCGAGGCATCAACGGGCGAACTGCCATGACACCTGCGGTGAGCTATGCGGCCGGTGACGGGACCGGCGTCGAGCTTTCACCTGCCCGTAACGTGATCGCAGCTTCCGAGGCCTATTGGCTTGGGTTCTGGTCCTCGGGCGGGGCGATCGAACTTGATGCGACCGAGGATCCCAGGGCCAAGGAATTGGAGCGAAGGATTGTCCTTTCCCAGTATCTGACGGCGATCAATTGCTCGGGCTCGCTACCTCCGCAGGAAACTGGACTCGTGTGCAACTCCTGGCGTGGCCGCTTCCACTTGGAGATGCACTGGTGGCATGCCGCGCACTTTGCGCACTGGAACCGTGTGGAGCTCCTCCTGCCATCGCTACGGTGGTACTCCACAGTCCTGGAGATATCCCGTCAAACTGCAAACGCGCAGGGATTCAACGGCGTCCGCTGGCCCAAGCAGATCGGACCGGACGGCCGGGAAAGCCCAAGTCCCATCGGGACATTCCTGATCTGGCAGCAGCCACACCCCATTCACTTGGCCGAGCTTGTGTACCGGGCAAATCCCAGCCGTGAAGTGCTGGAAGAATTTTCGGAGATCGTTTTTGAGTCAGCGGTCTTCATGGCCGACTTTGCACATCCCACGTCGCGTGGGTTCGAACTGGGGCCACCCTTGATTCCGGCACAGGAAAGCTACGGCTCTATCCGGGCCAAGGTCACCAATCCCACGTTTGAGTTGGCCTACTGGCAGTGGGGCCTCCGGACCGCAGTTGCCTGGCGCGATCGTCTGGGTCTGGAACCTGTGCAGGCATGGTCGGACGTGGCAGATGGCATGGTGCCGCCACGCGTGATCGACGGCGTTTACGCTGCGATCGACGTGGAGCCCTTCACCATCCGTACGGACCACCCTTCGATGCTGTGCGCGCTTGGCGTCCTGCCCCTTACGGATGTGATTGATCCGGACGTCATGCGCGCCACCCTGTCGGATGTCCTCACGGACTGGGATTGGGGCAGCACCTGGGGTTGGGACTATCCAGTAATGGCAATGACTGCGGCGCGACTGGAAGATCCCGAAGCTGCCGTCGACGCCCTTCTCCTCGACGCCGGAAAAAACACCGTGCTGACCAATGGGCACAACCGCCAAACCGATTCCCTGCCGCTCTACTTGCCCGGCAACGGTGGACTCCTGGCAGCCGTCGCGCTGATGGCAGCCGGCTGGGACAACGGACCAGACCGCCACGCCCCCGGGTTCCCGCCTGGCTGGACCGTCGCTTGGGAGGGGCTGGTCCGGGCGCCCTAGCCGGACTGGAATCAACCCGGGGCTACTTATGGCCCTTGTTTCCTTCTGAAAGGGGCCGTAAGTGACCCCGCGTTGTCCTATTCGCGGCGGGGTCCTACAGCGGCCCCAACCAGCGCGCCCAAGCCGAGGCCAACCAGGATTCCCACAAAAGGAGAGTTGAAGACGAGCTGGCCAACCACCAGCCCTGCAGCGGTTCCCAGGAGGCAAGCGATCCACAGCTGGTTGTTCATAGCACCTCCTGGAAGAAAGTAACCGTTACGTCTGGGGCGTTGTGCGGCGTGAACCGAGGACCTTCTTGCGCGGGGTCTCCCCCGCCCGCAGGTCCGCCTCGCGGATGGCGGCCCACGAAGCGGAAACGAGATACACCTGGCTTACCAGGTTGAACCAGATGAGAAGGCCGATGATGATGGCGAACGAGGCGAGAACAGGGTTCTGTCCTGCCCGGGCGAGAAGTTCGGTGCTGAATAGCTGAAGCACCGTGGTCCCAATGCCAGCCAGTGCAACGCCTTCAAGGAACGCCCGCCGCCCCAGCTTGAGGCCGCCTGCAATATGGAACAACACGGCCGCCGTCGCGCAGTTCAGCATCAGGGGGACGACCACCTTGACGACTGCTGCCACGGGTGCCGCGACTGCTTCATCCAACCTGAGGAGATCGAAGATCCATTCGGCAGCCGTGCCAAAGATCAGGGACGCGCCGGCACTGACCACGAGGATCACGCCAAGGAGCAAGAGGGTACCGGCGTCGACCAGTTTCTGCAGGACGGGGCTGCGCTGGAGCGGATCAGCGTCCGCCACGCCCCGCAGGCCTTCCCTGACGCTGGCAATCCAACCAAGGGACGTGAAGATGGTTACCGCTGCCGCGATGACGGCGGTCCATCCAAGACTTGAGGGATTGAGCAGCGATTGTGGGTCTACCAGTCCCTCACCGCCATTGACTTGGAGGAGTCCCGGAGCTGCAGAGGCGACGCTGCGAATCACGGCGTCTTCGAGAACCGGGTTACCACCCAGGACGATTCCGGCGATGGCGAAACCCGTAGTGAGGAGGCCTGTGACGGAGAAGAACATATTGAAGCCGATGCCGGCACTCAGAAGTGGCCCGTGCTGCCGGGTGTAGTTCTGGAAGGAGCGCATGGCCCGGTTGGTGTTCAGCCTTGCGAGCAGGAGGGCAAGAAGGGCACCGGCCCTCTTCGGCAGGCCTTCGCCGGCGCGCCTTACGTGGCCCCAGTCCTGCCGCTTGTGAAGGAGTTGAAGTTTTAGCTTTGCCAGCTCAGTTGGCAGCGGAGGAGTGTCCGCCGGTGGACGTTGATTCCGCCTGCTGCGTTTTGTCAGTGTCGCCGCCAAATCCGAGCTCTTCCCGTAGCTGCCAAATTCCATTGGTGTCGTGCTCGTAAAGTCCCATGCTAACCACTGGGAAGGTTGCCCGGTAATCTCTCAGGACCGTTTCGGCCTCGTCCAGATTTTCCTTGGCGACATCATGGGCCACCGTGACATGCGGGTGGTACGGGAAGGGAAGCAAACGCTCAAGGGGACCCGTCTGGAGCTTTTCGTGCAGCTGCACGCACTCTTCAAAGCCTTCTTCGACGTTGACGAACACCACGGGCGAAACGGGCCGGAAGGAACCGGTACCGGAAATGGTGATAGTGAATGGTTCCTGTGAGCGGGCCACCTCGCGCACGTGGTCCCGGGTGGCTGCCCAGTCCTGTGTGGGCGTGGTGGTGATGAGTGTGATGTGGGCGGGGATGACTTCGGCCATGGGATCGCCAAAGGATGCCCGCCAGGCCTGCAGTTCCCGCGCGATCTCCGGCGGGAAGCCGAGGATCACCCCAACGCACATGGTGTCACCGGCACCGCAATCGGTGCCGGTGACAGCAGGCTGGCGCGATTCGTCCGGACCGACACCTTGAGGGGTATCGGTCTTGACGTTAAGCTGGCCAGCTGCGCACATGAACTTAGCGGACTCCTTGCTCGCTGCGGTATGCATCCCCTCGGTACGGCAGGAAGCCTACCTTGGAGTAGACATCAGCGAGCGTCGCTGAGGCGATCTCACGCGCTTTGTCCGCACCGTGAGCCAGGAGACGGTCCAGTTCTGCCGGGTCCGCGAGAAGTTCGTTGGCCCGCTCACGGATGGGGGCAAGGCGTCCGGAGACGAGTTCGGCGAGATCTACCTTGAGGTGGCCGTACATCTTGCCCTGGTAATCGGCCACGATCTTCTCTACCGGGGTGCCACTGATAGCCGAGTAGATGGTGAGCAAGTTGGAGACGCCCGGCTTGTTTTCGCGGTCGTAGCGGATCTCGGTCTCAGTGTCAGTGACAGCGGATTTGATGCGCTTGGCCACGGTCTTGGGGTCATCCAACAGGTTGATAAGGCCAGCGGGTGATTCGGCAGACTTGGACATCTTGGCCGTGGGGTTCTGGAGATCGTAAATCTTTGCCGATTCCTTCTGGATGAAGGGCTCGGGCACCTGGAACGTCTCGCCGAAACGGCTGTTGAAGCGGTTGGCGAGGTCCCTGCTGAGCTCCACGTGCTGGCGCTGGTCTTCGCCGACAGGTACGCCGTGCGGCTGGTAGAGCAGGATGTCCGCAGCCTGCAGGATGGGATAAGTGAACAGGCCGACGCTGGCGTGGTCAGAGCCCTGCTTCTGTGCCTTGTCCTTGAACTGGGTCATGCGGCCGGCTTCACCCATGCCGGTGATGCAGTTCAGCACCCAGGCAAGCTGGGCGTGCTCGGGAACCTGCGATTGCACGAACAGTGTGCATTTCTCCACGTCCACGCCGCCAGCGATGTACTGGGCGGCGGTGACCCTGGTGCGGCGGGCGAGCTCGGCAGGATCCTGCGGAACGGTGATGGCGTGCAAATCCGGAATGAAGAACACAGCATCGTACTCGTCCTGCATGCGAACCCAGTTGACCAAGGCGCCAAGGTAGTTGCCAAGGTGCAGGGAGTCAGCCGAGGGCTGCATGCCTGAAAGGACGCGCTGCTTGGCGCCAACGGCAAGCTTGGTGGAGGTCACGGTACTCCCGCTGGGCAGTGTGGCGGCTGGGGTGCCGGTTTCAGTCGTGATGGAGCTAGTCATTGAGCAATACTTTCGTGAAGCTTAGAGCCGGTAGTCCACTACCAGCGGTGCGTGGTCAGAGAAGCGGGTGTCCCACGAAGGCGCCCGATCCACGACAGCCGAGAACGCGGCCGCTGCAAGTCCGGGAGTAGCCAGGTGGTAGTCGATGCGCCAGCCTGTGTCAGTATCAAAGGCCTTTCCGCGCTGGGACCACCAGGTGTAGGGGCCGGCGACATTTCCTGCCAGGCCCCTGTGGACATCCCTCCATCCGATTTCTTCACCCATGAAGCGGTCAAAATAAGCGCGCTCTTCTGGCAGGAAACCGGCACGCTTGACGTTGCCCTTCCAGTTCTTGATGTCCAGTTCAGTGTGTCCGACGTTGAGATCGCCAACTACCAGCGCGTGATCGCTGTGCTTGGCGAGCTCGGGGAGACGGGTGGTCATGGCGTCCAGGAAGCGGTACTTGTCATCCTGCTTGGGCGTGCCTGCCTCACCGGAGTGAACGTAAGCGCTGACCACGGACAACGTGGAGGATTCGCCGTGGGTGTTCCTGACGGAGAAATCCGCTTCAACCCAGCGGCCCGCGGTGGCGAAGTAGTCATCGCCAATCCCGATCCGGGTGGCGGTGGGTTCCTCGCGGGAAGCAATGGCAACCCCTGCGCGGCCCTTTGCCTCAGCCTCAGCGTGGAGGATGTACCAGCCTTCGCCGAGCAGCGTGTTGACGATGGCATCAGGAGCACGGACTTCCTGCAGGCAGAGGATGTCAACCTCGCGTGGCTCCAGCCATTCCGCCATACCGTTCTTGTAGGCAGCCCGAAGGCCATTGACGTTGACCGATGCGATGCGAAGGAAGTCCTTCTTCAATGCCGTACTCACCCGGTCTACTCTAGTCGATGATGGTGCCGGCCACGGGCTCGTCCGAGCCGCCTGAGGACTTGATCATGTCCCGGGCATTGGTGGCCGTGATGGCAATGGTTTCCAGCGCGCGGTTGATGGTGTCCTGGTTTGCCGCTGCGCCCTTGGCACGTTCTTCGTCCACGACTCGAACCTGCACCTGGACAATCTTGAAGGAGTGGTCCAGCTTGAGGTCCCGGACTTCGTCGGCCTGGCTGCGTTCGGCGACCACGCGGGTGCCGCCGCTGTCAGCCGAGGACGACGACGGCGCGCGGCCGGTTGCCGAGTTGAAAGCGGCTTGCGCTTCGCTCAATTTTGCTCCGGCTCGCCGCGCGGCCCTTCGAATGCTGAACACCACGAAGGTGGCGAGCGCTAGCCAGCCGAAGGCGACCACCGCAACTACCCAACCCACAAAATCGTTCTGATTGGCCGCGAAAATGACGGCCACCACGAAGGCGATGATGACTACGGTCATCCCCAGGCCGCCGATGCGGAAGCCCTTGAAAAGGCCTTTACCGGACGAGGACGTGGACGGGTGCGGGTCGCCGAGAGATTGCATGAGTCAATTGTCGCAAACCCCCGAAGGTGCCTGCGCCGCTTCCACGGATGGCGAACACAAACTCCATCACTTCAGGAACAACTGGCGCAGCCGTCCGGTGGTGAGCATGATCCCCAGCGCGATCATCACCAGGTAGTAGCCCACGTGGATCGCCGTTGCCGGGCTGAACGAGCCCACGCTGATCTGCCGCAGCAGCTCAACCCCGTGCCACAGGGGCATGGCTTGGATGAACCACTGGATGACCTGCGGGTAGACGCTGAGCGGATAGAACGTGGCGCTGAAGAGGAACATGGGCAACAGGAAGAAGTTGATCCAGTCCATCTGCTGGAACGTCTTCATGAAGCTGGTGATGCCCATGCCGAAGCTCGCGAAGCCGAAGGCAATCAACACTGATGCAGGGATCACCAGGATGGCCCACCAGGTAGTGATTAGCCCCATGACCCCCATCACTGCGGTGAACCCCGTGGCATAGAGAAGACCCCGCAACAGTGCCAGGAAGATCTCGCCCATCGCAACGTCCAACGGCCCGAGGGATGTGTAGAGCATCCCCTGGTACAGCTTGGCGAAGTTCATCTTGAAGAAGACGTTCCAGGTGGAATCGTAGATGGCACCGTTCATGGCTGAGACAGCCAGGAGTGCGGGCGCTATGTAGGCCGCGTAGCTGATGTCTTCGCCGCCGGGTCCCTGGACTGTGCCCACGATAGAGCCCATGCCAACACCCATGGCCAACAGGAAGAGCACAGGCTCGAAGAACCCGGACAGCAACACCAGCCAGGTAGTGGACTTGGCGGCCATGAGGCCACGAGCTACCACGGCCTTGGCGTTTCGCGAATAGAGCGGCCCGAACTTGCGTTCCCGGGCGATATCGGTGGCGCTGTGGCCGCCAGTCAGGATACTCATGAGCCCATCCTCTTCACGAACTGGCGCCGGACCAGCAGCCAGCCAGCCGTGGCAGTGCCCAGGAGGTACACCACATGCGTAATGGTCAGCAAGGGGTTCTCGTCCATGCCATAAGTGAAGACCCGCCCCAGCTCAGTTCCGTGCCACACAGGCGATATCCAGCCGATCCAACGGACAGCCAGCGGCAGGGTGTCCAGGGGAAAGAACGTCCCGGAGAAGAGAAACAGTGGCATGACGATGAACCTCTGCACCAAAGCGAACTGTCCTTTGTCCTGTGTGATGCTGGCGGCATAGGCCATCAGTGGCAGGCCGAAGGACAAAGCCGCCACGGTGGCAACCAGTGCAGACACCCATCCCCACGGACTCGGCGAAGCACCGAACATGGCCACCACCGCCAAGTAGACCACCGACTGCAGCAGGAACCTGAGCGTGCTTGCCATGATGTGGCCGCCCGCTATTTGCTGCGGTACCAGCGGCGAGGCATGCGGCCCGTAAAACACCCGCCGCCATTTGAAGCCGTCCATGATGGGATAGGAGAATTCTCCGGAAGCCGTCATGACCGCCGCGGACACCAGCAGCGCAGGTGCAACAAATTCCAGGTAGCTGACGCCGCCGAAAACGGATTCGCTGTTCGCGTCCACCAGGCTCGCCAGCCCGACTCCCATGGCGAACAAGTACGCCACAGGCTGCCCCACACTGTAGAGAACCACGGACCAGCCGTAATTGCGCATGACGCGGAGCACTTGTTCCGCGTAGAAAAAGGAACCCCAACGCCGTGCCCTGGCCGCCGAGACGGCAGGCGAGTGTGCCCGCAACGGCTGCTCCGCCGTCGTGATTGGCTTGGCGCCTCCATCTCCGAGAGGGCCGCTGGTCAAGCGATCCCTAGTCAACGAGGCTCCTACCGGTGAGCCGCAAGAAGACGTCCTCCAGCGAGGAACGGCGCACCAGAGATGTCATCGGGCGCAGCCCGCGCGCCGAAACCTGTTCCAGCGCGGCCTCGCCGTCGTGCGCGTAGATGAGCACGCGGTCAGGCAGTGTCTCCAGCCGCTCGCCGATGCCCTGAAGTTCGACGCCGATACGCGAGTTCCGCTCGGAACCGAACCTGAGCTCAAGTACTTCGCGGGAGGAGTGCTCGCGGATCAGGCTGGCCGGCGACCCCTCGGCCATGATCTTGCCCTTGTCCACCACGATCAGGCGGTCGCAGAGCTGCTCTGCCTCGTCCATGTAGTGGGTGGTCAGGATCAGTGTGACGCCGTTTTCCTTGAGCCGGAACAGGCGGTCCCAAAGGATGTGCCGGGCTTGCGGGTCAAGGCCCGTGGTGGGCTCATCGAGCAAGAGGATGCGGGGTTCGTTGATGAGCGAGCGTGCGATGGTGAGCCGTCGTTTCATGCCACCGGACAGCGCATCCACTTTGGAGTTGGCCTTGTCCGTGAGCTGCGCAAATTCCAGGAGCTCGTCCGCTTTCGGCCGCAGGTAGCTCAGCGGCAGGCCAAAGTAGCGGCCGTAGACGATCAGGTTCTCGCGGACCTTCAGTTCTTCGTCAAGGTTGTCCTGCTGCGGAACGACTCCCAAGTGTGCCCTGACTTCGGGCCCGTGGGATTCCGGGTCCAGGCCCATGATGTTCAGCGTTCCTGAGGTGCGCTGGGAGACGCCGCCGATCATTTTCATGGTGGTGGATTTGCCCGCGCCGTTGGGGCCGAGCAGCCCGAAGGACTCCCCTGCCGGAACATCGAAGGAGATGTTGTCCACGGCCGTGAGCTCGCCATAGGTTTTGGTGAGATTCCGCGCGCTGATGACGGTGGGTGGGTTCATGTCGAAGCTGGTTTGCCGCGATTCGGAGTGTGTTGCAGAGCCGGTTGCTTCATTGTGCACCCTCAGCAGACTAGTAGCGCCAAGGAATATGTGAAAGGGCCCTTGCAGATATTTTTGCAAGAGCCCTCTCATTTTTCCTTGATCCAGGTCAGGACGGTGGCTGCGAGCGCAGTACCTCCAGCCGCTGCCGGAACTCGGTCTCATCAATTTCGCCCCGTGCGTAGCGTTCGCGCAGCACGCCCTCAGCACCCTGGGTTGCCGCCCAGTGATGGTTGCGGCGCCATGCACGCCGGCCCACGAAAATGAACAGGAAGATCACGAGGATCCAGAACAGCGGGAACAGGAGGAAGAACGGCCAGTAGGTGCCGTCACCCCAGGGACCGTGCGCGACGACGGTGGCCGGCAGCTGTGCCAGCGCTCCCCCGAGTGTTGTGGTCTCCCCGACCATTGAAGTCAATGCGGTGAACATGTCAGTGATCCAAACTCTCTCCGCCGATTCCCGGCGCGAGCCGTCTTTCGGCTCTGGTTCGAGTCTGCCCGCGGACGGCTGGCGGGACGTCCGCCGTCGGGAGTCACCTGCAGGTGCTGCCCTACTCCCTTGGGAGTCGGAGGCAGCCCGTCAACTGCTCCAGCCTGGCCGCACCAGCCCTGATTCATACGCGAGCACCACCAGCTGGGAGCGGTCGCGGACCATCAGCTTGGTCATGATGCGCGATACGTGGGTCTTCGCGGTCAGCGGGGTGATGAACAGGCGTTCGGCGATCTCCGCATTGTTCAGGCCCTCCCCCACCAAGGCCAGGACTTCGCGTTCGCGTTCGGTCACCTGCTCGAGGGGAATCACTTTTCCAGCCGCCCGGCTCTGGGACGCCAGCTGGGCCATGATCCGTCGGGTCACCGAGGGCGAGAGCAGCGCGTCGCCGTCGTGGACTACCCGGACGGCACGGATGAGCTCTGCAGGTTCGGTGTCCTTCACCAGGAAACCAGCTGCGCCCGCACGGACGGCCTCGGCAATGTACTCGTCGAGCTCGAAAGTGGTGAGGATGATGATGCGCGTGCCGGACAGGGATGGGTCTGCAAGAATCCTGCGGGTGGCAGTGAGGCCGTCATCGTCCGGCATCCGGATGTCCATGAGGATGACGTCCGGTTTGTCGCGCGCCGCCAGCCTCACAGCCTCCCTGCCAGTGCCGGCTTCTGCCACCACTTCCATGTCCGGTTCAGCGTCCAGGAGGGCACGGAAACCGGCCCGGATGAGGGTCTGGTCATCGGCGAGGAGGATGCGGATCATGGAAGCTTTCCTTCTGCCTGGTCTGTTGTGGGCAGCAGCGCTTCTACACGGAGCCCGGGCTGGAGTCCGTGGAGCGTGAGCGTCCCGCCCAAGGCGTCCGCCCTCTCGCGCATCCCCGTGAGGCCGTTGCCCGGCAGTGCCCTGCCCATGCCCGCGCCGTCGTCGTCTATCCGGACAGTCAGCGCATCTTCGGTCTGGGCAAGATGCACGACGGCGGATTGGGCACCTGAGTGCCTGCCGACGTTGGTCAGCGCTTCCTGGATGATCCGGTACGCCGCTTCCTGCTGCGCCAAGCCGACGAGCTCATGGTTCGCGTGGTCCTCAAAGCGCACCTGCAAGCCGCCCAGCTCCGCGTTCTTCACAAGTTCGGGGATCCGGGCAAGCGTAGGGCGGGCCGCCGGGGCAAGCGGGACGTCCTCCCGCAACACGCCCAGGAGTTGCCGGACTTCTGTGAGGGATTCCTTGCTGGCTGCCTTGATGGCTTCCAGTGCCGGGCGGAGCTTCTGGGGATCATCCGAGCCCACGTGCAACGCCACGGATGCCTGCACATTGATCATGGACAAGGAATGGGCCACGACATCGTGGATATCGCGGGCAAGCGTGAGCCTGTACTCATCGCGTTCGGCCTTCCGAGCGGCCTCCCGGCGGCGCCGGTATTCGGCGAACCGCTCGCTCCGGCGTCGAAATCCCTGTCCAATCAGCACCAAAATGGCTGCCCATCCCACTCCGGCTGAAGCGCGGAGGAGCCAGTTGGGATCGCCGCTGAGGGCGGCCGCGAACACCACTGCGGCAGCCGCGATACCTGCCCCCGCCCACGCCTGCCACCGTAAACCCGCGGACGACGTCAGCACGATGGCCACCGCCAGTGAGAGCGCAATGGGACCCCAGGCGTAGCCAAGGCCAACATAGGCACCTGTGGCCACGAGGGCGACGGGAAGCATAACCGCAGGCGCCCGCCTCCGGAACGCCAGTCCCGCAGGTCCGGCCAGCAGTAAGAGGATCGCAAGTGCGTCCAGCGGCCGTGGGGCGTCCTGGTGGCCCGCAGAAAAAAGCGTCCCCGCCACCTGGATGAGGGCAACCGTGATGACGATGAAGCTCGTGGGTGGGCCGGCAAAACGGCGTGGACCCGCGAAGCGGCCTGGGCCGGCGAAACGACCCAGGCCCGCGGAACGGCCTGAACCAGCGAAGCGGCCTGGGCCTGGAAATCCCCGTGGTCCAGGAGAGCTCTCGGGTCCAGGGAAACGGGGTTGCATACACCGAGCCTAGCTTTGGTCCGGGTGTTCGTCGTCGGGTTAACGGAGCAGGGCGCCTACTCCCGGAGGAGTAGGCACCCTGGCTCTGTTTACAGTTTCAAGCAGGTTCCAGTTTTCGGCAGGCGTCAGGCGATGCCCGCTGCGCGCTCGGCGCTCTCCACAACGTTGGCGAGCAGCATGGCGCGGGTCATCGGACCCACGCCGCCCGGGTTCGGGGACAACCAGGCGGCGACGTCGGCAGCTGCGGGGTCCACGTCTCCGGTGACCACAGCCTTGCCGTTAGCGTCCTCCACACGGCTGACGCCGACGTCGAGCACTACTGCGCCCGGCTTGAGGTCTTCGGCCTTGATCATGTGCGGCACGCCTGCAGCGGCAATCACGACGTCGGCCTGCTTGAGTTCCGCGGGCAGGTCAACCGTTCCCGTGTGAGCCAGGATGACCGTGGCGTTGACTTCCCGGCGGGTGAGAAGGAGGCCGATGGGGCGGCCGATGGTGACGCCGCGGCCCACTACCAGGACACGCTTGCCGTTGAGCTCAATGCCGTGCCGGCGCATCAATTCCACACAGCCCTTGGGTGTGCAGGGAAGCGGTGACTTCATTTCGCCGCTGACGTTGGCCACCAGGCGCCCGAGGTTCATGGGGTGCAGGCCATCGGCGTCCTTGTTTGGATCCATGGCTTCCAGGATGACGTCCTGATCAATGTGCTTGGGCAGCGGCAACTGAACGATGTAGCCCGTGCACTCCGGGTTCTCGTTGAGCTCGCGGACAACCTTCAGGAGGTCTTCCTGGGTGATGTCCTCGGGCAGGTCCCGGCGGATGGACTGGATGCCCACCTCGGCGCAGTCCTTGTGCTTGCCGCCCACATACCAGGTGCTGCCGGGGTCCGAACCCACCAGGATGGTGCCCAGGCCGGGGACGATGCCCTTTGCTGCCAGGACGGAAACGCGTTCGGTCAGTTCTGCCTTGATGGCTGCGGCGGTGGCCTTGCCGTCAAGGATCTGTGCGGTGGACTGTGTCATTCCATCTGCTCTTTCTGGTGGGTGACCTATTCAAAAACCTACTGTGAGGTTCATGCAGCGGGACCCGCCGCCTGTGGTGTGGCGGCGGATCCCGTTAGCTCCGGGCCAATGCCCGGGTGATGTTTATGTGCGCCTTTTGCCGAGGGAGCGGCGGGTTACCACTGCTCGTGCTGCGGGTACAGCGGGAAGTCGGCAGCGAGCTTGTCTACGCGGGCCTGGAGGGCCTCGACGTCGGTGGCGGAGCCAGCCTTCAGCGCGGTGGCGATGATCTCGGCGACCTCCGTGAACTCGGTGGCACCGAATCCGCGGGTAGCCAGTGCAGGCGTACCGATGCGGAGGCCGGAGGTGACCATCGGCGGGCGGGGGTCGAACGGAACGGCGTTGCGGTTCACGGTGATGCCCACCGAGTGCAGGAGGTCTTCAGCCTGCTGGCCGTCCAGCTGCGAGTTACGCAGGTCCACCAGGACCAGGTGGACATCGGTGCCGCCCGTGAGGACCGAGACGCCGGCTTCGGCGACGTCGGACTGGTTCAGGCGGTCAGCGATGATCTTGGCACCCTCGAGGACACGCTCCTGGCGTTCCTTGAACTCTTCGCTGCCGGCGATCTTGAAGGCAACAGCCTTGGCGGCGATGACGTGCATGAGCGGGCCACCCTGCTGGCCCGGGAAGACGTTGGAGTTCAGCTTCTTGGCCCACTCCTGCTTCGCCAGGATGACACCGGAACGCGGACCTGCGAGGGTCTTGTGCACGGTGGAGGTGACGACGTCGGAGTGCGGGACCGGGCTCGGGTGTAGGCCTGCTGCAACCAGTCCGGCGAAGTGTGCCATGTCGGTCCACAGGAGCGCGCCCACCTCGTCAGCGATGGAGCGGAAAGCAGCGAAGTCGAGGTGGCGCGGGTAAGCGGACCAGCCGGCGATGATGACCTGCGGCTTCTCGGCGATGGCCTGCTCGCGGAGCTTGTCCATGTCTACGCGGAAGGTGTCTTCTTCAACCTGGTAAGCAGCTACGTTGTAGAGCTTGCCGGAGAAGTTCAGCTTCATGCCGTGGGTCAGGTGCCCACCGTGGGCCAGGGAGAGGCCGAGGATCTTGTCGCCCGGAGTGATCATGGCGGACAGCGCTGCGGCGTTCGCCTGGGCACCGGAGTGCGGCTGGACGTTGGCGTACTCGGCACCGAAGAGTTCCTTGACGCGGTCGATCGCCAGCTGCTCCGCGACGTCGACGTATTCACAGCCGCCGTAGTAGCGGCGGCCCGGGTAACCCTCGGCGTACTTGTTGGTCAGGACGGAGCCCTGTGCTTCCATGACGGCGCGCGGGGCGAAGTTTTCGGAGGCGATCATTTCCAGGGTGCCGCGCTGGCGGCCGAGTTCCTGGTCGAGGACTGCTGCGATCTCGGGATCGAGCTCAGCGAGCGACTGGTTGCTGACAGACGCGGAAGTGGTGGTAGGCACGGAGATCTCCTGGCTAGGCAACGGGTGGTGCTACAGGTCAGGCTACCGGCAGCAGCATTCCCGCGTCCCCTTGATTACGGAGGCATCGGTCACGTGCATGCAGCGGTAAGACATGACCCTCGGCCCAGGCGTACGATCCGTGGTCTTCGTGATTGCCGCTCCCTGGTGGTAGTCCACCCAACGCCAGTTGCGACCCGTTAACAGTACAACAAGGCAGCACAGGTAGGCTTATCCGCGTGACTGAATCCGCCTTGCCTGCTGCTTTTGTTGTAACACTCTCCTGCCCCGACCGCCCCGGCATCGTCCATGCGGTAGCCGGCGCCCTCCTTGAGGCCGGCTGCAATATCGCCGACTCCCAGCAGTACGGAAGCCCCAGCACCGGCAACTTCTTCATGCGCGTGGAGGCAACCACAGCGTCCTCGCAGGACGAGTTGACCGCCGCACTGCGTCCGGTAGCAGAGACGTTTGGCATGACGTGGCAGATCAATCCGGTAGGCCAGAAAGTCCGCACCATCATCTTGTGTTCCAAGGATGCGCATTGCCTGAATGACCTCCTTTTCCAGCAGCGCACGGGAACGTTGCCCATCGAGGTTCCGGCGATTGTTTCAAACCACCGCGACCTTGAAGAGCTGGCCCGGTTCTACGGGATCCCGTTCCACCACATTCCCGTGACACCGGAAACCAAGCCGCAGGCCGAGGCCGAACTCCTGAAACTGATTGCCGAGCACGACGTCGAGCTCACCGTCCTGGCGCGTTACATGCAGGTCCTTTCCAACGAGCTCTGCACTGAGTTGAACGGCAAGGCAATTAACATCCACCACTCGTTCCTGCCTTCCTTCAAGGGTGCCAAGCCCTACCACCAGGCCCACGCCCGCGGTGTGAAGATCATCGGCGCCACGGCCCACTACGTGACGGCCGACCTCGATGAAGGTCCGATCATCGAGCAGGAAGTCATCCGTGTGGACCACGCCCGCACTGCCGCCCAGTTCGTCCAGATGGGCCGCGACGTGGAGGGTCGCACGCTGGCCCAGGCAGTCCAGTGGCACGCTGAACACCGCGTGCTTTTGGACGGCAGCCGCACCGTGGTGTTCAACTAGCGCCACTCCTAAGCTGGGGGTATGCAGGGCATCCCCGAAGCTGACCACGAAGCTGACCTCGCAGTTTTCTACGACCGCCAAGCACCCGTCCGGAACACGCGCGCCCTTACCCCTCACCGGGTCGAGTGCCGGGAATGGTTCATCCGGCTTCTGAAGGATGAGCATCGGCACTCCGTCTTCGAGCTGGGCTGCGGGACCGGGGTTGAGGGGTTGGAGTTCGTCCGTGCAGGCCTGCACTACACCGGCGTGGACCTGTCGTCGGAGAGCGTCCATGTGGCCCGCTCCCACGGGCTCGAAGCGACGGTCGCCAGTGGCCGCCAATTGCCGTTCCCCGATTCGGTCTTCTCGGCAGTTTGGACCATGAGCACGCTTCTGCACGTGCCCAACAGCAGGATTCACGACGTCGTCAGCGAACTTGTGCGGGTCAGCGCGGCCGGTGCGCCAATCGCCGTCGGGCTTTGGTCAGGTGACGATGAAGAGGTCCTCAACCCGGAGGACCTGGAAGAACCCCGGCGTTTCTTCAGTCGTCGCAGTGATGACACAGTCCGGCGGATCTTCGGAGAACACGGCTCGATTGAGCATTTCCGGACCTGGCCGGAGGGCGTCGGGGTAGAGTCCGGGCCGGGCGCGGGCAACTGGACGCAGCACTACCAGTTCCTGGTCCTGCGCACTCCCGCACCCAACTAGGTCGCAGCTGTGCGCGTTTTGCGTGCTCAAAACGCGCTCAACTGCGACCTGGTTGGGAACTAAGCTGGCTCCATGGCTCCCTCTTACACTTTTGCCGGGGACACCCCGGCCATCCATGAATCTGCGTTCGTTGCACCCACCGCTTCCATCATCGGCAAGGCGACCTTGGCCGAGGACTCCAGCGCCTTTTACGGGGTTTCGGTCCGTGCCGATACGGCTGCCATCAGCGTCGGCGCAGGGTCCAACCTCCAGGACAACGTGGTCCTGCACGCGGACCCCGGATTCCCCTGCACCGTTGGCGAGCGCGTCTCCATTGGGCACAGCGCAGTGGTCCACGGCTGCACTGTGGAGGACGACTGCCTCATCGGTATGAGCGCCACTATCCTCAACGGCGCAGTGATCGGCATGGGCTCGCTCATTGCAGCCGGCGCCGTGGTCCTGGAAGGCACAGTTATTCCGCCGCGCTCACTTGTAGCGGGCGTCCCCGCAAAAGTGCGCCGCGAATTGACCGACGAGGAGTTCGAGGGCGTCAAGCACAACGCCGCCCACTACAAGGACCTCGCCGCGGCGCACAGGGAAATGCACGCGTCTTAAACAAATGTGGGGCCCGCTCTGCATCCCCACCGCCTCCCTGACTTCGCAAGCTCAGCCAGGGAACCCGGGCGGTGTGGGCCCTGCGATTGGGTTTGGGACGCAGAACAGGCCCCGCAACGGCCTTAGTCCAGGGAAATTGGCCCGAACTCGTCCAGCAGGTCGCCCGGACCGGGGTTCCCTGCGACGGACGATCCGCCCAAATGGTTCACCACGCCCCACACGGCGTTGAGGCCTGTGGTCACGGCGCCCTCGGCCCAGCCTGCGGTGAAGGACACGTCGTCGCCGGCGAGGAAGATGCCGCGCTGGCTTTCCGGCAGCTGATCCTGCTTGAAGTGGGTGAAGAGCCGCTGCTGGTACCGGTAATGGCCCGGCAGGTTGGCTTTGAAGGCACCCATGAAGTTGGGGTCCGCTTCCCAGGACACCGTGATCGGCTGCCCGACGATGTGGCTGGCGATGTCCACGCCGGGGTAGATCTGTTCCAGCGAGTGCAGCATCAGCTTGACGCGTTCTTCGGCAGTGAGGGCAAGCCACTTCAGTGCGTCGTCGTTCCATGTGTAGGACAAGAGGATGACAGCGGGCTTGTCAGGGCCGTCGTCGAGCAAGTATGTGGCCCGGTTGAGGCGGTCGGTGAGCGTCATGGACAGGACTTCGCGTCCGGTTTCCGGATCGATGTCCTTCCAGAAGGGCCGGTCCACCATCACGAACGTCTTGGATGACTGCATGTAGTGCGAGCGCTCGATCGCCGTCCACAGTTCGGCCGGGAACAGTGCCTCCTCGGTGTGGATGCGCGTGGACAGCAGCCACGACTGGCAGGTGGTAACCACCGCTTGGTACGTGGCTTCGCGTCCCCAGTTTTCGCGGACTACCAGGTCCCCGTTGTCCGCCCGGCGGATGTTGTCCACGGCTCCGCGCGGCGAGCCGGAGTGCAGCGAGGACAGTGACGTGCCTTGCGGCCAGTACTTAAGGTCCGACGGCGCGTGGTTCCACAGTGCCTCGGGGAGCCTTTGCGCTCCTCCCGCAATGAGCCGGTGCTGATCGTCCGCATCGGTGTAGACCACCCGGAGGATCTCCAGGATGGAGTTGGGGAAATCGGTGTCCCAGCCGCCGGTGCCGAAGCCCACCTGGCCGAAAGCTTCACGGTGCGCGAAGCCGGCTTCCTTGAAGGACTTGCTGGCTGCGATGAATCCGTAGAACGTTTGCTCGTCCAATTCGGGCAGGAGCGCGTTCCAGAGTTCCTTGATCCGCTTGGTATCCCGGGCTTTGATGGCTTCCTGCATTTGCGCGAACGCAGCGCCATCGTTGACGGCGGCTTTCCAGGCATCGGCCACTTCCTGGAAAAATTCCGGTAGCTCATCTGCCGTGGTGGCGTAGTGCTTCTTACCCGCAAGTTCGATCACGGTGCTGGACGTCGCCGGGGCCATCGGGTTGGGGAAGTCCTGCGTTTCCAGGCCAAGAAGGTCCACGTAGTGGTAGAAGGCCTTGCCGGAGACCGGGAAACGCATGCCACCAAGATCTGCCACCACGCCGGGCGCTGAGGGGAAGCTCGCCGTGCGAAGACGGCCCCCGATCTGGTCGGCCTCGTACATCACGGGCTTGAGGCCGAGCTTCATGAGCTCGTAGGCAGTGACCAGTCCTGACAGGCCGGCACCGATGACGGCCACTTCCGTGCCGTAGCTCTCTTCGGGAATGCTGCCGAGTCCGTCCGGGTGTGCCAGGTAATGGTCATAGCTGAAGGGGAAGTCCGGGTTCAGCATGGTGATGGGGGCTTCGCCTGCCTCCGCCGCGGAAGCGGCAACGTCGGCTGTGGGAAGTTCGGTAGCGATGGTCATCAGTTTGCGGCTTTCACAGGTTCCGGGCTCACGGCCCTGGTGGTCAGTTCACGGTAGTCCTGATCGCTGAGCGCGGCTACCTTGGAATTCCGGCGTCCATAGCCGAAGTAGATGGCGATGCCCACCAGCATCCAAACACCGAACGTGATCCAGGTGTCGGCGCCGAGGTTGAGCATCAGGAAGGCACACATCAGCGTGCCCAGGATTGGCGTGATGGGGTACAGCGGAACCCGGAAACTGCGGTCAAGGTCCGGGCGGTTGCGCCGGAGATAGATCACGGCGACGTTGACCAGGGCGAAGGCGAAGAGCGTACCGATGCTGGTTGCGTCCGCCAGGGCTCCCAGCGGGACCAAGCCAGCAGTGAGGGCGACGGCGGTTCCTACTATCAGGGTCCCGGCGACTGGCGTTCCGGTGCGGCGGGAGACGCGGCCGAAGACTTTGGGCACCATGCCATCGCGGGACATCGAGAGCAGGATGCGGGTCTGGCCGTAAAGGACAGTCAGCACGATGCTGGCAATGGCAAGCACTGCACCGGCAGAGAAGACGAGAGCGATCCACGGCTGCCCGGTGATCTCGTGCAGGATCTGGACCAGGGCAGCTTCCGTGCCGTCGAACCAGCCCCACGGACGGGCACCGATCGCGGCAACGGACACCAGGACGTAGATGCTGGTGACAATCACCATGGAGAGCATGATGGCGCGTGGCAGGTCCCGCTTGGGGTTTCTGGCTTCCTCGCCGGCGGTGGAGGCGGCATCGAATCCGATGTAGGAGAAGAAGACGCTTGACGCTGCAGCGGAGACACCGGCCGCGCCCATCGGCATCAGGGGCTCGAAGTTGCCGGCGTTGAAAGCGGTGAAAGCTACCGCGCAGAAGAAGATCAGGATGCCCACTTTGATGATGACGATCGCGGTGTTGATCCATGCACTTTCACGGGCACCCCGAACCAGCAGGATCATGGCAAGAACCACGATCACCATGGCGGGAACATTCACCACCCCACCACCGCCCGGCGGCTGGCTCATGGCATCGGGCAGGACCTGTCCAAAGGCGGCCAGGGTCTCGTTGACGTACTGTCCGGCACCTACTGCAACAGCGGCCACGGACACCGCATATTCCAGCACCAGGCACCAACCGCAGATCCACGCCATGCCCTCACCCATGGTGGCGTAAGAGTAGGAGTAGCTGGAACCTGCCACCGGGACGAGCCCTGCCATCTCCGCGTAGGACACTGCCGAGAAGAGGGCAGCCAAACCAGCGATCACGAAGGAGATCCAGATGGCCGGGCCTGCCAGCGGCACGGACTCGCCAAGGATCACCAGGATGCCGGTGCCCAGCGTTGCACCGACGCTGATCATGGTCAGCTGGAGGACCCCGAAGCTGCGTACCAGCGGCGTGCCGCCGTCGCCCGTTCCGGCCTCGTCGGCCATCTGCCCGATCGGCTTGCGGCGCAGGAGTTGGGCACCGAGGCTTGGCCTGGCCATGCTCGCCGCCGTTGAGTTTTGAGTGTTCACAGGCACAGTCACCCTTGACGTCCCTTCAAAGTAGTTTCGATTTCCCCTCCACAAGACTGGCATGTGAGCCACCTCTCACAATGGTGCAAAATGACCTATAGTGTTCAACCATGAGACGTATTGCACAGTACCAAGAGGGCGGCTCACTGGCCCTCTCCGGTCAGGTCAGAGTGGACCTGTCCGCCATTTCAGACAACATCAAGGCCCTGAAAAACCGGACCAAGGCACCCTTCTTCATGGCCGTAGTGAAGGGCAACGCCTACGGCCATGGCCTCGTGGAAGTAGCGCGCACAGCCGTCGCTTCCGGCGCCGACTGGCTCGGAACCGCGCAGCTCACCGAAGCCATCGCACTGCGCAAAGCCGGGATCACTGAACCGATCCTTTCGTGGCTGTATCTGGCATCCCAGACGAGTGACACCATTCTGGAAGCACTCGAAAACACCATCGATGTCTCCCTCGGAAGCGTCCACCAACTTCAGGTGCTGGCAGGCATCGCCGAACGCCTTGGGCGTCCCGCCGTCGTACATCTTGAACTGGACAGCGGGCTAAGCCGCGGCGGGGCGCGAAAGGAGGATTGGGCCGAACTTGTGGCTCATGCCCGGCAAGCGGAAGTGGATGGCACGGTGCTGGTCCGCGGCATTTGGACCCACTTGGCGTGGGCCGATGTGCCCGCCCATCCTGGAAACGCCAGCGCTGTTGCGGAGTTCGAAGACGCCGTCCGCGAGGCGCGTGATGCCGGACTCAACCCTGAACTGCGGCACGTTTCCAGCTCAGCCAACATCCTGGACCGCCCGGAATTCCACTTCGACATGGTCCGGGCCGGACTCGCAATTTACGGCCTCGCTCCCGCAGACCACCTCAACCCGACCGACTTCGGATTGCGGCCGGCCCTCAGCGTCACCGCCCCCTTGGTGATGGTCAAGAAGGTTCCTGCGGGCACTGGCGTCAGCTACGAGCACCAGGCCATCACCTATGAACCCCGCTACCTGGGCCTCATTCCCCTTGGCTACGCGGACGGCATCCCGAAAGGCATCAGCGGCCGCTCGGTGGTGAACATCGCGGGCCGCAGCGTCCCGGTCATCGGCAAGGTCTGCATGGACCAATTCATGGTGGACCTCGGACCTGAGGCAACGGGGATCGACGTCGGCGATACTGCGGTGTTGTTCGGCGACCCGGCCACCGGTGCGGCGAGCGCAGACGATTGGGGCGCTGCGATCGGCAGCCACGGGGATGAAATCATCAACAGGATCGCCCCGCGATTGCCGCGCGTATACGCCTCCGGGGACGGCGCCTACGAGTGCCCCGACTACCAGGAGCCGGCTACCGCCGGGCAGGACAATGTTGCCTGAGCCCGCCACCGCCCGCCTGAGTTTCGTCACGCTGGAACAGTTCCTGGAGCAGCTGCCGCCCGAGTTGAAAATGCTTCACGACGGCGGCAGCGGCGCCTCGCTGCTGCGCTGGGTGGAACCGAGTGAGTTGGAAGACCCGACACCATATCTTCCGGAGGGCGAGTTCCTGCTGACCGCCGGGCTGCCTTTCCTTGGGGATGGCGGCTCGGCGGCCAGCGTGGACGCCTATGTGCGGCGGCTGGTGGGTGCGAAGGTGGCGGCCCTCGGATTCGGCATCAGGCCCTATTTCGACGCCGTCCCCGACGTCCTCCTCGATGCGTGCCGCAGGCACAACCTCACCCTGTTCGAGGTCCCGGAGTCCGTGCCCTTCGCCGCGATTGGCTTGGAGTTCTCCCAGCTCCTGGAATCAGACAATGCCCGCGTGTTCCGGCAATTGGCCGAAACCAACCGCCAGCTCATGCGGGCCGTGCTCTCCCCCAGACCGGAGCACGAATTGCTGGCGGCCCTCGTCCAGCGTGTGCCCGTGTGGGCGCTGCTGGTCGGGGCGGACGGACGGGTGCGGGCGCGCGGGCACAGTGCCGGCGGCAGCACCGGCGTCGAGCATTCCTTGTTGGCGCCACTGCTGGAACGATTGCTGACCGGCAGCGGCCCGCGTGTGGAGATGGATGGTTTCGAGCAGCCCGGGTCTGCCCTGGTGTTCGGTCATCCGCTGCGCAGTACCAAGGACGCGAACCTCGGGGCGCTGATTCTTGGCTCGGATGCTCCGCTGACGCCTGCGCAGAACAATGTGGTGCAGTCGGCGGTGGGTTTGTTGGAGTTGCTGGTCCGTCAACGAACAAGCGGGTCATTGGCTCCCAGCCAGCTTGCCACTGCTCTGCTCCTGCATCCGGATACCTTGTCCACCGGCGGTACCAAGCACGTCAACGGGCTCAAAGACCTGCTGGCGCAGAGCCTTTCCTCGACGCGCTCCGGCCAGATGCGGGTAGTGCAGGGCATCAAGGCCGAATCCCCTGACTGGCCCGCCGGTGACGGCCCCGTCCGTGAGCTGCTGCAGTGGCGCAGGCTTTTCGATACGAAACTCGTGGAAATAACCGACTACGGTTTCGCGGCCATCACCCGATTGAAGGTGGACGACGCGCTGCTTGCCGACGTCGAGAAGCTTGGCTGGAGGCTGGCGATCGGCGAGCCGACCGAACTCACCGGACTTGCCGCGGCCTATCAGCGCGTGAGTTCGCTGCGAAGCCGGGTGTTATCCAGCGGAAAGAGTGTCCGCGTGGAGGAAGTGCAATGGTCGGTGACTGGTCTTCTTGGACGCGAGGCGGGAACCGTGCTGGCCGAGCGGCTGCTGGCCCCAGTGTTGTCCTTGGAACCTGATCGCCGTGACCCACTGCTGTCAGTACTGCGCGGCTGGCTCAGCGAAAACGGCAGCTGGGACGGTTCCGCCAAGCTGCTGGGCCTGCACCGCAACAGCGTTCGCCGGCAAATAGGCGTCCTCGGTGAGCTGCTCGACATGGACCTTAACCAGGCACAGGTCCGGGCAGAATTGTGGATCGCCCTGCAGTATGCGGACGAACTTGTTGCCGGGTTGTCCGGGTCCGAGGGAGGCGCGGTTTAGGCGCCGGCCTCCCATCTGCGGTAGAGCTCAGGGCGTCGTTCGCGCAGATACGGGACTTCGTTGCGTGCGGCTTTCACCGTCTCCGTACCCACTTCCGCGAACAGGAGCGCCGCCGACTCCCCCGCCGCAGCGAGCAACGAGCCATCGGGGCCGGCAACAACGCTGCCGCCCAGGAAGTTGTAGATGTCCTCGTGCCCGCTGTGGTTGGCGTACGCAACGTTGAGCTGGCTCTCCACCGCGCGGGCACGAATGAGCACCTGCGGCACGTTATCGAACCCCATTGACAACGCCGTGGGGACCAGCAGGAGTTCAGCCCCTCGGGTCGCCGCTGCCCGGACTGCCTCCGGGAACTCAACGTCGTAGCAAATCAGCATCGACGTGCGGATCCCGTTGAACTCCACGACGGCGGGAGGTTCTTGGGCGCCGACGAACGCCTTGCGCTCCTCCGCTCCGAAGAGGTGGACCTTGGCGTAATGCAGGAGTTCCTCGCCGTTGGCATCTACGAGTGTGGCGGTGATGTGCCACGCGTTGTCCTCGGGAGCCGGCGCCGGAAGGCTGTAGACGAGTCCGATGTTGTGCCGGCGGGCGATGCCGGAAAGGCGTTCGCGGATGCCCGGGAGCGTTGCCGGATCCAATTCGGCGTGAAGCCGCAGCGGTGCGTAGCCCACCGGAAAGAGCTCCGGGGTCAGGAGCAACCCGGCCCCTGCCTGGGCGGCGCGCCGGGCGGCGTCGTCGATCGTGCGCAGGTTCGCCTCAACGTCCAGGACGGAAGCGTTGGCCTGCAGGACGGATAGCAGCATCATTACCACCTTGGTTGCACCGGGTACCGGACCGCGGGGGGCCCGGAAGTCTTCTTGTTTCCAGAGTAGGCCTGTGGTCTGACACGTGGAGCGGGGCATTTGGACCCGAAGGCGTGCCAAGCGGGACGCATTGCACGCACACCAGGCCCCACAACCGGAGGAAAGACTGCATCTTGCGTTGGAGTATGTCGGGAATGCTTGACTCCTTGTGTTCACTTCTTGACTACAAGGTTGCTTTTGGGGCAATCTTCTTGTCATGTCCGCTATACAGCGCTCAACGAAGAGCCAACCACGAAAACCCGGCTCGCAATCCGCGCTCCGGCACCTGAACCAGCAACGGATTATCGAGTGCTTGCTCAGTGGGCCGTCAACGCAAGCCGAGCTTTCCAGGCAGACCGGGCTCTCCACCGCCACTGTGTCCAACATCGTGAAAATCATGCAGGACGCAGGCCTCGTATCCACCGAACCAACCACCAGCTCCGGACGCCGGGCAACCAACGTGAGGTTGAACAGCAACGGTGCGGTCGCCGTCGGAATCGACTTCGGCCGACGACACCTCAGGGTGGTCCTGGCATCCCTCGGATACCACGTCATCGCCGAAGATTTCATTGAACTTCCGTTGGGCCATCATGCCGAGGAAGGCATCGCGGCGGCAGTGCGGTTGCTGGGGCGATTGCTCGCGGAAAATGGCATCGATCCGAGCGCGGTAGTGGGCGCAGGTGCGGGCATCCCCGGGCCGATCGACCGCCGAACAGGCACCGTTGCCCAAGGTGCCATCCTCCCCGAATGGGTGGGAATCGACATCCTCCATAGGCTTGAGGAAGCCCTGAATTGCCCCGTATTTGTTGATAATGACGCCAATCTGGGAGCCCTGTCAGAGGTGACATGGGGACCCCATAGCGGGGTGTCCAACCTGATGTTCCTCAAGATCGGATCCGGTATCGGTTCCGGTCTGATTCTCAACGGTGTGCCCTACTACGGGAATGTGGGCATCACCGGCGAAATCGGCCACGCGACCATCCACGAGCACGGGTTGGTGTGCCGATGCGGCAACCGCGGCTGCCTTGAAACAATAGCTTCAACCACCACCATGATTGAGCTGCTGGGCCGCGGCAAAGAGACATCATTGACGCCGCAGGACATCGTCCGAAATTGCCTCGCAGGTGACTCCGCAACCCAGCGCGTAGTGGATGATGCCGGCCTTGCCGTGGGGCGCGCACTGGGCAACGTCGCCAACCTGATCAACCCTGAAGTGATCGTCGTGGGAGGTCCACTGGCAGGGCTCGGCGACCTCCTGTTGGACCCCATTCGAAGGGGCCTCGTTCGCCACGCTGTGCCCGTTGTGGGCGAAACAACGCACCTTGCGATGTCGTCATTGGGGGCGCGCGCGGAAGCACTTGGAGCAGCAGCTTTGGTGTTCCAGCATGCAGGAATTACGGGTAGGTAACGAAATCGTTAGCTGGTTCTTGTGTTCAAGTCTTGACGACAAGATAGGTGATCCAGTTTACTTTTTCATCAGACAGCTCCGCCGTTTGGGGAGCGACAACGAAGTCATGCATTGGAGGCGTAAGGGCTAATGACAACCCCTGACACGCAAGACGAACCCATCCTCTTGGAGATGCGTTCGATCACGAAGGAATTTCCCGGCGTGAAGGCTTTGTCGAATGTGAGCCTTCGGGTAAAGGCCGGCGAAATCCACGCCATCTGTGGCGAGAACGGTGCTGGAAAATCCACCCTGATGAAGGTCCTTTCCGGGGTGTATCCGCACGGCAGCTACACCGGCGACATCGTGTACATGGCCGAAACGCAGCAATTCAAGGACATCCGCGCAAGCGAAGCTGCGGGCATCGTCATCATCCATCAGGAGCTGGCGTTGATCCCGGAACTGTCCATCATGGAGAACATCTTCCTCGGCAACGAGCCAACCAAATGGGGTGTGATCGACTGGGCGGAGGCCCGGAAACGCTCCACCGAACTGCTGGCCAGGGTTGGCCTCCGTGAGGACCCCGACACTCCCATCAAGGAACTCGGCGTCGGCAAGCAGCAACTTGTGGAGATCGCCAAGGCGCTGAACAAGTCCGTGCGCCTGCTGATCCTGGACGAGCCCACAGCAGCCCTGAACGAATCGGACTCCCAGCACCTGCTGGACCTGATCCTGGGCCTGAAGGGCAAGGGAATCACCTCGATCATCATTTCCCACAAGCTCAACGAGATCGAACAGATTGCCGATGAGATCACCATCATCCGCGACGGAAAGTCGATCGAAACGCTGAACGTCAAGCGGGATGGCGTCGACGAAGACCGCATCATCAAAGGCATGGTGGGCCGGACACTCGAGTCCCGTTTCCCGGACCATGAACCGAAGATCGGCGAGGTCTTCTTCGAAGTCAAGGACTGGACCGTCGGTCACCCACAGATCCAGGACCGGCTGATCTGCAAGGGCTCCAACTTCTTCGTGCGGCGTGGTGAAATTGTGGGCTTCGCTGGACTTATGGGCGCCGGGCGCACGGAACTTGCCCGCTCACTCTTCGGGCACTCCTACGGCCGTTTCATCAAGGGACAGGTTTACAAGGACGGCAAGCCGGTCAACCTTCGCAGCGTCCGCGCGGCCATCGATGCCGGCCTGGGTTACGTGACTGAAGACCGGAAGTCCCTTGGCCTGAACCTGCTGGATGACATCAAGACCACCACGGTTGCGGCAAACCTCCGCGCGATCAGCAAGTACTCGGTGGTGGACGACCGCAAGGAGTTCTCGGTTGCCGAGGAATACCGAAAATCCCTGCGCACCAAGACTCCCTCAGTTGAGGAGGGCGTGGCCAAGCTTTCCGGCGGTAACCAGCAGAAAGTTGTGCTGGCCAAATGGATGTTCACCGATCCGGATCTCCTGATTTTGGATGAACCTACCCGAGGAATCGATGTGGGCGCCAAGTACGAGATCTACGGCATCATCCAGAGGCTGGCGAACCAGGGCAAGGGAGTGATTGTCATTTCCTCGGAGCTGCCCGAGCTCCTGGGCCTGTCCGACCGCATTTACACCATTTTTGAAGGCGCCATTACCGGTGTCCTGGACAAGAACGAAGCCAGCCAGGAAAGCCTGATGAAACTCATGACCTCCGCCCGCAAGACGGCCTGACCGTTGGCCCAGACTCACCCCTTCCTGACACAAGGACCAAAACAATGAACGCGCTCAAGAAGCTATTTGGTGGCAATACCCGCCAGTTCGGCATGATCTTCGCCCTGGTGGCACTTATCGTCTTCTTCCAGATCTTCACCGAGGGCCGGACGCTGACCCCTGGCAACGTGATCAACCTGTTCAACGGCAACTCCTACATCCTGATCTTGGCCATCGGCATGGTCCTGGTTATTATTGCCGGCCATATTGACCTCTCTGTGGGTTCCGTGGCCGCATTTGTGGGTGTTTCCGTAGCCCTCGCCATCCGGGACTGGGGTATCCCCTGGTACATGGGTGTGCTCTTCGGGCTGGTGCTCGGTGCCGTGATCGGGGCCTGGCAGGGATTCTGGACAGCGTATGTTGGCATCCCCGCCTTCATCGTGACGCTGGCAGGCATGCTCCTGTTCCGTGGTTTCAACCAGTTCGTAGGCAAATCCAACACCATCCCTGTCCCCAGCGACTTCCAATACCTGGGTTCCGGCTACCTGCCTGAAATCGGCCCGAACACGGGCTTCAACAACCTCACCCTATTGTTGGGCATCCTGGCCGCGGCGTTCGTTGTCATCATGTCCCTGCGGGCCCGGGCTACCAACAAGGCCCTCGGCGCCGACGTTCCCGAGCTCTGGGTTGAGGTCACCAAGCTGGTCCTGATCTGTGGTGCCATCCTCTACGCCACATACCTGTTCGCCACCGGCCGCCCCGGAACCTCCTTCCCCATCCCCGGTTTGATCCTGGCCGTGCTGGTCCTGATCTACGGTTTCATCGCCGACAAGACGGTCCTGGGCCGTCACGTCTACGCCGTGGGTGGTAACCGGCACGCAGCAGAACTGTCCGGTGTGCAGTCCAAGAAGGTCAACTTCATGGTCATGCTCAACATGTCCGTCCTTGCAGGCCTCGCCGGCATGATCTTCGTTGGCCGCTCCACCGCCTCCGGTCCCTTTGACGGCGTCGGTTGGGAACTGGACGCAATCGCAGCCGTGTTCATCGGTGGCGCCGCAGTTACCGGCGGCGTTGGTACCGTGATCGGCTCGATCGTTGGTGGCCTGGTGATGGCTGTGCTGAACAACGGCCTCCAGCTCCTGGGCGTAGGCGCCGACCTCACCCAGATCATCAAGGGCCTGGTACTGCTGATCGCTGTTGCCTTCGACGTCTACAACAAGATCCAGGGCAAGCGTTCCATCACCGGCCTGTTGATGAGGAATTTCCAGCGCAACAACGACATAAAACCGGATGAAACCACATCCACCAAAGAGGTCATCTCAAAGGAAGCCTGATCGGTTTCCGCCTGACTCGCTCCACCCCACCACACAGAAAGTGAACCAAGATATGCGAATGTTTGGTAAAGCAGGAAAGGCAGCAGCAGTAGCTGCCATCGCGGCACTGGCGCTGACAGCCTGCGGCCGCTCTGACAGCGGCTCAAGCAGCAGCACTGCTGGCGGGGAAGCGTTCCCCAAGGACTCGATGATCGGCGTCGCCCTTCCGCAGAAGACCAGTGAAAACTGGGTCCTCGCGGAGAAGCTGTTCAACGACGGCCTCAAGGGTGCCGGATTCAAGCCCGACGTCCAGTTCGCCAACGGCGGCGTGTCCGAGCAGCAGAACCAGATCAGCGCCATGGTCACCAAGGGTGCCAAGGTCATCATCGTTGGCGCAATCGACGGCGCACAGCTGGGTACGCAGCTCAAGCAGGCCAAGGACTCCGGCGCCACGGTCATTGCTTATGACCGTCTGCTCCTGAACACGGAGAACGTGGACTACTACGTGGCGTACGACAACTTCAAGGTCGGCGTGCTGCAGGGCCAGGCCCTGCTGGACGGGTTGAAGGCCAAGAAGCCTTCCGGTCCGTACAACATCGAGCTCTTCGCGGGTTCCCCGGATGACGCCAACGCCAAGGTCTTCTTCGATGGCGCCATGAGCGTCTTGAAGCCGAAGATCGACGACGGAACGCTCAAAGTCCTCTCGGGCCAGACTGCGTTCGAGCAGGCCGTAACCCAAGCGTGGAAGGGCGAAAACGCCCAGAGGCGTGCGGACACCCTCTTGGCAGGCAGCTACACCTCGGCCTCGCTGGACGGCGTACTTTCCCCGAATGACCTCTTGGCACGCTACATCCTGAACTCAGTCAAGGCCGCCGGCAAGCCGATTCCGGTCATCACAGGCCAGGACTCCGAGGTTGAGTCCGTCAAGTCGATCATGGCTGGCGAACAGTACTCCACCATCAACAAGGACACCCGCAAGCTGGTTGAGCACGCCATCACCATGGTGAAGGACCTGCAGGCCGGCAAGCAGCTGGAAATCAATGACAAGGATTCTTACAAGAACGGTGTCAAGACTGTTCCGGCTTACCTGCTCCCGCCGCAGATCGTGACGGCAGCGAACGTTAAGACGGCTTACGTGGACGATCCGGTACTCGGCCCGATCACCAAGTAACACCAATCACCAAGTAACACCTCTTAGCAGCAAGCAACAGCAAGCCCCGGACCGCCAGCATTCAGCCGGCGGGCCGGGGCTTTCGCTTGCCTGAACCGTTTTCCACGAAGCTTCCATGTCTGCAGGCCCCGGAGTTTACCGAGGGGCTGGATACAACGAATTAACTTGTCAACTCTTGACCGGGGCGGATCGACCCCCTTAGAGTTCTGATATATGAGTCATATGTCACACGTTGCCGACCCCTACCCGAGGTTTTGAACTCGATGGATCGGCGCGAGGGTGCCGAAAACCAAGCCCTTGCCGTATCCGTCTCGAACAGCAGTGATACATGACGACGCCGAAATCATCTCGCAAGTCCTGCGCGGGCATATCGGCTGGCATCGAGCCAGTCGGCATCGCCCACCGGTCGCTAAGGGCTGCGGCTGTCCGTGCATCCATGAAACGGCGCTCTGGTGCCGTCAACGGTTTGTGCTGAAGCCAGAAGGGAACAAATCTCAATGATCCATCCGACCAGGACGACGGACTCCGTCGACACCTCCATATCAAAAGAGACCAGCTCCAAGTTCAAACGCCGCTTCATGGTGCGGCTCGTCGCTGTCTTCATCGGTGGGATGTTCCTCGACGGTTACATCCTCGGAATTATCGGCCCCGTCACCGGACTCATGCGGTCAGAGCTCCAGCTCGACGCACTATCTCTGGGCATGATCGCCGCGGGCCCGCTGGTTGGTATCTTCGTCGGCTCCCCGCTGGCCGGCTGGGCTACTGACAAGTTCGGACGCAAGCCCATGTTCCTCGTGGACATGGGCCTGTTCCTGGTCGCCTCAGCGGCCCAGTTCTTCGTAACCTCCGGAGACGGGGCCGTGATCCAGCTGGCCGCCATCCGGTTCCTCATGGGCGTCGCGATCGGCGGCGAGTACTCAATCGGTGGGCCCTTGCTATCAGAGTTCTCCCCTCCGAAGCTGCGCGGGCGATTGCTCGGGCTGACTCTGATCGCCTGGTATGTGGGTTTCATGATGGCCTTCATCATCGGCACGCTCCTGCACGACGCCGGCACCCCATGGCGCCTCGTCATCGGCACGAGCACGATACTCGCATTGGTCCTGTTCCTCGCCCGCATGGGCCTCCCCGAATCGCCGAGCTGGCTCATTACGAAGGGACGGCACAAGGAAGCACTCGCGATCGCACACAGATACGTCGAATCGCCCCAAATGCACGACAGCATCACCGGAGAGATCGATCTGAGGATGCTCCAGGAGGCCCAAGCCGCGCAGAGCAGGACCAAAATCAAGGGCGCCTCCTTCGGAATGCTGTTCTCGAAGCAGAACTGGCGCGCCACCCTCTTCACCTCAGGTTTTTGGTTCTGCGCGGTCACTCCGTACTTCGCGATCGCGACCTTCGCCGACGACGTGCTCGACCAATTCGGCTTCGGCGGCTGGACCGGTGGAGTCGGCCTGTCCGCACTTGCAGCCGCGGGTGTTGTCATCACCGTACTTCTGATTGACAAGCTCGGCCGCCGAATCCTCACTGTGCCCGGGCAGTGGCTCTGCGCAGGCATCCTGCTGATCATCGGAGTCTGGGCGGACGCACCAGCGATCATCGTGCTCGTACTGTTCCTCGCCTTCTCCTTCTTCAATGCCGGCTACACCACGATGACCCAGGTCTATCCGGCCGAGGTATTCCCCGGCCACCTGCGCGGCATCGGCATGGGCTTCGCCGCGGCCTTCAGCCGCATCGGAGCCGCACTCGGCACCTTCGCCCTGCCATGGGCGATCAGCAACATCGGCCTGGGCACAAGCATGGTCATAGCCGCCGCCGTCGCATTACTCGGCGCAGTCCTCTCGCAATGGCTCGCGCCTGAGACGAAGGGGCGCACCCTCGCCGAGATCTCAGCAAACTTCTCCCACTGACACCGGGACTGCACGGAGAACCCGTGCCGGGCTCAGGATTCTGAGCCCGGCACGGGTTCTTTGGCTCCTTGACGAGCCCACTGCTTTCACAGCCCACGCATAGCTTCGGCAGGCTTTCCGCACAGCAGCGCTCAGCAATGTTGGACCTGCAGCCCGCGAGCCAGCGGTCTGCGGAACTCAGCAGGTCCAAAGGAGAAACGTGAGCGTCCTTGCCCGAAGCGTAGGCAATGCCTTCCGCAACAAAATCAGAACGGCCGCGGTAGTCGCTGTGCTGGCCGTAGCGATCGGCCTGGCATTGGCCATGCTTGTGGCCAACCAGGCCGTGGGTGCCAAGGTCCAGGAGCTCAATGCTTCCGTGGGCACCACCCTGACAGTGAATCCGGCTGGTGGGCAGGGCTTCGAAGGTGGCGGCGAGCCGCTCACCGCCGCTCAAGCGCAAACGGCAGCCGCGGTCACCAACGTGACGTCCGTGGTGGGTACCAAGGCTCTGCGTTTGCAGACGGCGACCGCAGAAACAAGCACCACGCAGGCCGCTCAGGGCGGTTTCGGTCCCGGTGGGCAGCAGGCCAGCGTCACCACAAACCTCACGGCAGCCATCGACGCCGGCACCCTTGGCAACCGTAACGGCTCTACCACTAACACCGGAGGTACAGGCACCACCCAACGAGTTCGCGCCCTTCCCATTACGGCCACAGGCATCGGCGCCGAGGTTGACAGCGCTGGCAAGGCCTTGGACATCACCAGCGGCACCGGCCTGGGCGACTACACCACGGCGGCGGCAAAGGCGCTGGTGGGAACGACGCTGGCGCAAAAGAACAACCTCACCGCGGGTTCCACCTTCACCATCCAGGACAAGACGTTCACCGTAGCTGGCATCTTCGACGCCGGAACCGCCTTCGGAAACAACGCCGTCTACGTCACCCTTCCGGAAGCCCAAACCCTGGCGGGAACTCCTGACGAGCTCTCCACGATGATCGTCACAGTCAACAGCATGGAAAACGTCGACAGCACCAAGACAGCAGTCCAGTCCGCCTTGGGAGCCGGCAAGGCCGACGTCACCCAGGGCCAACGCAACCTCGAAACCGCGGTCAGCTCGCTGGACAGCGTCAAGAACATCTCCTTGGTTGCGTTCATTGCGGCACTCGCTACCGCCGGGCTCATCATCCTCCTCATCATGGTGATGCTGGTCCGTGAACGCCGCCGCGAAATTGGCGTGTTGAAGGCCATCGGTGCCCGGAACCGCACTATCGGCCTGCAGTTTGTCCTTGAATCGCTGGTACTCGTGGCCTTGGGCAGCGTGGTGGGAGCCGCTATTGCATCACTCGCCAGCGGTGGTATCGCGTCCGCGCTGATCAGTTCAAACACCAGCACGACGGCGGCCCCAACCACCCAGCGCGCGGGCGGTTTTGCCGGTGGCGGTTTCGCCGGTGGCCAGGGCGGTCCTTTCGGTGGGGCCTCCCAACTGCTCACGTCCGTCACGGCGACCGCTTCCCCCGGCGTCATTGCTGCAGGCATCGCCGCGGTCTTCGCCGTGGCCATCATCGGCGCGTTGGTCCCGGCCTTGCTGACCGCCCGCATCCGTCCCATCGAAGTACTCCGAGGAGAATAGCCGTGATTGAAGTCAAGGACCTGGTCCGTCAGTTCAAGTCCGGCGACAGGACCATCAAGCCTGTCAACGGTGTCAGCTTCCAGCTGGAGAAAGGATCTCTGGCCTCGATCGTTGGCAAGAGTGGCAGCGGCAAAAGCACACTGTTGTCCCTCCTGGGTGCGCTGGACAAACCAACCAGCGGAGACGTCGTCGTGGATGGCGTCAGCCTGGCCGGGCTGCCGGACAGCAAGCTGACGGAGTACCGCCGGCGCGATATCGGCTTCGTGTTCCAACAGTTCAACCTGATCCCGAACCTTAGCGCCGTGGACAACGTCATGCTGCCCATGGAGTTCGCCGGGGTCCGGAAGACTGCGCGGCTGAAGCGTGCCAAGGAATTGCTGGAGCAGGTGCAGTTGGATCCGGAGAAGCAGTCCCGGCGGATCAACCGCCTCTCCGGTGGCGAGCAGCAGCGCGTGGCGATCGCGAGGGCGCTGGCCAACGAGCCCAAGCTGATCCTTGCCGATGAGCCCACGGGAAACCTGGATGAGCAGACGGGCGAGCACATCATCGAGCTGCTGAGCTCACTGAGCCGCGACCACAACACCACCATCCTGGTAGTCACCCACGATCGCAGCTTGGCGCAAAAAACGGAACGCTGCTTCCGGCTTCAGCAGGATCGGCTGACGGAGGAGGTCAAAAGCGGATTGCATCGATGACCTTGACGCGCACCGCCACGAGCGCCGGGATGGCTCCGGCGAGTGCGCCCACAAGGACAGCTGCGCCAAAGCCCAGGAGCGCTGCGTCCACGGGGAAGGACGGATATTCAGTCAGGCCCGGCGCTACCTTTGACTCGATCCAGGGGTTCTTCACTACTGCGACAGCCAGCATGACGCCCACCAGGCCGGCAACTGCGGTGGCTACGACGGATTCCATCATGACGCCGAAGAAGATGCGGCCGGACGTCGCGCCGAAACTGCGTCGGATGCCGATTTCCCGGACCCGGTAGCGCACGGTGACCATGGAGATGTTGAGCATTCCCACTGCCCCGAGCAGGAGCACCAGCCCGGCCACTCCGCCAACTATCCACTGGGCCGGTCCCAGCGGGTCACCGTAGGCGGCGAAGTCCATTCGGGTTGCTTGCGCGTAGTACCCGGGAAATTGACCTTGGAGGTCCGCGGAAATAGCGGCGGCCACGGCATCGGCCTGGTCCTCCCCCACCCACACCTTGAACTCGGACATTTGTGATTCCATTCCGGTCATCGCCGCGCCGCCGGTGAGGATGAAGGCAGCCGGCGGTTGCTGCGGATAGGCATCGGGCACGACGCCGATAATCACCGCAGTGGCAGGCTGCTGACCGGGGATGGTAACGGTTGGGCTGGTGGTCAGGTTGGGCATTCCGGCTTGGTTATAGAACGCTTCGGAGACGACGACGGCGGGTGCGAGCCGTTGGTCGTCGTCGGCCGCGAACCAGGTTCCCTGGGTAAGCGGTACGCGGTGGATGATGCCGTATCCAATGTCCACGATGGTCACGTCAACGTTGGTTACGCCACGCGGAAACTGGAAGCCCGCCTGGGTCCTGCCAACGTGGGTGGACGTGGTGATGCCGAAGCGCTGTTGGATGCCTTCGTAGACCTTCTCCAGTTTCGCGGGATCAGGCGAGGAAGGGCCGTTCACGCTCAGTGCCAGGGTGGCTACGCGGCCACCGTTGCGCTCGGACTGCACCTTGATTCCTTCACGGACCAGGCTCCCGATTCCTACCACCGACGTCAACGCTGCCACAGAAAGGGCGACCCCAAGGAGGGCCAAGAGGATGCGGACCTTGTTGATCCGGAGTTCCTGCCAGGCTTCCACCATCGTGGACATGAAGCCGGTCATGCGCTGACTCCTGCTGTTTCTGCAACTGCCAGCGGGCTGAGCACGCCGGCATCCAGGCGGTAGCAGGCGCGGGCAAGGGCTGCCACATTGGTATCGTGCGTGATGGTCACCAGTGCGGCCGCGGTCTCCGTGGCCACGGTGTCCAGCAAGGCCATGACAGCCTGCCCGGTTTCCACGTCCAAGGCACCCGTTGGTTCATCGGCAAGGATGAGCCGTGGCCTGCGGACCAGGGCGCGTGCGATGGCAACGCGTTGCTGCTCACCGCCGGACAGCATGTTTGGCATCGTGTTTGCCCGGGCTGCCAGGCCGACGCGGTCCAGCATGTCCATGGCCAGTTCACGCCGGCGCCAAAATTCCCTGCCCTCGGCGTAAAAGAGCGGCGTGATGACGTTGTCCAAAGCGTTGCGGCCCGGCAACAGGTTAAATTGCTGGAACACGAAGCCAACCGTTGATCCACGCAGGCGGGCACGGGCGTTGCTGCTCAGCCGCTCGGCAGGGTTGCCGAGGAATTCCAGCTCACCGGAGGTGGGGACATCCAGGAGCCCCAAGAGGTTGAGCAGGGTCGATTTTCCGCATCCTGAACGCCCAACAATGGCCGTGTGATCACCACTTTGGACCTCAAGATCGATGCCGCGGAGGATATGCAGTTGCTGCTCATCCGGCAGCGTCACCGACCGGGTGACTGACCGAAGACTGACGAGGGTTTCCTTGTTGCTCTCTGCTAGCTGAGCTGTTTCTGTCATGCTTCAGCCCGCCGGAGCGTAGGCAGCCTGTCCCGGCCCCATCATGGGACCCGGGACAGCTGGAGCGCCGGGCACGAACTCGAGGACTTGTTCGCCCTCGGACAGCCCGGAAACAACCTCAACCACAGAACCATCATTCAGGCCCAACTGGACCGTCCGCTGCTCGGGAGCTGCGCCGCTCCCGGCCGGACCCGATATCCAGACGATGCCGTCCTTCACGCTTCCTTTCACCGAGGTCAGCGGAACCGTCACCACATCAGCGGCGACGCCAGCGCTGACGGTCATGGTCGCGCCAAGTCCGGCAAAGACTTCATGCCCAGCGGGGATTGCGCAGCTAAGCGTTCCCGTGGGCGTGCCACCTTTCTGCGACTGGCCGCCGCCCCCGCCGGGGATTGCGACTGCCCCGCCGACGCCCATGCCAGCACCTCCGCCTGTGGACGACAATCCTCCCGAGCCGCCTCCGCCGTCGTCGGAAGCGTTGTTCTTCAGCGTCACCTCGGTGCACTGGAACGGCGCCGGTCCACCCACCAAAGCGATCTCCGCCGGGCCCGGCTTACCGAGCAGGCGGTACTGCTGGGCCGCGGTCACCGAGCCGGCCACTGTGTAGGTGCCCGGATCGATCTTGCCGACGCTTTCCCCGACGCTCACTTGTTGGTCGATCAGCGTGGTCAAGGACTGCAAGGTGCCGCCGCTGGGGGCAAGGACGTTGAAGTAGTCATAGACAGGCTTCGGCTGCGAGGACATTCCGTCCTTGGACGGCTGCGTGGATGTCACGGCGCGCTCGGCTTTGACCTGGAACAGGGCATCGCCCTTCGCCACCGTGGCGCCCGGTTCAACAAAAACCTTGATGACCTTGCCCGCAGACGTGCTCCGGACAGGTTCGGCCGCATCGCTCTGGACGGTGCCCTTGATTTCCACAGTATTGGTGACAGTTGCGCGGGTGGCCGGGACCACCGGGATGTCCACTTGCGCCAAGGGCGCTGGCCCGGAATCAGACGGCTTGAGGCCATCTACGAAAGCGATCTTGACCAAAGCCACCGCAATTACTGCGAAAACCACTAGCCAGGCAACCGGCAAAATGACGCGCCGAAAAATACCCATCCCTGCTCCATTTCGGTAACTCCCCACAGAACCTCTGCGAGGGATGATTACCTCAGCCTAGGTGAGGAATTTGGCAGTGCCGGGCATTCGCGTGACTCGACAGAGTGCTTACTGTTTGGGGATGAGAGGATGGCAGTCATGACGCTCCCTATCGCCAAACCGTGGCTGTCCAGCCAGACCAACCAGGATCCCCGGGCTGCCACCGGCCGCCGCTTGCGCTGGGGAGTGGTGTCCACGGGCAACATCGCCAACAGCGTTTCCCAGGACCTTTCCCTGCTGGAGGATGCAGAACTCTACGCGGTGAGCTCCAGGACCCAGGCAGCGGCGGACGCTTTTGCGCACACCCTTGGTTTCGCCAAGGCCTACGGGAACGACGCCGGTGTCCCCGGCTACCAGCGGTTGTTCGACGATCCCGCCGTGGACGTGGTTTACGTGGCAACACCCCATGCCCAGCACTTCCAGATTGCGGCAGCCGCACTCCGGGCCGGCAAGCATGTCCTCTGCGAGAAGGCCCTCACCATCAACGCTCGCGAAGCCACCGAGCTGGTGAACTTGGCCCGCGAGCACAAGGTCTTCTTCATGGAGGCCGTCTGGAGCCGGTTCCTGCCCAGCATGCAGCGCGCCTTTTCCATTGCCGCTTCAGGGGAAATCGGACACACCCAGTGGGTCAGCGCGGACCTCGGATTCCCTGCGCCGTACGATCCCTCCGCCCGCATCTGGGCACTCAATGATGGTGGCGGCGCGCTTCTGGACATCACCGTCTACCCGTTGCTTTGGGCCCTGGGAACACTGGGCTTCCCACAGTCCGTTACCGCGATCGGCACGTTGAACGAGGACGGCGTGGACACCCAGAATGCGCTGACGCTCGGTTATGCCAGCGGCGCCCAAGCGCAGCTGACGTCGTCCCTGACGGCCCACGGGCCGCGGACCGCCACGGTAGCTGGCGGGCTCGGGTACCTGCAGACGGTGGGCTCCGTGAACAACCCGCGGGAACTGCTGATCCGTGTCGGTTGGGACGAGCCGCGACACGAACGGTTCGATGTGGTGGGCGTGGGCTACACCTACGAACTCCGCGAGGTGACCCGCTGCATTCAACAAGGCCTGACGGAGAGCCCCGTGATGCCGCTGGAGGACTCGGTGAACGTGATGCGCTTGTTCGACGGCGTGCGGTCCCAATTGGGGATCCGGTACCCGAACGACGCGCGGTGAGCTTCGCCGTCGGGAGTTAACCCGACTGTATTAACGCCTCTGGCCCACCGGCTGCCTGGCCAGCTTCCGGTCCAGGGACCAGGCGCCGGGACCGAGGAACACAAACGCCACGGAAATGGCAACGTAGACGATCAAGAGTTCTGCGGTGACCCCGGACTTGTCCGTGAGCAGTGGTTTGCCTGCTTCCGTCACGAACCAGATGCCGGCAAACATGATTGCCGTGAGGAAGCCGGCTACCCTGGTCAAAGCGCCGAGGACCAGGAGCAGGCCCAGTCCAATCTCACCTGCGATCACCAGCCAAGCAACGATCTCGGGCTTCTGGACGCCCATGGCAGCAACCGACGCGGCAAAAGCGGTGTGCCCGGCCATGAACTTTTGGATGCCGTGCACCATGATCAAGGCGCCAAACACCACGCGCAGGATCGTGACGCCGCGGGCAGAGGACTTGGGAGACGGGTGAAGGAATTTCACCCGTCCCAATCTTCCATGCCTTCCCACCAAGTGCCAACCCAACTGGGTCGCAGAAGATGCCGTTTTGAAGGCTCAAAACGGCATGAACTGCTACCCACTTGGGTGAGTGGGGGCAGAATGGAACCTGATAGTGGGCCAAGGTGGATGGAGCTGGCATGGTGGACGTCGTAGTTGTTGGCGGAGGAGCAATGGGATCGGCCGCCGCGTGGCAGTTGGCCCGGAGCGGTAAGTCCGTGGTCCTGTTGGAGCAGTTCGAGGCCGGTCACCACATTGGCGCCTCCCACGGCGCCACCCGTAACTTCAACACCGCCTACGCCGAGGCCGACTACCTGGACCTCCTCGCCGAAGCCAAGAACCTGTGGGATGAGCTGGCCGCAGAAACCGGGGCACCGCTGCTGGACCTGGTGGGACTGGCGAACCACGGCAACGTCGAGCGGCTCCGGACCGTCCAAGCGGCTCATCAGGAACGCGGCATCGAAAGCTACTTCATCTCAGCCGACGAGGCCATGGACCGGTGGCAAGGCATGAACTTCGCCACCGATGTGCTTTTCGTTCCCGGATCTGGACGTATCCGTTCGGCCAACGCGCTGGAGGCACTTCGCAAGGCAGCCGAGTCCCATGGCGCCATCTTCAAATACTCGACGCCGGTCCACGACATCCGCATCGACGGCGCCGAAACCGTGGTCGTCGTGACGGACGAGACCGAGTACACAGCCAACCGCGTGGTAGTCACCGCAGGCGCGTGGACGAACAAGCTGCTCGGCGAACACGCGAAGCTACCGCCGCTGGTTGTTACCCAGGAGCAGCCCGCCCACTTCACCCCCGTGGACAACACGCTCGTCTGGCCAAGCTTCAACCACAGCCCGGACATGGACGATCCCGCGTACGAATACTGGTACAGCCCCGTCTACGGGATGCTCACACCGGGCGAAGGGGTCAAGGCGGGATGGCATGGCGTCGGCCCCGTCATGGACCCGGACGAGCGCACGTTCCAGCCCATACCCGAGCAGCTCGATGCCTTGGTGAGATACGCGCAGGAGTGGCTTCCCGGCGTCGACCCTTCAACCGCGGTTCCCATCAGCTGCACCTACACCACCACGCCCACCGAGGACTTTGTGCTGGACCGCTTTGGACCGTTGGTGGTGGGGGCCGGGTTCTCCGGGCACGGTTTCAAGTTCACTCCGGCTATTGGCCGGGTGCTGAAAGACATCGTCGACGGCGGCGTGGCGCCTCGGCGGTTCCTGGCCGACCGTTAGAAATTCATAGACAGATAATGCCCCCGAGACCGCGTCTCAGGGGCATTATCTGTCTGTAACCAGGAGGGACTAGCTCAGGGTCGCGACGACCTTGTTGAACGTAGCCGACGGGCGCATGATTTCAGCGGCCTTGGCAGCGTCCGGACGGTAGTAGCCGCCCAGATCGACGCCGGGACCCTGGACTGCGTTCAGCTCGCCGACGATGACTTCCTCGTTGGAGGTCAGGGCATCAGCGATGGCAGCGAAGTCCTTGGCAAGCCCTGCATCCTCGGTCTGCTTGGCCAGTTCCTGTGCCCAGTACATGGCCAGGTAGAAGTGGCTTCCGCGGTTGTCCAGCTCACCAACGCTGCGGCGCGGGGACTTGTTTTCCAGCAGGAACGTACCCGTGGCGCGGTCCAGCGTGTCTGCAAGGACCTGGGCGCGGGCGTTGCCAGTGGTGGTAGCAAGGTGTTCGAAGCTGACGGCCAGGGCGAGGAACTCACCAAGGCTGTCCCAGCGAAGGTGGTTTTCCTTGACCAGCTGCTGGACGTGCTTGGGAGCGGACCCACCTGCGCCGGTCTCGAAGAGACCACCACCGTTGATCAACGGAACGATGGAAAGCATCTTGGCGCTGGTGCCGAGCTCGAGGATCGGGAACAGGTCCGTGAGGTAGTCGCGGAGGACGTTACCGGTAACGGAGATGGTGTCCTCGCCCTTGCGGATGCGCTCCAGGGTGAAGGCTATGGCCTCCTCCGGGGACATGATCTCGATCTGCAGGCCCTCGGTGTCGTGTTCCTTGAGGTACTCGTTGACCTTGGCAATGAGGTTGGCGTCGTGCGCGCGGCCCTTGTCCAGCCAGAAAACGGTCGGGGTCTGGGAAGCGCGGGCGCGGTTGACGGCAAGCTTGACCCAGTCGCGGACCGGGACATCCTTGGTCTGGCATGCGCGCCAGATGTCACCAGGGGAAACCTGGTGCTCAGTGAGTACATTGCCCTTGCTGTCCACCAGCTGCATGGTGCCGGCTGCCTGGACTTCGAAAGTTTTGTCGTGGCTGCCATACTCCTCGGCTGCCTGCGCCATGAGGCCCACGTTGGGAACGGTGCCCATGGTAGTGGGATCGAACGCGCCGTTGGCACGGCAGTCGTCCAGGACAACCTGGTAGACGCCGGCGTAGGAGCTGTCCGGGATCACGGCGAGGGTGTCGGCTTCCTTGCCGTCCGGGCCCCACATGTGGCCGGAGGAACGAATCATGGCCGGCATGGAGGCGTCGACGATGATGTCCGACGGAACGTGCAGGCTCGTGATGCCCTTGTCCGAGTCCACCATTGCCAATGCAGGACCGTCTTCGAGGCCCTTGGTGATGGCTGCCTTGACGCCTTCACGGACGTCTTCCGGCAGGTCGTCAAGACCGCTGAGGATGGCTGCCAGGCCGTTGTTCGGGCTGATGCCTGCGGCTGCGAGCTGCTTGCCATAGGTGTCGAACAGCTCGGAGAAGTAAGCCTTGACCACGTGGCCGAAGATGATGGGGTCCGAGACCTTCATCATGGTCGCCTTCAGGTGTGCGGAGAAGAGGATGCCCTCTTCCTTGGCACGGGCAACCTGTGCCTTAAGGAACTCGTCCAGGGCGTCTGCGCGCAGGACGGTGGCGTCCACAACTTCACCGGCCAGCACGGGGAAGTCCTTCTTGAGGACCTTGGTGGTGCCGTCTTCGCGGACAAGCTGGATGGTCAGGGAATCGTCGGCCTTGAGCACAACGGATTTCTCATTGGAGCGGAAATCGTTCTGACCCATAGTGGCAACGTTGGTCTTGGAATCGGCAGACCAGGCACCCATGGAGTGCGGGTTCTGACGGGCGTAGTTCTTCACCGACAGGGGTGCGCGGCGGTCTGAGTTGCCTTCACGCAGCACCGGGTTCACGGCGGAGCCCTTGATTTTGTCGTAGCGCGAGCGGATGTCCGTCTCGGTGTCCGAGGAGGGGTTGTCCGGGTAGTCCGGGAGGGCGAAGCCCTGGGACTGGAGTTCGGCGATGGCAGCCTTGAGCTGCGGCACGGAGGCGCTGATGTTGGGCAGCTTGATGATGTTGGCTTCCGGCTGCTTTGCCAGCTCGCCAAGTTCAGCCAGGGCGTTGCCCGTGCGCTGCTCTTCAGTCAGGAAATCGCCGAAAACGGCGATGATGCGGCCTGCCAGCGAAATATCGCGGGTCTCGACCTCCACACCTGCGGTCGAGGCATACGCTTCCACAATCGGCAGGAATGAGTAGGTAGCCAGCATCGGCGCTTCGTCTGTGTGGGTATAGATAATCTTGGCCATTGGCGGGGTTCTCCCTGAAAGTCTGCAGATTTCAACATCTCTAAACTTACCCGAGTAGGCCGGATTGGCGGCCCTTCGTGTCCGGGATCACGTGTTCGTTACCGTGCGGGAAAGCGATTTACGCCCGACGGCGGCCTTGCCGCCGAAGCTGCCGATCGGCGTCGTGCATTGCTCCCCGCCGTGTGACAAGAAGTGAAAGCAAAATATCACAAACTGTGAAACAACTCTTTACAAACTTGTCATACGTTGGGTAGCTTCGATTCCGTCAGTCGGCGGTCGCCATCACTGGCCGCCCCACTCCCTCGATAGGTTGGAACAACGTGACAAAAACCAAGACCCTGGCCACAAGCCTGCTGAGTCTGTCCGCTGCCGCAATCCTCGCTCTGGTCGGAACCACCAGCGCCAATGCGGCTCCGGTTAACACCACAGACTCCAGCGGCGTTGCGGTCAGCAGCCATGTAGCGTCGGACAACGGCGCCGCAGACTACTGGACCCCGGAACGCATGAAGAACGCCAAGTCCGGCGACATCCTCGCCAACAAGGCACTGGACCGCGGCCGGCTCCTCAACCTCGGAAAAGCCCCGGTCACCGAAGCCCCGGGCGCCCTTAGCAGCGTCGAAGGCCAGCAGGCGTCCACCGACTCCAAGGCCATCAACCTCAAGACCAACCAGAGCGAAACACCCGTCAAGCACATTGGCAAGATCTTCTTCACCCTGGGCGGCTCAAACTACGTCTGCTCCGGCAACTCCGTGACGGCTGCCAACAAGAGCACCGTCTCCACGGCAGGCCACTGCGTCAACGAGGGACCGGGCGCCTACGCCACCAACTTCGTCTTCGTCCCCGCCTACCTCAACGGCTCCGCTCCCTATGGCAAGTGGACAGCAAGGGCGCTGTACTCCCCCACCCAGTGGGCATCCAACGGCAACATGCAGTACGACACCGCCTTCGCCGTCATGAACACCCTCAACGGCCAGCGGCTCGCAGACGTCGTAGGCTCCTCCGGTGTCCAGTTCAACGCCGCCCGCGGCCTGAGCTACAAGTCATTCGGCTACCCGGCGGCTCCTCCCTTCAATGGTGAATCGCTCAAGAGTTGCTCCGGCACCGCCACCAACGATCCCTACAACCCGCAGTTCGCCACCCAGGGCATCCCGTGCAACATGACCGGTGGATCCTCAGGCGGTCCGTGGTTCATCGGCAACAGCTCCGGCGGCTACCAGAACTCGATCAACAGCTACGGCTACGGCAGCAACTCCAACACCATGTACGGCCCGTACTGGGGCTCCGTCATCCAGTCGACCTACACCACAGCGGCGGCTTCGTAACGGTTCTGATTTTTCTGGCACGACCCTGTTCAGTGCGTGCGTATGCACGACGGCGGCCGTCCCCTACCGGGGGCGGCCGCCGTTGCGTTTCTACTGTCTTTTGGGCTGTTGCCCGTCTTGTTAGTGGAAGAAGTGGCGTGCGCCCGTGAAGTACATCGTGACGCCGGCAGCGTTGGCCGCGGCAATGACTTCCTCGTCACGGACGGAACCACCGGGCTGGACCACTGCGCGGACGCCGGCGTCGATCAGGATCTGCAGGCCATCAGCGAACGGGAAGAACGCGTCCGAAGCCGCAACGGCACCGCGAGCACGCTCAGGTGCGTCGCCACCGCTGGCGTTGGAGGCACCGCCAGCACCTTCGACGTCGGACTCTACCTGCACGCCCAGCGTGTTGGCGCGCTCGACGGCCAGGCGGCAGGAGTCCAGGCGGTTGACCTGGCCCATGCCGATGCCCACCGCAGCACCGTGATCCGCGATCAGGATGGCGTTGGACTTGGCGGCGCGGCAGGCGGTCCAGGCGAAGGCGAGGTCCGCGAGGGTCTTTTCGTCGGCAGCTTCGCCTGCGGCGAGGGTCCAGTTGGCGGGGTTGTCGCCGTCGGCGTCCACCTTGTCGCTCATCTGAACCAGCACGCCGCCGGAAACCTGGCGCATCTCGGAGGGGTAGCGGCCGTAGCCTTCCGGGAGCGCCAGCAGACGGATGTTCTTCTTTTTGGAGAGGATCTCCACGGCTTCCGGCTCGAAGTCCGGAGCGATGACAACCTCGGTGAAGATATCTGCAACCGTACGGGCCATGCCGGCAGTGACGGTGCGGTTCGCGGCGATCACGCCACCGAAAGCGGAGACGGGGTCGCAAGCGTGGGCCTTGGCGTGGGCGTCAGCGATCGGGTCCGCAGAGTCGGCGGATCCAACTGCAACGCCGCACGGGTTGGCGTGCTTGATGATCGCGACAGCAGGCTCGGCGAAGTCGAACGCGGCCCGGAGGGCGGCGTCGGCGTCGACGAAGTTGTTGTAGCTCATGGCCTTGCCGTGCAGCTGGTCAGCCTGGGCGATGCCGGCCGGGGCAGCCTTGTCCACGTAAAGGGCAGCCTGCTGGTGCGGGTTTTCGCCGTAGCGGAGAACCTCGGAACGCTCCAGCGACAGGCCGGCGTAGGCAGGCCAGTCGATGACGCCGTCGCCGTCTTCATCCAGGAACTGGCTGGCGGTCCAGGTTGCCACGGCATTGTCGTAGCTGGCCGTGTGCGCGAAGGCCTTGGCGGCCAGACGGCGACGGGTATTGAGGTCGAAGCCGCCTTCTTGTGCTGCGGCAACTACTGCGCCGTAGAAGTTCGGGTCCGTAACGATGGCGACGGCGGCATGGTTCTTCGCGGCCGACCGCACCATGGCGGGGCCTCCGATGTCGATCTGCTCCACGACGTCGTCCTGTGCTGCGCCGGACTTCACGGTCTCGACGAACGGGTACAGGTTCACCACGACGAGGTCGAACGTCTCGATCTCCATACCGGCAAGGGTGTCCATGTGCGCGGGGACGCGGCGGTCGGCCAAGATGCCACCGTGCACGCGCGGGTGCAGGGTCTTGACGCGGCCGTCCAACATTTCCGGGGAGCCGGTGACTTCTTCGACTTCCTTGACCGGGATGCCTGCGGCGGCGATCTTCTTCGCGGTGGAGCCGGTGGAAACGATGGCGACGCCGGCTGCGTGCAGGCCCTTCGCGAGCTCCTCCAGTCCCGTCTTGTCGTAAACCGAGATCAGTGCACGGCGGATGGGAACACGGTCAAGCTGCGTCAAGCTCACAAAAGTCTCCGTCTTAGTTCGCGTAGATGTCGCGGATGGTGGGGATACGGAGAGTTTATCGTGTTTCGCTGGCGCGCTGGTTTCGGGTCCTGGTTGCTCTTGCGTTGCGGGGCCTGCTCCGCGCCCCACTCCCCAGGTTTGCCACGCACAACAGGCCCCACAACATAGGGTTGAGCCATGGAAGCCACCGATGTCGTTCTCGCCGCCGATGTAGGGAAGAGCCGCTGCCGCGTGGAGTTGCGCAGCGGCACCGAGTTACTGGGCTCAGCCGACCAACACGGGTTTCCCGGGGTGCACACGGACAACGGCCCCACTATCGCTTTCGATCTCCTCCTTGAGACGGTCTCGATGCTCCCGCCAGGCCTTCCTGTCAGCACGTTGACGGGAATCGGCGCGGCAGTGGCCGGCGTCGAAGCTTCCGCGGAGAAGTCCCGCCAGCTCGCCACCATGTTGTCCCAACGCTTCGGTGTCCCCGCAGCAGTGCTTTCAGACGCCACCGCAGCCCAACTCGGAGCCCTCCAGGGCGCGCCGGGCACCACACTGATCGTGGGCACGGGGGCAGTGGCCTTCCGTTTCGACGAAGCCGGGGTCCTTCATCGTGCCGACGGCTGGGGACCCTATCTAGGCGATCGTGGCAGCGGCCGGTGGATCGGCCAGCGAGGACTCCAGGCCGTTTTGGAAGCGCACGACGGCGGCCCTGCCACGTCGCTTTCGGCTGCGGCAGGGGCTCTGGTCGACTCCCCGGAAATGCTCCCGGGCTGGCTCGCGTCCGTCGAAAACCCATACCGGGCAATGGCCCGGTTCGCGCCGCTGGTTCTGCACGCAGCGGAGGCGGGTGACGCCGTCGCGAATGTCATTGTGGACGAGGCCTGCCGCATCCTGACCAAGACAGTGCAGCTGGCTGCGGGCGACGATTCGTCCGGCTCACGCCGGGTTGCTTTGCTGGGCGGAGTGGTCAGCTCCGGGTTCTTTGCGGAGCTCTTGCGGAAGTCCCTTGCTTCGGCTGGGATTGAGGTGGTGGCCCCGCTGGGCGATGGCTTGGACGGTGCTGCCCTCGCTGCGACGCGCCGCGGGCTCATCCAGGAAAGGTACATCCACCGTGACGGAACAAACTGGCCCGATTAGCCCCACTGACGCGGACAGGCTGGCGGGCCTGCGCACGGAACTCGCCGGGCTGGAGACGGAAGCCGCGGCCGAGAACCTGAGCGAGCTGGACATCCTGGGCACGGAGGAACTCGTCGCGGCCATGCTTGCCCACAGCGCAGGGGTGCACGCTGCGGTTGAGGCGGCGAGCCCTGCGATTGTGCAAACGGTCGACGCCGTTGCGGAGCGACTCCAGCGCGGGGGTCGCCTTCTTTATGTGGGGGCTGGAACGGCCGGGCGTCTGGGTGTGCTCGACGCGAGCGAGTGCCCGCCGACGTTCGGCACCCCGCCGGGACTCGTCGTCGGACTTATCGCAGGTGGCGTCCAGGCGATCCAGAAGCCGGTGGAGTATGCCGAGGATAACGCAACCGCGGGCGCGCGCGACCTGCACGATATCAACGTGACGGACGCGGACGCCGTCGTGGGTATTACTGCGTCCGGCCGGACGCCTTACGTGATCGGCGCGCTGGAAGAGGCCCGGAAGAAGGGGGCGTTCACGGCGTCGCTGGCGTGTAATAAGGGCTCGGCCGTCAGCCATCTGGCGGACGTGGCGATTGAGGTGGTTGTGGGGCCGGAGTTCATTGCAGGCTCCACACGACTGAACTCGGGCACGGCGCAGAAGCTTGTCCTGAACATGATCAGTACGCTGGTGATGGTGAAACTCGGCAAGACGTACGGGAACCTGATGGTTGACCTGCGCGCGACCAACGAGAAACTCCTGGCACGCTCGCAAAGGACAGTGCAGCACGCGACTGGGGTGGACGCGCATCAAGCCGTAGCCGCATTGGACTCGGTCAACGGCTCTGTAAAAGCGGCCATCCTGGTGCTGCTGACCGGCATCGAACCAGCTCAGGCCAAGAGCGCTCTGGAAGAAGCTGGCGGTTTCCTGCGGAGGGCGATCGAAAACCAGAAGTAACCCGGCGGCGGTGTTGGCCCGAGCGCATAAAGTTGCATGCAGGAGGGCAGATGAATACATACACAGCCGTGCCCAGCGGCGAACAAGTTGTGCAGGAACTGCCGTGGCGGTGGAAGGTCCAAGGCAGAATCTTCGTGATCGGTGGCCTGGGGTTCATGTTCGATGCGTGGGACGTGACGCTCAACGGCATCCTCATTCCGCTGCTGTCCAAGCATTGGTCACTGCAGGCGGCTGACGCTGCGTGGATCGGCACGGCCAACCTGATCGGCATGGCCGTGGGCGCGTTCGCGTGGGGAACCATCGCCGACACCATCGGGCGCAAGAAGGCGTTCACGGCAACCCTCCTGATCTTCAGCATCTTCACCGTGCTCGGCGCCTTCGCACCGGACATCGTGTGGTTCTGCATCTTCCGCTTCATGGCCGGGTTCGGGCTGGGCGGCTGCATCCCGGTGGACTATGCGCTGGTGGGTGAGTTCACGCCGCGCAAGCAGCGGGGCAGGGTCCTCACTGCGATGGATGGCTGGTGGCCCGTGGGCGCGGCGCTCTGTGGTTTCATCTCGGCTGGCCTCGTTGCTGCCTTCGGCGACTGGCGGCTCACCATGCTGATTATGGTGCTGCCGGCGCTCCTCGTTTTCTGGGTGCGGCGCAGTGTTCCCGAGTCTCCTTTGTTCCTGATTCGGTCCGGCCGCCGGGCTGAGGCAGCGGCGGTGATTGATGGTTTGGTGGAGGCCACCGGCGCCTCACCCCGGGCATATAGCCTGCCCGAACCCCAGGCCGCTCCCAGGCTCTCCCCCGGCAGCGCCTGGGAACAGTTGCGCAAGATCTGGACCTTCAATTGGAAAATCACGACTGCCGCCTGGGCCTTGTTCTTCAGCATCCTGTTGGTCTATTACCTGTCCCTCACCTGGATGCCCCGGATCCTCATTGGCGCCGGCTTCGAGGAGTACAAAGCCTTCGTCACCACAGCCGGGATGGCCGCCGTCGGGCTTTTGGGCGTCATAGCGGCCGCGCTGCTGGTGGAGCGGGTGGGCCGTAAGTGGATCCTCGCCGTCACCGGCCCGCTGTCCGCACTGACATTGGTGATCGTCGCGTTTGTGGTGGACGTGCCGCAAGCCGCCGTGTTCTGGCTGTTGGTGTTTGGCTTCGTGGTCCAGGTGGCGATCCCTGTCCTCTACGCCTATGTGTCCGAGTTGTATCCCACGGAGCTCCGCGGCTCGGGCTTCGGCTGGGCTTCGACGTTCTCACGCATCGGCGCAGGCTTCGGGCCTTTGGTGTTCGCCTCGTTCTTCTGGCCGGAATTCGGCTTGGCGCAGTCGTTCGCGATGGCCGGCGGGCTGGTCCTGCTGTCCGTTGTGTGGATGGCGTTCTTCGCCCCGGAGACGAAGCAGCGCGTCCTCGAGTAGCCTGCCCGCGTACCCAACTAGGTCGCAGTAGAGCGCGTTTTGAGTCGTCAAAACGCGCTCTACTGCGACTTACTTGGGCGACCAGCCGCGGGCTTCGAGCGCCCTCCGGACCTTGGCCACAGCGGTCCTCGCGTCGTTAGACATGTGCCGCTTTGAGATTCTCACAAGGATCCATCCGGCACGGCTGAAGTCCTCCTCACGGGCAATGTCCCTCACGATCTGCTCCGGATCCGAGTGACCCTCACCTTCATATTCAACGGCAACGCACTGCTCGCGATAGGCCAGGTCCGGTTGACGAACGACGCCGGGACCTAGTTCCGTAGCTACGTTGACTTCCGCTGCGGGCAGGCCAGCCCACTTGAGCGCCAGCCTGAGCCTCGTTTCGGGGGCAGAGTCGGCACCCACGCAGGCTTGTTCCAAAGCGAGGCGGGCCTTGCGAATACCCGGTGTCCCCCAGTGCCGGTCCAGCACTTCTTCGAGGTCATCCATGGTGCAGTACGGCGAACTGCGTCCTTCGAATTCCGGCCTCGGTATACGCAGCAAGTGGTCAGCCACGACAGTGATCTCGTCGATGTCCATTTTCCGGGCACAGTCCAGCCACGTGCGAGCCCGGCTGGTGATAAGCAGGCCTTTGAACGTGGTGATTTCATCCTCGAAGAACTGTCCCCGATGTCCCACCACACCGCGCCGTCGAGGGATGGCCATGGCGTGGGGCCGCGAGATGTGGATGTCTGGTCTGTGACTGCCAGGTAAAAACCCTGGGAACTCCCACAGCAAAAAAGCAGTGGCATGCGAGGCCGCCGAAAATGGCGTGACCAGAGTGACCGGACGAACCATATCCGCGAAGGCATGTTCTGTTTTCAGACGAGGGACTCGAATCGCCCGGCTCGGCGAGTCCAGACCGTGGTGGCTCAACCGCCGTCGAGATATCCCGGCGGCAACAGCTTCCTGCCAGGTGAATGGTATCGACGAGAGTGGTTCAGGCATCGGCCGAGGAGTCTTCATGCCCCATGCTGACAAACATCACCATGCCCATGCGGCGTTATCCACAGGCACAAGATGCTCTACGGAAACTAGGTAGCAGCACAGCGCGTTTTGAGGGGTCTAAACGCGCTTAAGTGCGACTCAGTTGGGAGAAGCGGCGAGGTCCGCCAGCGTTTGGACCAGCAGGCGGCGCTCCACTATCTTGATGCGCTCGTGGAGGGTTTCCTCGGAGTCGTCCGGCAGAACGGACACGGCTTCCTGAGCGATGATGGGGCCTGTGTCCACACCGGCGTCGGCCCAGTGGACCGTGCAGCCCGTCACCTTCACGCCGTAAGCCATGGCGTCGCGGACACCGTGGGCCCCCGGGAAGGACGGCAGCAGCGCCGGGTGTGTGTTGACGTACTTGCCATTGAAGGCCTCGATGAAATCGGCGCTCACGATCCGCATGAAGCCGGAAGACACCACAACGTCCGGGTTATAGGAAAGGACCTTGTCGCGGAGGGCAGCGTCCCATTCGGCGCGGGTTTCGAACGAGTTGAAGTTCACCACGAAGGTCTCAATGCCGGCCTCGTCCGAGCGCTCCACACCGTAAGTATCGGGCCGGTCCGCACCCACAGCGGCGATCTCGACATCCAGTTCACCCGACTTCACGGCGTCGATGACAGCCTGAAGATTGGAACCAGTACCGGACACGAGGACAACAATGCGCATTGCACTAGCTTATGGGCGGCTCGCGTAGGCTGGAAAACATGAATCCCGACGTCGGTCCCAGGCCGAGCCAGCAACCCCGCACCGCTGCGGAAAAGTCCGCTTTCGGCGTGACACAGATCCTGTTCCGCGCTTTCCTGTTGTCGGCTTTGGGATCGTTTTTCGTGTTCTCCCTGAACGTGAACTACGTGTGGTTGAGCGCCATCCTGACCGTTGCTGGTTTGGTGCTCGGGATTGTGGTCCTGGTCCGGTCTGTGAAGTACAAGCATCCCCGGCTGGTGTTGTTCGGCACCATCTCTGGGCTCGTGGTCTCGGCGGTCATGTGCCTGCTGATTCTGACGTCTGTGCTCTTCTTCAAACAAGTCACCACGTATCAGGATTGTGCCCGCTCGGCCCTGACGGAATCCGCCAAGACACAGTGCCTCACGCAGCTCGAAGACTCGATGCCGGGCCCGGTCCGCTAAAGCGAGCCCAACGAAAGCCCAACCAAAAGCCGAACCCACAAGCTCAGGCGTGTTCGTCGTCGAACGCTACTTCGTCCAGGTTGGCCTCGCGCAGCTTCTGTCGGCGTTCCAGCCACGGCCCCACCGCGTAACCGATCACGACGCCGATGCCCACTTCGGCGGCCAACCAGACTGCCGTCCAGAGCGGGTGGGGTCCGATTTCCGTGAGCCGGCCGATACCGGCTGAACCTCGCGCGACCCATGCGAGCGCACCGCTAAGCAGCCCCGCCACAGAACCGATAAACAACCCCAGGAACAACGTGGACGCCGCGGCCGTGAACCAGCGGGCCTTGATTTTGATGGAGAGCCACTCGTCAAAGTGATTTTCGCCTTCGCGGAGGAACCACCAGCCGGCCATGATCCCCGCAACCACGGGGAGGGCGAGAGCCATAGGCCCGGCGTCGAGTTGTCCGGAGGGAAGCCCACCGAAAACCGGGACGGCAGGCAGGGGCCCGACGGCGGTGCCCAGCGGCCCGGCGTGCGAGCCTACTCCGAGCGAGAAGCCAGCCCCGGAGGACCAGGCCAAAGCAAAGACCACAAGGTTGGGAAGGAATCCGAGCTGCGCGATCGTGAGGACTGCACCGCCCAGAGCGCCGGCTTGGAGGCCTTCGTAAACAGCGATGATGTCCGTCCAGTGCCAGACGATGTCCACGGCCAACAGCACTGCGGCGAGGCAAACAGCGGCCATGGTCGCAACGAATCCGGCCTTCAAAGCTGAGCCAACATACGAGCCTGCCCAGCGTGAGTGCTGGCTGGTCTTCGCGATCCAGGCGACGGCGTCCACACCAATGAGCCTGCTCCAGGAGCCTGCCTCGCGTCGTGCGCCGACCACCAGCCCCAGCGCGAAGGCGATCAGCGGTATGGTCATGGCGAACCAAAGGTTGATGACCACTTCCGGGGTGCGGCACACGAATCCTGTAGCTGTTGCGAACGCGGCGTACACAACGCAGGCGCCCAGGAATGCCTGCCACAGCTGGTCCGTGTACGAAGCCCGAGCAAGTCGTCGTCCTGCCCGCCACGCAAGCAGGAACGGAATGAGCGTCAGGCCCAGGGGAATCAGCGAAAGAAGACCCGTTCCGGGCTGGCCGGCCGTGCCCACGTTGACCTGCGCCAAGGTCAACGGAACACCATGGATCAGCAGCCACGCCTGCCCGGCCAGGCGCGCCAGGAAGTCCACGTTTCTGTTCTGGAATCCGTCAGTGGCCCACACCCCGACCAACGGAAGTATCACAACGATGGCCGAAATGAAGGCTGCCTGCGCCGCTTCCAAACCACCCTGTAGCCAAAGGGGCATCGGGAGGCCACGGTTTCCGGTCTGATCAGCGCGCAGTTTCATCGTGTCCTATCGTGCCACGGTAGGCACCCCTCCCCCGGCAGGCGCCCTGTAATACCGCGAATTCCAGCGCTTTTTGCCTGAACCGGCCGTAAAATGGGAGATGTTCGCAAGGGGTGACTGGAGGACGACATGAGTACGTCTGCTTCACATGCACGCGGTGTCCACTTCGGACGGCAAGACATCCAGGTTGTTGGCATGGGTGTGGGTGCCGTCCTCGCGCTGGTTGGCGTCCTGGGATTCATTCCGGGCATCACCATGCAGTATTCGGAGCTGCAATTCTTCGGCCCGAACTCGCACGCGATGCTCTTTGGCGTGTTCCAGGTATCCATGCTGCTCAACCTCGTACAACTGGCCATCGGGGCGGCAGGTTGGGCGATGTCCCGCACGGCGCACGGCGCACGAAACTTCCTCATGGGCTTCGGCGCACTCTACGTCGTGCTGAGCATCTACGGACTGAGCGTCGGAGTGGACTCGGCGGCCAACTTCCTGTCACTGAACTCCGTGGACAACTGGTCTCACATGGTGCTGGGCATCCTGATGATCGCCGCCGGCTGGATGTTCGCCCAGTACTTCACAGACGATAAAAAGGCCCGGAAATAATAGAAGCCGGGAACTAGGAGCGGCCAATGAACAGGTGTCACAACTAATAACAGAAAGTCGTACTAGCAGCTGGTGCAGCCACCTACGGATTCTCTCCAAAGGTTGCACCAGCCTTCTTTGTTAATGCTCGACGGCGGGTAGCTGGGTTACGCGGTCAGGCTCCCGGCCTGCCCGGACGTCGTAGCACAAATGACGCACAAAAGTGCTGGACTTCCCTGCTGCGGCCCAACGAGACTGTGTACACGAACAGGCACATGGCCTACTGGGGGTCAACGGATGAAGCCGGTTCACATCGTCTGAAGGGACAAGGTCAATGGACGACCTCTCGGCATTTTTCCCCTTGATCGCCGGCATTCTTGGCGTGATCGTTGTCATCGGCTTCGTGTGGCTGGCAACCAAGGCGATGTGGAAAGTGGCGGAACCGAACGAGGCCCTGATCATCTCAGGGCTTACCCGCGGGACGCTCGAAAATACCGACGGCATGGATTTCAAGATCGTCACAGGCAAGGGCGCCTTGGTGGTTCCCGGGCTGCAGACCGTCCGAACCCTTGCGCTGACCCTGAATGAGACGGAACTCAAGGTTTCGTGTGTGACGTCGCAAGGCATCCAGGTGATTGTTGACGGCGTGGTGATCTACAAGATCGGCGACGCTCCCCCGTTCATCGCGAACGCTGCGCGGAGGTTCCTGGGGCAGCAGCCGAAGATGGAGAGCCAGGTCTACAACGTGTTTGAAGGGCATCTCCGCTCGATCATCGGCAGCATGACTGTGGAGGAGATCATCCGCGAGCGCGACAAGCTCGCCTCACTCGTCCGCAGTGCCAGTGGCGTGGAGATGGAGAAGCTTGGCCTGGTGGTGGATTCCCTGCAGATCAAGGATCTGCAGGACCCGACGGGCTACATCCAGAACCTCGCCAAGCCTCACATTGCCCAGGTCAAGATGGAGGCCCGGATCGCCGAGGCCACCCGCAACCGTGAGGCGGCTGAGAAGGAAGCGGAAGCTGCTGCACTGATTGCTGATGCCCAAAGCCTGTCAGCCATCAAGCAATCTGCCGCGCAGGCGAATGCTGAACAGGCCCGTGCCAACGCTGCTCAGGCCGGACCACTGGCCGATGCCACTGCCCGGCAGCAGGTGGTGGTTCAGGAGACCGAAGTGGCAAAGCTTGAGGCCGACCGCGAAGAGCAGAAGCTGCAAACCACCATCCGCAAGCCCGCGGATGCCAAGGCCTACGCCCAACGCACCGAGGCCGAAGCGAAGAAGGCTGCTGACATCAGCGCCGCCGAGGCCTTGGCAAAACGCATCGAACTCGACGCCCAGGCCAACGCCCGGCGCGTCGAACTTGAGGCCCAAGCGAATGCGGGGGCTGCGGCGGCAATGGCCGGTGCAACCCGTGTGACAGGTGAAGCCGAGGCAGCTGCGACGACTGCCCGAGGAAATGCGGCAGCATCGGCGGTAAAGGCCAAGGCGTTGGCTGAGGCCGAAGGTATCAAGGCCCGCGGTGAAGCGTTGGAGACAAACCAGGAAGCTGTCATCAACCAGCAAATCGCCGAGAACATGCCCGCCATCGTTTCGGCCGCCGCGGAGCCTTTCTCCCGTATCGGTCAGCTGACCGTCCTCAATGGGGGCGACGGACTGAACAGCATGGTGGGTGGGATCCTGTCCCAAGTCGGCAGCTTCCTGCCGTCCCTGGCTTCCGCATTGAAGGGGAACGGAGCCAGCCGACCGCCGGCACCGCCCGCCCGACCCGCTACTGTGAAGTCTCCGCCGGCGAAGGCGTCAGATGCGGCGTCAGATGCATAGAGAGGTCAATCGGAGCCTCACCGGCAAGATCGGAAGGGTCACTGGGACCATCGCGCCAGGCACCATTGGCGAGGTCATGCTCCCCTTCCATGGCGGTACCAGCGCATTTTTTGCCTACCCGTTCGACAAGACGAGCGTCTTTCCTGTGGGCGAGAAGGTGCTGGTGATCTACTTTGAGCCGCCGCAGACCGTCTACGTCGACGAGCTTCCGGATGTCTTGCGGGAATCCTGACGTGTGGACTGGCCCGACAACGCAGAACACTAGGGCTGCGGCCCGTAGATGAATTCCTTGGCGTGATTGACAGCTTTCTTGAAGGCGTCGTTACGCAGCGAAACCTGCTCTTTGTTCCCGCCCTTGCCGGGTTCCATGAAGGTGGTTGGTCCTGGGCGGAGGATCCAAATATCCCCGGCCGGCGGGAGGTAGAAGACGCCAAAGGACCGATGTTCGGGATCGTCCGTCCAAATAGGGACCACTGCCACAGCCGCCCCGGTATCTACATTGATCCATTGAGCGCGCGGCATGGGCTGCTCGTGGACTTCCGGGTCCAGGAACGGCGCGGTTCCCTTTCCCCAGCGTTTCTCGAATCTCTCGTAGAACGCGGGCATCAGGTGGCTGTCGTACGAGCGCCAGGCACTCATAAGTATCTCCTTCGGACTTTGGGCGACGGGAATCCGGGGGTTGTCCTGGGCAGCGGTTCCCAGTGGACCGGGCCGAAGACGAGAGGCTGTTGATCCTTTTGATTGCCAGCGGGAGGGGCCGGCGTTTTATGGACACGGACCTTTACTGGCTTGCCTGTGGAACCACTCCACCCTGACGAACCACTCGACGACGCACCTGTTCGCCGACTGCGGTCGTAGGCACTCCGCTTCGCCGGATCTGAGAGCACAACATACGCCTGCATGATGGCGTGCAGTTCCTGGAGGTCGGCCGCGTTGGTGGTGTCGCCGTCGTCGGGCTTTTTGCGGGTATCCGGGTGATGGGTACGGAGCAGCGAGCGGTAGGCGTGGGTGATTTCACGGGCTGTCGCGCTGGGAGCCACGTTCAGGATCGAGTAGTAGTCGGGTTGGTTGTTGCTCACTGCTGGTTCCGGATAAGTGCTGCGGATTTGGCGATGGCCCCCGGCATGGGCCGGGAGCCATCAATCGGGAGACAACGTCAGGGGCCGCGTTTTCCTCTGCGCAACAAGCGCTGTGGCGTGGCACGAAGCCTGCGCCCTCTTTTCCGATGCTGCGGCCGATCCGAAGCTCCCGGTCTGACGCTCCGCTGGGTTGGCCACCCCCGGGTGGAGCTCCAGCGGAGCAGCTGTGGCTAGGCGTTGATCTCCTGCCGTTGCTCGTTTGACGTGATTTCGATGCGCCGCGGCTTGGCCTTTTCGGCGACAGGAATGCGAAGAGTCAGGACACCCGCGTCGTAGCTGGCCTTGACGCCCTCCGTATCCAGGGTGTCCCCCAGGATCAGTTGCCTGCTGAAGACGCCCTGCGGACGTTCGGCGGCGATCATCTCGGTGTTCTCGCCGGCGGGAGACTTCCGCTCGGCCTTTACCGTCAGGACGTTGCGCTCGACGTCGAGGTCAACTGAATCAGGGCTTACCCCAGGTAGATCGAAAGCGACGACGAATTCCTCGCCCTCCTGCCAAGCATCCATTGGCATGCCGGCTGGCCGTGCTGTTGTGCCAAAAACCTGTTGGGCGAGCCTATCGAATTCGCGGAACGGGTCAGTGCGCATCAGCATTTGGTTCTCACTCCTTCAGATCTTGATGCGGATTTGTTGTTGAGCCAGCCTTCCAGATCTGTGTTGGCTGGTATAGATTTTTTATAGCACCGGTGAGAGAGTGGTGCAAGAGGTTTTTTCAAAGATTTTTTGAGAGGTTTGCATGGCTGGCGATCGCGACACCGAGCGGCCGGATCACGACGGCGGACCCGGCGCCTCCGCGCCTGATGGGGCCCACGGCGGCGGCGCCGCCGACCGGAACGACATGGGAGTCTACGCGATCTCGGTTGCGGCGGAACTCGTAGGTACCGGTCAACAGAACATTCGGCAGTACGAGCGCAAAGGGCTGCTCACCCCGAAAAGGACCGACGGCGGCACCCGCCGCTACAGCGAAACTGACCTTGCGACCCTGCGCAGAATCGGCGCGCTCCTGGACGAAGGGCTGAACCTGGCCGGCGTGAAACTGGTGCTCGAGTTGGAGGCTGCAAACCGGGGGCTGACGGAGGACAATCGTGGGCTGGCTGACGACAATCGCGAGCTCCGGGCGGACAACAAAGGGCTGCGGAAGGATTTGAAAGAGGCCCGTACGGAACGGGATGCACAATCCGGTCCGGGCACACGCTGAACCTTGCCTAATCGGGAAGAAGTTCATTCCCAAGGATCCAGTCGCGTCCGGCTCTAAACCCGGTTCATACCTTCTAGGCGCCCATAGGACCTGCTTCCGGCTGCAGTCGCTCAAAGACGAGAGTGGTCTGCGTGCTGACAAAGGCTTGATTACTGCCCAGGTGTGTCGCGACGAACTCCCTCAGTTCTGCCGTGGAGGCACAAGCCGCGTGGAGAAGAAGATCGTGTTCTCCACCGAGAACAAAGACACTCAGCGTCTCCGGCAGATCGCGGAGCGACCTCGCCAGTTCAAGCATGTTCTTCCGCGCTTGGGCGTGAACGTTGATGGAGATCATGGCCTGGACGTCCAAGCCCAAGCTCCCAAGATCAATCTCGGCATGGAAGCCCCTGATGACGCCTGCCGTCTGGAGGGCCCGGACCCGGTTCAGGCAGGTCGACGCGGCAAGTCCAGCCCGGCTTGCCAATATGTTGTTAGGCGTCCGCGCGTCCCGCGACAGCTCCCGCAGAATCACGATGTCCGCTGCATCCAAGCGAAGCCGATTCGGTTGCTCTCTCCGATCGCGAATGATTTTTGAATTGATCATAAATTCTTCCGTCAGTTTTGGTCGATGATTCAGGCTTGATGCGCCTGAACCGACGAATATTCTAACCTGTGAATCAGGCCACACCCCAGTTGCGCCCTGGGAGTCTCGCCGCGAAGCACCATCCGCCAGGAACACGCATACATGTTCGCGCACATGCGTACCCTCGCTCATCAGAAGGAGACAAAGAATGCCAGACACTTTTGACCAAATCACGGAGCGTGAAAAAGGTCTAAAGCGTGAGCTCACCGGCCCGCAGCTGACCATGATCGCCCTTGGAGGTGCCATCGGAACAGGGTTGTTCCTCGGCAGCAAATTCGCGATCTCCTTCGCCGGGCCAAGCGTTCTGCTGAGCTACGTCATTGCGGGCCTCGTCGCCGTTATGCTCATGGGTGCCCTGGCGGAGATGACCGTTGCTCACAGCACCACGGGCTCGTTCGGTGCCTTCGCCGAGCACTACATCTCCCCCTTGGCCGGGTTCGTCACGAAATACCTGTACTGGTCCTGCATTGTGCTGGCCGTAGGCACCGAGGTCACGGCCATCGGCGACTACATGAAATTGTGGTTCCCTTCAGTCCCATCGATCCTGTGGATCCTGATGTTCTCAGGCGCACTCATCGCTGTGAATATGTTCAACGTGAAGGCCTTCGGCACCCTTGAATACTGGTTCTCGACCATCAAAGTCTTCGCCATCCTCGGCTTCATCCTCGTGGCCGGCATCCTGGTCTTTGGCAGCAACAACCCCGATTACGGCGCGCACAACTACACAGCCGAAGGAGGGTTCTTCCCCAACGGCGTCAGCGGCATGTGGTTTGCCGTGGTGGTGGCAATCTTCAGTTACCTCTCCATCGAGATGATTGCCATCGCTGCCGGTGAAGCAAAGGACCCGGCCACGTCCGTCAAGAAGGCCTTCAAGGTCACCGTCTTCCGACTGTTCTTGTTCTACATCCTGACGCTCGCTTTGATACTCGCCATTGCACCTGTCAGCCAGATCCTCACCGGCGACAGCCCATTCGTGACTGTCATGCAGGTTGTCGGCATTCCCTTCGCAGATTCGCTGATCAACGTCGTCGTGATCGTCGCAGCTCTCTCGGCCATGAACTCGCAGCTGTACATCTCCACCCGCATGATGTTCAGCCTGTCCCGCGCCGGACAGGCGCCTGCAGTGTTCGGCAAGCTGCGCAAGAACGGCGCCCCCGTCAACGCCCTGCTGCTGTGCACCGGAGGCATTGCGGTGGCGACAGTTGTCTACGTTCTGAACCCGGAATCCGGTTTTACCTTCATGATGGCGTTGTCCATGTTCGGGGCGATGTCCACCTGGCTCATGATCTTCCTGACCCATCTGGCTTTCCGACGCCACGCCAAGCGACACGGCACAGCCCTCAACTACAAGCTGCGTTTCTACCCCCTGGCATCCGCGATCGGCGCGGTCATGATGGTGGCGATCTTGATCACCACCCTCTTCATCGAAAGCTTCCAGATGACCCTGATCTTCGGCATTCCCTTCGTGTTGGTCGTGATCGGGTGCTACTTCGTGATGAAGCGTCGGCACCCAAACGGCGGGAATCAGGAGGCAATTCACGACGGCGGCGTCCTCCGCAATGCTGAAAAGGCGCCAGCGCTGGACTGATTGAGCACAAAGAAGGTTGAGGCCCTCACCTTGGGGAGGGCCTCAACCTTTTCTCAGAGGATTGCGGTCATTCCGTTCCAGCCCTGACCAATAACGCTGCCGATGGGCCACTTCGCCCCACCACTACCAGAGAAAAGCCACAAGGCACCGGACGAGTCGCGAGCCATCACATCCGGTTTGCGGTCACCGCTGAAGTCGCCTGGACCAAACATGGCAGTCATTCCATTCCAGCCTTGGCCGTACTGCACTTGGGGCAGCCAGCCGCCGGCGCCGTTCCCTGGATAGAGCCACAGACGACCACTTGAATCGCGTGCGGCTACATCTGAGGCACCGTCAGTGTTGAAGTCGCCGACTCCAAGAATGTCTGTCATCCCAGACCATCCTGATCCAATTTGGACACGGGTCAGCCAACCTCCCTTGCCATTTCCGGGATACAGCCAAAGGACACCAGTGCTGTCTCGGGCTGCAACGTCGGGATAGCCGTCTCCGCTAAAATCGCCCACGCCCGTAATGGCAGTCATGCCGTTCCATCCCTGTCCAGCTTGAACCCTCGGCAGCCAACCAGCCGCGCCATTCCCGCCATACAGCCACAGCACGCCGGTGTTATCGCGGGCAAGAATGTCCGACTTACCGTCACCGTTGAAATCACCCGAAGCAAGAAGTGCCGTCATGATGTTCCAACCCTGACCGACCTGCCGCCGATCGAGCCATCCGGCCGCGCCGTCACCGGGATAGAGCCACAGCCCGCCGGAACCATCACGGGCAAAAACGTCGGCGTTTCGATCGTCGTTGAAGTCATTCTTTACCGGCTGCGGGTCTGCGGGTTCAAGGACGGTCACTGAAGCACTGGCCTGGTTGGCCACGTACGCTGTGCCTGTGTATTCGTGGACAGCCACGGCCACGGGCTGGGCTCCAGTTCGGACGACAACCGACGTGTTGGAATCGATGACGGAAACCCCGCCCCTGCTCAAATGACCACGGATCCGTTGGCACCTGCTTTCCCCGCAACACTCACATAGGCGCGGTCGCTTCCCTGGGTCGCAACACCTTGAGCAATGCCACCTACATCAACTGTGGTCACTTTTCTCGTGTCCGCATCGATGACGGACACCCCGCCGTCGGTGGCAACGTAGACATCCCCATTGCCGGCGACTGCAATGTCATGTGGGGCTGTGCCAACGGCAATATCGAACGACGTCGAGTCGGCAACAGCCGGCGACCCAGCCATCAACAAAACGGCCAGCGAAACGACGACGGCGAGTGCCGCCGTTGTTCGCTTAAGACGAGATTTTCCGACTACAGACACAGCGGTGTTGGACGCGACAGAACCCAATGGGACCCCCAGAAAGTGAGACGCGACTGCCGCGTCGATGAGCGGAGCCTACATCGCTGTAAGGAAACTCACAGAATCGCCGTCATCGCATTCCACCCCGTGCCGACGCGCGAAGCCGAAGGCCACGCCGTTCCCCCGTTGCCGGAGTAAAGCCACAGCTCGCCAGCGGCGTTGCGCGCCAAGATATCGGCGCGCCCGTCGCCGTCGAAGTCACCGGGTCCAACCAGGGAGTTCATGACGTTCCAGCCCTGCCCGATGGTTTGTCGCGGCAGCCAGCTGCCGTATCCGTTGGGCGGGTAGAGCCAAAGTGCACCGGCGCCGTCGCGGGCAGCAATATCGGACAGGCCGTCACCGTTGAAGTCGCCTACGCCGGTGATCTCGGACATGTCGGACCACCCTGAACCAACCCACATCCTGGGCAACCAGCCACCGCTGCCATCTCCCCGGTATACCCAAAGGGCACCACCACGGTCGCGGGCTGCAACGTCTACGAACCCGTCGCCGTGGAAGTCAATCCCTTCGATCGCGCTCATGCCCTCCCAGCCACTGCCCACCTGCACCCGCGGTTTCCAGCCTGCCGAACCGTTGCCCGGGTAGAGCCAGAGCAAACCACCGCCGTCGCGGGCGAGCACATCAGCATGGCCATCGCCGTTGAAATCACCTGGAGCAAGCAGTGCGGTCATGACGTTCCACCCCTGCCCGACCTGGATACGTGGCAGCCACCCACCCGAACCATCACCCCGGTAAAGCCACAGCACGCCGGAAGCTTCCCGAGCCAAAACGTCGGCAAAACCATCGCCGTTGAAGTCGTTCCTAACAGGTGCCGGCACTGTCCCATCGATCACCGACACGGAGTCGCTGCCATTGTTGGCCACGTACGTCTTGCCGGTGGACGGGTTCACGGCCGCCGAAACCGGCTCCTGCCCCGTGTACACAGCGGAACTGCTGTTGTCGGCCCCATCAATGATGGTGGTTCCCCGGCCAGACATAGGAACGTAGATCTTGTTGCTGGCTTGATTCACCACGATGTCCCGGACAAGCGAGGGTGTGATGATCTGCGCCATCTCAGTGAGGGTCGCCCCGTCAAGGACTTTGACGTAACCATCCGTGGAGTTGCTGTCCGCCGTCACGTAAATCCTGTTGGTGGCGGGGTTGACAGCCAACATCCCGACCTTGCTGGAAGACTCGTACTTTCCCGTGGTTTTGTCGGTCGCGCCGTCAATCACACTCACGCCGGCACCGTACCTGCCAAGCGTGGTGTAGTAGATCTTGTTGGTTGCCTGATTGACTGCGAGGGCGAGAATGAATCCAGCGCCCATGATGATGTCGCCTGTAATGCTCCCAGCGGCGTTGATGACCCTTATAGTTCCGCCGGAATTTATGTAAACCTTGTTAGTGGCAGCGTTCACCACAATGTCCTGCGCACCCGCCGAGAGCGGAACGGTGGTAACGGCGTTGGTGGCACCGTCGATAACGGCAACACCGCCAGCAACGCCTACATAGATCTTGTTGTTCGTTTCGTTCACAGCAACGACGCCAGCCCCGGAACCCACCGGCACAGACTTTACCGCGCGGGTCACACCGTCAACCACGGCAACGGATCCACCAATCTCGCTGACATAGATCTTGTTTGTGGCCGTATTCACAGCAACGTCAACGGGCATGTCACCCGAATACAAGGCTCCTCCGCCTGAAACCCCATTGATGATGGAGACGCCCTCAAGCGTGGCAACGTACGCCTTGTCCGTCACAGAGTTCACGGCAATTTCCCCGGGCTGGTCCCCCACCGGAACAACATCCGTAACCGCGTCAGCCATAGCCGGTGACGCCGGCGAACCGATGGTTCCCAGCAGCAGCGCCAGGCCCAAACCGACGGCGACTGTCCGCACCGCTGCCCGGCGCCGTCGTCGTACGTTTACTCCCCCAAGCGCGCGCGAAACATCCCCAGCAGCAAACATGGCAAGACCCCCAGAAGTCATGACGCCCCAGCGCGTCGGTGAGCCAGAGTCTACGCGCGCCCTCCGACAAACAGGACACCCTCCTGTTAACCAACTCTTCCTCCACAGGCCACCAGTTCGAACCCACAAGGCCAACCGCTCCGACCACCGTTGAAGGCGTGAGGATCGCAATCGTCGCCGAATCATTCCTGCCACTGATGAATGGGGTAACCCATTCGATACTGCGGGTGCTGGAGCATCTGCAGGAGCGCGGGGATGAGGTGATGGTGATCGCGCCGTCGACGTCGGACACTGAGGTTTCGAGCGTCGTCAAGGGTGCGTATGTGCACAGGCTTCCCTCAGTGCCGCTGGCCGGTTACACGAATGTGCGGGTTGCGTTGGGTGGTGTGAATCGGGTCAAGCGAATCCTTGCCGATTTCGCCCCCGACGTCGTTCATCTCGCCTCGCCGTTCGTCCTTGGCTGGCGCGCGGTGCAGGCCGCCGATCAACTCGGGATCCCGACGGTTGCGATCTACCAAACCGAGGTTCCCAGCTACGCCGCCCGCTATGGCGTGCCGTTCCTGGAGAACTGGGCGTGGAACCGCGTGGACAACATCCATCTCCTGGCCACCCGAACCCTTGTGCCGTCCACGTTCGCGCTGAATCAGTTGCGCGGACGCGGCATCCTGCGCGTGGATATGTGGCGCCGCGGCGTGGATACCGCGCGCTTCAACCCTGCGAAACGTTCGACGGCGTGGCGCAGCTCGGTAGCGCCGGACGGTCACCGGATCATCGGCTACGTCGGCCGCCTCGCCGTGGAGAAACAGGTGGAAGATCTTGCCGTGCTGGCGGATCTGCCGGATACGAAGCTCGTGATCGTTGGTGATGGTCCGCAACGGGAAGCACTCCAAACCGCGCTGCCGAACGCCCACTTTGCCGGCTTCCTCGGCGGAGATTCTCTGGCGCAAGCCGTGGCAGGCTTCGACCTCTTCGTCCACCCCGGCGAGTTCGAGACCTTCTGCCAGACCATCCAGGAAGCCATGGCATCGGGCGTTCCTGTGGTCGCGACCGGACGTGGCGGCCCCCTGGACCTCGTGGAAAACTCCCGCACGGGTTGGCTGTATGAGCCTGGGAACCTCACTCAACTTCGGAACTACGTGCAGGACCTGATGGGCGACGACGCCAAGCGGCGCGCGTTCGCAGCGGCAGCAACCGCTTCAGTCCAGGGCCGGACGTGGCCCGTGCTCAGCGCCGACCTGGTGCGGCATTACAACGAAGTCGTCGCCGGCATTCCCATCGAGGCCGGCCCCACTGAACTGACCTCAAGCAAAGGACCCTCCTCATGAAGATCTCCGTGATCGGCTGCGGCTACCTCGGCGCAGTCCACGCCGCGACGCTCGCGTCAATGGGCCACACCGTGGTGGGCATCGACGTCGATTCCCACAAGGTTGAGCAACTGAACAAAGCGCTGGCTCCTTTCCACGAGCCCGGCCTGGACGAACTTCTCAGCGATGGACGCGCCACGGGCCGCCTGAAGTTCACTACTGACTTCTCGGCAGCGGCCGACGCCAAAGTCCATTTCCTCTGCGTGGGTACGCCGCAGTCCAAGACCTCCGACACGGCCGATCTCTCCTACCTGATGAGCGCCACGAAGAGCCTCCTCCCCCATCTGGCCAGGAGTGCCGCCGTCGTGGGTAAATCGACGGTGCCGGTAGGCACTGTGGAGACGCTGCGTGCGGTCCTGGCCCGACGCTCGGACGTACTGCTCGGCTGGAATCCCGAGTTTCTGCGCCAGGGTACAGCCGTCAAGGATTCCCTGGTTCCCGATCGCCTGGTTTACGGGGTTCCTGGCGGCAAGGGTGCCGCCGCCGGAGCTCCGGTGACCGCCGTTCTGGATGCCGTGTACGAGCCGCTGATCAGCGCCGGTATCCCTCGTTTGGTCTGCAACTTTGCGACTGCGGAGCTGATCAAGTCGGCGTCGAACGCGTTCCTGGCCACGAAGGTCAGCTTCATCAACGCGATGGCGGAGCTGTGCGATGCGTCGGGTGCTGACGTGGGCGAGCTCAGCGAGGCGATGGGCCTGGACCCGCGCATCGGCAACCGGTACCTGCATGCCGGGCTCGGATTCGGCGGGGGTTGCCTGCCCAAGGACATCCGCTCCTTCCGCGCCCAATCGCGCGAGCTTTCCGTCCCGTCCGTGGACCGATGGATGGCCTTGGTGGACACCATCAACCTGGACCAGCGCACCCGTGCTGTGGATGTGGCAAGGGAAATGTGCCGCGGCTTCCTGTCCGGCAGAACCGTGACAATCCTCGGCGCGGCGTTCAAACCGGACACCGACGACATCCGCGATTCCCCCGCCCTGGACGTCGCCCAGCAACTCGCCTCCGCCGGCGCGCACGTAACCGTCACCGATCCCAAAGCCATCAACAATGCATGGATCCGCTACCCGCAAATCCGCTTCGAGGCCTCCACAAAGCGCGCCCTTGAGGGCGCCGAACTCGTGTTGCTGCTCACCGAATGGGACGAATACGTGTCCCTCTCGCCGTCGTTTGCAGGCTCACTCGTACGACGCCGGATGGTGCTGGACGCTCGGAACGTGCTGGACGCTGAGGCCTGGCGAAGTGCGGGGTGGACCGTTCGCGGGTTAGGGACGGGAGCGTCCGTGGTGGCGGAGGAAATGTTCCTCTGACCGGTTGGACGTGCCGGGAACATCACGGCCAGCACTGCCGTTATCACTGTGTAAGAACCTTTTTCCTTACAAGGAGGTAGGGCAATGAGGTGGCGTGGCCGGGTTACCCCCGAAGGCCTTGTTGATCTCAAAGCGGGTGCTGGGCAGAATATCAAGGACCGCTCGCACCCTTGGAGCAGGTATGTGGCGCTTGGGGATTCCTTTACCGAAGGCATTGGGGATCCGGAACCAGGAAGCGTCGGAGGGCTGCGCGGCTGGGCTGACCGCGTCGCCGAGGAACTCGCAGTCGACCACCGGGATTTTGCCTATGCGAACCTTGCCGTGCGCGGGTTGCTGCTGCAGCAGATCCTCGACCAGCAGATCGGTCAGGCCCTAACCCTGAAGCCGGACTTGATCACGTTGTCTGCAGGCGGGAACGACATGGTGTTCCACGCCAGTGACCCGGACAAGCTTGCCAGCAAGCTTGAGACCGGCGTGAGCCTCTTGGCAGAGACAGGCGCGACGATCGTTTTGTTCACGGGACCCGACTGGGGATCCACCCCCGTACTCGGACGCAACCGTGGCAAAGTGGCCATCTTTAACGAGAATGTTCGCGCTATTGCTTCCCGCCACGGCACACTCATCACAGACCTCTGGGCGCTGAGGCAACTCAGGGACCCGAGGATGTGGGACCCGGACCGGCTGCATTTCTCCCCGCTGGGTCATCACACGATTGCCATCGCCGTGCTGGACACACTCAATGTCCCGCATACGCTTCGGCAGCTGGAGCCCAAAGCGCTGCCCGAAAGCAGCTGGCGTCAAGCCAGGGCCGGTGACCTCGCGTGGGCAAAGACGTACTTTTTCCCTTGGGTCTTTAAGCAGCTTCGTCCCCACGGTCCCGGAGAGGAACACCTGGCGAAGCGGCCGTCGGCAGGCCCTGTCTTCGAAAGCGAAAACGCTTCCGGAGCGTCCGCAGCGCTCGTGGACGGATAGCCATTTGCCTCGTCCACGGAGGCCTATCCTGCAAGCTCCCGTGAGCCAAGGAGCGTCTTAACAACGATGTGTGTTCGGCGTATTTTATTTGTGTAGATCCGATTTAGGCCCCGCCCGGGGTCGGTCCGCGGGGCCTGGTAACAAACAGGAGGCACCACGATGAGCAATCTACTTCGTTGGTCGGCCAGCGACATCGCCGATCCTGTCCGTCGGTTCCTTGAAGGAGAGAGCGGCTCCTGGCTCCGGGTGGAGGAATACCGGGACGGCGGATCAATGGTGGTCAAAGCCGAAGTTCCAGGCATCAATCCTGAAAAGGACGTCGACATCACCTTGTCCGGTGATGAGCTGCAGATCCATGTGCGCCATGAGGAAAAGTCCGAGCACAAGGATAAAAGGGGATACCGCTCAGAATTCCGGTACGGCACTTTTTCCCGGACAGTGAAACTTCCAACAGCGGTGACCGAACAAGACGTCAATGCTTCCTATACGGATGGCATCCTCGAAGTGCGGATTCCCATGCCGGAGCAATCGGAGAAACAGTCACGGAAGATACCCGTCAGCCGTGGCGGAACTCCATGGACCGGCACGGATACCAGCACCGGTCCCACCGAAACCCGTTAGACCGTAGCCTGGTGCGTACACCGGGCAAGACCCTCTATTGGTAATTCAATCTTCGGGAGCTCACGGTGGACACCGGGGTGATGACGGCTTATATCGTCGGTTATCTCATTACTGCAATCACGGTGTTCGTGTTTTGCCTGCCAGCCATAGTGCTCTTTGTGATTCTGTTGCTGGTGGCGGGGGTACTTCGGGTGGTGGTGTGGCCACTGGAACTGGTGATCCGGAAACTGCGCCGGCACCCGAAGGAAACCCAAACTGACCAATCATGGTTGTTGGGCTCAGGTTAGGAGCCGTTTAGATCCATTAGCGAGTCAGCCAGTCTATTAGCGAGCAGGAGGAAGATGATGAACATCGGACAAGAGCCGGAATCGCCGCGTGAAGTACCGGAGGCCGATGCCCTTGAGCAGCAAACGCCCGTCCTCCCGGAGGGTTCTGAGGAGTTCGAGCTAACGAAACCGCTACCCGATGACGCCCCTGAGGCCGATGTTCTGGAGCAGCGGACAGACGTGCTTCCTGGCGGTTCAGCATTTGCACGGCTCGCAGGCGTATCTGAAGCAGAGGCCGCGGAAGCAGACTTTATCGAGCAGGCTCTGGTGCCCTCCTCCGAAGAGGACGACGACTACCGCGAAGACCACGAGGAGGTCGGCTAGAAGCAGCTCCGACCCCTTGCGATAAGTCATAGAAGACTTCTCCTGTTGGGGCGCATGTGACCGGTGTTACTGTGCCTCCACGCGCCTTTCGCATGGGCGCACTCTAAGGGGGCAACACATTGCACACACAACTTTCGCGCGCCGGAAAACACTCGCTTTTCGGCGGGAAATCGTCACGGGGTTTTCGCGGTAAAGCACTCGGAATCACGGCCATCGGATCACTGATGATTTTGCTGGCCGGTTGCGGTTCGGGGTCCATGGGAGCTGCTGGATCGGTGAGCAGCACAACGGAGTCGACGTCAGCGTCTCCCTCGCCCACGCCTACTCCAACGCCGAGCAAGATAGCCGGGAAAACCTGCACCACAGAGAAGAACACCCAATCTGTGGCGGGCGAAACTTACATCTGCACCATTGATCAATCGGGAAAACTCGCCTGGCTGGACTCTGCAACGGCAGGAAAGCTTTCTGATCAACGCGCTGCAGACGCTGCGGCAAAGGCCGCGGCAGAGAAGGCGGCAGCGGACGCAGCCGCGAAAGCCGCAGCGGACAAGGCCGCGGCTGACAAGGCTGCCGCCGACAAGCTCGCTGCCGATCAAGCGGCAGCAGCAAAAGCAGCGGCAGATCAAGCTGCTGCCGATCAGGCCGCTGCTGCGGCTGCTGCGAAAGCTGCCCCAGCCCCACGCGTTCAGAGTGGGTGCGACCCGAACTATGCCGGTGCCTGCGTACCTATTGCGTCCGACGTCGACTGTGCCGGAGGCAAAGGCAATGGACCCGCTTACGTGAGAGGCCCAGTGACCGTGGTTGGTTCTGATATCTATGGCCTGGACAACGACCACGACGGTATCGGCTGTGAGTAGTAGCCTCTGATTTTGCCACTGTACAAGATGGTCTACGCGCAGATAGTCTGTGCGTAGACCATCTACTTCAGCAGGCAACCATGTGGGATTACGAGCACAGCATTGAAACCACCGCGGCACCCGAAGCGCTCTGGCGACTTTGGGCCGACGTCGAGAACTGGGGTTCCTGGAACGCCGAAATTGAACGCGTTGAGATCGATGGCCCCTTCGCGGAGGGTTCGCAGATCCTCATGATGCCCCCCGGGGACGAACCCATCCAGTTGCGCATCGCGGAGGTAGTGGACGGCGAGCTGTTCGTCGACGAAGCACGCTTCGATGAGCTGCTGATCCGAACCGCCCACCGCTTGGACAGGCTCGACGGCGGTCGCGTCCGGGTTGTCTACAGGATGGAGATCACCGGTGCTGGCGCAGATCAGGTTGGCCCCGAAATCGGGCCTGCCATTACTGCCGATTGGCCGGACACCATGGCTTCGCTCGTCCAGCTCGCCCAGCGCTGATGCCGCTTAGCCCGGGCGAGAGCCCCGGATTCCTGCTGTGGCACGCCACCCTTCGCTGGCAGCGTGACATCGCCGCAGCCTTGGCCCCGATCGGCCTCACCCACGTGCAGTTCGTGTTGCTCGCCTGCACTTGGTGGCTCAACAAAGAGGGTGAGCACCCCAATCAGCTCGCCGTTGCCCGCCAGGCCGGCACAGACGTGAAGATGGCCTCGCAGGTCCTTCGAACCCTGGAGCTGAAGGGCCTCATAGAGCGCGAAGTCGATCCCTCAGACACGAGGGCCAAACGGCTGCGTGTTACCGAAGCAGGCTCGGAGTTGGCTCCCCGCGCAATCGCCGCAGTGGAGCTCGCCGACGCCCAATTCTTCGAGCCAGCGCCCGCCGATGAGCTGGTACCGCTGCTGCGAAGGCTGGCGCATCCGAGCGGTTTGATGAAGCTAAGACCGACGCCCAAAAAGAGGCGGGACACCACCTAGTCCGTCCCGGCGAACACTCATTTTTGCGTGAAGCGAACCCAAAAAGCCATGATTTGCTCGCCTTTGGATACCTAGAGCGGACGAAAGAACACCTAGACCACTATCCCCGGCCATAGTCTCCTCTTGTGCCTTCGGGACGGGAAACCCGGTGTCCGGCGGGAACCCCACTCGTCCCAGGCGAAGAAGGCACAACGGCACGGCTCCACCTAAGTACCCCCAGGTGGAGTCGTGCCCAGCCGGCCTCTGGATTAGTGCCTATCGAGGGCTGGACGGACTCCGGCGCAACCGGATCATCCGGAACACGATGCCCACCACGAACATCAGCACGCCCAGCCCGACAGACAGTGGCGGCAGCGTCGCAACCAACGCCACGCAGGCAACAGCTCCAGCCACTTGCAGGGCCTTCGGGTAGCGGCGGTCCTCGGCGGGCTGAGTGAAGGCTGCGATATTTGCGACCAAGTAATAAAGCAGCACACCGAACGACGAGAATCCGATGGCTCCTCGGAGATCGGTCACGGCAATGATCAGGCAGATCACTACGGCTAGCGTTGTTTCGGCCCGGTGGGGCACCTTGTACCGCGGATGGACGGCAGCCAGCCAGTGCGGGAGGTCGTTCTCGCGGGCCATCGCCAGGGTTGTCCGGCCCAGCCCTGCAATCAGCGCGAGGAGAGCACCCAATGACGCAACTGCGGCTCCGATCCGAACAATCGGAGCAGCCCAAGACATTGCGCCGGCGTTGACGGCATCGGCGAGGGGTGTCGGCGTCCCGGAGACACCGTCGGGTCCCAGGGCAGCCAACAGAGTGACCGCGATTATGGCATAGATGACGATCGTGATTCCCAGGGCGATGCTGATGGCACGAGGTATGGTGCGGCGAGGCTCGCGAACTTCCTCCCCCATCGTGGCAATCCTCGCGTAGCCAGCGAAGGCAAAGAACAACAGCCCGGCCGACTGCAATATGCCGTACCAGCCGTGCGCCAGCAGCCCCTCCCCCATAAAGTTGCTGAAGTCAGGTCCGGAACCACCCCAAACGGCCGCCACGGCTATCGCCAGTGCGGTTAGGACGGCGATCACCAAAATTCGGGTAAGTCCCGCTGTACGGGTCACTCCGTGATAGTTCACCGCAGTCAAAATTACGACGGCGGCAATCGCCACTGGGCGCTCCCAACCTGCCGGCGCAGCATAGGCCGCGAAGGTCATAGCCATGGCTGCGGCGCTTGCCGTCTTGCCGATCACGAACCCCCACCCAGCCAGGAAACCGGACCATGGCCCCAGCCGCTCACGTCCGTAGACGTATGTTCCGCCGGAGGTGGGGTACCTGGCAGCGAGCTGCGCGGAGGACGTCGCATTGCAAAAGGCCACGAAGGCCGCCACAAGCAAACCAATGAGCAGTCCGGATCCAGCAGCCGCAGCGGCTGGTGTGAAGGCCGCGAAGACCCCGGCACCGATCATGGAGCCTAAGCCAATAAGGGAAGCATCGAACGTGCCGAGGCGGCGGGCCAAGGCGGGGGAATTGCTCACGAGAACCCTTCACGCATCAAGGTCTGAGCTCTGCCGGTGTCACCGGAGACTCGTACTGGAAGATACGTTCAGCCTAACGTGAGTCAGCGTGCTGCCATTGAATTCCCCACGAGGATGAAGAGGCCGTTACGTGAGGTTGCGCCGGTCTTTCGCAGGGCGTTGGAGATGTGGTTTTCCACTGTTCTCGCGCTGATCCCCAGATGTTCAGCAATCTCAACGTTCGAGCGATGTCCCGCCAACGCGGCAACCTCAATTTCGCGTTCCGTGAGGGGCGTAGTCCTGAAAGTGTTGAAGGATAGCTGCTCGTTGGTTGACGGAAACCTTGCCGCGAACAAAGACGAAGCTTCGGCCATGGCCTCGGCCGCTGCCGTGTTCCCTTCCAGAACGTGACGCTTGAGGGCACCTCGAAGCAGCATGCCGATCTGATAGTTGTCGGCGTCCAGTTCGTAGTGCTTAAGGAGGAGACCGAGCAGCTTGTGATCGCCTTCCACAACCGCGGTGGCAACGGCCATCATCTGGTCATGAGCCGTCACCCCACTGTCCCGCAGGAGCTTACGGAGGATATCCAGAACTGGCCCTCCGGGACACAGGCATGTGCAAAGCAGCGCCGTCATCGTTGCCTCCAGGATGTAGCCGCTCTTCATCTGGCGCTTGATGAGCTTCACGGCCCGCCGATCAAAAACCGATGGCTGGGTAGTCTCCGCGGCAACGAGCTCATGTACACCCTTGCCGATGCCGGGCAACGGTCCAACATCAGGCACCGCACTCCGTGCTTGTGACGCGATGGACAGAGCTGGTGAGATGGCCGTCGTCGCATGCCGCAGGCCAGCGAGCCGCAGCATGGCGTCATAAAGGACATCGACGACGAAGCCGGGCCGGCCCATAGCGAAGACGCTGCTCATGAGGTATTCGGCTTCTTCGAAGTAGCCGCGGTATAGCAGACCGTGTGCGGCAACGTAGCTACTGGCGACGACGCCGAATTGATCGAGGTTTCTGCGGGCCTCGGCACGCCAATCCAGTGCGAAGACCAGGGAGTCCTCGATCCTGCCTGCTGCGAAGAGCGCGAAGCCGTGAAGGAACGGACGTAGGTGCGGGAAGGTGTCGTCGTCCTCAGCCTTCTCTGTCAGGCTGAGGACCGCGCCCGGCCGAAACCGATACAGCTCGAGCAAGCTTTGAACCAGTCCTTCCAACCCCAGCGAGGCAGGCTGCAGGGCGTCGGCAGAAGCCTCGGGCATGGGTGCGACCCGACCGTGGGAGGCGTTGATGAAGAGGATTGCGGCCTCGGCAGTAGAGGCCTGTTCCGGGTTGCGCTCGGCGAATCCTTTCAGGATGTCAACTGCCGTACTCACGCCTTGCCCTGAGTAGATTGCAAGGAAAGCCTTGGTGATCGCGAGAAAAAGAATGTCATTGGGGTCGCCGTTGAGCGTGGACGTCTCCTGGCAAACGCGGGTTGCCCGCATAACGTTCACCGGCGCTCCCCAGTAAACCCTGAGCAGTGCAGCAGCATTGGTCGCGGACTTGTTCGCTTGCCATCGTTCGTAGCGCGTGCGTTCGCGGGCGGCACTGTGATCGTGAAAATGCCGGGCGGTTACCGCATCATCGTTTCCCTTCTCGAGCCGCAAGGATGCCAGCACCCGGGACAGGCAGTCGGCAGTCGTTGAATTGCCCTGCGCAGTTTGAGGCGCACCCTCAAGCGCACCAGCAATCTTGTTGCGCAAGAGGTGCCGGTCCCTGAGCGTCTTTTGGCCCCTGAAATAGTCTGCGATGACGGGCGGGCTTATCGCCGCGATCGGTCCATTGTGGTGATCGTCCATGACCGACAGGAATCCCCGCCGTTCAAGGCCTTCCAACACGTCGGGCTGTACCACCTTTTGCAGAACGTCTACACGGGCGGTGCCAAGGATTGCCATGGTGTGCAGGGCCGTAACTTCTTCCGGAGCCAGGTCGGCCAGCAGCGCTTCGAGGGTTCCTCTCAGATGGTCGTTCCAGAGGGTGTCACCGGTCATCTGCCACTGTCGTCCACGCAAAACCAGAAGATCGCTTAAGGCAGCAGTCTCCGTAATACGGACAACGAGCCGAGGGTTTCCTCCGGACTTTGTCAGGATTCTCGCTGTTGTGTCTGCATCTGCAGCAGCCCCCAACACCTGCGTCACCAAAGTGTGTACCTGCTCAAAATGGAGTGGGTCCAGTTGTAGCAAAGCCTCGCGGCCACTGTTCATGACGGCCAGTTGACTCCTTGAGATCGAGCCGCTGTCCGGAGCAGTGACGATCAGCGGACAGTCGGACCTGCGCCGAACTGATTCCAGGACCGCCAGCGATTCGTTGTCCAGCAGATGGATGTCGTCCACTATCAGGACGTGCTTCCCAGACTTGGACAACTGGCTTGAGAGCGCATCTGCCATATCCGTGACTCCGCTGCGGCCGGGCCGAAGCTCCAAACCCAAGCTCTTGATGGCTGAGTACGGAATTGAGCGATGTGTTCGAAGACCGCTGATGAAGTGGATAGCCATACCGGTCTTTTCCAAGTTGGCCACGACATTTCGCACCACTGTGGTCCTGCCGCTTCCGGGCGCTCCAACAATCCGCACGCCTATGCCGCGGCCAACGAAATCGAGGATGCGCTGAACCTCAGAATCGAACACTCGATCCAACCTTCTGTTTCTGTGGATGACCGACATGCGGCTCACTTCGCAGGTTAGATCTCGAAAACGGGACTAGGTGGCAAAACAGCCTTGCACAGGCCGCTTATCGCCCGTCTAGGTGGCGATTCAGGCAAAAATGAGTGCCCGCACGACTCGCCTAGGTGGTGAGCTTGCTTCGAATGAGCTGGCGGGAGGGAGTCGTCTGCAGTCTGTTCGTCCATGGGAGGCCCTCGGTTTCGTAGTTGATACCAACCACGCTACGGACGTTCGAAGGTGAGTTACAGAGGTGTAATTCGCTATGTGGATATGTGTTCTAAGTAGTTTTTCAGGATGGGAACATCTTTACTACAAACGAGGGGACCGTGAGCGGGCTGACGCTCTTGCCTGCCCGGATCGCAGCGGCAGCCATCGCCACATTGCTGCTGTGCAGGCACCCACTGTGAAGCCAACTGCCGCGGCCACGATCAGGTGCTCGGTCCGCCAGTCCTCCGGCGCGTTGACCGCCTGATATGACAACCACATGCTGGAGGCCCAGCCGACGCCGCTGACGGCAGTCCACATGACCCCAGCTTTGGCGGGCCATCGGGCGGCCCACCATTGCCCCAGGCCGAGTAGTAAGCCTCCCAGACCTGCCATGAGCGGCCACCCCACAGCGTCTGGAAGCATGTCTCCAAAAGTGTGCGCCACCAGCAAGGCCACAGTGGTCCCAAGGATCCACCGCCAGGCGCGTAATCCGGACCGCCTTAACAGCAGTGCCTGCAGACCACCAACTAAGAGCCCGGTGGCAACGCCGTTCACCAGCGCTCCGGCGGGGTTGGGGTTGAAGGAGTCACCGTTATTGGGCGGCAGGGCACCGGGGAAATGGAACAGGACCCCGGACACCGCTACGCTCAGGGCCGTAGTGAGGAGCCATAGTAAAGGAAAGACCCATGGGGAGCGGGTTCCTGGTGTTTCTTTGCCCATGCAGCACCCTCTTATCCAGGACAGGCTGGTAAACAGGCCCATCCCGACCCATCATTCTGCGGCTATGCAGTAATTATGGCGGGCGGCGAGCGAGGGGCAAGTGCCCACGGCTAATGCCCCCACCAGGGCACAACAAAAAGCAGGGCCGGTCAATGACCGGCCCTGCTTTTTCGTTTATCCGAAGACTAGATAGCCTGGATGTTTACTGCCTGGGGACCCTTGGGGCCCTGCTCGACGTCGAAGGAAACCTTCTGGTTCTCTTCGAGGGAGCGGTAGCCCGAGGAGTTGATCGCAGAGTAGTGAGCGAAAACGTCCTGGCTGCCATCTTCAGGAGAGATGAAGCCGAAGCCCTTTTCGGAGTTGAACCATTTCACGGTACCTGTAGCCATTTTTTCAGTCCTTACTGAAGGTGGAGATTCTCCCGACTTTCGGGTCTCCGGTGTGGGGTGTTCTCCACCGTTACTTCAGAAGGTCGCGATCCAGATGGATCACGGGGACTGCCTGAACTACCAAATGCCAAACACAACAACACCGTCAAGTTTACATAGTTCTGAGCAGATAGCTAGTGCGACGTCAGATTAATCAATCCGATGGCCGGATTACCCCCTTTGAAGAGGGGCCTCGGTGGTCATGGCGAGACTGAAACTCCCGGTTTCCATGGCGTGTGCGCGTGCGCGAGCCAAACCATTGCAGGTTTCAAAGAGCGAATGAGCTGCTGACCCTCGGTGCGGGGGTTATCAAGTTCGTCGAAAAAAACCGCTGTGTCACCGGCGATGATGGTAGGCGGTCCGTCTCCGTCAATGACGACAACCTGTGAGCCCCGAGTGTGTCCTGGTGTCTGAAGGAGCCGAATTCCGGGAAGAAGTTCGAGTTCCCTGTCGACGGTGACGTACTGCATCCCTGGTGGGTCGACCCATTCGGGGATGGTGTAGTCGTCCTGGTTCCGGGCGTCGTCAAGTTCCTGACGCTGAACGTAGACGGGCTTACCGGCGAAGAGATGGTTACCTCCGCAATGGTCAAAATGCAGGTGGGTGTTGACGACGATGTCGACGCTGCCGATGTCAAAGTCCTGCTCGTTCAGTGGATAAATGCGTGGTTCCATGTCGGCGATCGCCGGATGAAGCTGAGTCATGCCGGTGTCCACCAGCACGCGCCCCTCGGGGTGGTCGATGACATGCACATACACCGGCATTGCCTCGCCGTCGGCAAGCAGCTCGGCGACACGAATGGCAGTAACCCGGATTGCAGCGGGAGAATTCAATTCTTCACCTCAGTCCCACATCAAGGCCGTGATGTGTCCCGGAAGCAACGGATCCTTCAGCCCGGCGCGAGCTGAGATCTGTGGCCATGATCCAGAATCCCATCGGTCCGCGCGTCCGTCGAGGAGGTAAGCCCCCTTGCTGGTTCCCGGACTGCTTGTCATGCTCTGCGTACAGTTGCCATGGAGGTACAACCCAGGAGGATAAGCAAATGCAGATGCCCAAGCCCTCGGACGCCGATAAGGAACGCTTCCGTTCTGTGCTGCCCGACCATCCCGACGTCGTCGTCAAACCAATGTTCGGCAACCTCGGCGCTTTCGTGAACGGCAACATGTTTGCTGGACTTTTCGGCCCCACCATCGGAATCCGTCTTTCCGAGGCTGACAAGGCCCAGCTCGATGCTGATCATCAAACCCAACCCTTCGGCCCTGAAGAACGTCCCATGGGCGGATACACCGGTCTTCCGGAAGCTTGGAACGATGAGCCCGAGAAGGCCGAACCATGGGTGGCCAAAGCCTTCGACTACGTGGCCGGGCTCCCACCGAAGAAACCCAAAGCACGGCCTTCCAAGAACTAAAGACCACACCCCTCCCAGACCCTCGCCAAACATGCCGTTTCGTGCTGAGATCAAGCCATGCCCTCGATGAATGGACGAACAGCGCTGATAACCGGCGCTACCGGTGGTCTTGCTAAAGCCATCGCCACCGCACTGGCCCGCGAAGGTGCCACCGTCGTCGTGGTTGGGCGGACAGAAGCGCGGGCAGAGGAGGCCATGCGCGACATTCGGGCAGCAGTCCCGGGCGCGACCTTGGAGACCCTTGCCTGCGATCTCTCAAACCAAGCTTCAATCCGCTCCGCGGTTGAGGAGTTCCTTTCCCGCCACAACGAGCTTCACGTGCTCGTCAACGCGGCGGGCGTTTTCCGCAAGGAACGCCACGTGACTGTGGATGGACTTGAGGTCACGTTCGCTACCAACGTGATGGGCTACTTCCTGCTGACGAATCTGCTCTTGGACGCGCTCAAGCGCGGCGCGGGCGCGGATGGGACGCGGACTTCGCGGATCGTTAACATCGCTTCCAAGTATTCCGGAGGGCCGTCCACCACCAAGATCGACTTCGACGATCTGCAAACCGCCAAGGGCAGTTACAGTTACCTGCGCGCCACACCGCCAACAATGCTCGGCAGGGTCCTGTTGACGCAGGAATTCGCGGAGCGCCTTCGCGGATCCAACGTTGTGGTGAACGCCGTGCACCCGGGCCTCGTAAAGCACACTGCGCTACTGCAGGACGTTGGCGGACCTTTCCGCTGGATGACGAACACCTTCGGCGCGACTGCTGAGAAAGCTGCCGATACGCCCGTCTGGCTGGCCACCGCTCCAGAGACTGCGGCGGTGTCCGGGAAGCTCTGGGCGAAACGCAAGGAGCTGCCGACGCCGGGCATGGGCTCTGATCCAGCCGCTCGGAAGCGGCTGTGGGAAGAGTGCACGCGACTGTCCAAAATCCTGTGATCTGACAGCCAAAACCCCACGCCAACGGACCTCCCGCACCCGCATCCCCAAGCGTAAGATCCACCCCATGGGACGCACCCCGGAAACGGTCATTATCGGCGCAGGCCAAGCAGGACTCGCGACGAGCTACTGGCTGACCCAGGCCGGCGTCGAGCATCAAATCCTGGAACGGCGAGACTCGCTGGGAGGTGCGTTCCAGGACCGGTGGGACGGGTTCTACATGAACACGCCGAACCTCGCGCTGGGCCTGCCGGGGATGCCGTATTCCGGTGGGGAACCGGACGCGTTCATACCGCGGATCGCAGCGGTGAATCTCTTCAGAAAGTACGCGGAAGTGATCAACGCTCCGGTTCGCACCGGCGTCGAGGTCACTCGGCTGGCAGCCGCCGCGGATGGGTTCATCATCGAGACGTCGCTCGGGCACATGCAGGCACGCAACGTCGTCCTGGCGACGGGCGCCTATCAGGTACCCAAGCTTCCCGCCGTTGCGGGCAACCTCCCGCAGAACGTTTTCCAGCTCCACACGCACGAGTACCGCAACCCCGAGCAGTTGCCCGATGGTGCTGTGCTGATTGTTGGGACCGGGCAGTCGGGCGGGCAGATCGCCGAGGAGCTGCACGCGGCCGGTCGTGAAGTTCACCTTGCCGTCTCCACGTGTCCTGAAGCGCCGCGCCGTTACCGCGGCCACGACCTCATCTACTGGCTGCTGGAAGTCGGCAAACACGGGCCGGACTACGGCATCAACGCCCTCACCCGCGAGGGACTTCCATCTCCTGCAGCCCGTTTCGCCTGCAACCCGCTGCTTTCCGGGACAGACGGCGGCCACAACATCCACCTCCGCGAGCTCGGCCGCCGCGGCATGCACCTGCACGGCCATCTGGAAAACATCGACGACGGCGTCATCACCTTCAGCGACGACCTCCCCGAACGCCTCGCAACAGTCGAGTCCACCTTCGCCCAACGCTCTGGACGCGCAATCGAGGCGTACATCGCGGCCGCAGGCATCGAAGCACCCGAGCAACCGCCCGAGCCCGAGGATGACTGGCTGCCCGCAGAACCGGCCAAGCTGAACCTTGCCGACGCGAACATCACATCCGTCCTGTGGGCAACCGGATACAAACTCGACCTGAGCTTCATCGACATGCCCGTGCTGGATGAATGGGGCTACCCGCGGCACTCGCGCGGTGTCATGGAACTCCCCGGCCTGTACACGGTGGGCCTGCCCTGGCTCACGCGGCACTACTCGTCCATCGTCGGCGGGGTGGGCCTGGACGCGGAGTATGTGGCGCGAAGGATTGCTGGGGCCTGAGCGGGCCTCTCCCCCTCGCCCCTCCCCAAGCGTATGGTTCACCCATGGGAGCAATCCGTGCGTTCTTCCTTCCAGGCAGCGTCCTTCCGGCGGCGCCGGCCTACACCGACCTCATAGAAGCGCTTGGCCCGGACGTGGACGCGTTTGCGAAGGACCTGGACCTCTACGACGCCGACGAGCCGCCGCCCGGTTGGTCCCTGGACACCGAAGTTGATGGAGTCCTGCATGAGGCAGACGCCAAACAATGGGACACCTTCCATCTGGTCGGCTACTCGGGTGGCGGGGCCGCTGCTCTCGCTTTCGCCGCCAAGCATCCCGAGCGCCTGCTTAGCCTCACGCTCCTCGAACCCGCTTGGGCAGGAGACTGGGATTGGAGCAGGGCCCACACCCGCTTCTGGGAGCAGCTGAGCGCGCTCGAGCCGCTGCCTCCGGAGCAGTTCATGCCAGAGTTCATGAGGCTGTCGGTAAGGCCCGACGTCGTCCTCGCGCCTCCGCCGGCGGGCGACCCGCCGCCGTGGATGGCCAAGCGTCCTGCAGGAATCAGGGCGTTCCTGAAGGATTTCCGGAGCTATCACCTGGACCGCGAGCGCCTCGCTTCTTTTGAACGTCCTGTGCTGTACGTGCTGGGCGGCATGAGCAACCCGGACCAGTACGGTGACATCGCCGATCGCCTGTCCACTGTTTTCCGGGACTACCGTGTGGAGGTGTTTGAGGAGCGCCACCACTTCGATCCCCCGCACCGGATTGAACCCGGGCGCCTCGCGACTGTGCTTCGTGAGCACTGGAACAGGGCCTAATACATTTGCTTGGCAGCAGATATCCCGCGCTAGCCTGCGTAAACGCCACGTCTCAAGACGTGTCACCCAAAGTCAGGACTTGGGTGGCTCGAAGATGCTGAAGTTCATCGCGTTGTTGCCCGACTGAGTAGTTACAGAAACCGCACCCTCCGCCGTGACAACAATCTCGCTGATAAGTTCGCCCTCTGCCAGATCGACCCTGCCTTTGCTTTCCCAGCCGCTGTAGATGGCAAGCCTGTTGCAGCCCGAAGACGCCGTACCTGCCCGCTGCGCTTCATGGACTTGCCAAAGTGTTCCGTCAACTACAAGACTTTCACTGCCGCAAGTATGAAACGAGCTACTGAACGGGTACGGAGTTGTCTTGAGTGACAACGCGGACGTCCCTTCCGCCGCAGTCCAAGCCCCCTGGCTGGTTGGTATGAAAAATGCCACTGCGGCCCCTATTGCAAGAACGCCGAAGAGCACGGAACCGATCCGGAGTGACCACGGCCTGAGAATGAGGAACAGGCCCAGCAAGATAGAAAATATGGCGCATCCCATGAGCCAGTCAGACATGAAGTAAAGTCCATCTTCACGGACTTTGACGTCATACACGCCGGGTCCTCTACCTCGAAAGAAAGAATCACGGAGCACGAATTTGCCGAGTAGCCATGGGACCAGAACCGTTGCGCAGAGGGCTACGGTCAGAACGATGAATCCCTTATCTCTTCCTCGGCGCCCGGAGGCTTCGCGCTTTAATTCTGCGATTCTGTCATCGATGGACGTTGCCATATCAGTTACCGGCCCAAGTATCGGTCGAGGTCGTCAGCCTTTCGAGACAGATATTCCTTAAGTTCGTCGGCCTCCTTCGAGAAAGCCGTCACCGAGCTCAAGAAACCTTCGAGTTCACGTTCGAACTGGGTCCGCCGGTCATCGTTCCATTGAGCAGATTTAAATGATCCGCGCATTCCTTCAACGGCGCGGCTTATATCTTCCTGCCCCCGCCTCAGTGCATCCCGAAGTGCCCTTAGTGATTCCGGATCAGCATTGACTCTTGCCATGATTTGACCTCCCGTTAAATAGACTCGCAAAGACTTACGTTACAAACTGTTCAAGGCACTGGAAATTGCACTCTCGGCATTCTGAAGTGTCACTCGCAGAGCCTCCTCCTCGACAGAGAGCACCCTGAGGTGGCGATCTTCCAGATACGTGTACACGACGTCGCGCCACAAGATCTTGGCCTGGTTTTCGGACGTCTGGCGCACCCGGGCAACTTCGCTCAGTTGCACAAGGGGCCGCTCAAGGTAACCCATTATTCGATCACCGCAGGTACGTGCGAAAGGCCCATCTGTTTGGCCACCCAAATCCGGTGGTATCCGTTTGTAACCTCGAGGTCAGGGCTTAAACGGATGGCTGAATCTCCGAAGAAGCCGGAGTAGGTATCCGCGTAGGACCGAACCCCCATTCTTCCCTCAGCCGCATCCCGGGCCCGAAGATCCTCAAGCGTTCCACCACTGGCGAGCGTTGGCATTACGATCTCATGAAGGGCCTCGTGAGCCCACCGAAGATCGGCGGGTGAGTAGCCCTTTCCAAAGCTTTCGGGGCCAGTAACGTGTGAATCGGAGTCGTCGATATCCGATAGGGGTATGAGTTGAATTTTGGGCGGGAGCCCTGGAAGAACGATCCCGGGAGCCTTGTTGTCCAGCTGTGGGCTTAGGGCCGGGGCGGCGCTCCCACTTGGTCCTCTGCCATGGACGCCAGCTTGCCCCGCCCAGTACTCTTCCAGTGCCTCACGCTTTTGGCTGAGTAGTCGTCTCGCTGCATCGCTGATTGCCTCGACGGCAGACGCGTTGGCTGCGATCGCCCGTTCACACTCACGAAACTGAATTAATACTGCCTCTCGGACTCTTCTGGCCCGATCCAAAGCACTTTCGGCCTGGTTAAACCGGTGGAGTGCACCGTTGACGTCAGGGCGATACATGGGGGGCGTGTCGGATTCATTTGCACGCCGCTCAGCATCGACAGCATGCTCCAATTCTGCTTTGCTTTGCACCGCAGCTCGAGAACGATCCCGAATGACATCATCAATAAAATCCAGAATCGTTCTCGACGCGGCACTGTATTCATGCCTTATTTGGTAAGTAAGATCACGATACTTATGAAGGTCCGTTGAAACTGCATCGACTGCTTCGATGGTGACGTCAGCCGTTGACACTGTCCCGCTCCACTGCAGCCGAGATCCACTCGGGATTCTTTACTTCGAACCGACGGAGTGTCTTGTTGATAACCCGATCATAATCATCAAAGTAGACCTCAGAAGCTTTCAACCGCGCTCCACAGTCGCTGTCCACTAGCCGGCGTGAATCGTCCGCTCCCATCGTCCCAACGATCTTGATGCCAAACTCGCGAATCATTGCTGAAGTCAGCCTTCTGTCTACGCTGGCTGGCCTATCAGCAAGTGCGATGACATGGACCCCAAACTCGGGGCCTTCCGTAAGGATTCGTTGGAGTTGAGTTGCCGAAGAACTATCGCTCAGGGTGTAAAGATCGCTTGCCAGTTCGCGGGCTCGTTGAATTCCCGCCAGCATCACCACATGTGCCGGTGCCGCGTAGTCGCTTCGCTGGATTCGCTGCTCCAGCAGATCTGTGAGTTGAGTCATCGTGCCCTGGAGTCCGCGTGGACTGACAAGGGACACCGCTGGGGACATGGCGTCCTTGAGCGGTTCGGACGCAGCATCAAAGACACCGAAATCGACGAACGTCGTCGTCACACCAGCTGCCGCCAAGTCCACAGCTATTGCCATTAGCGTGTGCAGTCCTTGATCGTCGACGACAAGCAGGCTTCGGCCCGGCGAACGATCTAGCGTGACGCTAAAAGGGCCTTCCAGGGACATCGGAGCTCCCACCATGACTGCCAACTCCTTATGCGGATCACTCCGTCCAAGGAGTTGGGCATCAAGGCTTTCAATTGACTGTGGTTCGGAGCCCTCAAAGACGATGGGTTCACGCTTTGCCCAACCGTGTTTGTTTGCACGCGAGCGAAGGTCTTCAAGGACCTCGTGCCGACGCTTCGGATCCCAATAGCTTGCCTGAAAGCGATCATTCCCCTCACGCAGCCCATTTTTCGTATTGAGGATTCCCTCGCCTGGGCGTGTTAGGAGCTGGGCGTCGGGGTTACCCTCACCGAGAAGGAGTCTTGAGTCGGCTTCCGAACTGGAAAGAACCAGCCGGTAGAAGATCTGATCTGCCATACTCCGGAAAGCTGAGCCGACCAAGGCGATAGTTTGTGATCCCAGGACTACGTGAATGCCAAACGCGCGGCCTTCCTTAATAACGCGCTCAAGAAGTCGCTCGCCCTCACGTCGTACTGCGTCTTCCTGCATCAACAACTTGTGGAACTCATCGATCATGAGGACGATACGGGGCATAGCTTGACCCGTGGCTCGGCGATAGCCCGTCACGTCAACCACCGATCCACCCTGTGCTTTGAACTTGGCGCCCCGCCGTTGAATCTCGGCTTCCAGCTCCAACAAGACACTGACAGCGAACTCCCGGCTGCTTTCAATCGCTACTGCCCGCGCATGTGGGAGCTTCGATTCGGCGTACTGCTTGAACTCAACTCCTTCCTTGAGGTCCACGAGGTATAGCTCAAGCTCCGATGGGTCGTAGTTGAGCACCAAGTCAAGAATCAGGGCGTGAAACAGAGACGATTTTCCAGAACCTGTTTGACCTCCTATGAGTGCGGAGGATTCCATCTTGGAATTGAAGATGAGGTTCGCAACGCCGGAGGATCCCATTCGTCCAAAGCGACTCTCGACTCCGTTTGCGGAGGAAGCCGCCCACCATGTTCCAGGGTCGGTTGGCATCGCGATCCCTTCAGAGACGCCCAGGCCTCGTTGGGCGGAGAGTGCGTCCCGTCGCATCGCAATTTCAACAACTGTCTCGGGAAGGACCCGGGCTTCCGTTTGAGATGCCAAGCCCCGGAGAACTTTCGCGCATATCTCTTCCCGCACGGTACTCGTCGGCTCTGCTGGGAACGTGAGACGCCAGGTTAGTTTGATGTCCTTGAGGAACAGCGAATCTGGCACATGAAGCGGGGCATCAAAAGCTGATGTCGCATACAAATTAGGTAGTCCAGCAAGGGCAGGATGTGTTCGTTCGTGAGCAGGGGTCTCGACGAAAAAGAAGACGCCGGCACGGCGTCCCACGGATGCGAGACGCTGCAAGCGGGACAAAGCCTCTTGATCGAAGGAGCGACCGTCCCGTGTGAACATCCTGGGGAAGTCGTAGAGAAGCACAACTCTGTATGGTTCAGCCACTTCTCCCGCGGCAATATTGTATTCCGTGAGACTGGAGTGCTGACCCTGAAGATACTTTTGCGTCACAAAAGTGACATGTTTTTCGATCTCGATCAATAGCTTCGAAACTTGATCCGAGGTCGTCCAAATCGCGTCTCCGAGAATGTGGTCCCCAGCGTCATTAAGGCCATAAAGAAAATTGAGCGACTTCCCGAGGCCTACAGGATCCACACCGTCAATACGAAGCATCCCGGCGTCCACGGTATCCAAAAGCTGAAGAACGGATGATTCAATGGCGTTTCGCTGATCCGTTACGAAGCCGCCGGCAGCATCCAAGTCAACAACCACGGGATAGTGATAGAGCGCGGGATCATGCTCTACGGCGATCGTCTCTGTAGAAGCCGACTTTGAGCTGTCTGACGCGACGTGGCTTGCAGTAAATGTATGAGCCGAAAGAGTATTCTCGCCGACATAAACGCGGGGCGAGTCTATGTCACCCGCTGATGCCGCTCCCCCGAGCCAACGAGGCTTCCCCTGCAGTGGACCGGAACCCAACGAAAGCGCAAAAGAATCCAGGCCGAGCGTGCCATCCGTCAAGTCCCTTTTAGATCGGTCCATCCACGCTTTGAACGCGCGTTTATTGATCTCGTCGAGCTTAGCGTCACGCTTTTTTTGTAGCTTCTCCACTACGGTCTCGAACGGTGCCAACACAGATCGTCCTGCCTGAGTAAATTCCTTTATGTCTTCAAGCCGCTTGATCTGAAAAAACGGAATTCTCTTGGCGTCTGCCCGGTCAGCGACTTCGTCTGCTTGAAGCATCCAATCCAACGGACTGATTGCGGGGCCAGGGGAACCGCCTTGAAGGTCATCGATAGTAATGCCACGTGGCTTCAGTGAAGCTAGTAGTCTCCTGCGTGCTTCCCTGAGTTGTTGCTCCAGAGCGCTGTACTCGTGGACTTGTACGTTGATTTCTTGCTGGGGACTAGCCCAACGGACGCCAATAGAATCGTTGAGTTTCCTCACGGATGCAATAGCCGAAACCTCTACCTCAGCTGCGTACTTGGCCCATAAATCTTCCAGGATGTAGTCGCCGAGCTGAGACAGGGCAACCACAGCAGAGGAGTCCTCAGGAATATTGGATCTGCGCCCGACTATTACCTTGGATGCCAACCCGCGGAGCTCACTTATGAATTCGTCCAGGGAAGGAGTCTGGTCTCCGCACCAGACACACTGGCCGCTGCTAAGGCTTCTTGCTTCATCTACGGATATTTTCAGCGCCTCTTGTAGGCGTTGCTCGATTTCACTCTTACGAATACCTGCGTCAACGATGCGAATCACTTGCTGCACTCGAGTCCCCCTGGCAGTGTCAAATAGCCGTTTGTAGAGCTAGGGGTAGCATATGTGCCGGACGTCCGCATTCGGCTTGGAGTCCTCATATTACGAATTCAAATTTTCGGAGGCAGGCTGGAATCAAGGCTGGGACGTGTTTGAGGAGCTCAACCCCACCGACTGAACCGGGTGATGGAGGTCTATTGTGCCGACATATCCCCCACCCCGGGCGTCCCCTCAACCAAAGCGTAGCGCTGCATCACTGCTCCCTTCGGCGAAGCGACCACCGGCTCGATGAGTTCAAGGTTCGTCGGAACCACCCCATCGGCGAAGACCTTCTTCCCGTCACCGAGGAGGATCGGATACACCCAAAGCGTGAGCCGATCGAAAAGCCGCTCGGCGAACAGGGTCTGTACAAAGTCGAGACTGCCAATGACGTGGATATGCTCGTGCCTGTCACGCAGTTCGTTCAAGGCAGCCACCACACCAGGACCGAGCAGAGTGCATCCGGCCCACTCCAGGGCTGGTGTCTGGCGCGAAGCCACGTATTTCGGTATGCGGTTGAACAACTGCGCTATGCCGCTGTCCTGGTGCGGCCAGTACCCGGCAAAGATGTCATAGGTCCGACGCCCAAGAAGCAGGGCGTCCATCCCCACCATTCCGGATTCGACCTGCTCGCCGACCACGTCGTCGAACAGAGGAGCCTGCCAGCCGCCAAACTTGAAACCCTCGGCCGGGTCCTCTTCAGGTCCGCCCGGCGCTTGCGCGACGCCGTCCAGCGTGGTGAACAGGTCGATGTGGATGAGTCCCATGCCGGGCTCCTTCTCGTCCGCCCGCCGTCACCCCGGCGACGGGATCACTCCGAGGCTTCCACAGGATGCCTTGCGAAGCAACGGCCAACGGAGAACATCGACGACGGCGAACCCACGTGCCGCTGTGGCCTCATCAAACGTCGGCGCTAGCAGCGGTCTCTAGACTTCCTCGAGCTCCAACTGTGGCGCCGGTTTCCGGAACCCGCGGGTCAGGAAAGCCAGGTACACCAACCCCACGCCGGCCCAAGCGAGCCCAAAGCCGATCGACAATCCGCTCAGGCTCGTCCACAACCAAATGGTCAGCACGAAGCCAACGCCAGGCAACACCAGGTTGTGGACCACGCCCCGCGCATCACGTGCCTTCTCATCGAAGAAGTAGTGCTTAATGACAGCCAGGTTGACCACGGAGAACGCGACCAGCGCGCCGAAGCTGATCAGTGACGAAATGGTGAGCAGGTCCAGTACAAAGGCCAGAAGCGAAACGGCTGACGTCAAAAGAATCGGGAGCACGGGTGTACGGAATCGAGCATGCAGTTTGCCCAGCGCAGCGGGGAAAACTCCACTACGACCCATCGAGTGAATGATCCGCGAAACAGAAGCCTGGGACGTCAGCGCCGATCCAACGCTTCCTGCAATGTATGCGGCGGTGAAGAAGGCGACGAGCAGGTTTCCGCCGGCTGCCCCTATGACCTCGATGGCCGCTGCGTCCACGTCATTGAACGTACTGACCGGGAGTACGAGGTGGCTGATGTACGCGAGCCCAAGGAAGATCACGCCAGCCAGGACAGTGGTGAGCATGATGGCCTTGGGCAGGTTGCGCTTCGGGTCCTTTGTTTCCTCGGCGAAGGTGGAAACGGCGTCGAATCCCAGGTACGACAGGCACAGAATCGCCGAGCCTGCCAGAATCGGCGAGAAGCCTTCGGCCCCATCGGCGCCGGTGAACGGGGCCATCAAGTCGAGGTTGCCGGCACCAGTAATGGATGAAAGTCCCAGCGCAACGAACAGGACGATGAAGAGCCCCTGCAGTCCCACTACGACGAAGTTGGCCTTGGCAATCGCCGTGATTCCCAAGATGTTCAGAATGGTCACAACCAGGATGGAGACGATCATGAACACCCACGCAGGGATCGCGGGGAATGCGGCTTCCATGTAGATGCCGATGAGCAGGTAGTTGATCATTGGCAGAAGCAGATAGTCCAGCAGGAGCGACCATCCGGCCATAAAGCCAAGCCCGGCTCCAAACGATCGCGTCGCATACGTGTAAGCGGATCCCCCAAACGGAAACGCTTGCGACATCCGGCCGTAAGAGCGTGCCGTGAACAGCATGACCACCAGCGTCACGGCGTAGGCGGCCGAGAGGCGCCCACCCGTCAGCTCCACGACGATACCGTAAGTGCTGAAGATCGTCAGCGGCACCATGTAAACCAAACCCAGCAACACCAGCGACGGAACGCCGAGAACGCGGCGCCAACCCTGGTTTGCGGTCTGAGCGGAAGTTGGCCCCACAGGCTTCTCGCCTGCCGGTGTATCTGTTTCAAACGTGGGGGTCATGGGGATCCTAAGTCGTCATGCTGAGTTACTAACGAAGCTACGGCGGGGCCGAAACTTCGTAGCTGCGACTGGACCTGCGGGGTTCCCGCGATCCTGACGTGCTGGCCTGGCTCGTGAGCACTCGATGGAGGACACTCGCCAACGGAAGATGGAAATGAATAACATTCATTTATTGTGACGGTGAGGCGGGTCACAGTCAATATGTGACCCGACGAGCGTAAAGAGCGCTGAGACGTGGCCTTGACGCGTGACGCTCTACAGCCGTTCCTGCCAGCGAGCGACAACGTCCACGACGGCCTGGGTGCCAACGGCCACCAGGAAAATACGACGACGGCGACAGCTCATCCTGTGACCCGGCCAAACTGCATGTGAGACAGAAGTCCCCAATATATGTGTCAACCACGAACGAGACGTGACGCGCTTCTTCATATATTTTTGACAGCAGATCGTTGGCACCGGTGCCAGTACTCAGACGATCCGCCGCTTCGTGACCTCGGACCGTAGCCGGCTACAAAAGGGACGAGGACAGTGGGGGTACTTCTGTGGGGGCATTGTCGGAGCTGACGGATCCATCAGCAATTTCAAAGACCGTCGATGAATTTAGGATTCTTGGACGTGATGCTTTCCTTGCGAAGTACGGGCAACAACCGTCCGCCCGGTACTTTGCTGAAGTCGACGGCATGCTGATCGACTCCAAACCGCTTTTGGCAGTTGCCTACGGAAAACAGCATCCTGCCAAGGGCACGCTGTCCATCCGGCTTTTCTCAGGCGGAGAAGAGGCTGGAAGGGCACTGAAGCGCTTCGGCATAGAGCTGATCCGGCGCAACAGCGTCACGCCGGGGGTCATATATGGGGAAATCCCGGATTGTCTGCCAGGGACAGTTTTCAAGGATAGGCGGGAGGCCTACGACGCCGGTGTTCACAGGACCACGCAGGCAGGCATCGCTGGTCAGGCAGACGGCACCCAATCTATTTGCCTTTCCGACGGATACTCTGATGACGAGATTCAAGGTGACCTGATCACCTACACCGGCTTTGGCGGCCGCGACGCTAACACAGGCCGGCACATTGCCGATCAAAAGCTGGCAAAGGGCAACCTTGGCCTCGTCGAGAATTACAAACTTGGCCGGCCTGTTCGCGTCCTGGTCAAGGAGTCCGTGCTCACAGCTAGGAAGTCCCACAATGAATACGTCTACTTAGGGCTGTTCACGGTCACGAACTGGGGCTGGGGCATGCGTGACGGCTGGAAAGTCCTGATTTACCAGCTCCGAGCAGTTGCCGGCGAAAGTCTCATTCCTGATCAAGTTGCCACCGCTTTGACCCGAGGGGAAGATGTAACGCCGCCGCGACGCAGCGCGCACGTCAATCGGATCATCCGTAATTACGACGTCGCAGCTTCCGTGAAGCTTCTCTATGACAACACCTGCCAGATCTGTAGAACCAGACTCGTCACGGCAGCCGGGCCATATTCGGAAGGCGCACACATTCGCCCGCTGGGTATCCCCCACAACGGGCCGGACACCTTGGATAACATCCTGTGCCTATGCCCAAACTGCCACGTACTCTTTGACGGACACGCCCTAACTGTTCGGGCCGATGGCACCGTTCTAAATCTAGGGAAGCCAACAGGAAGGCTAAGGATGGCGGGAGCACACAGGTTGAACTACGAACATCTGGCCTATCAAGAGCAGATCTCCACCCCTTCCTCTGAACACACAGGATCACCGTAGACCAATACATGGGCAGCAACGCGGTGCCCTTCGAGCACATGAGATGCTGAATCCTCATCAACTGGGCCGTTCTGACAAGAATTATGAACCTTCGCCGTCGTGGGCCACAAAGACGCCCTGCTCCACCCCAACGGTGCGGCGTAATGCACCAAGCTGGGCCGGCAGCACGGTCTTGAATCAAGGCGGGCCATCGCGGCTCAAATTATCGGGCCACTGCGTAGGGTCACGAACCACCTGCTACCTATGCGGGGTCGCGCCGAGCATCAGCGGCAGGCCTCTGCACCAGGAACACCGACGCCAACACCAGCACCGCCCCAACCAGCTGCCACCCCGACAACGACTCCCCCAGGAACACAAACCCCAGCACCGTAGCTACGAGCGGACTCAGGAATCCCAGGAACGACACCACCATCGTGGGCAGGCGTTGGATGCCTCGGAACCACACCGCGTAGGCGGCCAGCGCACCGATGACGCTGAGGTAAGCAAAGCCCGCCAGGTTCGCGCCTGACACCTCTCCAGGCAGTCCTTCGACGACCAAAGTCACCGGCAGGAGCATGACGCCACCCATAGCCAACTGCAAACCCGTGAAGCCGAGCAGCCCCACGCCGTCGGGCCTCCCCCAGCGTTTAGTGAGGACGATGCCGGCCGCCATGCTCAGTGCCCCAGCCATCCCAGCTATGACGCCAATGACCGTCAACGTTGCGTCGGACCGCAGAACGAGCAAGCCAACACCTGCCGCTCCCAGCGCGCAGGCGACGATGTGCGCCGCGCGGATCCTCTCCCCCAGCAGCAGCACGCCAAGGAAGAGCACGAACAGGGGCTGGACGGACCCGACCAGCGCTGCGACTCCTCCTGGCAGTTGGTACGCGGTGAAGAACAGGAGGAAGAAGAACAGCCCAATGTTGAGTGCACCCAATGCCGCGGCCTTGAACCACCAACTCCCCCGCGGCCAGGTTCGGGTAACGAGCATCAGAACGATGCCCGCCGGTAGAGCCCGGACCGTTGCTGCCAGAAGGGGTCGGTCAGCGGGAAGAAACTCTGTGGTCACCAGGTACGTGGAGCCCCAGACCATTGGCGCCAGCGCGGTGATGAAGAGGTCGCGGGGCGACGCCTTAGGCAGGGCGGACCCTCCGGGTTTGCTGCTGACAGTCTCTATAATCGCGGGCATTGTTCACTTCCATACATTTCGATATCAAACTATTTGATATAAGAAAATGTAGGTGCTGTACTGTTTGAGGTCAAGCCTTGGAGGACTATGGACCGCGACGCAGTCGACATGATTCTTGAGCAGTGGAACAAGGAGCGCCCCGACCTCGACGTCGGCTCCATGGGCGTCCTCGGCCGACTCAACAGGGCCAGTCGCTTGGCATCCCTGGACGTGCAGAAGTTCATGAACCAGTTCGGGCTGGAGCCATGGGAGTTCGATGTCTTGGCTACGCTGCGGCGATCAGCCGCGGAAGCTCCGCTAACGCCTGGGCGATTGGCCAGCCTGACCATGATCGGCTCTGCGGCCATGACCAACCGCGTTGATCGGCTTGTGTCTCGCGGGTTGGTTCATCGGGAGACCAACCCCGAGAACCGCAGACAACTGCTGATCAGTCTCACGCCCGAAGGACTCGCCGTCATTGACGAGGTGGTTGAGCATCACGTGGAGAACCAGCAGAAGATGCTGGAGGGCCTCACCAAGTCTGAGCGGGAACAGCTGGCGAACCTCCTGCGCAAGTTCCTGCTATCAAACAACGACGGCGAGCCAAGTTAAGCTGGCGCTGCACTTCCATTGCTGCCCAGATGACGAGGTCCCGAGCGGGTGAACCAATCGTCGTGGGCAAAACCTTGAAGAGTTCCCGTCGGTCTTATCATGGGTGCTACTTAATGGGAGCCAGCTAGTCGACGGGCGACACGGAAGTTTGGCAGTGGACTCTGGCCCTATTTGCGGGACTCTCCGCTACCTTCGTAATGGGTGCCATCATTTAAGGGTATTCGATGTCGCTCCGCGACGATGGGCTCGACCAAACTCAAGGGCATTTCGGTGGTTCCGCTTTTCGTCCGACCGCTTTTTGGAAATCAGGACCGGCGTTACACAGAGCCACAATTGGCGGGGTCCGACGGCGTCCGCTTAGGCAGAACGCAGCAGCAAGGTACGCGCGAGAATCCAACCTGGTTGAAAGCCGCGCGAACCGCTGTAGAAGATCCCATACCCCCCACCTAACAAGCTGGCAACAAGTACCTCAGCCCCGATGGCATATTCCACTCACGATGTCCATGGTGTTCATCCCTCCACTGACCGCCGCACTCCCCACCCGGCTCATTCCGAGGGCAAATCCAGAACCCCGCCAAGGACCACTACGACGCTTGCAGCGTGAGGCTCGGCAGCATGCCGGACTAGTAACTCTGCGCCAATCTGACAGAGGGTGTGGTCGAAGCCGCCACATCGTACGTGGCGAGCACCTGAGCCATCACGTCATTGAATACGCCCGCTTGACTAATGCCATAGATGTTGCCTTTAGGGCGTTGAACATTGACCATCACGACAAATTGGGGGTCATCCATGGGCGCCATACCAACAAAAGAGGCAGTGTAACCATTGAAGCCACCGCCATTGTCGGCAACAGCTTCAGCTGTGCCGGTTTTGCCACCCACTCGATATCCAGGGATCTTTACGTCCTTCGCACCCCCGGCCGTAACAACGCTTTCAAGAATGTCCCGCACCTTCTGAGCCGTGTCCTGAGTGATCACTTCCGTGGCCGGCGCATGTGGCTGTATGTGTTCGATCCCGTCCTGATCAACTATGGACTCGATGAGTTGTGGTTGCAGCATCACACCGTTGTTGGCGATGGTCTGGAATACCATAGTCGTCTGGAGAGGCGTTTGAGACACCCCTTGCCCGAACAAAACCGCAAATTCCTGACGTGAGTCCCACTCACTCGGTTGAGCCAGGAGACCAGCAGATTCCCCTGGAAGAGGAAGCCCGGTTTCTTGTCCTATTCCAAACTTGTTCAGGTACTCATAGCGCAGCTCCCGCGATAGTTTCTCTCCCACCATCACAGTGCCGGTATTAAGAGAATCGCCGATAATTCCGGCGAAGGTTCGTTGCAGTGCTCCATGCGAAAACGAGTCTTGAAAGATCTCACCATTAACGGCGTACGTTGGCGGAACAAGTATCTGCGATAGCGGTTCAACTTTTCCTTCCTGAATGGCGGCGGCGGCTGTTATTGCCTTCTCTGTTGAACCCGGTTCGATCGCCGCAGTGACCGATCTTGCGCCGCGGTCCTCTGCGGAGGTTGCGCCAGGGTTGTTGGGATCCACGGTGCCGGACTCAGCCATTGCCCGAATCTTTCCCGTCTTTGCCTCGACCACGACGATGTTGCCGTATTCTGCCCCCTGAGCTTTGACCTGCTTCTCTATCGCGTTTTGGCTATAAAACTGGAGGTCGCTGTCGATGGTGAGCTTAACCGTCTCTCCGTCAATGGCCGGCGTGACATGGTTCGCTGCCGTAGGGATAACAATGCCGTCAGCACCGATCTGGAATGTGCGGGCTCCATCGGTACCCTTGAGTTTTTCGTCCAAGGTTTGCTCAATGCCAGCCGCCCCGCCCTCTTGATTTACGTAGCCAACTATGCTTCCGCCGACAGCGCCTAGGGGGTACGTGCGTTGCTGAACGGGCCGGGACGTGACACCCGGGATATGAAGCTCAGCAACAGCGGATTCGATGCCCGGCGAGATAGATCGCGCCAGATAAGCAAATTGACTGTCACCTTCCATTGCCTTGCGCACGTCTTCATCTGCGCGGCCCAACAGTTGAGCCAACTCGCGAAGCCCAGTATCCCGGTCCACTGTTACTACGGAACCGTCTTCACCTCGCCGCAAGAATGTCGCATTCGACGTGTTTTCGCGGGGGGAGCCAACGATGTCATACCGGATGATGCTATCGGCCAGAACTACACCGTCCTTGTCGACTATCTTTCCGCGTGACGCCGCCAGCACAGTTGACTGGGTCCGCAATTCGTTGGCTGCGATCGCGAGGCTTGTTGGGTCCAAGCCCTGGACGACAATGACACGGCACGCAATCACCAAGAGGAAGGCGAGCATGATGCCGATGCCGACCCTCAGCCGGGAACGGCCCCTCGCGACACTCATCGTGTCAGTCTCGTTTACTGCTTTCCTACTACTCACAATGTGATGCCCTTACTCTTACCTCCCGTGACGGAGGCGTGCCGTGATCGGCAATGTTCCTTCGACGTCCCCAAGCCATGCTTAGACTGCTCCGGAGGCCAGCTCCGCAACTCGTGCTACCTTTGGCGCCCACTCTTTGAGAGCCAGGTTGTTCACGGCTAACGCGGAATCCTCAGCTTCGGTCATAGCTTTCTTCCATGACTCTTGTGCCCCCGTTTCCACGGAGCACTTGTACATCGTGGCGGCGGAGTCGGATTCCTGCGGAGTTGGCGTATAGCTCTTACCTGTGATGCGCGGCGCTACTTGCACTTTGGAGTCGCCTGCGATTTGGGGGTATTCCAGTGCAGGTTCCGACCCGAGCGGAACGCCGAAGTCGATCCCCCATGTCGGACTCGGATTTGATCCATTGGGCACGATTGGAAAGCCGTTGGCTCCCATGCACGCCAAGACTCTTTCGGTAGCTTCATCCCAATTTAGCTTTGTGACCGCCTGCAATGTCTGAGCCAGGGTATGACCTAAAGCAGCATAGGAGGCCAGGACGTCCTGGCTACCGGGAATCTTCTGCTGAGCAGTCCCAGCACAAGCTACTGCGACATCTCGAAACGCGATATCCCGGACATATACACTTGCCGAAACGGTGGCCGTGCTATGACCATAGCCGCTACTTCGGGCATCCTGCTCAGATTCGAACCATGGGGCTTTTCTAAGCTTGGCGAAGACCGTTGCATAATCCGGAGTCGAAGGAAGACTGCGAAACAAGCTCGCCTTTTGTTCCGCCAGCACCTCCAGATACTGGGGAAAGCCATGCTCCGAATGCGAAGTAGTCCATGTTCACGCACGTTGACCCGGGAGCGTATAGCTGAAGAGTGTGCTCTCCGCTGCCTGCGTTGTAGGCACTTACCCCGTACTCATAACCGTTGCTGCGGATATAGCCGTTGATCTTGTAGCCGTTTGCATAGCCGTAGACGTTAACCCAATTGGTCCCGCATGCCGGCGAGTACATCAATTGTGTAGCACCAACTTGAGCACTGCCTGTGATGTACTGGTCGCGCAGCGCAATTGCATCCACCTGAAATGAGCCCGACGCACAGCCGGTTGCTGCTGGGTCAGTTCCAGTGTGGGCGGCCGATGCGGAGGCGGGAGCTATAGCTGCAACGCTGAGCGCACCGCCGAGGACAAGACTTGCTGCCAGGGACGTGAACCTCAATTTTGAGCGTCGTGTCAATCTTCTCATCAAAAAAACCTTTCGAAAGAGAGCGCAGCCAAGTAGACCTTGGTCACGTCGGCGCATGAAGTTTCCCGAAAGTCTCTCCACTACCTCGTTGCCTCCGCATCCAAACACGTGCACTTAGATGCAGGCGATGACAGGGAGTCGAGATGCGCCGCCACAATGAATGTGAGCGCTCTCACGGAAACGTGATGCGAATCTCGCAATACATTTTTAAGGACGACATCGACATGGGTACTCAAGTTTTCAACCCGGTCATAGGGTCAGGGCGGTGGCTCCAATCCAAGCGGGAGGTTTGCTAGAGATTTCCGGCTCCCACGAGAGGGCCCTGGAACCCGGATTCGGCGAATTGCTCGGACTCAACCTTCGTGGTTGTTGCTGTCAATGTATGCCCAAGACTGAAATCAGTCGGCGGCCGTACGGTGAGTTAACTACCGAGCCGATTCTTCCCCCGGATAGAGTTCCGGGATCTTTACGCTTCTTCGTGCCGGAGAAACACTGGTCGCTTCTCGATACGTTATGCACTCAGCTCTATGAGTAGGACATTGAGCTGAGTGGGGCATCGCGCAGGAGCTAATGGACTTCGGGGAGCTTTGAGCGCTCTAAGCTACTTTGCGGGACTCTCTAGCCGCACCTCATAGAAGCCAATGAGACCAGCAGCATTCGACCTGATCGCGGAATACTCGTCAATCTCATAGATGCCACCCACACCGAATCCGAAGACGGACGGATACAAGCGGTCAGCACTAAAGGTATACCGAGGTCGGCTGGCCAAACAGCATGGGACCCGCTTGTCCAAGCGGGTCCCACACCTTTCCTACTTCAATCAGCCAGTAGGAATCACCCCAGCCCCACCGGCAAATTCCCCACCGAGATATCCATGATGTTCAGCCCCTCATCCACCAGGGCACTCCCCTGCGGCAGCGTCACGCTCGATACCTCGAACGCCGGCGGGATGTCGATCTTCGTGGCAAACACCCGAGCCGGCTCATCCACCCGAACAACGGTCGACGGGCCGCCGATGTAGGCTTGCGTGTGCCTCTGGTGATAGGCCGATGAAGCAACAACCACGCTGGTATCCGAAGGAACTCCCGAGAGCCAGTTCGGCAACGACAGAACCACGTCACGCTTCTGGCCATTCGTGAAGTGAACCGTCGCGACGCCCGAGGACACATTGCCGGTGGAGAACCCCGTCACCAGCAAAGTCCGCCCCTTGCCCGAAACAAGCACTTCCTGCCCCGCAGCCTTCAAAGTATCCGGCGTCCCCACCGCCGTAGGATGCCAAACGGACGACACCCCGAATGCCGAATACCGCTCGCCCGAGACAAGCCCGGCCTCCGCAAGAGCCTCCTCGGAGAACGTCCGCCGGTCACCCGTAACGGCACCGTTCCGCGGGTTGGCCGCATTCGCCACCGACGTCTGGTTCACCAGCGAACCAAAAGGCAAGGCCGCAGGCGCAACCCCAGGCCCCTGGTAAGCCCCGATATTCGGTGCCCCAACAGAAGAGGCACCAGAGGTGGGGTTACCGAAGAAGTCCCTGCCGCCGTCGTCGTTAATCCGAAGACCGGCACCCAGCAAAGGCGACCCGGAAAGCAAGCGGTACCCCGGAACAGAAAGCGTAGTCTGCCCACTCCCGCCAGCAACCAACCGCGGATCACCCAGCACCGAACCAGTCTCGCCAGCGGGCGGCAAGATACCGCCGAAGTACGCGTTGTTCGCATACACAGCCGACGCGGTTTTCAAACTGCCGCCCGGTGCCACGAAGAGGTTGTTGCGGACCTCGCGCGGGCCGGTCATGTCGTCCAGGAAGACGCGCGACGGGCAATAGAACGTGTTGTTGTAGATGTAGTGCTTGCCCGTGCCGCTGCTGCTTCCGCCCAAGCGGCAGTCGTCCTGGGCGATGTTGTACCGCAGCACCACGTTCGCCGCGGTGGCACCACCGCCGCAGTTCGAGACGCAGTTCAGGTGGAAGCCGCCCGCGTTCCCGTACGAATAGTTGTACTGGAAGAGGCAGGTTCCCACGATTTTCATGTCGCAGTCCCAGGCCGTGGAGTCGTACACAGAAGTGGTGCTGTTGCCCACAACGTTGAACTGGAATACAGGGTTCTTGGAGTTGTACGGCCACATGCCGGCGAAGTTGCCGCCTTCATAGGGGTGGGCGCCTTGGCCGAGGTTGAGTCCGCTGTTGTACTCGATGAGCGGTGCGTCGGAGTTGTGGATCACGATCGCGTCGCCGCCCACGTCATGAATCTTGTTGCGCGCCACGTAAACCTTGGTGTTGTAGCGCTCGGTGGTGTCCGGAGCGGAGATCTTCACGCCACCGCCGGCGGCATCGTTCACCTCGTTGTCAGTGATGGTGATGCCGTCCACCGAGCCCTTGCCCCAGGTGCGCACCATGATGCCGGCAGACTGGGCAAAGCCGGCGCCGTTCGTGGCCTTGTTGCGCCAGCCAGCCACGTCTTCCACATGGTTTCCCGTGACCACGATTCCGGCGGTCTGTGCCGTTCCGCTGTTCTCAAAGAGGATGCCCACCCTGCGCACCGGAGTGTCCGACGGGTTCACCACATGCAGTCCGCTGACCGTCCAGTGGCTGGCGTTGGTGATCTGGATGGCTGCCACCGCGCCGTTGCCGTTGATGGTGGGCTTGCCGCCATCGCCGTAGCTCGAAAGAGTGATCGGGTGGTCCGCGACGCCGGTGCCCGCCGGCGTGAGCGCGCCGGTGCAGTCCGTGCCTGCCCTGAAGAGGACCGATTCGCCGGCGTTGAACGCGCCGTGGCCGTTGACCTGAGCGATCGAGTTGAACGGGCTGGATTGGCTGCCGTCGCCTGGAGTAGCCGCCGAGCAGTCCACGTAGAACTTCGCATCGCTGATCTGCACGATCAGCGCGCCGATCCTGCCCGTGGTGGCCACGTCGAAGGGACCCGTGCCGGTGGCGACGAGTTCCGTCGTCCCGCCTGCGGCTCCAGCAGGCACCACGAAGGTGATGGTCGCAACGCCGGTGGCGTCAGCAACGGCGTCGGCCACGTTTTCGCCTCGCAGGCTGAGACTGACGGGGCTCAACGGCTGCAGATCACGCACGACGACGGTCGCCGGGGTTCCCGGGACAAGCGAGTTGAGGTTCGTCCCGGCTGAGCCCTCCATACGCAACGGCGCGGCAAGGAATGCGTCGGAGCAGTTGATCTTGGCATCAGCCCAGTCGGCGTGATCGTTGCCATTCCCTTCCGGGCCGGCCTCCACCTTGAGCTGCAGCGTGGTGCCGCCCCGCAGATCCACGTTGACGGGCAGGGCTCCGTCCGTTCCCTTCCGCTCCCCCGCGAAACGCTCCACGCCATCCACCAGGACCTTGAAGTCCACACGGCCCCGGTCACCCTGGGTATCGTCCACACCCACCTGGGCGAGGAACTGCCGGCACTGCCCGCCGAGGTTATACGTAATGGACGACGCCGCGTGGGTGCCAAGGCCCTTCGCATACACGGTGCCGCCGATGGTCAGCGGCGCACGATTGGCGTCCGCGAGCGCTTGGCCGCCGTTGCTCATGTTCAGTTCGGCCGGCCCCCAGCCGTTCGTCATGCTGGACCATGGAACGTCGCTGGCATACACGACGCCGGTGGGCGGCGGAGGCAGTTCGGCTGCAGTTGCTGCGGGGCTGGCTGCGACTCCGGCGGCTACCAGTGTGGCAGCTACGAGCGCTGCAGATGCGGTGGTTGCGGCCAGACGCCTGGCCAAGGTTCGTGGGTGCAAGTGAGGCTCCTCATTGAGTGGGTTTCCTCAAGGAGTTTCTTGCGGTTGCACTGCGGAGGGCAACGAAATGCACAGGACTGAACACGCGGGCAGCGCCCTACAGCCTCACCTTGTAAACATGGTGGGTGGATTCAACGGGGAAGTCATCCGTAAACTTCCCGTCCTTGACGGCGATGGTGCGGTTCTCGTTCACCACGTCAACCGTCTTGGGAGTGACACCCGGTGGCAGGGTGAAGGTCCGTTGCCCGGTCTGCGCGTCCTGCGTCATCGCGAAAATGTAGGCGTCCCCGTTGTAGCTTTTCAGCATGGTGTCCAGCCCATCACCGAAGTTCCACACATAGCTCTGCGTGTTCAGAACTGGCGCCAGGGCCTTCACTTCTGCGTTGATCTCACCCATGGCCTGCACCTGATCCCGGGAGCAGGCGGTGTTGTGGATGCGGACATCGGCGAGCGCATCTCCGGACATGCACGGGTTATCGGCGCCACCCCCAGGTGACTGGGTGAACCAGACGATACCGCGCGACTCGTGGATGAGCATCGCCCACACCTGTGCCTTCACCCGGTCGGGCGTCATCTGGTCCGACAGGTCATGCTCACCTTCCGGGCTAAGCACGGTCGGGACCATCCAGATGGGCGAGTACACACCCCTCGCGGCGTTGACCTCCTGCATGACCTGCATGGCTTTCGCGTACGCGGACGACGTCTGGCAGGTGGCCGTCGTCGTCGGGTTGTATCCCTGCGGCGTGCGAAGCCGCCAATCGCGGCAGGCACCTGCGTAGTAGTAGTTGGACGTCGAGGACACATCCACGGTCTCCCAATAGCGCTTGGTGATGTCCATCGGCGCGTCGTAGCTGATGAGGGATGGAGTCCAGTTCGCGTAGGTAAACCGGCCCTCCTCCTTGGCCTTCAACTCTGCGATGGTCTGGTTCATGTGGGCTACGCCCTCATCCCAACCGAACCGGCCATCCACCTCATCGTCGATGTAGTTGCCCGGCAGCTGCGCCCAGTTCTCCGGTGCGTTCTTCACTTTCATCAGCGAGAACATGCCGTGCTGATCGAAGAGGGCATAGTCAGTGTCCGGGTTCAGTTGGACGTAGAAATTGATGCCATGCGCTTTGTCGAACTGCATCTGCTCGCCGTTACCCGATGCGTACCAAACTCCGATGGGGAAGAAGCCCGGGTCGTCCCACCCTGCTGCGTCGGCCTTGCTGAACTTCTTATAGAAACCGGGACCACCGTCCCAGGGAATCCTGGGGAGTTTGGCTAACACCGCCGGCGGCGTTGCGGACGGCGAACCTGTCGATGAGGCGGACGCCGTGCCTGTGGGGATTGCTGACGGGCTCGACGGCGGGGCGCTGGGGTCCGCTGTTCCGGTGCAGCCGGTGAGTAACAGGACGGCAACCGCTGCTGCCGCTGTGAAGTAGCGAACCCGCCTCATTGCTCCTCGATTCCGTCCCGACCGGTGAAACCTGAATGTCTATAGGATGACAGGGCTTTCCGTCAGCCCCTAACAAAACTTCGGCGATCCGGATAAGCTCCGGTCCATCGCGTGATGGCTATGTTGCTAATGGGGGTAACAGTGATGTTCCGATCAAGGTCGACTACTACTGCACGGCGCACTACTGCATTGCGAAGGGCTCGAAGCCGGAGGCGCCCACTTTTCCTTGGCGCAGCTGTGGCCATGGTTGCGGTCTTTTTCTTAGGCCTCGCAGTGGTTCCTGCCCAGGCAGACAAGACCGCCACCCGGGCTTTGAGCGTTCCCAACAACAACTGGGACTACGTCACCATCAATACCAGCTACTTTCACGACGTTCTTGCCCGCGACACAGCAGGCGACCTCTGGGTGTACCCGGGTGATGGCCTTGGCGGCTGGAAGAAGCCCCGTTTCAAGATGGGCCAGGGCTGGAACGTGATGACGGCAATAGTCGGCCCGGGCAAGTTCCAAAGCGAGTTCACGGACGACCTCCTGGCCAGGGACGCCAATGGCGATTTGTGGCTCTACCCGGGCACAGGCGGTGGAACTCTCAAGCCCCGGATGCAGGTGGGTGTCGGCTGGAACGTCATGACTGCCCTGGTGGGACCTGGGGACTTCAACGGCGACTACATGGCAGATCTTATGGCCCGCGATGCGGAAGGGCGCCTCTGGTTGTATCCAGGAGATCACCAGGGCGGCTGGCTCCCCCGGTTCCAAATCGGCGAGGGCTGGAACGTGATGACTGCTCTGATCGGTCGCGGCGATTTCAACGAGGACCGGAAAATGGACCTCCTTGCCCGGGACACCAGCGGCCGCCTCTGGCTCTACCCGGGAAACGGCACCGGTGGGTGGCTACCGCGGATGCAAGTGGGCGAAGGCTGGAACACCATGACAGCAATCATCGCCACCGGCAACTTCGACAACAATTACGTGGGTTACTCGCAGATCATCGCACGGGATACCAACGGCGTCCTCTGGCTCTATCCCGGCATTGGAAGCCGTCATCTGGAGCCGCGGAAACAGATCGGAGAAGGCTGGAACATCATGACCGCGCTGGTCTGATCTCCCTTCCGGTTTCACCTGCAAGTCCTGCCCGGGTTGTCATTTCGGAAATTTCCGACATATCATCATCGAGTGCTTCCCGACGTTTTCGGCGCCCTCGCGAACCCTTCACGGCGTACCATCCTCGATAGCCTCCGTGAGGGTCCCTTGACGGCGGGCGATCTCACGGGCCGCCTGGACCTCAGCCGCTCTTCAGCGTCCGAGCATTTGGCGGTCCTGCGGGAAGCCGGCTTGATCCGTGAGGAACGGCAAGGCCGGAACAGGATCTATCACCTTGAGGCCGAGGGCCTGCGGGAAGCCAGCAACTGGCTGAAGCACTACGAGCAATATTGGAACCAGAGGCTCGACGCCCTGGCCGAACTATTGGATGAGGAAAACACTCCATGACCGAAAACGCCATCAGGCTCGAGCGCACCTTCCCGCACCCCAAAGAGGCAGTGTGGGCTGCGCTGACCACTCCGGAACTGCTCGCCCGCTGGTGGGCTGCCGGCGACATCGAACCCGTGGTGGGCCACCGCTTCACCATGGATATGGGCGGCTGGGGCCAGCAGCAATGCGAAGTCACCGCCGTCGAACCCGGCACCTCCATCACGTTCGTCTTCGCCGAGGGCGTCCTGGACACCACCATTACCTGGGCTTTGGAGTCCACCGAAACCGGCACCATCCTTCACTTCGAGCACGCCGGCTTCAACCTGGACACCCCCATGGGACGGCAAGCCATTGAAGGTATGGGCAACGGCTGGCCGGGCCTTCTGGCGCGCATCGACCAAGTCCTGGTCAGCGTTAGCTAAGGCAATTCAGGAAGGCGGGTCCGGCGTCGTACCTCTACAAACAATTCGTACTAAATCAGCAATGCACTCATAGTGGGTGTATTGAAAGGGGGACTTCATGAATTCACGGGATACGCTCTTATGACCCTGAGACTGGAAAACATCTCGAAGTCTTTCGGAAACATAAAGGCCGTCCACGAGTTGAGCTTTAGCTGCGCTCCAGGGACGATTACCGGGTTCATCGGGCCAAACGGGTCCGGGAAATCCACCACGCTCAGAATGATCGCGGGCCTGACCCGGCCGGATGCCGGCTCCATTACGATTGCTGGCTCGCCCTTCCACGAACTGCTGAACCCAGGGGAACAGATAGGCTTCCTGCTTGACCCTTCGGCGCACCATCCCGGCAGGTCGGCCCGCGAAACAGTCACCCTGACCGCCGCAATGATGGGGCTTCCCATTCAGAGGGTGGATGCCGTTCTTGAGTCCGTAGGTCTAGCCATCGCGGGTCGTCGAAAAGTACGGTCCCTGTCCCTGGGCATGCGCCAACGCCTTAGTTTGGCCATCGCACTTCTGGGAGATCCCAAGTACCTCGTCCTGGACGAACCAGCCAACGGGTTGGACGTCGAGGGAATGAGCTGGCTTAAGGCAACCATCCGTCGATTTGCCGCAGGCGGTGGTGCCGTTCTCATCTCAAGCCATTTGCTGAACGAGCTTGAGTCCTACGTAGATCGCGTAGTCATCATTGACCGCGGCCGCGTGATCTCCAACTCCTCCATAGGAGACCTGGGAGGAACGGAAGTCACTGAAGTCGATGGCCCTCACAGGTCTGAAATCAGGCGAGTCCTGCAGGCCGAGGGAATTGCACTGGCCGAGGCCCCTCATTCCGCCAGTGAGCGAATTTCAGTCATGTCATCACCGGAGCGCATCGGTGAAATCCTTTGGAGGAATGGCATCCAAGTGAGCCTGTTGCACAGAAAGCCGGTGGAATCATTGGAAAGTTACTACAGTGAACTGACTTCCCCGGAGTTTGCAGCGGTCTCCAGGACGGAGGAGGGGAAATGAGCGGCATCAGCAGTCCGGTATCGAACCCCATCGGCGTTGCCGTCTACGTCGAAATGCGAAAACTCATAAATACCCGCAGCTCACGATGGCTTCTATTTAGCATGACGCTTCTCGGCATCCTGATGATCGTCGCGTTCGTGGCCGTCTCAGCGAGCCGCAATGAGCCGATTGACATGTCCATGATGCTTGCTGCGTTGGCGTTGCCCGCTGGCATAGGCGCGCCAATTATTTCGATTCTCGCGATTACCTCCGACTGGCAGCACCGCGACAACGTGAAGTTCTTCGTATTACAGCCAAGGCGGGGAGTGTTGCTTCTTGCAAAGTACATCGCTGTGGCAATCTTTGGTCTCGCCACAATGCTGGTGATTTGTGCTGTGGCATTCGTCGTATCGGCAGGCTTCTCCGTTTTCACGAGCTCGGACATCATGTTTGGAAGCCTGAGCAGGAGTGTCTGGCTACTGGTTTGTGCCACTCTGGTTGGCGTCATGTCCGGGGCAGCTGTCGCTTCCGCGCTCCTGTCTACGCCACTCGCGATTGTCTTTGTGCTGTTTCAGTCTTTTGTGTTCGACTCGTTGATTGGTTTGGTCGCTGGAGATGCCACGCCATTTCTTCAATCAGCCACCTTCACCAACGTTCTGACTGAAGGCGGCAACGCTGCAGCTGCCGCATCTTCAGCTGTCATATGGATCCTTATTCCTTGTGTGATCGGTATCTGGAGAAACCGAACCAAGGATGTTGTCTAACCGCATGAGGAGGGAATGGAGTAACTCGATGAAAACCAGCGCTCAGCAAGATCTTGTGTATGCATTGAGGCGACGGGGAGTCGCTGAAAACATGATTCCCGGACTCCTCAAAGAAGCCAATGAAAAGAGTCTGAGCCTGGGCGATCAGTTCAGTGTGTCTGACTTCGTGGCGGGCGTACCCCGCGGCACCGGCCTGTCCAAGGGCACGAAGATTGGGCGCCTGGCCGCCATTTTCATTCTGGTCGGTATCGCCGCGCAGCTGTTTCTCAGTGGCGTACTAGGGGTGCACCTTGGGTTTCCCGGCGTCCTCTATTACTACGGTGCGGTACTCCTGGGATTGAGCGTCCTTGTCTTTTCGGCGTACCGCGTTGACCGTAAATTGCCTCGGCTATAACCCCAAGCAAGTCTGCCGCTAAGGGCTTTCATTCCGGGCCGTATTCTTCTTCGAGCTCGGCGAGAACCTCGGCTGCTGTTCGGCTTCCGCCGTCCGCGAGGCGTCGAAGTTCCTCCACATCGCCACGTTCTGAGGCAAGCTCAATGAGGAGGTCCACTGCGTCGCTACTCCCCTGCACGGCAAAACGACGCAGTTCCTCAAGGTCGCCCCGTTCGGCAGCCAGTTCCACAAGCTGGTCAATGGCATCCTGGCCGCCCTGGTCTGCCTGTGCGCGAAGTTCAGTTAGATCGTCGTCCGTCATGGTCTGAACATTTCACATTTGCATGCGTTCGGGTAGGGCGGTTACAAGGGGCAATTCATTCATGGGGGCAGATACTGCCAGATATCCAGTTAGCGTCGCTAGCTCCCAGCGGCCAAAACCACGTTGATCTGATCCCGGATCTCATCTCCGACTTGCTCGTCGGTGAGACCGCTATTGGCAGAGGAGCTCATGCTGACGAACATGATCGCCGAGATGACACGGGCAATCTTCCCCGGATCCCTGGCCATCAATTGCTCATCCCGACCCAGCACCTCTGCGATTGCAGCTTCCGTGCGGATGGTCAGCGCAAGCGCCTCCGCGTGGTGGGGCTCGCTGGGATCACCGAAGACGATCTCTTTCAGGTAGGTCCGGCCGTTCTCGATCTGGACCCGGTTGCATTTGATGATGGGTCGGATGATCGCCATGATCCCGTCCAGGACAGCTTCTTCCTGTTCCGCGGCGGCGACACCCGAGTTGAGCGCTTCAGCGTATTTGACGTTGTGGACCAGGAGAAGCAGCTCCGCCTTCGTCTTGGCGTACAAGAACAAGGTTCCCGATCCGACGTCGGCCTTTTCGGCCACTTGCTGAGTGGTGACCTCGTCTACGCCGTACTGGGTGAAGAGCTCGCGGGCCGCAGCGGTGATGCGGTCTAGCTTCTCCTGCTTATTCCGCTCACGTCGGCCAAGGGTCTGGGGCACAGCCTGCATTCAAATACCGTATCAGCGGCCCAGGAATTCGAGGGCGACGGGGACGAACTCCTGGTGGTATTGGAAGATCCCGCCGTGCCCTGAATCCGGGTAGATGACCAGTTCACTGCCCGGAATCCGGAGGTGCATATCATCGGAGAGCCGGGACGGAACCATACGGTCATTGTCACCGTTGGCGATGAGTGTCGGCTGGGTGATCGCGCCCAGGTTGGCCGGTTCCGTGCGGCCCCACTTCTTGATGGCCTTCAGCTGCGTCTGGAAAGCCTTGGTCTTAATGGGCGCGTCCAGGTTGGTGGTGCGCTCTTTGAGCCGCTGGATAAATGCCCTCGCGGCAGGCTTGCCAGCGGCATTGCGGTTGAAGAACAGGAATTCCTTGGGGTCCTGCCGGGTCAGGGTGGCCCGCAGGACGTCGTAGTAGGTGGCGCGAGCCACCTTGTCGATGTCCTTCCCGCCCGCAGGACCTGTTCCGGCAAGGACGAGCTTCCGTACCAGCTCCGGGTACTTGACCACCAAAGCCTGGGCAATCATGCCTCCGAGTGAGAACCCAAAGAGGTCTACTTTCTGGTACCCGAGCGCCTTGATGAAGGTCGCGGCGTCCTCCGCCATCTCCTCGATCGTGCCAGGAACGCTGCCGGTTGTGGCACCGACACCACGGTTGCTGAAGGTGATCACGTGGTGCTTGTCGGCGATGGGGTCGATGACGCGCGGGTCCCAGTTGTCCATTGTCGCGGCAAGGTGAACCAGGAAGACGACGGGGGTTCCACCCTTCGGGCCCAGCTCACGGTAACTGTAGCTGACGCCGCCAGCGGTAACTGTGCTGACTGGTGCGTCTTTGTAGGCGGTGATGACATTGCTCATGTTGCTTGTTCCTGACTAGTTGATTGATTCAGTGACTGACGACTGTTTTGCCGCGGACGCCACCCTTTTCCAGCTCGGCAAGGACGTCCGGCGTCTGGTCGAACGGGACTACCCGACCCACCACGGGGCGGATTTCCCCGGCGTCGATGAGCGCCGCAATCTCCCGGAGCTGGCTGCCGTTGGCGCGCATGAAGAGAAACTCATAGGTGACGCCGAGACGACGCGCTTTACGCCGGATGCCAGCACTAATAAGCGCCACAGCGGCCTTCATCAGGGCGTTTGCTCCGAGCTCTTGGGCAAAGGCGGGATCCGGAGGGCCTGAAATGCCGATGGCCTTGCCGCCGGGCTTGAGGACCTTCAGTGATCGCTCCAGATTCTCGCCGCCGAGGCTGTCCAGAACCAGATCGTAGCCATGGAGGATCTCCGCAAAGTCCTCCGTCCGGTAATCAATGACCACGTCCGCCCCGAGCTCGCGAACAAAGTCCGCGTTCCCTGCGCTGACCGTCGTGGCAACGGTTGCCCCAAGATACTTGGCAAGCTGGATCGCGATGGAGCCCACTCCCCCAGCTCCCGCGTGAATCAGGACCTTCTGACCCGGGACAACCTGGCCGCGTTCAACGAGTGCCTGCCACGCGGTCAAGGCCACCAGTGGCAGGGATCCCGCTTCCTCCATGCTGATCGACGCCGGCTTGATGGCAAGGTCTGCCTCGGCCACAGCGATCCGCTCGGCAAACGTGCCGATGCGATCCTGATGCGGGCGGGCGAACACGTCATCCCCTGGCTTGAATGACTGTACTTTCGCACCGACGCTCACTACGACTCCGGCGAGGTCATTGCCAAGGATCAGCGGCAGCCTGTAAGGAAGGACCTGCTTGAACTCCCCCTGGCGGATCTTCTCGTCCAGCTGGTTCATGCTGGACGCCGTTACCTGCACCAGCACGTCATGCTCGCCGACCACTGGCTCGGGAACGTCAACCTCCTGCAGGGGTTCTTTGTACTTATTGAGGACGAAGGCTCTCATGGTGGCTCTCCTGAAACTATATAACTGAGTAAGCTCAATTCTGAGGCGACTCAGTTCTTAAGTCAAGAGAGGACCGTGGCCTCCCAGCAAAAGGCACGAAAAAAGGAGACACGTTGTGTCTCCTCACTTTCAATCTATACGGCACTGGGGGGCTTGCCGCAAGGCCCGGGGGTTGCTGCAAAATTGAGAGCCGACGCCGGGAGTACGCGCTGTTTCAGACGCGCGGTTCCGGCGCCATCAGCCCAGAAAGGAGCTGACAGCGTGCCTCTCACAACCAGCGCGTTCAACCTTCCCGAGCACCTCGCACCCAAAGCAGATCCAGCCCTGATCGCTGCCGATGAGCAGCACTTCGCAGCCATCGCTGAAAGCCTTGAGCAGACCATCTCCGAGCTCTCCGATCAGCTCGATGCCATACGCAAAGCCCCAAGCCGCTTCGGCCAGGAGGCCGTGGAAAAGGACGTCGAAACCCGCCGGCTAACCGGGCGGCTTCGTGCACTGCGGCGCTTCGGACTTGACCTCTGCCTGGGTCGGGTCGTCCCCGCCGGCGACACCGAACCTCTCTACATTGGACGACTCGGGCTCACGGACAGTGACGGCCGCCGGCTGCTGATCGATTGGCGTTCGCCCGCCGCCGAGCCGTTCTTCGGAGCCACCCACGCCAACCCCATGGGGCTGGCGGCCCGCCGTCGTTATCGCTGGACCCGGGGCCGGATTACCGACTATTGGGACGAAGCATTCACGGAAGACCCGGCCTCCGCGGAACTGCCCGGCGGCACCGCTGCGCTTGAGGACCTTTCAGCCTTCATCGCCAGCCTGGGCAGCAGCCGCTCGGCGCGGATGCGGGACGTGCTGGGTACCATCCAAGCGGACCAGGACGCCATCATCCGCGCATCTTCCCGGGGTGCGTTAGTGGTCGACGGCGGTCCCGGTACAGGTAAGACTGTGGTCGCCTTGCACCGCGCAGCATATCTCCTCTACTCGGACCCCCGGCTCGGTCACCGCAGGGGCGGCGTCCTGTTCGTCGGCCCCCACCGGCCCTTCCTGGCATACGTTGCAGATGTCCTTCCCAGCCTTGGTGAAGAGGGTGTGCAGACCTGCACCCTTCGGGACCTCGTGCCTGAGGGAGCCGACGCTGCAGTTGAAGCCGACGACGAGGTTGCCCGTCTGAAGTCTTCGGCGAATCTGGTGAAGGCGATCGAGCCGGCCGTCAGGTTCTACGAGTCACCGCCGAAGGAGGGCCTGGAAGTCGAGACGCCCTGGGCCGACGTGTGGCTCAGCGCTGATGACTGGGCCGAGGCTTTCGACGTACCGACACCAGGCACTCCCCACAATGAGGCGCGCGACGAGGTCTGGGAGGAAGTGCTCACCATTTTGGTGGACAAGTTCGATACGGACGAGGTTCCGGAGGACTTGCTTTTGCGGTCCTTCGGGCAGAATCCGGATTTGGTGGAAGCGTTCAGCCGGGCCTGGCCGCTGCTTCATTACACGGATCTCGTGGCCGACCTTTGGCGGGTGCCAGCGTACCTGCGTCTGTGCGCCCCTTGGCTCAGCGCTGATGAAGTGGGGAAGCTTCAGCGGGCCAATCCGAACGCATGGACCGTGTCGGACTTGCCCCTGCTGGACGCGGCCCGCCAACGGCTGGGCGATCCTGAAGCGTCCAAGCGTAGGCGTCGCCAAAGGGCCGAAGCCGCTGCCGAGCGTGAGCTCATGGACCGCGTCGTGGAAGACCTCGTCGCCGCGAACGATTCCGAAATGCTTGTCATGTCCATGCTGCGCGGCGAGGACATGCAGGAGAAGCTCATGAACGAGTCAGTGTTGATCGCGGACCCGGACCAGCTCGCAGGCCCCTTCGCCCATGTGGTGGTGGACGAGGCGCAGGAACTGACCGACGCCCAGTGGCAGATGCTCCTGCAACGCTGCCCGTCGCGGAGCTTCACGATCGTCGGTGACCGCGCGCAAGCCAGGCATGGATTCACTGAGACCTGGCAGGAACGTCTGGAGCGCGTCGGGCTGAGCAACGTCAACCTGACGCATCTCAGCATCAACTACCGCACGCCCGAGGAAGTCATGACCGAAGCGGAACCCGTCATCAAGGCCGCCCTCCCCGACGCCAACGTCCCCACGTCCATCCGGAGCAGCGACCTCCCGGTCATCCACGGATCCGCTTCAGACCTGGACTCGATCCTCACCACGTGGCTTGATGCGCACGCCGAAGGCATCGCCTGCGTCATCAGCAAGAACGACGCCGGACGCGGCTCGCTCCCAGCGTCGCCGCGACTGCGGTGGCTTGCGCCGGAACTATCCAAAGGCCTCGAGTTCGACCTCGTGGTCCTGATTGATCCAGAGGATTTCGGGACGGGCATCGAAGGAGCCGTGGACCGCTATGTCGCGATGACCAGGGCAACCCAGCAGCTGGTCATCCTCAGCACTGCCGCCGTCGAGGGTTTCTAAATGGATGCCTCGGCAGCCGCTTTCAGGTCGGCAGCGAACTGTTCGAAGCTCGCGTCGAAGGACGGGATCTTGTTCGCAAACAGTGGAAAGATCGGCCCGCCGATGCGTTCATTCATCTCGAAGATGGTCTGCCCGCTATTGGTTTCCGTGAGGGTGTAGACGCGGGTGCCCAATGGGTCGCCCCACGCCAGGCGGCTGGTGGGTTCGAACTCCTTGACCTTGAGTTTGAACGTGCGGCTGGGATCCAGTTTTGACACCAGCTGGATGGTCGAGCCGGGCTTGACCTCACCCTTCAACGAAACGATGGTTGAGTTCCATCGGGGGTAGTCGGCCGCGGTGGTCAAGATGCGCCAGACTGTGGCGGGGTCGGCGTCGATTGTCGTAGCCACCTTCGTGGTGCGGCTGAACGTCTTGCTGACGGTGGTGGCGGTTCCATCTGCACTGGTTGTCATCGCATTCCACTTTCTGAAAATCCGTACGTGCCCGCTGCCATCAGCGGCGGCCACGTACGGGACCGGTCCTTCGAATGCTACATTCCGGGGATCTCCTGCGCCTCGTGAACTTCCGCCGTTGGGCTGGAGCGGCGGCATCTGAAGCCAGCAGGTCCAGTTCGTTGGTCCAGAACTGGGAAACAAGATCACGGAGTCGGCCCATCCCCTGGGATCGAGCCTGTAGTAGGGATATTGGGCTAGTGCCTCCCCCGGGACAACTCACGTTTGCGGGAGCTGCGATGCCGCGGCCCCCTCCGACGCCGTCGTCGGTGCAACATGGCAGAGAGTGGCAACAGCGAGCGCGAAACCATCACGGCGGCGAGTACCACCAGAGTCACGAGAATGGCTATGGCAACCAGCAGCAGCCACAGTTCCGGCACGGGCGAGCTAGTAAGGATTTCCGGGGTTTTTTCGAGTCCAAGCATCTACTTCTCCTGCAATTGGGGCGTAACTATTGCAGTGGTGAGTAGGAGTGGATGCCGGAACGTGTCGCGGAAGTCAGGATTTTAGATGTCGGCCTTCACCGTGTGTCCGCCGTGGGCTTCCGCCACATCACGGCGAGCACCAACACCAGGACGTTCAGGCCCAGCATCACCAGCACCATGAGTCCCCAGTTGGCTTGGTTCACGCCCGAGCCATACAGAACGCCAATCAGCACGGTTGCAGTAATCGCGCCGAGGTAGCGGCAGGTCTGGAAAATTCCGGCCGCTACTCCTCGTTCTTCAGGGCGTGCAGAAACGTAGAGCCCCTGGTTCGAGGCCGTGCTCACCATCCCGTAGGGAATGCCCATCATTGCGGTCAGCACGAACACCAAGGGCGCCCATAGAGACAACGTGAGCGCGCCAAGACCCGTTGCCGCAACGGTCAGAATCAGCACACCGGTGATCAAGACAGAACGCACGCCGAACCGCTCCATCAGCCGCACCGTCAGTGGCGTCACCACAACCGACAACGCCGCAAGGGGCAGCATTAGCAGGCCCACCACACCGGCGTCGTAATGACCTGCCTCCTGCAGCAACTGCGGCAGTCCGAAGAAGGCAAAGTAGTAGACGCCGCTGAAAACGATGAAAAGCAAATACACCAGCAGCAGCGGCCGGTTCCTGCCCAGCAGGCGGAGATCCAGGAACGGAGGCCGGAAGCGCAGCTCGCGCCACGCGAAAAGCGCGCCAATCACTGTCGCAGCACCCAGGAGCCACCATCGGTAGGCGGGCATCACGTTGAGCAGCGCCATCATCGCGAGCATAAGCGAGGTGACGAATGCGAGGATGCCGGGGATGTCGGAGTCGCGGATCAGCGCCGACAGCTTGCCCGTTTCGCGACCGGAGTCGGCCGGCGCGGCCTTGTGGACCACAATGAGTGCAACCAGCGCGATTGGCACGTTGATCGCGAACAAGGCCTGCCAGCCGACCAGGCTCACCAACAATCCGCCGACCACCGGGCCCACGGCAGCGGCTGATGTGTTTGCCATTTGGATCCTGCCGAGCGGCCGGGTCGACGGCAAGTTGGCAAGCTTGCTCAATTGGGTGACCATCACGACGGCTGAGGGATATGCGGTCGCGGTTCCTACAGCCATCAGCGCGCGGGCCACACACACCAAAGCGAAGCTCGGAAGGAACGGTGCGATGGCGCAGGTGACCGCGACCAAGGCCATGCCGAAAGTGAACAAGCGGCGGGGGCCGAAGCGGTCCGCGAGCCTGCCCATGAGCGGCTGTCCGGCCGCGGAAGCGAGGTAGAACGACGTGATCACCCAGGTAACGGTGGCGACGTCGAGCGCGAAATCCTCCCGCAGGACTACCAACGCGACCGCGATCATGGACGAGTTCAGCGGGTTCAGCGCCGTCCCGAGGCTCAGCGCAGCAATCGCGAGGCCGGGTCGGGGTCTATTCGTCGTCACCCACCCAAGTCTGCTCCATAGTTGCTTCGGGTTACGAAACGCGTTCGCGGGGCGGACGGAAAGTCCGCCTGAGGGCAGCCACCTGGGCGGCGACACTTACGTCCATGTGAGCTCTGGTGCCAGAGAATCGTCGGGAGTAGCGTTCGTTCCAAGAAGATCTGCGTCTGACTGGGCTCCAGACAAATCGGGGGTGCGAATGACGCACCTGAGGAGACATAGGCCATGTATGCACATCGTCTTTTGAAATTGTTGACTCCGCTCGCGATTCTGCCCACCATCCTGCTTGTATCTTGTGCGCCGGCAACCGCGCCCGATCCAAAACAAGCATTGGTCGGGACATGGACTTCCACAGTCACAAAGGAAGATGTCCTGAAGGTTGTGCCCGACTTTAAGCAGGAATTCCTCTGTGAAAACACGGGTACGTTCAGCTGGGAATTCAAGGAAGATGGCAAGTTCACCATTGATCAGAAAGCCCTGCCAGAGTGCCCGGCACCCGTGGAGCCGCATGTTGAAGACACGTGGTCCAATGAGGGGAACCGAATGACAATTGCGAAAGATAAGCCTGCTCAGGAGGTCTATGAGTGGGCCGTCAAAGAGAAGACACTCGTTTTGAAACACGTGTCCGGTGACTGCGTCCCATGCAAGGCAACCAGTACAGCCCATCCCTGGACACGGGTGGGGTGAGGCACCGCCCCACCTCGTAGTCTCCCCGCCCTACTCCTCGAAGTGCGTCGTAACCTTCCCCGAGGACACGGCGGCGATGATCGACTGGGCCAAATGCCGCAGCTTGATGTTCCGGTTGCTGGAGGCAGTCCGCAGGATGGTGAACGCTTCCTCCTGACTGCAGTGGTTCTGCGCCATGATCGCGCCAACTGCCAGGTCGATCACTGTGCGCGATTGCATCGCAGCGGCAAGATCGTTCCGCGCATCGCTGAGCTGCGCGATCTTCAGCGCGAGCCGTAGCGACTTGGAAGCGTGCGATGCGAATACCTCGGCACGTTCCACGTCATCGTCACTGAATGCGTGGGTCCGCTCTGAGTAGAGGTTCAGGGCAGCGCGGGTATCCCCTTCCACCAACAGCGGCACGCTCAGGATGGACCGAAGCCCCTGATGGGAGGCGACCTGGACATATTCCGGCCACCGGTGTTCGCGAAGAAGGTCCGGGACCAACACGGAGGTCAACTTGTCCATGGCCGTAAGACATGGTCCTTCAAAGGTGTTTTGGAGTTCGTCCATGACGCGGGCACGGTCATCGCTGCTGGCGGCCGTCGCTGACTTCTTGCGCCGAAGGACTGTGATGCCGCAATACACGGGCGACTTGCGGTGTGAGAGGCTCTCTGCCGAGAAAGAAGCGAGATCGCCGAGAAAAGCCTCGACATCTTCGCTACCCAGGACAAGATCCAGAAAATATCCATTCTGGAGAGCTTCCTGCTCGGGGCGGGGGTTTACCATGTGGCACGTTCCTACTGACTGAAAAGCGTCCCCAGCAGACAGCAAAGGAGCGAATATCGCCGCCCTCTGCAAAACGGTCTGAAGACACCATATCGTCCAACGATCAACGGTACAAAGTGCGGCATGACATGCGTTGACGTGCAGATACATCAACCCAACCGGACCCACTTTGTCAATCCGGGCAGGGTGTCACATTGGACAGAAAGTAAGTAGGCTTACTTTATTATCCGAGTCCGGCCACCGGACGATTCGTGCGAAGGAGACATCTGATGGGCGTTGAAGACAGCATCCGTAAAGCCGCCGAAAACGCGATGGAAGACCTGGCTGGCACCTCCGATCCCGTGGACGACCAACACGTGCCCGAGCCCGGCGCGAAGGACGACGACATCCAGGTCCACTCTTCCATCAGCGAAGGTTCGAACGCGATGGACTCCGAATCGCCTGACAAGGCCGCTCAGACAACCCCACGTCACAATACAGCTGCCAGCGAAGCCGGCGAACGGCAGAACGAGCCAGGATTCGACGCCGCTACTGGCCAAGGCATGGAAACCGACGACGACGTTCCCGCCTCCACGGGCGACGTCCCCGGACCAGCAGGTCTGCCGGATGGTACTCCGGACGAACTGCGGGCAGACCCCTCCGAAGGTGACCAGGACCCGTCGACGAGCATGGGTCGGGGCTAAGCTCCCAGCGCACTCTTAGGGACGTGGGGCCGCCGTCGAACCCCGCACCACAAGCTCCGTTCCGAGCTCGATCCGCTGCGGCAACTCCTCGTCGCCTTCAAGATGCCGAAGCAGCGCGCGCATTGCCGTCTCAGCCATCTGGACCACGGGCTGGCGGACCGTCGTGAGGCCGGGTTCGATCCATTCAGCGGCCGGAATGTCATCGAAGCCGATGATGGAGAGATCTTCGGGAATGCGCAGCCCGGCAGAACGAGCGGCACGGTATGCACCGAGGGCTTGGGCGTCATTGCCCGCGAAGATGGCAGTGGGCCGGTTATCCAGGGCCAGGAGAGCCTCAGTGCCCCGCGCGCCGGATTCCGTGGAGAAATCACCGGGGACCATCAACGAGGAATCCGCGTCAACACCGGCCCGGCGCAGAGCAGCCAGATAGCCGTCCTCGCGGGCTCCGCTGCACTGAAGGTCCTCGCGGCCGCCGATCATGCCAATACGCTTATGACCGAGTTTCAAGAGGTGCTCAGTTGCGGAGAAGGCGCCATCCCAGTTCGCAGCACCAACAGTCATGAGGTCCGGGCCCGGCTGGCCTACGGGATCGATCAGGATCACAGGGATTCCGAGCGCCTTGATGCGCTGGATCTGCTTCGCGTCCAGTTCGTAAACCGCCAGCAGCACGCCGTCGGACTTCCGCTCGGCGAGGTTCGCCAGCCACGGCCGAATCCGCGATCCGTCCAGAGACAGGCTGCTGACCACCGTGCCATATCCGGCTTCCTGGGCCACACGCTCAACGCCCTCAATGATTTCGCACGCCCATTCCGAGGCCAAGCCGGGGAACACGAGGTCAACAAGGCCAGCCTTCTTGCTTCGTTTGGCCGGGCGACGGGCGTAGTCTCGCTTGGCGATGATTTCTTCCACCCTGGCGCGTGTAGCGGCTGCGACATGGGCGTGACCGTTCAGGACCTTGGAGACCGTGGGCACGGACACTCCGGCTTCCCGGGCGATCTCGCTGATCGTCGCCCGCCCAGAGTCCTGCTTGGTCACCATGGAACGCACCCCTTTCGGCCCGGGATCACCTCCCGGCAGCAATAGTTTCGGAAAGTTCCCACGCTTGGATTCGGCCACACATGCCGTAAATCCTCCGGGTTTTCCGTTCGCCTATCGTAGTCCTCGAGTCTTGCAAGTAGAAACTTTCCATCGATTCGAGAGAGTCCAAATTGCTCTGGGTAAGCTCAGCCTGCCGTGCGGCTCCTTCGGCCAAGTAGCCCCGCCACGTTCCGGCCCTGCCACTCACCAAGCGGACAGCGGCGGCATGAAACTCCTCCAGCGCCGAAACGCCGGATTTGATGACAGCATCCTTCAACTCCAGATATCCCTCCAAAGCCAGGTCCCGACGACGACGCGCAACGGCCTCGGCAGCCGCGTCACCGCCGTCGGCGTCCTTGGACGGAAGCAACGCAGCGCGGGAGTACACGTCGGCGTCCACTAAGTGCTCCGGCGGGAAGGTCATCACGGCATCGCCGTTCTCGGGAAGACCGGCATTCTGCATAACGATCATCACCTTGAGGTCCCCGGAATCGTTGATCGCGCGGTGGACAGTCCCAGGAGTGAACCAAACAACTGTGCCTGGCGCCAAGTCAGTAGTAGTGAAGCCACGGGAGTCCAGCGTCTCCAGCCGGCCGGTTCCCTGCAGGACTATGTAAGCCTCAGTCGAGGCCGTGTGCATGTGAGGGGACCCGCCGGCCGCACCGTCCGGGCTCGGCCAGTTGTAGATGCTGACTTCAGACACGGCAGTCGCGCCCGGGAATGAAGTGCACACTATGCCCAACCATCCAAGGCGTCCCGCGCCGCGCCGGCGAGCGCACTGGCTGAGTCTGCGTCGATATCGCCATCGGAAATCACGACGGCGTACCTGTACTTGAGCGGTTCTCCCACCTTTAGCGGGACTACTTCGCTGAAGAACGGCGCCGAACCCAGGCAGGCGAACATGGACGAGCGGGCAAACCATTGATTGGACGCACCCACGTTGGCTTGGTCCTCCACGAACATGATGGTCGACTTCCGGCAGGTGACGTCGTGCTGCCCGGTGAACGCGATCCATGGTGATCGCGTTCCCATGAACTCGTCGGCCCCGGTGCCGGCTTCAGAGCGGAACTCGCCACCGGTGAAGGATCTCGGACCGCGCCAGAACAGACCGCCGTACCCTGCGTTATCCCGGCCTTCCGTGGTGGGGCTTCCGATACCGATCTCGGCACCGGAGACGTTGCTCATCTCGGTTTCGAAAAGGAGTGCCCACGCATTTCCGGATGGCAGCAGTTGGATGGCAAAACGGCGCTGCTCCCGGATGAGGGGCAAACCCTGTTGATCAGGCTCTATTGGCTGTGAAGTCCAGAGCAGGGCCTCAGCGGCGGTGATAGTTGAGGCAGATTCCTCGATATAACTGAAGGCTTCGTGGTTCATGGCCCCGTTGTTTTCCAGATTCGCGTAGCCGGTCTCGCGGGTGTAGGTCGCCCCACCCCAGAAGTTGTGCTCGCCCACATTGGGCAACGCCCAAGAGAGTCCCTTGTGCCAGACGTGGTCCCACGGACGGGAGATGGTGACTTCGTCGCCCTCCAAGGTGGTGAGTGGGTGGAAGAAGGGGCGGGGGCTTTCGTACTGATCGTCAGTTGGACGGTACGTATAGCTCGCAATGTCCTGGCCGCCGACTGTAAAAGTCAGGGAACGGCCGTCGTCGGAATAGCTGAGGGTGGTGGTCAGGGCTGTTTGGGCTGAGGTCATCATGGATTCTCCGTTGAGTCGGCGGGTTTCAGGAGCGGGCAGTGGAAGCAAGGACGCGGGTCCCGCGACCCTCTCCATCCATGCCTGCATAAAAAGGGTGGCCGGGGACGATCTCCCCGCGCCGCACCGGCTTTCCGGTGAACGCGGAGGCGTAAATTGCGGCAGCGAACTCAAGTGTTTGCCTCGCTGAGTCGGCTCCGGCTGGGAGCGGGAGTCCGGCGTCGAGCGCGTCATACATCGCCAGGAATTGTGCCGAGTGGCCGCTGCCCCGCTCCAAAGGTTCGGCAGTCCAAGCGGCCGTCACTTGGTCCTCATGGCCAGGTGCCGCAGTGATGGTCCAGTCCTTGGTGCTGTAGCCGTACAGGTGGCTGAGCTCGATGGTGGCGAACTCGCAGTCAACGCGGATATCCGAGGTTTCGCGGGGCGAGAGCAGGGAGTTGATGACAGTGGCGGCGGCGCCATTTTCGAAGCGAACCAAGGCAGCTGAGAGGTCCTCGGTGGAGGTTGCCCGGGCCTGGCGGGATGCGATAGCCGTGACTTCTTCCCACGGGCCGAGCAGGTGCAGGAGGAGGTCGAACTGGTGGATGCCGTGGCCCATGGTTGGACCGCCGCCTTCCGCCTTCCAGGTGCCCCGCCATGGCAGCTCGAAATACTCATCCGGCCGGTACCAGAGGGTATCGCAGCGGGCAACGAGCGGACGTCCGAAGTCGCTTCCGCCGATCAAGGTACGTGCTGCGGCCGAGGCATCGCCAAAGCGGTGCTGGAACACGCAGGAGAACTGGGCGCCGCCTTGGGCTTCGGCGTCGTTGAGGCGGTCGAAGTCCGCGAGGCTGAGCGCTGGCGGCTTCTCGGACAGGACATGCACTCCCGCTTCGAGGCACTCGATGGCTTGATCGATGTGCATCATTGGCGGAGTGCAAAGGTGCACGATGTCCGGTTTGGCTTCGGCGAGCAACTCGGTGAGGCTTTGGTATCGCCCGGCGATTCCGTGTTCATCAGCAAAGGCCTGCAGCCGCGCGTCGTCGACGTCGCATGCAGCCACCAGCTCTGCCCTGTTCTCGGTGCGGGCCAGGTTGGACGCGTGCACAGCCGCGATCCCGCCCGTTCCCACGATTGCCACTTTGTACGTCTGCATATGAGGTTTCTCCAACAGGTTCTGGCTTGGATGATGTCCGAAAGTTTCTGATCTTTAGCGGTGCAAACTGGCGTTCTTTGCACCCTGCTGCGTCAACGCTATGAAGAATCTGCTCGTAAATCAACACATTTCATCCCTAGAAACTAATCATAAGTTTCTGATAGTTTCTAAAAATCGCCAATCAACCCAAGGAGAAGCCTGTGAGCAGCGGCGCCGCTGAACAGCAAGCACTTGCCCGCGTCCCCGCCCAGGACGTGGTGGAACACCTCATCCGCGAAATGACCTTGGAAGAAAAGCTCGCCCAACTGGTAGGCGTGTGGGTCAATGCTTCCAGCGACGGCGATTCCGTGGCACCGCTGCAGAGCCAGATGGCGGGCGATACGCGTTCCTGGGACGAGGTCATCTCCCACGGGCTTGGCCAGATCACTCGCATGTACGGTACCGTCCCAGTGGACCCATCCGAGGGCGCCCGGCGACTTGCGGCCGCACAGGAACAGATCATGGCAGCCTCCCGATTCGGCATCCCTGCGCAGGTGCATGAGGAATGCCTGGCCGGTTTGGCGGCGTGGAAGGCAACGGCTTTCCCGGTCCCACTGGCGTGGGGTGCCACGTTCAACCCAACTTTGATCCGGGAAATGGCGGTCAGGATTGGCTCTTCCATGCGAAGTTTGGGCGTCCACCAGGGACTGGCACCCGTGCTCGACGTCGTCCGCGATTTCCGGTGGGGCCGCGTCGAGGAAACCATCGGTGAGGACCCCTACCTGGTGGGAACGGTCGCGACTGCCTATGTCCAAGGGCTCGAATCCACCGGCATTGTCGCCACCCTCAAGCACTTCGTGGGCTACTCGGCGTCCCAGGCCGGCCGCAACCACGCCCCCGTCTCCATGGGCCCCCGCGAACTCGCCGACGTCATGCTGCCGCCGTTTGAAATGGCGATCCGCCACGGCGGCGCACGCTCTGTGATGCACGCATATACCGACGTCGACGGCGTACCTGCCGCCGCGAACCGCGCCCTTCTCACTGGGCTCCTTCGTGAGGAGTGGGGTTTCGCCGGCACGGTGGTGGCCGACTACTTTGGGGTCGCGTTCCTTGACGTCACGCACGGTATAGCGGCCGATTCCGGTGACGCCGCCGTGTTGGCTCTCCGGGCCGGCGTCGACGTTGAACTTCCCACGGTCAACTGCTTCGGTGAGCCGCTGGCAGCACGCGTTCGCGAGGGCGCCGTGGACGAATCCGTTGTTGACTCGGCGCTTCGACGAGTTCTTGCCCAGAAGGCCGAGCTTGGTCTTTTGTCGCCGGACTTCTCGGCGGTGCCGGCTGCCCTTTCCGGCCCAATTGACCTGGATTCTGCCGAGGACCGGGCGTTGGCCCGTGAGCTCGCGGCACAGTCGGTGGTGCTGCTGAGCAACCGGGCCTTTGCCGGGTCGCCTGCATTGCCCCTTTCCGGTTCCGGGACGATTGGCGTTGTTGGGCCGTTGGCCGAGGACCCCTTCGCCATGCTCGGTTGCTACTCCTTTGACGCCCACGTGGGGGCTTCCCACCCGGACGTGCCGATGGGCATTTCCGTTCCTACAGTTGCTGGTGTCGCTTCCTCGCGCTTCCACTCCGTGGTGAGTTCCGAGACAGGGAATTGTGAGTCAGCCACTGAGGCTGAGATTTCCGCAGCCTGCGATGCCGCCGCCTCCGTTGATACCTGCATTGTGGTGGTTGGGGACAACGCCGGACTGTTCGGCCGGGGCACGTCAGGTGAAGGAAACGACGCCGCCGATCTCCGCCTTCCCGGGGACCAGCACCACATGCTGGACCGAGTCCTCAGCGCCTGCGCCGAATCCGGGACCCGTTCCGTGGTGGTGGTACTCAGCGGCCGGCCTTATGCACTCGGCGACTTCGTGGAACGCGCTGATGCGATCGTGCAAGGTTTCTTCCCGGGCGAAGAGGGCGGCGAGGCACTCTGGGACGTGCTGACCGGCGTCGTCAATCCCTCCGGAAGACTTCCCGTTTCTGTGCCCCGCTCCCCCGGCGGACAACCAGGAACCTACCTTCACTCGCGGTTGTCCGGCCCTACCGAAGTCAGCGCACTGGACCCGTCCCCGCTGTTCGGCTTCGGGCACGGTCTGTCCTATACGGGCTTCGAGCTCTCAGACCACCGGTGCAGCGCTCCCGCGATGACGACGTCGGGCGCGGTCACCATCAGTTGTACGGTGACGAATACCGGTGCCCGCGCTGGCGCTGAGGTAGTGCAGCTGTACTTGGAGGACCCGGTGGGCGAGGTTGTTCGTCCCGTGCGCGAGCTCATCGGTTACGCCCGGGTAGAGCTGGAAGCCGGCGCGTCCGGCGTCGTGGAATTTGTTGTCCACGCCGACCGGACATCCTTCACTGGGTTGGACCTTGCCCGTGTGGTGACGCCTGGCTTGGTGAAACTGCATGTCTCCACGTCCAGTACCTGTGATGTCCAAACTCATGAGGTGATCCTGCATGGGCCGCGGCGCGTTGTTGGGTTTGAACGGGAGATGCTGACGCCGGTGGAGGTGCGGTCATTGGCCTAATTGCGGTCTGTAGGCTGTGGAGATGCCCCCACTTTCCACGGTCAGACTGCGGTTCCGCGAGATGACGCCTGCCGATCTTGAGGCTATGGCACACATGCTCGGCGATCCTCAGGTCATGGCGTACTACCCCGCTCCGAAGTCACGGGAAGAAGCTGCGGCTTGGATTGCTTGGAACGAGGCCAATTACGCCCGCCACGGGTACGGGTTGTGGATTCTGGAAACGCACGACGGCGGTTTTGTGGGCGACTGCGGGCTTACCTGGCAAACAGTGAATGGGCGCCGCGAGCTGGAAGTCGGCTACCACGTGCGATCGGACCTCCAGGGGCGAGGCTACGCCAAGGAAGCTGCCCAAGCCTGCGTTGATTTTGCCCGGGACGAGGCTCGTGTCGACCGTCTCGTGGCCATCATCCACCCCGACAACATCGCCTCCCGGCGGGTGGCCGAACACATCGGGATGACCCATGTGGAAGACGACCTCGGGGGCTCGATCGTTCGGACAGTCATGGGGATTGAGCTGAACGCCTTGCGGTCCTGACCTTGTTTGGACCGAGTTCAGCCCTTCTGCACCCTATTTTGGTTGCACAACGGCCGCCTTGGATTCAAAGAAGGTCGGGAAGACACAGCGCTTGCGCGTCAAAGGAGTGAGCTTCAAGTGGCTGAACTTCAGGCGATCCGCGCGTCGGTGTCAGGGTCTTGTCGGGCGCCGAGCATTCCAGCGATTCTGCCTTCCAGCGCGGCAACGGTCGCCTCCGGAAGGACGATCAGGCCATCGAGTTCCTTGCGCGCACGCTTGTACGCCGTCTGCCGTTCTGCCGGGGTAGCTGCGGAATCTTCTGCGATCCGCAGGAGTTTCCTCGCCGTTGCCAGTCTTTGACGCTCCGGGCCGGTGAAGTTGCTGTCCTTGATGCGCCTGGCTTCGCGTTCGGCCACATCGAAAGCGAGTTCGAAGCCGTGGACAGCGGCACGATACTCAGCCAGCCGGGCCGGCGTCGTTATGTCCTGTGGCGCGGCGGGCCGCAATCCATCGGCTTCCTTTTTGGCGCGGAGAAATGCGACAGTAAGGGGTTCGCGGACGTCGGTCATCAGCGGGTAATCGATGAGCTTCCCAACGTCCAGCTCGTAGTCCAGCCACTTATGGCTCACGGCGTCGTGCGTTGCCATCAAGGAGACAACCTCGGCCTGGTTAGCCTGCTCGTGCACCGCAAGCTGGTTCTTCAGCTTGTACAGCTCCACCTTGCGGCGATGGCGCTCCTCGCTTGCTTTGGACCACGACCTTGCCCACCCGCCAGCCATCCCGCCGATAGGAAAAATGAGCCACCAGTAACTGCCAAGGAAGTCGAAGAGGGGTTCCACAGATTCATCCTCCCACTTCCAAGCCCACCTCGTCCGTGGGCTTAGGCCGAGTCAGCAGTGCGTGAGCATGAGAGGTTCTTACGCTCAACCTGTTTATTGATAAGCCACTCTGGATCACTCGGTAGGCTCCTTCTGACCAGCTTTTCCCTTTGGAAGGACACACATGCCAATCACGAATGACCACAACGACGTGGCATCCGGCGCCCCATCCACTCAGCCGCTCAACGTCGTCGTTGCGGGTTCCACCAGTGCCGCCGGTCAGGCCGTGGTCGGTTCGCTGGTTGCCTCGGGAGCCCGTGTGGCCGCCGTGGATCTGGACGTCGCCCGCCTCGAGTCACTCGCCGCTTCCCACGACGGTGTGGTGCCCTACACCTGCAACCTTTCGGACCCGGAGTCGGTCGAAGCCCTGGCAGGTTCCGTCAGGAGCGAGTTCGGATCGGTGGATGGGCTTATCCACCTCGTCGGTGGTTGGCGTGGCGGTGAGGGAATCGTCGGACAGAGGGACGAGGACTGGGACGTCCTGCACACCAGCATCATGACGACGCTCCGGAATACCTCGCGTGCGTTCTACTCCGACTTGGAAGCATCCCCGCGTGGACGGCTGGCCATTGTCTCGGCTGTCGCTGCAGCCAAGCCCACAGCATCCGGCGCCAGCTACGCCGCAATTAAGGCCGCTTCCGAAGCATGGGTTCTGGGTGTCGCAGACGGCTTCGAGGCAGCCCAGTCCGGCCACAAGACTGAGCCCAAGGAACAGACATCGGCCGCAGTAGTGTTCGTGGTCAAGGCCCTGCTGGACGACGCCATGAAGGCAGCGGCTCCGCACCGCAAGTTCCCGGGCTACACGCACGTCAACGAGCTTGGCGACCACGTCTCCGCTCTCTTCGCGGCCCCGGCTTCCCACCTCAACGGCGCCCGTCAGCACCTTAGCTAAGTCCCGCCGTCGTACCCTGTCGCTAGCATGTCCGTATGGACCAGCGACTGCATTTCATCACGTTTGCCACGGCGGATCTCGATCGAGCCCGTTCGTTCTACAAGGACGGGCTCGGTTGGGATCCGCTCATGGACGTGCCAGGTGAGATCATTTTCTTCCAGGTCGGACCGGGCTTGATGCTTGGCCTGTTCGATGCTGAAAAGTTCGACCAAGACCTCAACAGCGACGTTCCAACGGGCAGCGTCACCGGCGTGACGCTTTCGCATAATGTCGATAGCGCGGCAGAGGTGTCCAGCACCATCGACAAACTGGTAGCTGCCGGCGCAACCGTGCTGAAGCCCGCCCAGTCCAGCGCTTTTGGGGGCATTTTCCACGGCCACGTCAAGGATCCGAACGGCATCATCTGGGAGATCGCGCACAACCCGGGTTGGAGAATCGACGACGACGGGACGGTGGTTTTCGGATGAGCACCTTCCCGCCGACTTTCGCTGAGGATGTCATCAACCACGACGTCCGTTCCCAGTTCGATGCATTCCTTGATGAGCATCGGCGTGCACTTTACGAGTCGCTGGACGGGCTAACGGAGGAGCAAGCGCGGCGCTCGTTGGTCCCTTCGCGAACAACCCTTTTGGGGTTACTAAAGCACGCCACGTTCGTGGAAAAGGTGTGGTTCGACGAGGCCATCTCGTGCCGGTCTCGCAGCGAAATCGGCATCCCTGCCACGCCTGACGAGTCGTTTATTCTCGAGAACACCGACACCATCGCAAGCATTCAGCAGGCACATCGCGAAGCGTGCGAGTCATCACGGCTGGCTGCTTCGGATTTAGGGCTGGACGACCTCGTGCTCGGAAATCGACGCGGCCCGCTCCCCCTCCGCTGGGTGTATCTGCACATGCTGCGCGAGCTCGCACAACACTGCGGCCACGCTGACATTCTGCGGGAGCAAGTCACTAGCAAATAGCCGCTGTTTCCCGCGTTTCCTGGTTCGAAATGGGAGGGAGCTAATAATGTCTGAGCCTGGTGAGAGGGTTTATTCATGGGAAGCATTGGGGACATTCTGGCGCGACGGGCAGCACTGTCTGGCGCCGGAGCGCGCCCCCGGCGCCTTCCCCTCGGAAGCCACACCATGTCTGCCCACGGCCAAGGCGGCTGGGAAAGCCCGACGGCGGCAGTCACCGATTCGGAGAACCCAAGGGGCATTTGGCTGCTTCGCGGCCTGAAACCACTGCCGGTCTCTGAGCCTGGTGAAGTGGACTGTGAAGTCAAGCTGCTTCGCGGCCTGAAACCACCGCCTTTAGCCCCCGTTGACGAGGTGGACCGTGAAGTCGAGCTGCTTCGCGGCGTGAAACCACTGCCGGTCTCTGAGCCTGATGAAGTAGCCCCTGAAGTCGGCCCTCTTTCCTCGGGACTCGGCGGTTACCCTGGGCGTAGCGTTTCCCAGGGAATTGAGGGTGCGCTGGCTGAAAGCGCCCAGGCGTTGGAATCTTTGCGTTCCGTCACTGTGGCCGGTGCTCTGAGCTTCGGGTTTGCCGAGGCCTCGCGGTTCGCCGGGCGGGTGGAGGAGATCTCCCGCACTGTGGAGTACCTGCAAGTCATCGCGGCGCAGGCCGTGGAGCGGACCCGCACGCAAGCCCAGCAGGCACGGCCCTCATCAGCGGCGGGCACAGGATGGCAGACAGGCTGGACCGACCCCGCAACCACAGACCCCGCAACCACAGACCCTGCGGTCCCGGCAGCAGCAGGAGGACCAAACCCCGCGACGGCCACGGCTGCTGGGTCCGATGCTGCCGGTGGATCCGCTAGTGCTGCGCGGTCGGCTGCTGCCTCCGGAGACCCTGTTGCTGCGGCAGACGCCGCCGCGGTGGCGGACGATGGCTACCGGGATGCCGCGCAGTTCCTGCGGGCCCGGTTGCGGATCGGTATCGTCGAAGCCCGGCGCCGGCTCGCCCTGGCCTCCGAGGTCCTCCCCCGGACCGGAATCGCCGGGCAACACATCCCGGCCCGC